>NZ_DASWNM010000045.1:0-85355 GCF_036399255.1 Longimicrobium sp.
GTGCCGGAGCGGTGCGGCGGGGCACCAGCAGCAGACAGTAGATTTCTCAGTCGGCGCGCCGGATTTCGTGCGAGCCGATGGTGCGGTGTGGCGCCTCCTTCGAAATGACAGACCGGCGCGAGCGCAGGGATTCTTGAACACCCTCTCAGGAAATCAATCACGCTGAGCGGTTTGGCAACACCCTCTCAGACTGACACCGTTGGCCAGACGGGGCGCGGCCTCATCGGCCCCGCTGCTCCGCGCCGGCCTGCTGGATCAGGCGCTCCAGCCCGGCACGCCGTTCCCTGCCCCGCGTCGCCGCCAAGACCGACCGCAGCGCGGCCACGTGCGCGGTCTGGAGCGCCGCCTCCGGACCGGCCGCGACGTGGGGCACCACCCCCGTGCCTTCCCAGTTGGTTCCGGTGACCGGGTTGATGGCGCGCCCCCTGGGCACCTGCACCGCGAAAAAGTTCGAGACATACTCCAGGTCACCCGGGTGCGCGCCGCCCGCCGTCGTCTCCCCGACGATGGTGGCGCGGTCCAGGTGCTTCAGGTCGTACGCGAACGCCTCGGCCGCGGAGAACGTGCGGCTGCTCGTAAGCACGTACACGGGCCGGTCCGGGCCGTACCGCGCCCCCCGCACGCCGCGGAACGTCCAGAACTCCTCGGTTCTGTCTCCGCGCCGCCAGTAGATGGAGCTCAGCTGGACCGGCCGGGGGCCGAACAGGTAGCTCGCCAGAAGCTGCACCATCCCCGGATCGCCGCCCTGGTTGCGGCGCAGGTCGATGATCAGGGCGTCCGTGCGCGACAGCGAGTCCATCGCCGCCGCCACCGCCTCTTTCGCCCCCGGCACGTCCGCGGGGACGAAGCCGCGCAGGTCCAGCAGGCCCACGTTTCCGTCCAGGACCTCGACGTTCTCGATCCCGAACCGGATCTCCCCCAGTTCCTCCTGCATCCGCCGGAGCACCTCTTCCGAGGGCTCGGCCTGGGGCGCCGCCTCCTGTACCGGCTCGGAGAGAAAGACCACCCGCAGGTGCTTGTCGCGGCTCACCGCCCGCAGGTGCGCGGTGAGCGAATCCGCCAGCGCCTCGTCCAGCGCGAGCCCGTCGTACTCGCCCCGCGCGAGCCGCGCACGCACGGCGCGGCTCATCTCGGCGGCCTTTCCCGGAAAGACGTACGACGCCTGCACCCGCGCCAGCACGCCCTCGATCACCTTCGTCCGGGTGGCGGCGTCCGCGTCGCCCCTGGACGACACGCACCCCGCCGCGGCGATCCCGAGCGACAGGTGGAGCACGAAGCGGCAGGTCCGGTGCATCGAAGGACAAGCGGTGGGGGGAGAACGATGCCGATCAGCCGTCGGCCTAGCAAAATCGAGCGGTGGATTCAGTAGAGCCAGCGGCGGTAGTCGGGATGCTGGTCCTTCAGATCTTCGCGCCGGAAAACAACAAGGAAAGTACAGAGGGGCAGAGAAACAGCCAGAGGAACAGAGTACGACCGATCATCCTCTGTTCCTCCGGCTTTTCTCTGTCCCTCTGTACCCCCCCCCGCCTTTCCCCTCAGCGGCCCGCCTTCAGGGTTCGGAACGTAATGGAGTAGCGCAGAGATTCAACGCCGGGAATGCTGTGCTCCCACTCCGTGCGCGAGGGGCCGCGCAGCAGGTACGCGGACCGGGGCTCCGCGGTGAGCGAGTAGCGCTCCCACTTGGTGCCGTCCTTGCGCCGGAGCCGGAAGGCGCACGGGGAGAGCAGCGAGATGCCGATGACGTCGCCAAAGACGCCCTTGTCCTTGTGCCAGCCGATCGCGGCGCCGGGGCCGTACTCGGTGACCAGCACGTGCGGCAGGTCCGCGGGCGCCACCCCCGCGAACGCGGCGGCGCGGTCCCGCACCGGCAGCAGGAAGCCGGGAATCTCCTCCGCCTCCTGCAGCCGGCGCTCGCCGAAGTCGTAGTGCCACCCGTACGAGACCGTGCGGCGCTTGCCCACGTAGCCGTGGAACTCGAACTCCTTGAGCGGAAGCCCGGGGATGCGCTCCACCAGCTCCCGCTCCTCCTCCGCCGGCAGGACGTCCGCCTGGTAGCGGAATCCCTCCGGCGGCACCGCGCCCTTCGCGTTTTTCGTCGGCATCCCTTCCCCACCCCGCTCATCGTTCCCGTCGCGCCGCGCCACCCTCCACGGACGCGAAACGATGCGCATCGCGTGTGCCGCGGAGGAGTGGCGTCAGGCGATGATTGGTCTTGGCCTGGATTCAACTCTGACGCGGAACACTACACCCGCTCCGAAATCCCGAACTCACGTTCAAGGGACGCAAAAGCATCCTCGGCATCTTCGCCGGTTCCTTCATCCATCCCCTGGAGCCCCCGCTGTATTCCGCTGATCCCTGCAGCGTTCGCCTCTGCGCAACGCGGGCGGACATCATTCAGGCCGGTCATGCGGATCTCCGTACGTATGCAAGATTCACGTTTTCCATGTTACCCGTCTTCACGTACCAGGGCTGACGCCGGGTCAGCACTTTCGCTGAGCCCGGCTTCGCCGACGGAAGATGCGCGTCCTGCGCTGGGCTACGGCTGCGCGGGCGGAGCGGAGTCCTGGGGATCCAGGATCTGGCGAACCTCGACCTCGCCTTCCCAGCCGGGCCAGTGCTGCAGGTGCATGTTCATCAGCCACACCGCCCCCTCCACCGCCTCTTCCCGCGACGCGGCCTCCACCACGCCGTACCCGCCCACGACCTCCTTGCCCTCCGCATACGGCCCGTCGATCACCGCCAGCTTTCCGCCGGAAACCCGGACACGCGTGCTCCTGGCGACGGGGGCCAGGCCGCCCGTGTCCAGCAGGGTCCCGGCGCGGGCGGCGTCCTCGGCCGCGCGGTTCATGGCGTCGATGAACGACTGGGGCGGGGCGCCCAGGTTCTCGGGGCAGCTGACGAAGTTCATGAAGCGCATCCGTCTCTCCATCCGGTTGGTGGTTCGGGAGCGGGCCCGCGATCTCCTTGGCCGCGTGAATGCCCGCTCCACCCCTGCGTCGAACGGGACGCGCCGAAATCGACACGTCCTGGTAACGGTGACGGCCCCGGCGGCATCCATTGTCCGGTGCCCGGGTGCGTGTCCGCATGCAGCTAAGTTGAACTCGCCCCTGACCCAGTCACCTCTGCACCCTGAACGGAGAAGCGGTAAGCTACTCCGCTTTTTGCGGCACGCGTGCCAAGACTTCACACAGACTCACGGCAATCAGTTCCTCGGATGCGTTCGGCGCAATGAATTCTGGCTGCCGCGGCCGGCTCGTAGCAACTACCCTCCCGCCGCGCGAGTACGTCGTCACCAGTCGACGAAATCTCGGCCGGGGCCCACACTCTACATCCCGCTCCTCCAAGATTGAGCGGTATCTGCGCCCCGCTGTGCGTTGATCATTCCGCCACACCTGATGCACCCATGTGTGGTACGCGCCCGATGGGAGCCGGGTGACCCGAGAGGTATCCACATATGACGCAGCTCGTACTCCATTCTCCGATGGTTCTCGGTAGTAGTCCACAAGAACCCAGTGCGCGGAGTCCGGTTGCTGAATGGAAAAAACTCCGGAAGGCGCGAGTCCCGTAATGCCTCGGCTACGGAGGCGGCGCTGAAGAGCCGGGCAGGGGGTTTGCCGCGGTCGCGTGGCACGGCCATCCTGCCGATAAAACAGGATCAACTCTGCGAGATCACCCATGACATAGGGGGCCTCACACAGGCCGGTTGGCCTGTTTCCTTTCCAATGGACATGCCCAAATGCGTGCATGCGCTCGTGCAGGAGTGTGTTTGTGAGTGGAACGAGACTCGACTCCGCCACTATGTCGCGTCTCAATGTCGTGCCTCTCGTTGCTGGACACGCACTCTGCCGGTAGCTGCAAGGGTAGGTAGCCGCGCGCGTAGAAGGAGAAGGTTTGCCGTTGATCTCGATTGTGGTTCTCAGTGAGATCCGAGCCGTGTCGAATTGACCATACAACACCAGGCGTGCTAATAACCAGCTCACCGGCTTCGCCCGTGCATCTGGTGGATAGCGGTACAGCAGCGAATCAGAAACCCGCCCAGCGCGCCATGAATATTCGCCGGCCTCTTCCATCTCGTGTAGCACGGCGACGAACGTGGTATCCACGACAATCCGGGTCGCAGTGTCGATCGCCTGCTGCAGTATCGCATTGGCTGACCATGAACGATTTTCGGAAAGTTGCGGTGGAGTAGTATGTATTGCAGGGACTCGATGCGGATCATTGGAATGCGTCCGTCCTGCGGCGGAAGTCAGCGCGAACAGCGACATCACTGGGAGAAGGATGGAACGAATTTTCATGAGAGCTCCATAGGAGAGGGTCAGGCACAAAGGGGATGGGAGGACGCCGCCACGCGGAACAGGCATGCACGCGCGACGCTGCGCATGGTCCTGTGCCAGGAGTGACGAATTAGACGTGCTGATCGAACAGGATGGGGTTTCCGTCGGGGTCCACGGCCATGAAGTACGCGGGCCCCGTCGTGGTTTCGTCGGCCTCGGGCGCAAGCTCGACACCTTGCTCCCTGAGCCGGCGCTGCAGCTCGCGGACGTCGGTAAAGCCTTCGACGGGCTTCGCGTTCTGGTCCCAGCCGGGGTTGAAGGTCAGCATGTTCCTGTCGAACATTCCCTGGAACAGGCCGATCACGTGGTCGCCGTTCTTCAGGATCAGCCAGTTCTGCGACGCGTCGCCGCCAAAGACGGTGAACCCGAACTTCTCGTAGAAGGCCCGCGACGCCGCGAGGTCCTTGACGGCAAGGCTGATGGAAAACGCGCCGAGCTGCATGGCTTCTCTCTCCCGTTTGCGATGGATGATTCGTGAGGTGGACGCCTGAGAGCGTGCTCAAGATTCCGACGCTGCGCATCCAGGCAGATCTACGAGCGCTGTCATTCCGAGGCCCGGCCACGCCGCAACCTGCTTTCACACCAGAGGTTGCAGGGCCGAGGAATCCCCTGTCGGATTGCTGGAGGGCAGACGCGGTAGCCCGTGCTGAACTCGCGGCTACGACACGGACGGACAGGGTCAGTGCCGGAGCGGTGCGGCGGGGCACCAGCAGCAGACAGTAGATTTCTCAGTCGGCGCGCAGGATTTCGGGCGAGCCGATGGTGCGGTGTGGCGCCTCCTTCGAAATGACATACGGGCGCGAGCGCAGGGATTCTTTAAACACACTCTGACGCTCAGCGGACCAGGCTTCCGCTCGCCACGGCCCCGGCCGCGACCACGCCGCTGGACTCGGTCGCCTCGCCGCGGCACGCGCGGCTCAGGACGCCGGCGGTGACCAGCGCGAAGACCAGCCCCACGGGCAGCGGCTCAAGGAAGGTGATGGCGGCGTTGATGAAAGGGTTCTGGTACATCTCGGCGAACGCCTGCATCTCGGCGATCTTCTGCTGGACCGCCTCGGGGCTCGCGCCGCTTGCCCGCGTCTTTTCCACCATGTGCGCCTGCATGTTCGCCAGGAAGTCGGGCGCGATCCTGTGGTAGATGACCTGCCAGGTGGCCACGTAGCAGGCGGAGGCGATGAGGACGATGAGCGATCCCACGGTGAACGCCCGGCCAAAGCCCACCGTGCCGCCCGCCACGTTGTCGCGGTAGGAGCGCACGCCAAAGTAGACCAGCAGAAAGGCCAGGACCATCGTGGTGTAGCCGATGACCATCCCGCGGTCGAAGCCGATGCGATCCATGAACGGGATCGTCAGCAGCATCATCACCGACAGGATGCAGCCCGAGATCAGCCCGAAGGTCCAGACGGTTCGCTTCATCGATCGTTGCTCCTGAAATGCAGAGGGGGGACAGGCGGCGTCCGTTCGCCGTGCCCTGACGGTAGCCGCGGCGACCCGGATCCGCGTCACCCGAACGGATGATTCTGGCGTGGAATCGTTGAAATCACCCGTTCAGGCGATGAGACCCGCCTCCTTGGCGATCTGCACCGCCTGCGTCCTGCGCTTGGCGTTCAGCTTGTCGAACAGGCGGCTGGAGTGCGTCTTCACCGTGTTCTCGCTGACGAACAATTTCGCGGCGATCTCCTTGGTGCTGAGCCCCGCGGCGATCGCCTCCAGGATCTCCATCTCGCGCGGGGTGATGCCCAGTTCCCGCACGCGCGCCGGGTCCGCGACGAACGGCTCGGACACGCGGACGGGCACTTCGACGGGCACACGCACCTCCACCGGCACCCGCACCTCTACCGGCACCTCGCGCACGATGACCGTCTCCTTCGTGCGCGTGAGCTTGAGGCCAAGCCAGATGCCGAGCGCGGAAAAGAGCAGCGCGACGATGCCGCCGTAGATCTCGAGGGAGTGCTCGACGACCAGGAAGCGGTACTCGATGAGCTTGAGGCCGGCGATCAGCACGCCGCCCAGCAGGCCGTACAGAAGGATGGTCTTTTTCACGCGCCCAATATCGTCACTGCGCACATGACAGGGAATAGGGAATAGGGAATAGCCGGCAGCTGCGGGCCGGATGCCGCTACTGCTGGCCAAGTTCCGTGAGCAAGTGTCTGCGCAGCAGGTGGGGAACTCACACAGAGTCAACTGAACTGAATTTTCTCGTGCCGTTTCCTCTGCCCTCACGATGTGAAGCACGATCCAGTGAGCGGAGGCATGGCGCGCCGGTCGACGAGGCACGAGCCGGCGTGGGGTGTCGGGAACGGAAGAGGGATCGAAGTGCGGCAGGGGGCCATGAGAATTTTTTTGAGGAGGATGCGGATCGCCGGATGATTTCCGCAGCGCGCAGGAGCAGGGAGCCTGCACCACCTGATGCGCGATCTTGAAAACCATCCGCCAGGTCCGGCCCAGGTGAGCGGCACGTCCCTGGACGCTCGTCTATCCCCGATGGTATCAGCGGCTACGGACGAGGGTCCGCAGGGGGAGAGAACCGCGCGAGCAGGTGCTGCACGTTCTCGGGCGTGATCATGCGGCCGACGAGCCGGAACGGAACGCGGTCCCCGTGGATGAGCGCGAGGGTGGGCACGGTCTTGATGCGCCGGCGCTCCGCCTCGGCGCGCCCGGCATCCTCCTCCATGTCCCACCACGACAGGTCCATCCCCAGGGCGGACGCAATCTGCTCCGCTACGGGAGCCTTCTCATGGCAGACGGAGCACCACGGGGCGCGAAAGTAGGCGAGGTGCATGTTCGGCGGCGGCGGCACGGATGCGTTCACACGGATCGCGTCACGCCCGGCGGGCGACGGCAAGGATGTGCGGGCTCATGCCCAGCAAGGATGGCTCGGACTCCACCATCTCCGCAACGTGGATCATCCCCGCCCTGCGCACGGGATCGCTCCACCGCGCGTCGAAGTCCGGAAGCATGCCGCAAGGCCCCTCCAGGCCGTAGCAGCCCTCGACGACGAACCCCGCGCTCCGCAGCTCGGCATCGAGCTCCTCCGGCCGGTGAAAGTACGCGTCCGTAAAGAACCCCTCCCGCCGCGGACGGTGCGCGCCGTCGCGAACGGACGCATCCACGATTTCCTGGAACGCGGGATCGGGCAGCAGGTCGCGCATCAGGCCGTACAGCGCGTACGCCCAGCGAGTAATCGCGGCCGCGAACAGGATTCCACCGGGCGCCAGGACCCGCGCCGCCTCGGCCAGGGCGCGGGCCCGGTCCGCCGGATCGATCAGGTGATACAGGGGGCCCAGCAGCAGGACGACCTGGGCGCACCTGTCCGGATACGGAAGCGCGCGCGCATCCCCGACCTGGCACGAGGCGAGCGGGCGGCCGAGGGAGGCGGCGCGGCTCCGTGCCTCGTCGATCAGGCGCGGAACGGGATCCAGCAGGTGCACCGTGTACCCGCGCTCGGCCAGCCAGAACGCGTACGCCCCCGCGGCGCCCCCCACGTCCAGCACCGTCGCCGGCGCCGGCGGTGCGTGCCGCTCGATGAGCTGGCGGGTGCGGTACGCCTCCAGCTGGTTGAGTCCGCGCGTGTGGCGGTCCTCCTCGGGCGACCGCGCGTAGTACGCGGCGATCGCGGGATCCAGCCGCGGCTCCGGGTGCTCGGGATGGTGGGGCGGCATCGACGGAGGGGTCAACGGAACGCGGGGACGGCGATGAGGAGAAGCGCGGGGACGACGGTGTGCGTCAGGATCGCGATCTCCAGCCCCCGCCGCCAGTAGACCCGCCGACGTTCGTCACCACGTCGGCCCTGAGAGGGTGTTGCCCCCCCAAACTCACAAAGAAGCGATGACTTCCTGAGAGGGTGTTGCTAAACCTCAAATCCATAACGAAGCGGTGACTTCCTGAGGGAGCGCACCACGTGTAACCCGATTCCACACAACCGCCTGCGCGCGACCGAAGGACCTCGTCTCGGTGGCGCAGGGGCTAGATCAGGGCACGGGACCAGCCCCGTCGTTCTGCTGGCGAGGTCCTTCAGTCGGCGCCAAGGTGCAGTGTGCAAGCGAGTTAGGGGGTGGCGCCTCCATCAGGAAGTCAATCACGCTGGGAGGTTTGGCAACACCCTCTGAGGGACCGCGATAGACCCCTCCCTCGAGCCGCGCATCATCGTATGCGGCGGCGTTGGCCAGAGGGCCATCGCAGGGACCCCACCTGCGGGCACAAGCCCGAAACGGTGACCACCAGTCCGGCCAGCAGCAGCGTGCGGGAGTGCCAGTTCATTTGCGGATCAGGAACAGGAGGAGGCAGTGTGGCCGGCGCACGCCGAACGAAGCCGTTCACGAGGAGACGCGCCAGGGCGGGTTCCTGCGGTTCTCGCCGGCGTGGTACAAGCAGATCGTGTTCCCCGTCGGATCGCAGATCCGGGCCTCACGCCAGAGCCATCGCTCGTCGCGCGGCAGCTGGGCGAACGCAAAGCCCTCGCGCTGAAGCTCCTCGACGAGCGCGTCCAGACGATCGCTTTCAAAGTAGATGACGACGCCCGGGTTCACGGGCGCTTCATCGACCCTGTGCACCGAGAACGTCGCACCACCCTCCGGGCATTCGAAGCGCGCGTAATGCGGCGCATCGACGATCTGCCTGAAGCCCATCCCGCGATAGAACGCCACCGAAGCCGCCATGTCGAGCGCGGGAAGCGTCACCTGATTGAGGTTCATCGACCGAGCGAGTGGAGTTGTCCAGCTTCAGGTGGCGGGCGGCCGGGTCGGTGGCCAAGCCCGATCCGCCGCCGATGGTGATCCAGGTGCTTGTACAATCACCTGCGGACGGCGCGAGGCACTTCACTCGCCCCGCGGTGCGGTGCGCAGCAGGAGGGCGGCGCCCGCGAAGTATCCCAGGATCGGGGAGACGCCATAGCCCATGACCGGGACCGGAAATACCCCGACGAACGCGGCAAGCACCGTGACCGCCACGTACGCGCCCAGCGCGAGGCTCGCCTGCCTTGCCACTCCGCGCGCGGCGAGAAGGAACGGAAGAGGCAGCACCAGCAGCGACACCACCGCCGCCACCGCCCAGCCCGCTCCCAGGCCGGCGGCCAGACCGACGATCTCCTCCACGTGGGGAACCGGCGCGAGCGGATCCCTGCGCAGCCAGGACAGGCCGGCCAAGACGGGCAACGCCAGCATGCCGGCCAGCCGCAGCGGGTCTCGCCCGGCCCCGGGAAGCAGCAGAACCAGCGCGGCCGCCGCGAACGCCGTGGCCTGTGCGGCATCCGGCTGAAGAAGCAGGACGGCCGCCACCCCCAGCGCAACCAGCGCGGAGAGCCACCATCCCCGCGCCCGCGACAGGCCCTGCAGCGCAACCAGCAGCAGCGGAAGGAGGACCGCGGCGGTATGAAGGCGCACGGGGCCCAGCGGCAGCCACCGATGAACCCCGTCTACCCCGGGGGCCAGCAGTGTCGCGGCCAGTGCCGCCACCGTGAGCACCGCCACCACGGCCAACCCCGTCCCTCGCGAAGTCGAGGCCCGGGGCCGTGCAAACCCCAGGCACAGAAGCGCGCCCACCGCCCACGCGGCGAGGTTCTGTCCCCACACGACGGCCGGTACGTCCGACATCCGCATGATGAGCACGCCCACCACCAGCGCCGGCACGGGTGCCAGCAGATACGGCAGCGCCGCGGCGCGCGGGTTCCCCAACTGCCTCTCCGAAGTCATGAACTGATATGAGGGTCGATGTATGGCGCAGCCTGGATCGATTCGGTGCCTTATGCCCCGAACTGCCGCAGGTGGTGGTCCAGGTGCTTGTACATCAGCACCGCCCACTCCCGCGGGGCAAGCCGGCCAAAGAAGCTGTGCGGATGCGTGGTGCAGCCGGCCGGACCCGCGGCGGCAAACCGGTCGATCAGCCCGGCCAGGCGCTGGCGCTCGGATTCCAGCTCTCGCTCATCGGCCACCACGAGGTCCGGCGACGTCGGCGTGTTCCGGCGGATCGGCTGATCGTTTCCGATCGCCAGCCGCTTCACCACCGGGCCGATGATCCGCCCGATGAACATCCGCTTGGGCCGTGTGTCCCCGACCGCCGCCTCCATCCCGATCGCGCCGTGCGCCACCGCCTGCGCCGCGTTCATCGTGCCCCACAGGCGCGCGCTGTCCGGCCGCAGCTTCAGCAGCCGCGCCTTTACCTCCGCCGCCGCGGCGGGTTCAAACAGATTCTTCATGCCTGGCTCCTGTTGCGGACGTAGCGGTCATCCGCGGTCATCGCACGGTGACGGTCGTATGCTCCACCTGGGCCGGCCGGCCGTCACCCTGAAAGGCGTGGAGCACGCGCACCGTATACACGCCGGGCGGAAGGCGGCTCACCGTCACGTCGTACACGAAGCCTCCGCCCGCCCCGGCGCAGAGCTCGCGCTTACCGCGCGCCTGCACCGTCAGCGTGATGATGGACTGCGTGCGGTCGGCGTTGCCGGAAAGGTGGTAGCAGAGGTCGGGGGTGGGAAAGCTCCCGCGGGCGCGCACGCTGCGCGACTGCCCCACCACGTGCGCGCGGGCGTTGACGCTGTCCACCGTCTCGTAGAAGCGGCCGTCCGCCTTCAGACGGCGGCGGCGAGCCGACACCGTGACCGGGTCCAGCCGGTGCGCGACGGCGGAAACCCGCACGTCCACGTCCACGGTATCCCGCGGGCCCACCCGGAGCGCCCCGGTGCGGGTCTCCGCGTAGCCCGCGCGTGTAACCCGCACGCGCACCGCACCGCCGCGTCGCAGCGGGAACGCGAAGCGGCCGTCCGCGTTGGTGAACATCCGGGTGGTCCGCTGGCCGCTGCCGCTCACCACCACGCGCGCCAGCGGGATCGCCGCGCCGGACTCGGCGTCGACCACCCGTCCCCGGATCACCTGCCCGGCCGCCGGCGTGGGAACGGGGATGAGCAGGATGGCCAGCGCGGCAGCCGCGGCCCGAATCCATCTCGGCCACGCCGCCGGCTTCCGGAGGTCGGGACCGTGATTGCGGGGGATGATCAGCGCGGGCATGGAAACGTTTTCCCGGGGAGGACGAGTGCCTGACGAGCGGCGCGCAGCCGCGCTCAGCCTCGCTCCGGAACATGCGGGGCGCACCCGCCCGCGCACAAGCCCGTTGCTGCGCGAAAGCCCGCCGCTCTCGACGCCGGGGCGCGGAAGACCTTTCACGGTCACGCGAACGGGCGCTGGAGGAGGTAGAGGGCGTAGAAGTAAACCTCGCGGCCCAGGAAGCCCGCCTTGCTTCGCCAGGTGCGGTACCGGCTGGTGGGCGTGGGAGCGGGATGCGCATCCAGGCCCAGGTCGCGCGCCATGGTGACCGCCCGGCGCATGTGGAGCGGGTCGCTGACGATCAGCACGCGCAGCGCCCCCTCCGGGGCCAGGAGCGCCCGGGCTTCGCGCAGATTCTCGTAGGTGATGGTGGAGCGTGTTTCCACCGAGATCCGGTGGTCCGGAACGCCGGCGCGGATGGCATAGCGGCGGGCGACCTGCGCCTCCGAGTCGCGTTTGCCCGTGCCCACGCCGCCCGTGAACAGGATGCGCCGGACGCGGCGCTGGTCGTACAGTGCGATGGCGTGGTCGATCCGCGCCGCAAAGACGGGCGAGGGCTCCGTGCCCCAGACCGCCGCCCCCAGCACGATCGCCACGTCGGCGGGCGCGGGATCGTGCCGGCTGCCATAGGCCGCGATCCGCCACGCCAGGATGGCGATCCACAGGAGGACCGCGCCCAATCCACCCCACAGCATTCGCCTGATGGTTCTCCGCGTGGGGCGCCGCCGCTTCATGCGATCTCACCACCTGGCTGGATACCGGGATCCTCTGCAGCGACGAAACGAAGCCGCAAATGACCCGCCATGGCTCCCGGGGTGGGTTCAACGACCAGATGTCGATCGAAGCGCGTCGACGTCCTGAGAGGGTGTTTGCCAACCCTCAAGCTCACAACGAAGCGATGACTTCCGGAGAGGGTGTTGCCAAGCCCCTTAAGCTCGCAACGAAACGGTGACTTCCCGAGAGGGTGTTGCCAAACCCCATCCTCACAAAGAAGCGATGACTTCCTGAGGGAGCGCACCACGCGTAACCCGATTCCACACCACCGCCTGCGCGCGACCGAAGGACCTGCTCTCCGGCGAGGCGGGGCCGGCATCATGCCGCGGGACCAGCCCCCCGGTTGTGCCAGCGAGGTCCTTCAGTCGGCGCCATGGCTTTTTCGTACCCGCAGATCAAGGAGCGGCGCCTCCCTCAGGAAGTCAGTCCCGGACGAGGTTCAGCAACACCCTCCTAGGGAGCGCACCCCCCGGAACCTCGAGGGTGTTGCCAAACCCTCAAGCTCGCAACGAAGCGGTGACTTCCCGAGAGGGTGTTGCCAAACCCCCGAACTCACAAAGAAGCGATGACTTCCTGAGGGAGCGCACCACGTGTGACCCGATTCCACACAACCGCCTGCGCGCGACCGAAGGACCTGCTCTCCGGCGAGGCGGGGCCGGCTCCATGCCGCGGAACCAGCCCCGTCGTTCTGCCTGCGAGGTCCTTCGGTCGGCGCCATGGTGCAGTGTACAAGCGTGTTACGGCGCGGCGCCTCCCTCAGGAAGTCAATCGCGCTGGGAGGTTTGGCAACAACCTCTCAGGAAGCCAATCACGGGGCGAGGTCCAGCAACACCCTCTCGGGAAGACAAAGCTCCAGGTGCATTCTTGAGCACGCTCTCAGAGTGTGTTCAAGAATCCCTGCGCTCGCGCCCGTCTGTCATTTCGAAGGAGGCGCCACACCGCACCATCGGCTCGCACGAAATCCTGCGCGCCGACTGAGAAATCTACTGTCTGCTGCTGGTGCCCCGCCGCACCGCTCCGGCACTGGCCCTGTCCGCCCGTGTCGTAGCCGCAAGGTAAGTACGGGCTGCCGCGTCTGACCTCCAGCAATCCGAGAGTAGATTCCTCGGCCCTGCAACCTCTGGTGTGAAAGCAGGCTACGGCGTGGCCGGGCCTCGGAATGACAGCGCTGGTGGATCTGCCTGGATGCGCAGCGTCCGATTCTCAAACACGCTCTCAGGAAACCAAAGCGCTTGCGTCAGGAACCCGGAAACTTCAACACGCTTTCCTACAGTTCCTGGCTCGTGGGGCGGAACAGGATCTCGTTGATGTCCAGCTCTTCCGGCTGGCTGACCGCGAAGGCGACGATCCGCGCAAAAGAGTCGGCCGGAACCCCGACCTGTCCGACGTAGTCCTGGTTCGCCTTCTGGATGTCCGTCTCGCTGATGTGGTCCAGAAGCTCCGTCTTGACCGCTCCGGGCGAGATGATCGTCGTGCGGATGTTGTAGGCCTTCACTTCCTGCCGCAGTCCCTCGGACAGAGCCCGCACGCCGAACTTGGTCGCCGAGTAGACGGCAGAACCGCCAAAGAGCTTGTGGCCCGCCACCGACGAGAGGTTGATGATGTGCCCCGACTTCTGCTCCTTCATGTGAGGGAGCGCCGCGGCGATGCCGTACAGCACGCCCTTGAGGTTGACGTCGATCATCCGGTCCCATTCGTCCACCTTCAGGCGCTCCAGGGGCGAGAGCGGCATGATGCCGGCGTTGTTGATCAGCACGTCGATCCGGCCGTAGCGCTCGACTGCCGCGTCCACCAGGCGCTGTACCTGTCCGCGGTCGGTGACGTCGGTCTCCACGGCGAGCGCCTTTCCTCCAGCGGCCGTGATCTCCTCCACCAGCGCCCGCAGTCGCTCGATCCGGCGCGCGCCCAGCACCACGGCGGCGCCGACCGCGGAAAGGTGCCGGGCAGCCGCCTCTCCCATCCCGCTGCTGGCGCCCGTGATCACGACGACCTTTCCTTCGATGCTGTTGCTCATGATGATCTCTCGTTCTCGTGATGCGTCCGTCGATCAGAACCGCGTGCGGCCACCGCGGCCACCCTTTCGGAGGATGAAGCTAGGCAAGAGATTGCATCTGATAAATCGGACAGTGGTTCGCACCCTGATGCCTGTGGGTTGACAATGGCAGATGTGACGGACGGCGTCCCGGAGTTCGTCGCGGTGGTGGAGGCGGGGGGATTTCGCGCCGCCGGACGGCAGCTGGGGGTCAGCGGCACGGCGCTGAGCAAGACGCTGCGGCAGCTGGAGCAGCGTCTGGGCGTCACGCTCCTGCTGCGGACCACGCGCAGCGTGCGGCTTACCGAGGCGGGAGAAACGTTCTACGCCGCGTCACGCCAGGCGCTGGACACGCTGCGGACCGCCGCCGAGGCGGTGGGCGAGTTGGCGGATGCGCCCCGGGGGACGATCCGGCTGAACATCAGCAGCGGAGCGGAGGGGTTCCTGCGGGGGGCCGTGCTCGCCGGGTTCCTCGAGGCGCACCCCGACGTCCAGCTCGACATCATCGTCGACGAGGACGTAAGCGACATCGTGGCGGCAGGCTACGATGCGGGAATCCGGCTGGGCGAAGTCATCGAGCAGGACATGATCGCCGTCCCCGCGTCCGGCCCGCAGCGGCTGGTGGTGGTGGGATCGCCGGCGTACTTCGCGCGGCACCCGCGGCCGGAGCACCCCCGCGACCTGGCGGAGAACGCGTGCATCAACTGGCGGCCGGGTCCGGATGCCCCGCCCTACCGCTGGGAGTTCACCGAGCCCGGCGGCGGCGACTTCTCCGTCGCGGTCCCGGCCCGCGCCATCGCCAACGACTTCTCCCTGATGATGCGGCTCGTCACCGCGGGGCTGGGGCTGACCATCGGGATGGCGGACGGCGTGCATCCGTACCTGGACCGCGGCGAGGTCATCGCCGTGCTGGAGGAATACTGCCCGCCGTTCGCGGGCTACTACCTGTACTATCCCCAGCGGCGGCAGGCCTCCCCCGCCCTCCGCGCGCTCATCGACTACCTGCTCCAGCTGCGGCAGGCGCGCTGAGGCCGAGCGCCGGCAGTGACGGAGACATGGGATCAGGCGGAGGATGCGAACGTAAAGGGCGAGGGACGCGAAGGGGGGCTGCCCCTCCGCGTCCTCGTTTCCATCGCCGCGTCCCGCGCGCGGTGCTTTTCAGCTGACGCCGTAGGGCGTGGCGACGTACGGCGACGCGCCCACCGTTTCCACCAGCATCAGCACCGCCAGCGGATTTCCGTTGTACTGCTGGTTCATGTACAGGAGGGGAAAGACGTACCCGCCGGCAGCCGCATCGGTCAGCAGCGGGTTCGCGATGTCACCCGCGCTGCCGTAGAACGCCATGCCGGGGAAGTTCGTCAGCTTCGTCCCATCGAACTCCAGGGTGAAGGTCGTCGAGGCGGTGGTACCCTGGAGCTGGAGCTGGACGATCAGGCTGCCCGTGTCGCCGCCGTTGAGCTGCAGGGGAAGAGGCGCGTTGCTGTCCTGCGCACTCGCCCACGTACCGGGATTGAGCGTGTAATTCCCCTGCGCACCGACGAGATCGATGTTGCCGGGGATCTGCACGTTGATCGTGCGGCCGGTGTTGTTGTACACGTCGAAAAAGAAGCCTTGCGTGCTCATGGTGTTCTCCTCGTAAAGGCGGCGCTGCCGCGTATGTGTGTGTCGAGATGGAGTTCGTTCCTGTCCCACCCCCAGCCCAGGGCCGAGCGCAGGTCCTTGTTCCCGGGCCCTTTCCGGGGACCCGGGCGCGAGATCCCGGCCGATGGGAGCCGAAGCCCGGCGGCGGCCGGATGGAGCGGCGCCGGGCGTGTCCCGGCACTTCTCCGGACGATATACGGCCGGGAGAAGGAGGCCCCCGGATCCCGGCGGAGCCATCCGCCCAGCTCGCGTGGCCGCAGTCCGGGCTGCCGATGTCGGTGACCGGCGCCGCGCCGGCAAGGACGCGCGTGCGGATGTCTTCCCGCGGAACGGTGGCCTGTCCCGTCCGCGGCACGCCCGCGATCACGAACCCGTCGTCTCCCGCCATCGGCCAGCCCTCATCGAGTGAGTCCGGGGACGGGCGCACCCACGGCGCCCGGTGCGCGGCGACCGCCGCATCACACGCCGGCAATCTGGGCACGTGGCATCAATGGACTCACCGCGGGCGCATCATCGCCGCGGCTATGACGCGAATCGCCTCCGTCCGCGCGCCGGACAGCGTGTCGGGCTGGTGCGGTGAGGGACGAGCCGGGGCGGCTGCGCGCCGGTCCGTGGATGTCGCCTCGCGCGGGCGATCCACGGACGGGCGCGGGACGAAGGCACGAAGCGAGGGGAGGACAGTCCGGCGTCGGCCCTCCCTCCCCACACGTGTCGGCCTATTTTACGCGGATGGGGCGCGCGCCTCGTCCAGGGCGCCGGGGAGCCGCCGGTAAGGGCCGATATGGGGAGCTCCAGCGGCGGCATTGAAGCGCGAGTGGACAGGAGTATGATGCGCTGCCCGCCACCTTTGCGCGGGGCACGACGTCCGCCGCGCCCCGCGCACTCCTTTCCTTGCGAGCCGTCATGAACGAGCACCATCCCTCCCCGTCCCACCCGTCCCACCCGTCCACCCCCGCGCCCGCGCTGGACTGCGGCACGTTCAGGCGCATCGCCGACTGGGCCTCGGGGATGGTGGACGAGCCCCTCTCGTTCCAGTACGGCCTGTCCGGGCAGCTACGCGTGGGCCGGCCGGCCGGCGACCGGCCGCTGCACGTGCCCGCGTTCACGAAGGACCCCGCCCGCAGGGTGGCGTCGCTCCTGCTGCAGACGGAACACGGATCGGTGGAGCTGGTGGATGGAACGGACGCCGTGTTCTGGAGCGAGGCGGCCGTGGAAAAGTTCGTGCTCCCCGGCTACGCCGCGCTGGCGGCGGGAAGCGCGGCCCCGGCGCTGGCGCAGCTGATGGGGGTGTGGGCGGGAAAGACGGAGGGGGTGCAGGTGGTGGCGCTGACGCACTACGCCCGCCCCGCGGAGCCCGGAGCCACCACGCTGGCCGACACCCTGGGGGTGGTGTACGTCCCCGGCGGCGGCGCTCCCACCCGCACCACGCTGGCCGCCTTCATCGCCCGCTACCGCCCGGACCTCCAGGCGCCCGTGCTCGCCGTGCCGAACCCCGCCGCGCCGGCCCCGGCACAGCTCCCGCTGGCGCAGGACAATCGCCTCGGGGAGGGGGAATACGCCCCGTCGTGCCTGGAGCTGCGGGTGATGGCGGAGTGGTCCAGCTCGCTGCGCGGCGCGTCCGCCTGGTTCGTCTACGACGCCACGCGCCCGCCGGACCTCGCGAACCCCTACGCCCGGGTCGCGCGGCGGCTGCGGCAGCCGGCGCCGATGCCGGGGACCGTGGTGATCCCCGCCTTTACCCAGCCGCTGGTCCCCGGCCGCGCGCCGGTGCGGGGCGTGGACGTGGTCCCGGACGGCGCGCCGGAGGCGGCCAGGATCGGGGCGCGGGCGGATGCGGTGTTCTGGAGCACGGGGGCCGTGGAGCACCTGCTGATGCCGTACTACGCACGGGTGTACGGCGGCCAGGCCCTGGGGGAGATCCGGGAGCTTTACGAGGCGTGGTGGCACAACCGCCCGCGGGGCGAAGCGGCGGACGCCGCGGCGGCGGGCGGCGTGGAGATCTACGCCTTCATGCACCTGCCCGACAGCATGTGGGTCCCGGCCCAGGAAGAGGGGCCGGAGGTGTCGCGCTCGGTGTCGGACGTCACCGGCGTGGTGTTCACCGGGCCGGAGCACCCGGACCAGGCGCGGATCCTGACCCTGCGGGAGTTCCTGCGGCGGCATCCCCGCTGACCAGGCCGCGCAGCAGGGGCACGCGCAGCACCATCGGGCGCAGGGCCGGGCGCGCCACCAGGTACTCGCGGATGCGCGCCCGCGCCCCCGCACGGTCGCCCAGCAGCGCCAGGACGTACGCCTCGTCGTACGCCAGCGCCACCGGCGACTGGGGGTCGCCGGACGCCGCGGCGCCCGTGCGGCCCCGCTGCACCTCCAGCCGTGCCCGCGCGGTGTCGCCCGCCCGCGCCGAGACGGCCGCGGCGACCATGCGGCGGTAGATGGGGGCATAGGCACGCCCGTCCGCGGCGGCGCGGGCGGGCGGGTCCAGCTGCTCCAGGTCCGCCACCAGCCGCCAGGCCAGCGCCGCTTCGGGCGCGCGGGACGCATCCGCGCGCAGCAGCGTCAGCCGGCACTCCACGAAGCGCCAGTCCCCGGGAAAGAGCCCCGCCCCCTGCGCGCACACCTCGCCGGCCAGCCGGTAGTCGGCCCCCCGCAGCGCGCCGAAGAACAGGCCCAGCAGCATACGGTCGGCGTCGGCCAGAAAGGCGTCGGCCCGCAGCGCGTGGCGGGCCGCCACGCCCGCCTCGGCAAAGCGGCCCCGGGCAAGGAGCAGGCTGCTGAGCACCGCCCAGGCCTCCGCGCGCGACGAATCGGCGGCCACCGCCGCGCGCAGGTCGCGCTCCGCCTCCTTCAGGTCGCGGTCGGCCGCGCCCGGCTCGGTGCGCCGCAGGGCAAGGCTCCAGCGGGCCGCCCCCCGCAGCTCCAGCGCCTCGGGGCGGCCGGGGTCGCGCTGGAGCACGCGGTTGGCCAGCGCCTCGGCCGTGCGCAGCCGGTCCGGCCGGGCAGGCTGGTCGAGCATCTCCGCGGCGGCGATGGCCACCCACCCCCGCAGCACCGCGGGCCGGCTCCAGTGCGGGTCCGCCGCCTGGGCCGCGGCCAGCAGCGAGTCGGCGCGCGCCAGCAGCACCCGGGCGCCGGCCGCGTCGGCGGGGTCGCGGCTGCGGGCCACGTCGGCGGCGTCGTCGCGCACCTCCCCGGCACGCAGCACCAGCCGCAGCGCATCGGCACTCCGGGTCTCCGCCCCCGCCTCGCGCAGCCGCACCTCGCGGCCCAGCCGGCGCCGCAGCGACCGGCTCACCTCCCGGGCCAGCGCCCCCTGCAGCGCGATCACGTCGCCCATGTCACGGACGATGACGCGGCTCTCCAGCTCGGCGAGCGTGCTGGCGTCCACCAGGTGCACGGCAACCTGCACGCGGTCGCCCGCGCGCTGAACGCTCCCCTCCACCATGCTCCCCACGCGCAGCCGCGCCGCCACGCTGTCCAGCGGCAATCGGCCGTCGCGGTACGGCTTTACCCCGTTCCGCGACACCACCTCCAGCCCGTCCACCTGCCCCAGCTCGTGGATGAGCATCTCGGTGAGCCCGCGGGCCAGGTACCCCAGCTCGCCCGCGGGCGAGTTGTCCTCGAAGTACATCACCGCCACCCGCCGCGGATCGTAGCGGGGCGGGGCCGCGGCCGGGGGGCGCAGCGCCAGGAGCAGCGCCACCGCCAGCAGCAGCGCCGCCCACGGGTACGCCCTCGCCCGCCGGCGTCCGCGCGCCGGAGGGGACGGGGGCGCGGCGGCGCCGGGCGGGCCGGTGCCGCCGCTGGAGCGCGCCGGGACGGGCGCCGCGGAAGCCTCGTGTCCAGGCGGGGAGCCGGCGTGGGGAACGCGCTCCGGGACTCCCGCGGCCGGACCGGCCGGATCAGCGGCTTCTCCCGGCGGCTCCGGAGCGGGCGCCGCGGCGGAGTGCCGCGGGAGCGGCGGCGGCGGGACCGGGGCGGGGACCGCCTCGGCCCGCACGGCCGCGGCGAACTCCAGCAGCTCCGCGTCGGGCGCCACGCCCAGCTCCTCGCGCAAAAAGGCGGCGTGCGCGTTCACGTGGCGCAGCGCGGCGGCGCCCTCTCCCGCGGCGCGAAGCGCGCGGGCCAGGCGCAGGGCGACGCGAGAGCTGTACGGATCGTGCGCCGCCAGCTGGCGCCACCACTCCGCCGCCTCGACCGGCTCTCCGGCCGCTTCCGCCGCCTCGGCCAGCCCCTGCACGGCACGCGCGTACAGCCGCGCCAGCCGGTCGCGCTCGCCGTCCACCCAGCGCTCGTACTCCGGCGCGTCGGAGACGTGGAATCCGTACATGAACGGGCCGCGGTACAGCCGCGCGGCCTCTGCCGCGCGCCCCTCGTCCAGCGCCCGCTCGAATTCGTCCACGTCCGTCCAGGCGTGCCCGGGGCTCAGCCCCACCTCGCCCGCCAGCAGCACGAACACGCCGTCGCCCAGCTCCTTGCGCAGCACGTACAGCGCCTCGGAAAGGGAGTGGCGGGCCGAGTCGGCGGGGAGCTCGGACCAGAGCAGCGCCATCAGCCGCTCGCGGCCGACGGGCCGTCCACGCGCGGCGGCCAGCACCGAGAGCAGGGCAAGGCGCCGCTTGTAGGTGGCCCGGCCGCGCATGGGCCCGCCGGGTCCGCTCAGGAGCGGGTCGCCCAGCATTTCGATGCGGATCACGGAGGATGACAGGCGGGGTACATGAAGAACCGGCCGGAACAGGAATGGATACCGCGTCCCATGTTAAACGCGCGTTCCGGGCGAACGCAAGCGCGGCAAGGGCGTAGCGACGCGCACCCGGGCGACCCGGGCCGACCTGCGCACGCGCCTGGACGCGATGCTCGTCGCCGGGATGCTGCGCGTGGCCGCGTCGGAGTGGCCCAGCGCGTCGGCGGCGGAGTGCCGATCGGCGAGTACTGCGGCAGATGGTGCGTTCACTCGCTCACGGGCTGATACCAGATCCGGAAAAACAACACCTTCAGGGTACAGAGGAACAGAGTCAAACAGAGAAAGCGAGTGGAAGCATGATCTCGTTTCCTCTGTCTGACTCTGCTCCTCTGTACGATCATTCTTTTTCAGGATCTGGTATGAGCGTCGCGTCGGCTGAAGATCGCTGAACGGGCGGAGCCGATCCGGCGGCGGCGTTTGACGTGCGCATGACGGCGGAGCGGTTCTTGTCGGCGATGAGGCACAGTGCGATCCCATCCCCGCCGATCAACGAACCCGGGAATCGCCGATGTCTCCCAGCGGTCACGGTTGCACCGTCGCAATCACGACCCCGCTTTCGCGGTTGCGAGCCATTGTGGTTCCTACCGCATCCGGAGAACACCTGTCATGTGAGGGAGCCCATGGTGCGCCAGCCGTCAGGGTAATGATTTTGTAAAGCTTTTGGGCGGATCGGCTTGCGAATGTGGGGACGTTCCGCGTGGCGGGACCGCCGGAAAGCGAAGTGTCGTCCAGCAATGGCGCCCCGGAACGTGGCCGAGGCCCGTCGAAAGCGCTCACCCACTTGCACCGGTGGTCGTCGAGAAAGCTCCTTTCGCTCCATTTCCCTTGCTGGCGCTTTCGGCCGCGCGCCACGACACTGTACGCCGCGCGTTCATCAACAATGACCAGGAGAAACCCCATGCGGCGAGCGGTGCTGGGTGCGGCGGGCGGAATCGTCCTCATGCTGGTGGTGGCTGGCCCGGCCGCCGCGCAGGTCGTGAACCTGTGGCCCGGCGTGGCCCCCGGCTCGGAAGGGTGGACGCAGGAAGAAAAAACGTACGAGAACACGCCGGTGGGAACGGTGATCCAGAACGTGGCGACCCCCACGCTCACGGCCTACCTTCCCGACCCGGCCAGGGCCACGGGCACCGGCGTGATCATCGCGCCGGGCGGCTATTTCGTCGCGCTCGCCATCAGCCTGGAGGGGGACGACGTCGCGCGGTGGCTGCAGGAACGCGGGATCGCCGCGTTCGTGCTCAAGTACCGCATCCTGGAAAAGCGCCAGGAGGGCGTGCCGGGGCCCATGAACATGGATTCCGTGGGCCGGTACGGCATGGCGGACGGCATCCAGGCCGTGAAGGTGGTGCGGCGGCATGCGGCCGAGTGGGGCGTCTCGCCCGACCGCGTAGGGGTTCTGGGATTCTCCGCCGGGGGAATGGTCGCCGGCGCAACCCTGCTCCAGGCAGACTCCGCGGCCCGTCCGAACTTCGCCGCGATGATCTACGGCGGCCCGTTCGGCGCCATGCCCGACATCCCGCCGGCTCTGCCTCCCATCTTCATGGCGTGGGCACAGGACGACGCCGTGGCGCTCGCCCCGGTCGTTCGCTTCTACGACGCGCTGCGCTCGGCCGGCCACAGGCCCGAAGCCCACATCTTCAGCGCGGGCGGCCACGGCTTCGGCATGCGGCGGCAGGGCACCAGCAGCGACCGATGGATCGACGCGTTCTACGGCTGGATGGAAACGGGGGGATTTACGCGCGCGGCGAACCCGCCTCGCTAATCCCGGTTTCCCCAAATGGTTGTGGCGTCCAAGTCATCCGCGGGAAAGGATCACGCGGAGGACGCGGAGGAACAGATGAGCCGCGGAGGGGCTTCGATGCGTCCTCCGCGGCTCTTCGTTTTCCTCCGCGTCTCCGCATCAACAGGGTCGAAAAGGATCAGCCCCGCGGAGCGGTGGAGGTCACGGCTGGCGAAGGAAGTCGCGCACGAGCTGGAGCACTTCGTCGGGGCGGTGGAGGAAAAGGTGATGCCCCGCGTCCATCTCCACCACCCGGCCATCACGCACGCCCGACCGGAGCTGCTCCATGCCCTGCCGCCGCCAGGCCCGGCCTTCCCCACCCTCCGCCCGCTCATCGGCGACCTGCTCCATCTGCGGCAGCGCGGTGCGCGGATCGCGGGTGAGGCGCGTCAACGGACGATGGCCCGGCGCTCGGTCTGGTCGCGCATCCCCAGGAACTCGCCCACCGCGGCCAGCGACTCGATGTGGTCGCAGAAGATCTTGAAGGTGGCCAGCAGCGGAACGGCGACGAACGCGCCCGGCAGCCCCCAGATCCAGAACCAGAACGTAAGGCCCACCAGCAGCGCCACGGGGTTCAGCGCCAGCTTGTGCCCCATCAGCATGGGGCTGACGAAGTTGCCCTGGATGACGTTGATCAGCAGAAAGGCGCCGGGGACCAGCAGCGCCTGGCCCACGGTGTCGTAGACGGTGAGCGCCGCCAGGGTCAGGATGGCGGTCATGATCAGCGCGCCCAGGTACGGGATGAACTCCAGCACCACCACCAGGGCGCCCCACAGCAGGGGGTTGGGCATCCCCAGCCCCCACATGGCCAGCGTGACCACCACGCCCTCGCTGAGCGTGATGGCGAACGTCGTCAGCAGGTAGGTGCTGATGGACGCCTCGGTCTTGCGGGCGATCTCCACCGCCTTGCGCTTGTCGCGCACGTTGGGGAGCACCTTGATGAGCTTTTGCAGGAACAGGTCGCCCGCCGCCAGCAGAAAGTACAGCAGGATCAGCACTTCCAGGGCGGTGACCAGGAACCGCTGCGTGGTGCCGAACACCCGCGCGATCAGGCTGGGCTGTTTGACCACCACTTCCTGCGCCTGGCCGGGCCCCGCCACGGCGCCCGCGGACCGCTCCACCTGTTGCGCCGTCCGGCTGGCGCGCTCCAGCGGCTGGAGCACCGTGCGAATCCTTGCCTGCGCCGTGGCGAACGTCTCCGGCGCGCTGGCGGCCCACCGCTGGACGGGGCCGGACAACTCGTACCCCGCGAACCCCACCGACGCCAGCAGCCCCAGGATGATGAGGCCGGCGCTCACCGGCGGCGGGATGCGGAACCGCGCCATCGCCCGCACAACGGGGCTGAACAGAAAGCTGAGCAGCAGCGCCACCACGATCGGCAGCAGGAACGGCCGCGCGAAGTAGAGCGTGTAGAGCAGCGCGAGCACGGTCAGCGTGGTGACCCCCGCGGACCGCCCGCGCGTGCTGTCCATCGCCTCGCCCGTCCTGGCCAGGTCGGGCTTCGGCGCACCTGCTTCCACCGGGACCGCGTCCGCCGCGGGGTCCACGTCCGGCGTGAGCACGGAGTCGCCGCCCGGATCCTCTCCGGGCAGCTTCCGCCGCTCGTCAGGTGAATCTGCGTGCATGGTCCATCGTCGGGGATGCGAGCTGTAGCGGTCCCGGTCGTACCTGTGCACGAGTTGCGCCCCGTTTCGCCGCCGCGCGGCCAGACACCGCACGGAGCCCGCGGCTCCGGCAACGTTCTGCGCGCAAAGTCCATCCAACGAAACACGGGCGGGCAGCGCCGTGCGCGCGGACGTGCACGCGGGCCATCAGCCCTCCTGATCCCGCTCCCCATCACAGGCCTTGACTACTCGTGTAGTCACGCATATCATGGTCACGTGACGACACGTGTAGGCACCCTGCCGCGCGCCTCGTGACGACAAGTGTAGACAACCATGGAACCTGAATCCACCATCGGCGACCAGGAGCTGGCCCTGGTGCGGCACATCGCCGACCGCGGCAGCGCCAGCGTCGCGGAGGCCGTCGACGAGTTCGGCAGCAGCCGCGGGCTCGCGCGGTCGACCGTGCTGACGATGATGGAGCGGCTGCGGAAGAAGGGGTACCTGTCCCGCCAGCTGGCGGATGGCGTCTTTCGCTATCGGGCCTGTGCCTCGTCCGCGGACCTGCTCAAGAACGCGGTGCAGCGGTTCGTGGAGCGCAGCCTGGACGGGTCCGTGTCGCCGTTCCTGGCCTACCTGTCCGAGGCGCCCGAGCTCTCCGACAGGGAGCGGCAGGAGCTGGAGCGCATCGTCGCGCGCCTGGACGCCGCACAGCGAAAGGAGGGCTGATGCTTTCCCTCCTGGTCCGCGCGTCGCTGGAAGGGGCGGTGCTCGCCGCCGGTGTCTGGCTGGCCTGCCGGGCGCTGCCGCGGCTGTCGCCCGGCGCTCGCGCCCTGCTGTGGTGGTGCGTGGCGGCCAAGTTCGTCGTCTCGCTGGTCTGGCTTTCGCCGATCGGGGTGCCCGTGCTTCCCCGCGCCGCGGCGGAGGCGCCGGGCGCCGAGGCGGGCGTGACCGCCGCCACGCCCCTCCCACCCGCGCGGGCCGGCGACGGTGCCCGCCCCGCCTTCCCGCCGGCCCGCGATGCCGGCGCGCCGGAGATCCCCTGGACCGCCATCGTCGTCGGCGCGTGGGCGCTGGGGCTGGGCCTTTCGCTGCTGCGGACGCTGCAGAGCTGGCGGCGCACGCGGGCGGTGGTCGCGCGGTCCCTGCCCGGCGGCAAGGGGCTGCACGCGATCGTCCGCGAGCTCTCGGGCCGGCTTGGCCTGCGCCGGACGGCGGACGTCCGGGTGTCGGCGGAGGTGGGGACGCCGCTGGTCATCGGCGGGCGCCGGCCGGTGATCCTGGTGCCGGCCGCCGCGTTCGCCGCGCTCGCGGCCGACCAGCAGCGCATGGCGCTCTGCCACGAGCTCGCGCACCTCAAGCGCGGCGACGTGTGGCTGGGCTGCGTCCCGGCGGCCGCCGAGCGCTGCTTCTTCTTTCACCCCCTGGCCCGCCTTGCCGCCCGCGAGTACGCGTTCTGGCGCGAAGCCGCCTGCGACGAGGCCGTTCTCACCACGCTGGGCGCATCGCCGCAGGGCTACGGCCGCATGCTGCTGGCGCTCGGGGTGTCACGCCGTACCGCCACGTTCTCCGCCGCGGGAGCGGCGTGGTCGTTCCAGAACCTCAAACGGAGACTCACCATGCTGAACCGCACCTCTTCGCCGTCGCGCCGCGGCCGCGTTCTCGCCGCCGGCGCGGTGGCCCTGGCCATGCTCGCGATCGTTCCCATCCGGGCCGTGGCGCGCTCCGCCGCGCCCGCGGCGCCGTCCCCGTCGCGGACCGCCGGGGCCCCGGAGGCCGCGGCCACGCGTGCAGCGTCGCCGGCCGCGCGCGCCGATGCGCCGGCGGCCGTCACGGCCGGCACCGCGAAACCCGGCGACCGGCGCTCGCAGGAGGAGCTTCACTTCGTGCTCTTTCGCGGCGACCGGAACACCACGGTGAACGGAAGCACGAGAGACATCGACCGCGCGCGGCGCCACCGCCGGCCGGGTGAGCACCTGCTCTGGTTTCGCTACGCCGGCCGGGAGTACGTCGTCCGCGATGCCGGCGTGCTACGCCAGGTGGACGAGCTGTGGGAGCCGGTGGGGCGCATCGGCGAGGAGCAGGGCAGGATCGGCGCGCGGCAGGGCGAGATCGGTGAGGTGCAGGGCCGCATCGGCGCGCAGCTGAGTGAGATTGGCGCGCGGCAGGGAAGGCTCGGCGAACGCCTCGGTGTCCTCGGTGCGCGCCTGGGGGCCCTGGCCGCCCGGGAGGCCGCGGGAGCCTCGGACGCCGAGCGCCGCGCCATGGAGCGGGAGCGCGAGGAGCTGGAAGAGGAGTCGCGCCGGCTCGAGGAGCAGATGGAGGCGCTGGACGAGGAGATGCGCCAGTTCGACCCGCCGATGGACGACCGCGGCGGCGAGATGGAAGCGCTGGGGCGGGAGATGGAGGCGCTCGGCGAGCGGATGGAGGCCGCCGCGGAGCGCGCCAACGCCGGCATGCTGGCGCTGGTCCGCCGCGCGATCCAGGACGGCGCGGCGGTGGCCGTCGAGTAGCAGAGCGCGGATCCCGAAAAGAACGGGTCCACGCGGAGGACGCGGAGGGACGAAGCAAGGACGCGGATGAAAGCCTCATCCGCGTCCTTGCTCGTTGCCACCGCGTCCTCCGCGTGATCGTTCGTATACCGGATCCGCAATGGATACAACTGGCAAACGGCGTCATTCTGAATCTGGTCTCCGGGCAGCTCCCGCCGCCGCTCGTCAGGAGAGTCTGCGTGCATGTTCATCCTCACGGGATACGGGCTGTCGCGATCCCGCCATCCCTGTGCACCGGTCGTTCGCTTCTACGACGCGCTGCGCTCGGCCGGCCGCAGGCCCGAAGCCCACATCTTCAGCGCGGGCGGCCACGGCTTCGGCATGCGGCGGCAGGGCACCAGCAGCGACCGATGGATCGACGCGTTCTACGGCTGGATAGAAGCGGGGGGATTTGCACACGCGGCAAACACGCCTCGCTGACCAGCCGTATCTGGGAAACACGATCACCGGGATCCCCCAACCCCGCTTTTGTGGATTCACCGAACCCGGCGGCAACGGCTTCCCCGTCGCGGTCCCGGCCGTGCCTGGACCGCGGGGACGTCGTTTCCGTTCTGGGGGGATTTGCCCGCCGTTTTGCGGAGACGCGAGAAAAATCACGGCGGACGGAAAGGCCCCTCCGTGCGGGAACGCGGAGGGGCCTTTCTGCTGCGGGGGTGGGGCCGGCTCAGGGGATGATGCCGCCGCCTCCTCCGTCGCCGCCGCAGTTGTAGTACGCGGACCCGGTGGCCGTCGCGCCGTTGCTGTCGGTCACCGTCGCGTACACCTGGACGAAGCTCGTGCTCCAGCAATGGGGGTACGCGTAGCTGTACCCACTCGCGTCATACGCCTCGTCGGCGTTGCTCCAGGTGAAGCTGTACCCGGCTTCACTGCCGCCCGAGGCGCTGGCGTCGCAGTATCCGCTGTACACGTCGCAGTTCACGTACACGCTCAGGGGGGTGGAGCCGGGAGGGGGCGGCGGGCCCGGGATGAACCCGGAGTAGACCACCCGGTTGGGCGAGTTGTTGCCCCGGTTGCTCACCACGTCCCACGTGCCGTTCTGGTCGATGGCGTACTGCACGTCCACCGGCTGCGAGCCGGGAATCCATTCCAGGTACATTGCCGCGATCCCCGCCACGTGGGGCGCCGCCATGGAGGTGCCCGACATGGTGGTGGTCCCCGTGTCGCTGCCGTACCAGGCCGAGGTGATGTTGGTCCCCGGCGCGAACAGGTCCAGGCACAGGCCGTAGTTGGAGGTGGAGTTGCGCGTGTCGCTGGAGTTCACGTTGCCCACGATGAGCGCATCGGTGATCCGCGCGGGCGAGTAGTTGCAGGCGTTCGCATTGTTGTTGCCCGCCGCGATCACGTACGTCACCCCGGCCGCCATCGAGTTGCGCACGGCGTTGTCGAGGGCGGTGTTGGCCGGGCCCCCCAGGCTCATGTTGGCCACGGACAGCGTAGCATGGTTGGCGGTCACCCAGTCCACGCCCGCGATGACGCCGCTGGTGGTGCCGTTGCCGTAGCAGTCCAGCACGCGCACGGAAACGAGGGTCACACCCTTGGCCACGCCGTAGGTGGCGCCGCCCACGGTGCCGGCCACGTGCGTGCCGTGCCCGTTGCAGTCGCTGCCGTTGCCGCCGTACACGTCGTACCCGGGGACGGCGCGCCCGCCGAACTCCGTGTGCGAGTAGCGGATGCCAGTGTCCAGAACGTACACGGTCACCCCGGCGCCCGTGCGGTTGTACGTGTACGAGCTGTTCAGCGGCCGGTAGCGCTGGTCGATACGGTCCAGCCCCCACGTGGGATACCACTGCGTCGTCGTGGTGGAGACCACCTCGTCGGCCGCGATGTAGTCCACGTGCGGGTTGTTGCGCAGGGCGGTGAGTTGCCCCGCGTTCAACCGCGCCGCGAAGCCGTTGAGCGCGGCGCTGTACACGTGGCCCGGCGAGGCGCCCACCGCGGCGGCCGCGGCACGGGCCGATGCGCCTGCCTTGAGCACCACGATGTACTGGTCCTTGACCGAGCCGGCCTGGGGGGCGGCCGCAAGCACCTCCGACGCGGCGTCCGGCGACACCGAGGTCACGGAATCCGTGGAGCACGCGGCGAGCACCAGCCCGGCCAGCAGGCCCACGCACCGTACCGGCCGTACGTTACAAACCTTCCTACTCATGGAGCATCCTCTTGTTTAAATAGGTTGGAAAGGTGAGAGATCTGCACCCAACATAATCACTCAACCTCGGCGGCGCCACCCACCTGTTTATTCAATCATTCGATTCACGTTTCCACCGATTTGTCCAATGCGTATTGATAAATCGTCCTATTTCACCGCACGTAAACATTCTGAACATGGGATGAAGTCGGTGTGTCACAGGCGGTTGAGAATCTTCTTTCTTGCCGCTTTGCCATGTCCGTTTTGGTGCGGTTGTTCTGCGCGAATGCCAGTGACCGAAACCGCGAATGCCTGTGACCGAAACCGCGCTGCATTTCGCGCAGGGGCAAAAGCAGCGGACGCGGAGGAACCCGGTAGTCCTCTACGTCCGATCGACATTCCACCCCGCGCACCCTTGGGGAGCCGTGACGAACCTGCAGCGCGCCTGACGATCCACTGCATCGGGCGGCGGAGTACCAGGTACGGCGCGACGCAGCGGCACGCACTGCGGATTCGACGCCTCTCACCTGGTGCGGCGCAACGGGCGCTGGATGCTGCGGAACATCAGCGACACCAACTGCGCTCCAAAACGTGGTCCGGGCCGGTCAGGCGCTCTCTCACACCTGGAACCGATGGTTGTCAAGCAAAGCTCCTTTCGATTCCATTCTCCCAGTGGCGCTTTCGTCCGCGTGCCCAAGACCGTAACCCTGCCACCCTGCCTTCATCACGGCGGCGCTGTTAGAGCCGCAGTTGACGGCGGAGCGATTCAGGTGGCAGCATGAGGCGCAGTGCGGCCGCGCACTCGATCTCCCGCCGCGAACCAGCGAACCCAGGAAAGGCCGATGTCTCCCAGCCGCCGCGACTTTCTCGCGACCTCCGCCGCCATCGCCGCCGGCGCCCTCCTCGGCCGGCCGCTGCACGCGCTCGCGCCGCAGCCGCCGCAGGCGATGCCGCCGATGCAGCAGGCCAGCTTCACGCCGATCCGCGGCAACGTGGGCACGTTCACCCTGCGCGGCGGCACCGTGGGATGGCTGGTGAATCGTGGCGGCGTGGCCGTGGTGGACACGCAGTTCCCCGCCGAGGCGCAGACGCTGCTGGCGGGGCTGCAGGAGCGGTCGGGCAACCGCGGCGTAGACGTGCTGCTCAACACGCACCACCACGGCGACCACACGGGCGGCAACGGCGTTTTTCGCGGAGTCGCGCGGCGCGTCGTGGCGCACGGGATGGCGGACCAGCACATGCGGCGCGCGCCGCAGCCGCCCCAGCAGGCGCAGCAGGGACAGCAGCCCCCGCAACCGCAGCCGCAGCCCGCGCAGCAGCAGCCGACGCAGCCGCCTCCGCCGCCGCTGTACCCGGACCTCACCTTCACCCACAGCTGGTCCAGCGAGGTCGGGGGCGAGCGCATCATCGCCAGGCACCACGGGCGCGCGCATACCAGCGGCGACGCGGTCATCACCTTCGAGCAGGCGAACGTGGTGCACATGGGCGACCTGGCCTTTCACCGGCGCCACCCGGTGGTGGACCGCGCCGCCGGCGCCTCGATGCGCAACTGGGCGCGCGTCCTGGAGCACGTGGTGAACGGGCACGCGCGCGACACCATCTACATCTTCGGGCACGCGGGAGAGGGGCTCCCCGTCACCGGGAGCGCGGCCGACCTGCTGCAGTTCCGGGACTACCTGGGCGCCGTGCTGGCGTTCGTCGAGCGGCACGTGGCGGCGGGCCGCCCGCGCGAAGAGGTCCTCGCCATGCGCGCGCCGCTCGCCGGCTTCGAGGCATGGGGCCCGTTCGGGCAGGCGGGTGCGCGCGACCCCCTTACCGTGGCGTACGAAGAGGTGACCACCGGAGCGTAGTTCCCGCCTCGCGCCCGGCGTGATCGGGATGCACGCCGGGCGCCAGTGCCCCGATCGGCCCGGGTTGACCATCGCGATGGAAACGGGGTGCAGCCCGGCACCCACCGGTTCATCGAGAGCGGGGGTGCCCCTGGCAGTCTCCCCGTCAAAGAAGAAGTGATCGATGGCCGCGATCAGGAGCGCAGTCGCGATGCCGAGCGCCACGCTCTGCAGTGCTCGGCGGCCCAGCCCGTCGCGGTGCTGCCGCGAGAGCGTCACGAGGATGAGCGGAGCGCGCCCGGACCAATTGCCTGAGAGGGTGTTGCCAAACCTCCCGGCGTGATTGACTTCCTGAGGAAGGCGCCGCCCCGCAACTCGCTTGTACACCGCACCCTGGCGCCGACCGAAGGACCTCGCCAGCAGAACGACGGGGCGGGTCCCGTGCCCTGATCTGGCCCCTGCGCCACCGAGACGAGGTCCTTCGGTCGCGCGCAATCGGTAGTGTGACTTCTGGTTGGACGTGATGCGCTCCCTCAGGAAGTCACCGCTTCGTTATGGACTATGGTTCAGCAACACCCTCTGAGGCTGAGAGTGTGTTTAAGAATCCCCTGCGCTCGCGCCCGGATGTCATTTCGAAGGAGGCGCCACACCGCACCATCGGATCGCACGAAATCCGGCGCGCCGACTGAGAAATCTACTGTCTGCTGCTGGTGCCCCGCCGCGCCGCTCCGGCACTGGCCCTGTCCGCCCGTGTCGTAGCCGCGAAGCAGGCACGGGCTACCGCGTCTGCCCTCCAGCAATCCGACAGTGGATTCCTCGGCCCTGCAACCCCTGGTGTGAAAGCAGGCTGCGGCGTGGCCGGGCCTCGGAATGACAGCCCTAGTAGATCTGCCTGGATTCGCAGCGTCGGATTCTTAAACACGCTCTCATTTCCGGCCGTACCTACGATACCGGGCAGTCATGGCGGTTCAACTCCAGCGCGTGCGTGGCACGCGTCCCTTCCCGAGCAAGGAGTTTTCCATCGTGAAGCGTATCGTATCCACCTCGGCCGCTGCGCTGCTGTTCACCGCCGCGGACCTTGCGGGCCAGGCCCCGGCCGTGGCGGGGATCGAGCCGGGAACCCGGGTGCGCGTGACGGGCGTGGACCGCCGGGTCACCGGCGACGTGGCGTTCGCCGACGCGGACTCCGTGGTCGTGGCGACGGAGTACGGGCGTTCGGTGCTCCCCGCCGCGTCCATCCGGCAGGTGGAGGTGAGCAACGGCCGCGACTGGTTCAAGGGAGCCCTCGAGGGCGCGGCGACAGGTGGCCTGGCGGCAGGCGCCGTGTTCGGCGGACTGGTCCTGCTGCAGGGCGGCGACGCGGGGTGGACGGGGCTGGGGGCGGCCGTGGGCGCGGTGCTCGGCGCACCCGTCGGCTTCATCATCGGCGGCCTGTCGGGCTCGGAGCGGTGGGAGCACCACTTTCCCACCGCCGCGCCGGCCGCTTCCGGCGGCGTGGCGCTCGGCCTCAGCATCCCGCTCGGCTGACGCGTCCGCGCATACCGGCTCCGGCAACAGAATGGTCGTACAGAGGAACAGGGCAAGACAGAGAAGCGAGCTGGACATCATCTTGATTCCTCTGTCTGACTCTGTTCCTCTGTACCCATGACGGTGTTGTTTTCCCTGGATGAACGACGAGGCGGGCCGGAGCGTGTTGCTCCGGCCCGCCTCGCGCATCATCCACCCCTACCTGCTTCCGCACTTCCGCACTTCCGCACTTCCGCACTCCCGCACTCCCGCACTCCCGCACTCCCGCACTCCCGCACTCCCTCAGGGCTGGAAGTTGTACCCCAGCTTCAGGAAGAACGTCCGGCCGGTGGGGGTCAGGTCGATGGAGTCCAGCCCCAGGCGGTCGTCGGTGTAGCCGGCGAACACCACCGTCTGCGGGTTCACCTTGTAGGCGAACAGCAGCTGGGAGAACAGCGTGCGCTGCTGGTCGGGCACGGGAACGGTGAACAGCGTGGGGGTGAAGTCGACGTCCTGGTACTGCACGATGGCCCGCACGAAGGTGCGCACGTTGAAGTGGTACACCGCCCGCGCCTGCGACAGCCCCACGTTCAGGATGCGCGCGCGGCTGGCGGCCGTGTCGCCCTCCTGCGTGTTCAGCCGCTGCAGCGTGTGGCTGAGCCCGATGGCCAGGTGCCGCCCCAGGCGCAGGTCCACGCCCGGCGCGATCTGGAAGATGTTGGCCTTGCGGTTGTTGGTGACGTCGATGTCCTCGCCGATGCGCCCCGAGATCGAGAAGGTGGCGCGCTGCGTGGGGCTGATCTGAAAGGTGGGACGCAGGTCCAGCAGCTCGTAGGTGTTGCCGCGGAAGAACTTGCGGTTGTATCCCAGCCCCACGTTGGCGAACGACTGCATGGGCCCGTTGTACGTCACCACGCCCGCCAGGCCGCGGTCGGTCTCGCGCCCGTCGTGGTCCTCGAAGCGCTCGGCGTAGCCGAACACCGCCAGCCGGCGGTACCAGTTGCCGGGGGCGCCCCAGAACGAGCGCTCCACCTGCAGCACGCCGCCGCGCAGGTCGGTGCGGGGGATGAAGCCGGCGTCGGCGCGAAAGTCCTCGCTCACCTCCTGCACGTCGACCGACGCGAACCAGTTGCGGCTGGCGTGCGTGAGCTGCGCGTAGAAGTTGTTGCCGCCAAAGCCGCCCTCCGGCTGCCCGAAGCGCGACACCACCGAGTCGGGGTACTCCGTCTGCGACCGCGTGGCCTGAAAGCGCAGAAAGTTGGACTGGCTGAGCTGCATGAAGCCGTCGATGCCGCCCACGTGGTTGGAGTACTCGTCGCCCTGGCGGCCGGTGTACACCACGCCCAGCGCCGACGAGGCGCCCACGTCGCGGCGGTAGCGCAGCACGGCGGTGCTCACGTCGTCGTCCAGCAGCGCCTGGCCCGTGGCCTGGTTGCTGGGGAAGAGCAGCGAGGTGTAGCGGTCCTGCGTGGCGAATGCGCCAAAGGCGCTGCGCCCCTCCTTGCCCGAAACCTTGAGCCCGCCCACCGGCTCCACGATGGAGCGGGTGAACACCACGTTGCGGGGCGTCGCGAAGAAGTCGGCGCCCTCGAGGAAGAACGGGCGCTTCTCGGGATAGGCCAGGGCGAAGCGCTCGTTCACCTCGAGCTGCGCCACGTCGGCCTCGACCTGCGAGAAGTCGGGGTTGATGGTGGCGTTCAGCGCCACGTTGGGGGTAATGCCCCACCGCCCGCTGATGCCGAACTCCGGCTCCACGTCGCCGCTGTTCAGGCTGCCCGCGGGGAACTCGGTCTGCAGGTCGGACCGGCGGGTGGTGAGCGTGGGGGTGAGCTCCACGTCGTGGCCGGGCCGGATTCCCTGCAGGCCGGTGAGCTTGTCGGTCTGGCACAGCAGGCACGACTCGTTGCGGTTGGTGGGGTGGCTGCGCAGCCGGTGCACCACGTTGCGCGGCAGCGTGCGCTGCACGATGAGCCCCCACGTCTGCACGCTGCTCCCCGCGGGAAAGCGCAGCGAGTTGAAGGGGATGGCCGCCTCGACCACGTACCCGTCGGCGGTAAGCCGGCCGGCCGAGGCCCAGATGGCGTCCCAGGAAAAGTCCTCGCTCTTTTCCAGCTCCGAGTAGGTGGCGTCCATCTGCACGCCCATGGGGTTCACCCGGAACTGGAAGGCGCGCCGCTGGTCGTTGAACGGGTCCACCACCAGGGTGACGTGGTCGTCGCCGGTGGCCGCGTCGCGGTCGGTGTAGTTGGCGCGGATGCGGTCCGGCTGCTCGTCGTACGCGCGGCACCCCAGGTACAGCGCCGAGCGGTCGTAGGTGATGCGGCAGTCGGTGCGCACGGGCGCGGCGGTGTTGTCGCCGGGAAAGTACTCGTACGGCACGTCGATGGGCGTGGCCGCGGCCCACGCCGCCTCGTCCAGCTGCGCGTCGACCCGCATGGCGTCGCTCGCGGGGACGGCGGTGAAGGTGCGCGGGCCGGGAAGCGGCTGCGCGGCCGGCGCGGGGGCCTGGGCGTGCAGCGCCGTGCCCGCCAGCGCGGCGGTGAGCGCGGCCGCCGCGGGGTACCGCCGTAGGGCCTGGGACAGCGACATGTGAAGCGTCTCCTGGATGTGCGCGTTCAGGCGCGGGTCGAGGTAAGGGCAGGTTCGGGCACGGCGTCCTCGGGGCAGCGGGACGCCGGGGGGGCCGCACGGTCCGCGGCGTCGGCCGCGGCGTGGGCGTGCGCGGGGCACTCGGCCGGAACGGCGCCGGGGACGGCGTCCCCGGCCGCCTGCACCGCTTCGCGCACCACGGCCTCGCCCGGCATGGGCAGGCCGAAGGCGGCGGCGGCCAGGCGCACGTCCTTGATGATGACGGGCGGAATGCGGTCGCCCTGCAGCCGCAGGTACGCCGACATGAAGTCTTCCCGGTCGCGCAGGAACACGAAGTCGGTGGGCACCATGTGGCGGATGACCAGCATGGGCAGCGGGCAGTGCAGCGGCCGGAAGTTGGCGTTCCACAGCGCGGCCTTGTCGGGCGGGCCGGGGTGAAACTCGCCGATCATGATTCCGTGCGGCACGTACTCGGCCTTGAGCCGGTCCTGCGTGGCCTCGATGAGCGTCTTCCACGCCTCTTCCGGCAGGTCGGGGAAGATGATGTTGACGGTCTTGTACTGGGCCTGCTTCGGCTCGGTGGGCGGCATCTCCATGAACCAGTCGCGGTAGGCGCGCACCACCTCCTCCACGTCGTCCAGGCGCAGCTCGGCGCCGCGGATGACGGTGAGGAAGAACAGGTTGCGCCGCAGCGACGGCTGGGTGAACGGACATACCGCGCCGGTGCGCCCCAGCTCGGGGTGCGGCCTGCACAGGTAGTCCGTCGCCCAGTTCACGATGGTGGTGAGCGGCTCCAGGTTCTCCTGGACCTGCGGCGGCTGCGGGGTCTCCCGGAAGTCGGGGAGCTCCACCAGGTACAGCCGCGGGTCCGTGGGATGGATGCGCATGGCCGGTTACGATCGTCCGGAAAGTGCGGAAGAGTCTGCGGCCGCGCCAAGCCGGGGGCGCGGGCGGAGCGGCGTGCCGGACGGGCCGGACGCGCCGCCTGCATGCGCGAAGGCGTGTGCCTTCGCGGTGTTCGGGGCCGCGGGGGGGCGGCGGAGCGCGCTCACGCGCGCCTCGCGGCCTGGACCACGCGGTCCGTTCCCGCCGGGTCCTCGCGCACGGTGGCGGGGTCGAACCCCGCCGCCGCCAGCCACCCGGCGATCGCCTCCGTCGGGTAGTTCTGCGCGCCCTGCAGGTGGTACATGTTCAGGCTGAACGTGTGCATGAACGCGTCGGTCACGGCGTCGGCCGGGCGGCGCTCGGGGTCGTACTCCTCGACCACCAGCACGCGGCCGCCGGGGACCAGCGCGTCGTGCGCCCGGCGCAGCAGCGCGGTGTTCCCCTCGGCGTCCAGCCCGTGCACCACGCGGCACAGCAGGACGGCGTCGTACCCCGTCCCCAGCGGCTCGCTGAGAAAGTTGCCCGCGCGCAGCTCGATGCGGCCGCCCAGCCCTTCGGCGGCCACGTTCTCGCGCCCCACCTCCAGCGCGCCGGGAAAGTCCAGCACGGTGGCGTGCAGCTGCGGGTGCGCGGCGCAGAAGGCGGCGGAGTACAGGGCGTGGCTGCCGCCCACGTCCAGCAGCCGGCGCGTGCCGGCCGGGAGCGCGGCGGCCTGGACGATGCCGGGGCCGGCGGCGCGGGCCATCCGTCCCAGCATGGACTGGAACGAGCGCAGGATGCGGGGGTTGCGCTCCAGCCAGGCGTACCAGTCGGTGGGCGGCTTTCCCTCGGTCAGCGAGCGCTCCAGCGACGGCCACAGCTCGAAGAGGAGCGCGTCCCAGAACTCCAGCGTGTCGGCGAACGAGGGCTGGTCGCCGCGCACCAGCCAGCGGGCGGACGCCGCGCTGTTCTCCCAGCGCTGCGTTCCGTCGCCGTTCGCGTGGGGCCGCACGTAGCCGTGGGCGCGCAGGGCCTCCAGCAGCAGCGCCACGCCACGGGCGTGCGTGCCGGTCTGCTGGGCGATCTCGTCCGGGGTGAGCGGGCCCTGCGCCAGCGCCTGGAAGATGCCCAGGCGCGCGGCGGCGGCGGCCATGCGCAGCGCGGCGGCGCCCAGCAGGTCCAGCATGGGAGCGGGACCCGCGTGCGTCTCGAACATCGCCTGGTGCTCGTCGGGCGAAAGCTGCAGGGGCATCGGTACGGTTCTGCGTCAGCGTGGGATCAGGAATTCCTGCAATCCAGACTGCATCTGTGCGTCGTCCATCGTGCGCGGCCCGCGCCGCCCATCCACCCGGAGCGAATGAATTCGCCGCGGGAAAGGCGCGAAACCCGCCTTCGCGGATTGTGGCCGCGTGCCCTCGGGCGTTTCTACCGGCCCCTCACCATCCGAGGCGAGGTCCTTCGGTCGCGCGCCGGGTCCCCCGGTCGGGACGGGGTCGCGCGGCGCTCCCTCAGGAAGTCAGGCCTCGCGGTACGTTGCCCGTTTGTGGCGGCAACACGCGTGTCCCTGCCGGCCTCCTCCCGGGCGATTGAAATCGCGGCTGGGGAAACGCGATGTCGGCCTTCGCCGACGGGCTCCGGGAAGCGGAGGGCGCAGTGCGTGAATACAAACAGGCACGACCCCTTCACCCCTTCACCCCTTCACCCCTTCACCCCTTCACCCCCTCACGCCGTCGCCACCATCTCGCCAGACGCAACGGGCTCCGCCGACTCCGCAGCCCCCGCCACAGGCTCCTCCTCCAGCCCGCGGATCTGCGCGCTGCCGTAGGCGAGGACGGCGGTGGCGGCCAGCACCAGGCCGCTGATCATGAACATCAGCGCGATCCCCCGCCCTTCGCCGGTGCCGATCAGGGCGCCGACCGTGCCGGCCAGCGCGCCGCCGGGGGCCATGGCGGGCTCGAAGACGCCGTCGGCCAGCGGGCCGGCCAGGAAGTACGACAGCGGCAGGGTGATCAGGCTGAGCATGCGCACGGTGCTGAACACGCGGCCCTGCACGTCGGGCGGGGTGCGCGTCTGCAGGATCACCGTGAAGGTGGCGCCCACGATGGGGATGGTGAACAGGAACGCCGGCGCCACCACCGCGATCAGCCAGGGCGAAGGCGTCAGCCCGTGCGCGGCCAGCACCAGCCCGGCCAGCACCACGAACCCCAGCATCCCCCGGATCCGCCGCTTGGGGCCGCCCCACGCGCCCATCGCCAGGCTCCCCGCCAGCATGCCGCTGCCGCCGGCGAACATCAGCCACCCCAGCGCGCCCACCGAGGAGAACGACAGGATCAGCGGCTGCACCAGCACGCTCACCATGCCGATGAAGAAGTTGAAGAAGGCGAACAGCGTGGTCAGCCACATCAGCCCCGGCCGCTCGCGCAGGTACGTCCACCCGTAGCCGGCCTCGCGCCGCAGCGAGCCCCGGGCGGCGGCGCCGGCCGCGCTGACCTCGGGACGGGGGATGCGCACGAAGGCCAGCGCGATGACGGCGAAGGCAAAGGTGGCCAGGTCGATGGCCATCACCCCGCCCACTCCCACCGCCGCCACCAGCCCCGCGGCGATCACCGGCGAGATGATGCCCAGCGACTGCCCCGTCTGCACCAGCCCGTTGGCCCGCCCCAGCTGCTCCTTGGGGACCAGCAGGGTGAGCGACGCCGAGTAGGCGGGGTTCTGGAAGGCGTTGCAGGTGGCGGCAAAGGCGGTGGCGGCCCAGATGTGCCACACCTGCAGCGCGCCGGCCGACCAGAGCAGCGCCAGCGCCACGGTGCTGAGCGCCGCGCCGAAGTCCGCCACGATCATCACCATGCGGCGGTCGTGGCGGTCCACCAGCGCCCCGGCCAGCGGGGCCAGCACGATGGAGGGAAGGGTGGCGCAGGCGGCGATGAGCGCGAACTGGGTGGCGCTCCCCGTCTCCTGGTAAACCCACACGCCCAGCACGAACCCCGTCAGGCTGCTGCCCACGGTGCTGACCACCTGGCCCAGCCAGATGATGAAAAAGGTGCGCAGCCCGGCAAGCTTCTGGATCATGCGTGTTCTCAGGCGTTGGACGCGGCCGCGCGGGCGCCGTTCAGCACGCCGCGGCGGACGAAGTACGACACGGTGCGCTCGACCAGCGCGGCGTCGGGCACGGCCCAGGCGGTGCCGGCGGCGGCCAGCAGCGCCTCGGCGCGGGGCGAGTGGAATCCCGGCGTCCGCGACGCGCGCAGCTCCGCGGGAAAGAGCGGAAGCAGCGGATACAGGGGGTGCGCGGGGTCCGACGCCTCGTCCAGCGCCCGCGCCCGCCACTCGGCGTACGGCAGCGTCCGCACGGGGAACCCCGCCGACCGCACCGCGTCCAGCAGCTCGCCGAAGGACAGGAAGCGCGCGTTGAAGTAGTGGTACGCGCCGCCCAGCCACGCCGGGTCCGCCACCCCCTCGACGATCGCGGCGGCCACCTGCTCCACCGGCGACAGGTCCAGCTGCCAGGCCAGGTCAGGCGCCACGCCCATCTCGGCGACGGCGCGGATCATCCGCGAAAACCAGTCGTCGGCGTTGGTGGCGCCGGTGCGGCTGTCGGGGCCCACGCGCGCCGGGCGGTGCACGGTGACGGGAACGCCCGCGTCCGCCATGGTGCGCACCAGCGCGTCGGCCACCCACTTGGTCTGCGAATACGGGTCGTGCAGCCGCGCGGCGTCGGGAAGGGGCGTGTGCTCCTCCACCACCGTGTCCTGCATCTGCGGCGCGAGGTACACGCCCAGCGTGGAGACGAAGTGCACGGGCGTGGCGCGGCCGGCGCAGGCCAGCCGCAGCACCTCGTACGTCCCCAGCACGTTGGCGGCGCGCATTCGCCCGTACGGCAGGGTAAAGTTCACCACCCCGCCGTTGTGGACGATGGCGTCCACCTGCCCCGCCAGCGCCCGGAACCGCGCCTCGCTCATCCCCAGCCCGGCCTCGCCCAGGTCGCCGACCACGGGGACGATGCGGGAGGCCCACGCGGGGTCCCACGCCAGGTACTTGTCCACGTTCTGCGCGATGCGCCGGCGCCCCTCGTCCGCGTCCGCCGCGCGCACCAGGCAGTACACGTCCGCCTGCGTACGGCGCAGCAGGCCGTCCAGCAGGTACGCGCCCAGGAAGCCGGTGGCGCCGGTAAGGAAGACGTGGCGCAGGGGGCCGGGGACGTACGGCGCCTCGGGACGAAGGGCGTCCGCCAGCCGCAGGTCGCCGGGAAGCTCCGGCGGCAGGGTGGCGGCCTCGACGTCGCCCGCGGCCACGGCGTCGATGGCGGCGGCCATGCGGGCCACCGTGGGCGCGGTGAAGAGCGCGCGCAGCGGCACGTCCAGGTCGAACGCCTGGCGCACGCGGTTCACCAGCGGCAGCGCCAGCAGCGAGTGGCCGCCCAGCTCGAAGAAGTCGTCCTCCGCACCGACGCGCGGGACGGCGAGCACCTCGGCCCAGAGCGCGGCAAGGACGCGCTCCGTCTCGGTGCGCGGCTCCACGTACGCCTCGTCGCCGGCGGCGGCGGCGGGCGCGGGAAGGGCGCGGCGGTCCACCTTGCCGTGCCGCGTCACCGGGAGCGCGGGAAGCAGGACGAAGGCGGAGGGGACCATCCACTCCGGCAGCCGCCCGCGCAGCATGTCCTTCAGCTCGTCCACCGCGGGTTCCGCGGGGGCGCCGACGTAGGCCACCAGGCGCTTTCGCCCGGGCTCGTCCTCGCGCACCATCACCAGCGCCTCGCGCACGCCGGGGTGGGCCAGCAGCGCGGCCTCCACCTCGCCCGGCTCGATGCGGTAGCCGCGCAGCTTGACCTGGTGGTCGGTGCGCCCCAGGAACTCCAGGGCGCCGTCCGGCAGGCGGCGCACGCGGTCGCCGGTGCGGTACATCCGCGCGCCGGGCTCGCCGCCCAGCGCGTCGGGGACGAAGCGCTCCGCCGTCAGCCCCGGACGCCCCAGGTAGCCGCGCGCCACCCCCTCGCCGCCCACGCACAGCTCGCCGGGCACGCCGTCCGCCACGGGATGCCCGCGGGGATCGAGGACGTACGCCCGGGCGTTGGCCACGGCGCGGCCGATGGGGATGGATCCCGCCGCGCCCCGCCACTCCGCGCCGTCCACCGTCTTCTGCAGGGTGGCGCAGACGGTGGTCTCCGTGGGGCCGTAGTGGTTCACCAGCTCCACCCGGCCCTCGGTGGCCCGCGCCCAGGCGGCGGCGCGGTCCAGCGGGGCCGCCTCGCCGCCCATCATCACCATGCGCAGGGGGCCGGTGTCGGTGGTCCCGGTGCGCGAGGCCAGGTCGTCGCACCACTGGCGCCAGAGGGCGGCGGCGGTGTCGACCAGGGTGACGTCGTGCGTGCGGCACAGCTCCAGCAGCGCGTCCGCCGTCAGCGCGGCGGGGTCGGGGTGCAGCACCAGCGCGGCGCCGCTGACGAGCGCGGGAAAGACGTCGCCCGCGGAGGCGTCGAAGCTGAGCGGCGGCACCACCAGCACCCGCTCGCCGGGGCCGAAGGCGTGCGGCGGCACGAAGCCCAGCGCCAGGCTGGCCAGCCCGCCGTGGCGCACCATCACCCCCTTGGGCGTGCCGGTGCTGCCGGAGGTGTAGACCACGTACGCCAGCCGGTCGGGATGGACGTCGATCGGCAGATCCGCATCGTCCCCCTCCCCCGCCCCGTCCGCGGACACCGGCTCCGCGCCCCAGGTGCGGACGGTCTCGAAGTGCTCGCCGCGGCCCAGCACCCAGCGCACGCCGGAGTCGGCCACCATGGCGGCGCCGCGGCCCGCGGGGTTGGCGGGGTCCAGCGGCACGTAGGCGCCGCCGGCCTTGAGCACGGCCAGCAGGGCGACCACGGCCTCCATCGACCGGTCCGCGACGATCCCCACCCGCTCTTCGGGGCGGATGCCCATCCCGGCGAGGACGCGCGCCAGGCGGTTGGCCCGCGCGTTCATCTCGCCGTACGAGAGGGCGTCGCCCTCCAGCACCAGCGCGTCGGCGCGGGGGGTGCGGGCGGCCTGCGCCTCGACCAGGCGGTGGACGGGCGTCGCCGCGGCGTCCGGCATCCGCTCGCCCGCCGCCTCGGCGGCCAGGCGCGCCCGCTCTTCCGCCGGCAGGAGGGGCGCGTCGCCGATGGCGACGTCCGGGTCGCGCGCGACGGCGGCGGCCAGGGCGGCGAGCTGGGCCAGGATGCGCTCCCCGGCGGCGGCGGAGAACAGCTCGGCGGCGTAGTCCATGGTCAGCCGCAGGCCGTCGCCCTCGTCGCGCGCCACCAGCGTCAGCTCGTACTTGGCCCTGTCCAGCCGCAGGGGAACCGGGGTCCACGCCGGCCCGCCGTCCACGTCGGCCGCGCCGGCCGCGCCCGGCTCGGCCACCCGCGTCGTCGCCAGGACGAACATGGTCTGGAAGAGGGGCGGACGGCGGGCGTCGCGCTCCAGCGGGAGCGCCTCGACCAGCCGCTCCAGCGGGAGGTCGGGGTGGGCGAACGCGCCCTGCGTCATGTCGCGCACGCGGCGCAGCAGCTCGCGGAAGGGCGGGTTGCCGGAAAGGTCCGCCCGCAGCGCCAGCGTGTTGACGAAGAAGCCGACCGTGCCCTCCGTCTCGGGCGTGCGCCCCGTCACCGGCGTGCCCACCACGACGTCGTCGGAGCCGGCCAGGCGGCCCAGGAGCAGCTGCCAGAGGGCGATGATCACCATGTACGGCGTGGCGCCCTCCTGCCGGGCCAGCGCCCACAGGCGGTCGCGGTCCGCGGCATCGAGGCGCGCCTGCACCGATCCACCGCGCCAGTCCTGGATGGCGGGGCGCACGCGGTCCGCCGGCAGGTCCAGGATGCCGGTGACGCCTTCCATCCGCTCGCGCCACCACGCCAGCTGGCGGTCCATCTCGCCCGCCTCCAGCATCTCGCGCTGCCAGAGGGCGAAGTCGGCGTACTGCACCGGCGGCTCGCCCAGCGGCGAGGGGCGGCCGGCGGCGAAGGCGGCGTAGAGCGCGCGGAACTCGCCGTCCACCACCCACAGCGACGACTCGTCGGTGATGGCGTGGTGCAGCCCCAGCGACAGCATCCAGTCCGCGTCGCCCAGCCGCAGCAGCGCGGCGCGAAAGAGCGGGCCGGCGGCCAGGTCGTACGGCCGCTGCGCCTCGGCGTCCAGCATCCGCCGCGCGGCGTCCTCGCGCGCCTCGGCGCCCAGGTGCGACAGGTCGTGCACCGGCAGCGCGACGGGCGCGGGGGGAAGGATGACCTGCACCGCCTGGCCGTCGATCTCCGTCAGCACCGTGCGCAGCGACTCGTGGCGCGCGGCCAGCTCGTCCAGCGCGCGCCGCAGCGCGGGGACGTCCAGCGCGCCGGCCAGGCGCAGGCACAGGCCCATGTTGTAGCGGCCGGTGCCCGGCTCCACCTGCTCCAGCAGCCAGAGCCGCTGCTGCCCCAGGCTGGCGGGAAGCGCGACGGCCTCGGCGGCCGCGCCGGGGGCGGGGGCGATCACGCTCACGGCCGCGCCACGGGAATGCGGTAGCGGTCGCGCGACACCGAGCCGATGCCGCGCGCGCCCGCCGCGCCCCGGGCCTTTTCCTCGTCCACCCGCGCGGCCAGCTCGCGGACGGTGCGCGCCTCGAACAGGGTGCGCACGGGGAGCGCGGCGTCCAGGACCGTGCGGATGCGCGCCACCACCTGCGTGGCCAGCAGCGAGTGCCCGCCCAGCGCAAAGAAGTTGTCGCCCGCCCCCACCCGCTCCACGCGCAGGATGTCGGACCAGATCTGCGCCACCGCTTCCTCGGTGGGGGTGGCGGGCGCCTCGTACGCGTCCGCGGCCGTGGCGGCGGCGCCCGGCGCGGGAAGGGCGCGGCGGTCGATCTTGCCGCTGGGGGTGAGGGGGAACTCGTCCATCACCACGAAGGCGCCGGGCACCATGTACTCCGGCAGCCGCACGTGCAGCCGCGCCCGCAGCTCGGCCACGGCCGGCGCCGCCTCGCCCGCGGGAAGGACGTAGGCCACCAGGCGCGGGTCGCCGGGAACGTCCTCGCGCACCGAGCAGCACGCCTCCAGCACGCTCTCGTGCTCGCGCAGGGCGCTCTCGATCTCGCCCAGCTCGATGCGGAAGCCGCGCAGCTTGACCTGCGTGTCCAGCCGGCCGCTGATCTCCAGGGTGGCGTCGGGCCGCCAGCGCACGCGGTCGCCCGTGCGGTACATGCGCGCGCCGGGAGCGCGCGAGAAGGGGTCGGGGAGGTACGTGGCCGCGGTGAGCCCGGGGCGCCCCATGTAGCCGCGCCCCACCCCCGCGCCGCCGATGTACAGCTCGCCGAACACCCCCAGCGGCACCGGCTCGCCCTCGGGCGAAAGCACGTAGTTGGTCGCCGCGGGGATCGGCCCGCCGATGCGCACGGGCCCGGTGCCGCCCGGCTCCACCTGCAGGACGGAGGACCAGACGGTGGTCTCGGTGGGGCCGTACAGGTTCCACAGGCGCGCGCCGTTGGCCATCAGCCGCTCGCCCAGGTCGCGCGGCAGGGGCTCGCCGCCGGTCATCATCAGCACGGCGGGCGGGGTCCACCCCGCGTCCAGCAGCATCCGCCAGCTCGTCGGCGTCGCCTGCAGCGCGGTGGCGCCGGACGAGGCGATCAGCGCCGAGAGGAGCGCGGGGTCGCCCGCCACCTCGCGCCCGGCCAGCACCGCCCGCGCGCCGATGGACAGCGGCAGCAGCAGCTCCAGCACCGAGATGTCGAACGAGAGCGTGGTCACCGCCAGCACCACGTCGTCGGCCGTGAAGCCGGGGGCCGTGACCATGGCGCGCAGGAAGTTGGCGACGCCGCCGTGGCGCACCATCGCCCCCTTGGGACGGCCGGTGCTGCCGGAGGTGTAGATGATGTACGCCAGCCGCTCCGTGTCGATCGGCACGCCGGGCGAGGTGGACGGCCGCGCGGCGATGGCGTCGTCGTCGCGGTCCAGGTCCACCACCCGCACGCCGTCCGTCCGCAGCCCGGGGAGGAGCGCGGTCTCGGAGACCAGCACGGTGGCGCCGGAGTCGGCCAGCATGTACGCCAGCCGGTCCGCGGGGTACGCCGGGTCCAGCGGCACGTAGGCGCCGCCGGCCTTGAGGATGCCCAGCAGCGCGGCGATCGTCCGCGGCGTCCGCTCGGTGCAGAGGCCCACCAGGGTGTCGGGGCCCACGCCCAGCGCGCGGAGGTGGTGCGCCACGCGGTTGGCGTGCGCGTCCAGCTCGGCGTACGTCGTCGGCCTGCCGTCGAAGACCAGCGCCACGGCGTCCGGCGTGCGGGCGGCCTGCGCCTCGAAGGCGCCGTGCATCCCCTCGCTCCCGTCCGTCTGCGACGGCTGCGCGTTCCACCGCACCAGCAGCTGCTCGCGCTCGTCCGCGGGGACCACGGGAAGGCGCGAGACGCGGGCGTCCGGATCGGCGGCGATCCCCTCGAGCACGGTGCGGAACCCTTCGCCCAGGCGGACGATGGTGGCGGCGTCGAAGAGGTCGGTGTTGTAGTTGATGTGGCAGCTGAGCGCCCCGCCCTGCTCGACCGCGGCAAAGGTCAGGTCGAACTTGGCCAGGTCGACGGTGCCGGCCAGGGTCTGGATGGCCAGCCCGCCCTCGCCGCCGTCGCGCGCCTCTTCGCGCCCCATGTTCTGCAGCATGAACATGACCTGGAAGAGCGGCGGCCGGCTCATGTCGCGCTCGGGGTGCAGCTCTTCCACCAGCCGCTCGAAGGGCACGTCCTGGTTGCCGTAGGCGCCCAGCGTGGCCTCGCGCACCCGCCCCAGCAGGGTGCGGAACGTCGGGTCGTCGTCCATCCGCGCCCGCAGCACCAGCGTGTTGACGAAAAAGCCGATCAGTTCCTCGAGCTCGCTGTAGGTGCGCCCGGCGATCGGCGAGCCCACCACCACGTCGCGCTGCCCGCACCAGCGCCCCAGCAGCACGTTCAGCGCGGCCAGCAGCGTCATGAACGGGGTCACGTCCTCGCGCCGGCCCAGGGCGCGCAGGCGGTCCATCAGCTCCACGGGGAGCAGAAGGACGTGGCCGGCGCCGGGAAAGGTCTGCACGGGGGGGCGCGGGCGGTCGGTGGGGAGCTCCAGCACGGCGGGGGCGCCGGCCAGGTGCTCGCGCCAGTACGCCACCTGCCGGTCCAGCGCCTCGCCCTCGAGGTTTTCGCGCTGCCACATGGCCACGTCGGCGTACTGCACCGCCAGCTCGTCCAGGGGCGAGGGGAGCCCGCGCGAGAACGCGTCGTACAGCGCGGCCAGCTCGCGGGTAAGCACGCCCATGCTCCACCCGTCCGAGATGATGTGGTGCATCACCACCGACAGCAGGTGCTCTTCGGGCGCCAGGCGGACCAGGGAGGCGCGGATCAGCGGGCCGGCCTGCAGGTCGAAGGCGCGGGCGCTCTCTTCCGCGACGGCCTGGTCGGCGGCGCGGTCGCGCTCGTCCCGGGGGAGGGCGGAAAGGTCCTGGAGGGGAAGCGGGACGGGGCGCGCGGGGAGCACCACCTGGCGGGGCTGCTCGTCCATCATGCGAAAGACGGTGCGCAGCGACTCGTGGCGGCGCACGATCTCGGTCAGCGTGCGCCGCAGCGCGTCCACGTCCAGCGGGCCGCGCAGGCGGTAGTGCACGGGAATGTTGTACAGCGCGGTCCCCGACTGCATCTGGTCCAGGAACCACAGCCGCTGCTGCGCGAACGACAGCGGAAACGCGAACACGTCGTCCGCGCCGTCCTCCAGCGCGTTCGCGGGGGCGGGCGGGTCCACGAGGGCGGATGCGGTGCCGGACGCGGGGTCCGGGTCCAGCGGGGCAATCGGTTGCACGGTACCCAATGCTGCTCGTGGTTCAACGGCCTGCGCGCGTCCGGCGCCCAGTCGCCGTCCGCCGGCGGTGCTCGATGTGTATGCGCGGAGGCCTGTTCAGCACGCCCGCCCGCCGAAACGAAACATCCGCCGCTTTGCGCTACCGTATTGCGTAGCAGGAGCGAGGCGGATTCATTCCGGCGCTAAATGATGCCTGAAAATACATGTACCAGAAGGCGTGTCAACCCTTATCCGACCCTTCGCACCCAATGGGCACTCCCGTAGACATCTCCCCGGAGACACGGGCTGGGCGCGGGTGGCGAAGCACGTACGGCCGAACGGTTTCCGCCGTGGACGCCGCGCTCGTGAGCCCGGCTCACGTCCATTCCGCAACCTTCCGGGCGAAGGCGCAAAGAGAACGGGATTGGATCTGGATCATTGCACCCCGTTCGCGTGCCTCCGCTTCGGGTCGATTCGATCCGGAGCGCGCGTTGATTTTCCTGAAAGGATGCGGTGGAGGCCGGAGACGATCCACACGCGGAGGAAGCAAGAAGAAGCAGAGAATGCCGCTCCGCTTCCCTGCTCTCCTGCGTCACACCGGATCCGCAAAAGAATTGGGGTACAAAGGAACAGAGAAAACAGAGGTCTTCCCTGTTCCTCTGTTCCTCTGTACCCCAATTCAGTTCATCCCTCCGGCGCGGCGGGGCCCAGGTCGGCGGCGCGGACGCGGAAGGCGCCGCGGTCCGCCGCGCGGATGGGGGTGCGCGCGGCGGGGCCGGAGGTGCGGCCGGCATCCACCCGCGCGGCCAGCGCCGACAGCGTGGACGCCTCGATCACCACGCGCAGCGGCAGCTCCACGCGCAGCTCCTGGCGAATGCGCGCCATCACCCGCGTGGCCAGCAGCGAGTGGCCGCCCAGGTCGAAGAAGTTGTCGTCCGCCCCCACGCGCTCCACCCCCAGCACCTCCGCCCACACCCGCGCCAGCGCCTGCTCGGTGGGCGTGCGCGGCGCGGCGAACGCGCGGGCCTCCGGCGCGGGGCCGGGCTCGGGCAGGGCCTTGCGGTCCAGCTTTCCGGAGGTGGTGCGCGGAAAGGCCTCCATCCCCACCAGGGCCGAGGGGACCATGTACTCCGGCAGGCGCCCGCGAAGGAACGCCGCCAGCTCGGCCGCGTCCGCCGTGCGCCCCTCCACCGGGACCACGTACGCCACCAGCCGCCTGCCGCCCCCGCCGTCCCGGGCCAGCGCCACGGCGTCGGCCACGGCGGGGTGGGCGCGCAGCACCGCCTCGATCTCGCCCAGCTCGATGCGGAAGCCGCGCACCTTGACCTGGAAGTCGGCCCGGCCCAGGTACTCGATCTCCCCGTCGGCGACCCGGCGGGCGCGGTCGCCGGTGGCGTACATCCGCGCCCCCGCCCCGCCGAACGGGTCCGGGACGAACTTCTCGGCCGTCATCCCCGGCCGCCCCAGGTAGCCGCGCGCCACGCCGTCGCCGGCCAGGTACAGGTCGCCCGCCACCCCCACCGGCGCCGGCCGCATCGCCCCGTCCAGCACGTACGCGCGCCGCCCGCGGAAGGGCCGCCCCACGGTCACGCGGTCCGCCCCCGCGGGGACGTGCGCGTGCGTGGAGTAGGTGGTGTCTTCCGTGGGCCCGTAGACGTTGTGCACCTCCGGCACGCCCGCTTGGTACAGCGCGCGCGCCAGGTCCGCCGGCAGCGCCTCGCCGGCCAGGTTCAGCCTGCGGATGCTCCCCGGCAGGGTGCCGAGGGCCAGCAGCTCGCGCGCGGCGCCGGGGACCATGCTGGCCTGCACGATCCCCGCGTCCCGCGGCATCTCGGCCAGCGACAGGGCGTTCTCCACCAGCACCAGCGTGGCGCCGGAGGCCAGCGCGTGGTGCAGCTCCGCCACGTGCACGTCGAAGGCGATGGAGGTGGATCCCAGCACCTTTTCCCCCGGCGCCAGCGGAAAGGCTTCCCGCGTCCAGGCCAGGAACGATGCCACGCTCCCGTGCCGGATCATCACCCCCTTGGGCGTTCCCGTCGATCCCGAGGTGTAGATGACGTGCGCCAGCGTCTCGGGGTGGATGCCGATCGCGGGTGGCTCGGCGGATTCCGCGCCGATGGCGGACCGCACCTCGTCCGCGTCCACCCGCAGCGCGCGGCACGACGCGGGGAGCGCGACCGCGGCCGCCCGCGCGGCGGTGGCGATGAGCACGCCCGCCTCGGCGTCGCGCATCACCGCCGCGATGCGCTCCGGGGGAAAGTGCGGCTCCACGGGGACGTAGGCGCCGCCCGCCTTGAGCACGGCCAGCGCGGCGACGATCAGCTCCGGCGTGCGCTCCAGGCAGATCCCCACCCGCACCTCCGGGCCCACGCCCAGCCGCCGCAGGTGGTTGGCCAGCCGGTTTGCCCGCGCGTCCAGCTCGGCGTAGGGGATGCGCGTGCCGCCGAACTCGACCGCCACCGCCTCCGGTGCCTGGCGCACGCGCGCGGCGAACGCCGCGGGAAAGGACGGCCGATCGGCGGCGGGGGGCGGGCCGGCGTGCCAGGTGGCGTGCTGCAGCCGCTCCTCTCCCGTCAGCAGCGGCAGGGTGGAGATGCGGCGGTCGGGGTCCGCGGCGATGGCACCCAGCAGCACGCGCAGGTGCCCCGCCATCCGCTCCATGGTGGAGGGATCGAAGAGGTCCGCCGCGTACTCCAGCGTGGCGCGCAGGCCCTCGGGCACCTCGCGCATGGCCAGCGTCACGTCGAACTTGGCTGTCGTGGAGTCGCCCGCCACCGCCTCCACCCGCACCCCCGGCAGCGTGGGTCCCGCGTCCGCGTCGGCCAGCAGGAACATGGCCTGAAAGAGCGGCGAGCGGCCCGGGTCGCGGGGCACCTTGAGCTCTTCCACCAGCCGGTCGAAGGGCACGTCCTGCCTGCCGTACGCCTCGAGCACCGTCTCGCGCACCCGCGCCAGCAGCTCGCGGAAGGTGGGGTCGCCGCCCAGGTCCGTCCGCAGCGGCAGCGCGTTGACGAAGAACCCGATCAATCCCTCCAGCTCGCTGCGCGACCGCCCCGCCGCGGCCGAGCCCACCACCACGTCTTCCTGCCCCGACCAGCGGGCAAGGAGGACGTCGAAGGCGGCCAGCAGCGTCATGAACAGCGTGGCGCCCTCGCGCCGCGCCAGCGCGCGCAGCCCGTCCGCCGTGGCGCGGGGGACGAACGACAGGTGCATCCCGCCGCGCGAGCTTTCCGCCGCCGGGCGCGGGTGGTCCGCCGGCAGGTCCAGCGCCGCCGGCGCGCCCGCCAGACGCTCCCGCCACCACGCCAGCTGCGCGGCCATGGCCGGCCCGTTGCGCTCCGCCCGCTCCCACGCGGCAAAGTCGGCGTACTGCATGGGCAGCGGCGGCAGCGGCGACGCCGTCTCGCCGCGGGTGAAGGCGGCGTACAGCGCCTCCAGCTCGCGCCACAGGATCCCCATGCTCCACCCGTCGCTGGCGGTGTGGTGCAGGCACACCAGCAGCAGGTGGTCGTCCACGTCCAGCCGCACCAGCCGCGCGCGGAACAGCGGCCCGCGCGCCAGGTCGAACGGGGCGGCCGCGTCTTCCGCGGCCAGGCGCACGGCCGCGGCGTCGGGGGGCTCGCCGGCGGGCGCGGGCTCCACCGCCAGCCGGAAGGGCGCGGGGGGATGGATGACCTGCACCGGCTCGTCGCTCCCCTCGGGAAGCGCGAACGTGGTCCGCAGCACCTCGTGCCGCCGCACCACCTCGCCAAGGGCGCGCTCCAGCGCGGCCACGTCCAGCGCGCCCCGCAGCCGCTGCGGAAACGGCATGTTGTAGGTGGCCTGGCCCGGCTGCAGCTGGTCCAGGTACCACAGCCGCGCCTGCGCAAAGCTCAGCGGCACGTTCTCGCGCCGGGCGACGCGGCGGATGGGCCGCGGCCCCGTCCCCGCGTCCGCCGCGTCGATGCGCAGCGCCAGCTGGGCCAGCACCGGCGCCTCGAACAGCACGCGCACGGGCAGCTCCACCCCGAACGCGTCGCGCACCCGTCCGACGACGCGAGTGGCCAGCAGCGAGTGGCCGCCCAGGTCGAAGAAGTTCTCCGTGGCGCCCACGGCGTCCACGCCCAGCACCTCGGTCCAGATGGCGGCCAGCGCCTCTTCCGTCGGCGTGCGCGGCGGCACGAAGCCGTCCCCGGCCGCGGCCAGCACCGGCTCCGGCAGGGCGCGGCGGTCCAGCTTGCCGGACGAGGTGCGCGGGAACGCGTCCATCGCCACGAAGGCACTGGGCACCATGTACTCCGGCAGCCGCTCGCGCAGCCCCGCCGCCAGCGCCGCGCCGTCCACCGGGCCACCGTCACGAGGGATGACGTACGCCACCAGCCGCCGCGACGCCTCGGCCCCGCGCGCCGCCACCGCCGCGTCCGCCACGCCGGGCTGGGCGCGCAGCACCGCCTCGATCTCCCCCAGCTCGATGCGGAAGCCCCGCACCTTTACCTGGAAATCCGACCGGCCGAAGTACTCCAGCTCCCCGTCCGACCGCCACCTCGCCCGGTCGCCGGTGGCGTACATCCGCTCGCCGGGGGCGCGGGGATCGGGGACGTACCTCTCCGCCGTCAGGTCCGGGCGCCCCAGGTATCCGCGCGACAGCCCCTCGCCCGCGAGGTACAGGTCGCCGATCACGCCGATCGGCACCGGCCGCAGCTGTCTGTCCACCACGTACGCCCGCGTCCCGCCGATCTGCCGGCCGATGGTCACCCGCCCGTCGCGGGGGATCAGCGAGTGCGTGGAATACGTCGTATCCTCCGTGGGCCCGTAGAGGTTGTGCACCTCCGGCACGCCCGCGTCGTACAGCGCGCGCGCCAGGTCCGGCGCCACCGGCTCGCCGCCCAGGTTCAGCCGGCGGATGCTCCCCGGCAGCACGCCCAGCGCCAGCAGCTCGCGCGCGGCGCTGGGCACCATGCTCGCCTGGACGATGCCGGTGTCCGCCGGCAGCTCCGCCAGCGACAGCGCGTTCTGCACCAGGACAAGGGTGCCGCCGGAGGCCAGCGTGTGGTGCAGCTCCGCCACGTGCACGTCGAACCCGAACGACGTCGCGCCCAGCACCCGCTCGCCCGGGGCGATGGGAAACGCCTCGGCCATCCATCCCAAAAAGGCGGACACGCCGCCGTGCCGGATCATCACCCCCTTGGGCGTGCCGGTGGACCCGGAGGTGTAGATGACGTGCGCCAGCGAATCGGGATGGATGCCGATCGCGGGCGGTTCCGGAGATTCCGCGTCGGTCGCGGCGCGCACCTCGTCCGCGTCCAGCGCCAGCACGTGGCACCCCGCCGGCAGGTCCACCGCATCCACCGCCCCCGCCGTGGTCAGGACGAGCGACGCCCCCGAATCCCGCAGCACCGCGCCGATGCGGTCCGCCGGCAGGTACGGCTCCACGGGGACGTAGGCGCCCCCCGCCTTGAGCACGGCGATGGCGGCCGTGGCCAGCAGCGGCGTCCGCTCCAGGCACAATCCCACGCGTACCTCGGGGCCGACGCCGATGCGGCGCAGGTGGTTCGCCAGGCGATTGGCCCGCGCGTCCAGCTCCGCGTAGGTGATCCGCTCGTCGCCAGAGAGGAGCGCCGCCGCGCCGGGCGTGCGCCGCGCCTGCGCCGCGAAGCGCACGGGGAACGCGTCGGCGGCGTCCGCGGGGAGCGGCTCCGTCTCCCAGGTGGCGATGCGGGCGCGCTCCCCATCCGCCAGCAGCGGCAGGGTGGAAAGGCGCCGGTCCGGGTCCGCCGCCACGGCGTCCAGCAGCACGCGCAGGTGCTCCGACATCCTCTCGACCGTCGCCGCGTCGAACAGCTCCGCGGCGTAGTCCAGCACGGCGCGCCCGCCCTCCGCGCCCGGGCGGACGGTGAGCGTCAGGTCGAACTTGGCGGTGGCGGATTCGGGCTCCACCTTTTCCGCCCGCAGCCGGGGGAACGCGGGAAGCCCGGTGTCCTCCTCCAGCAGGAACAGCACCTGGAAGAGCGGGGTGCGGGCGGGGTCGCGCACCACCTTCAGCGCCTCGACCATGCGGTCGAAGGGCACGTCCTGGTGGGCGTGCGCCTCGAGCACGGTGTCGCGCACCCGCGCCAGCAGCTCGCGGAAGGTGGGGTCGCCGGACAGGTCGGTGCGCAGCGGCAGCATGTTGACGAAGAAGCCGATGAGCCCCTCCAGCTCGCTGCGCGTCCGTCCGGCCACCGGCGTGCCCACCACCACGTCGTCCTGCCCGCACCAGCGCGCCAGCAGCACCTGGTACGCCGCCAGCAGCGCCATGAACAGCGTGGCCCCCTCCGAACGCGCCAGCGCGCGGAAGGCCCCCAGCGTCCCCTCCCCCACGTCCACCGCCACCCCGCCGCCGCGGTCGCCGCGCACGGCGGGGCGCGGGCGGTCCGCCGGCAGCTCCAGGTCCGCCGGGGCGCCGGCCAGCCGCTCGCGCCACCAGCGCAGCTGCGCGCGGGTCGCGGGGCCGTCGTTGGTGGCGTGCTCCCACGCCGCGTAGTCCGCGTACTGCACGGGCAGCGGCGGAAGCGCGGGCTCGGCCCCCTGCAGGTGGGCGGCGTACAGCGCCTCCAGCTCGCGCCACGTCACGTCCATGCTCCACCCGTCGCTCACGGCGTGGTGCACGGTCACCAGCAGCAGGTGGTCGTCCGCGCCCAGCCGCAGCAGGCGCGCGCGGAACAGCGGCCCCCGCGCCAGGTCGAAGGGCACGGCGGCCTCCGCGGCGGCCGCGCGAAGGGCCTCCGCGTCCGCATCCGCCACATCGGTCGTCTCCACCGGCAGCCGGAAGGGCGCGGGGGGATGGATGACCTGCACCGGCTCGCCCGACGCCTCGTCCACGGCGAAGACGGTGCGCAGCGCCTCGTGCCGCGCCAGCAGGCCGCCGAAGGCGCGCTCCAGCGCCGCCGCGTCCAGCGGGCCGCGCAGGCGCAGGGCGGCGGGGATGTTGTACGCGGCGCTCCCCGGCTGCAGCCGGTCCACGAACCACAGCCGGTGCTGCGCCGAGCTCAGGGCCAGGGGGCGGTCGCGCGGCACGGGGACCACGCGGGGAAAGCCCGTCTGCCCGTCCATGGCCTCGATGTGGCGCGCCAGGTCCGCCAGCACCGGCGCGTCGAAGATCAGCCGCAGCGGCGGGTCTACCCGGAAGGTGTCGCGGATGCGCGACGCCACGCGCGTGGCCAGGAGCGAGTGGCCGCCCAGCTCGAAGAAGTGCGCCGTGGCGCCCACGCGCTCCAGCCGCAGCGCATCCGCCCAGATGGCCGCAAGCGCGCGCTCCGCCGCCGTCCGCGGCGGCACGAACTCGTCGCCCTCCGAGGGCGTCTCCGGCTCCGGCAGCGCGCGCCGGTCCACCTTTCCCGACGAGGTGCGGGGATACGCGTCCATTGACACGAACGCGGCGGGCACCATGTACTCCGGCAGCCGCTCCTTGAGGTGCGCCGCCAGCTCCGCCGCCGTGGGCGCCGCGCCGTCGCGGGGGATGACGTACGCCGCCAGCCGCCGCGACGCCTCGGCCCCGCGCGCCACGACCACCGCCTCCGCTACGCGGGGGTGCGCGCGCAGCACCGCCTCGATCTCCCCCAGCTCGATGCGGAAGCCGCGCACCTTCACCTGGAAGTCGCTGCGGCCGAAGTACTCCAGCTCCCCGTCCGCGCGCCACCGCGCCCGGTCGCCGGTGGCGTACATCCGCTCGCCGGGGACGCGCGGATCGGGGACGTACTTCTCCGCCGTCAGGTCCGGCCGCCCCAGGTAGCCGCGCGACAGCCCTTCGCCCGCGAGATACAGGTCGCCGATCACGCCGATCGGCACCGGCCGCAGCCACGCATCCACCACGTACGCCCGCGACCCGCCGATCTGCCGCCCGATGGTCACGCGGCCGTCCGGCGGGATCAGCGAGTGCGTGGAGTAGGTGGTATCCTCCGTGGGCCCGTACAGGTTGTGCACCTCCGGCACGCCGGCCGCGTACAGGTCGCGCGCCAGGTCTGGCGCCACCGGCTCGCCGCCCAGGTTCAGCCGGCGCAGCGTCCCCGGCAGCGTGCCCAGGGCCAGCAGCTCGCGCGCGGCGCTGGGCACCATGCTCGCCTGCACGATGCCGGTGTCCGCCGGCAGCTCCGCCAGCGACAGCGCGTTCTCCACCAGCACCAGCGTGGCGCCCGACGAGAGGACGTGGTGCACCTCCGCCACGTGCACGTCGAACGCGACGGAGGTGGACCCAAGCACCCGCTCTCCCGGCGCCACGGGAAAGCGCCCCTGCATCCACGACAGGAACACGCCCACGCCGCCGTGCCGGATCATCACCCCCTTGGGCGTTCCCGTCGACCCCGACGTGTAGATGACGTGCGCCAGCGTCTCGGGATGGATGCCGATCGCGGGCGATTCCGCGGATTCCGCGTCGATGGCGCCACGGACGCGCGGGTCGTCCATCGCCAGCACGCCGCACGACGCGGGGAGCGAGACGGACGCCGCCCGCTCCGCGCTGGCGATCAGCAGCGCCGCGCCGGAAGCGGCCAGGACGGAGGCGATGCGCTCCGCGGGAAAGTACGGCTCCACCGGAACGTACGCGGCGCCGGTCTTCAGCACGCCGATCAGCGTGGCGACCAGCTCCGGCGTGCGCTCCAGGCACACGCCGATGCGCGTCTCCGGCCCGGCGCCCAGCCCGCGGAGGTGGTTGGCGATGCGGCTGGCGCGCGCGTCCAGCTGCGCGTAGGTGATCCGCTCGTCACCGAAGAGGAGCGCCACCGCGTCCGGCGTCCGCGCCGCCCACGCGGCGAAGCGCACGGGAAACGGCTCCGGCGCGGCGGCGGGACGGGGCTCCGTCTCCCAGGTGGCGATCCGGGCGCGCTCCGCCTCCGCCAGCATCGGCAGCGCGTTGACGGGAAGGTCCGGGTCCGCCACGGCCGCGTCCAGCAGCACGCGCAGGTGCTCCGCCATCCGCTGCGCCGTGGATGCGTCGAACAGCTCCGCCGCGTACTCCAGGGTGGCACGGAGGCCGTCCCCGGCCTCGCGCATGGCCAGCGTCAGGTCGAACTTGGCGTCGGCGCGCTCGCCGTCCATCCACTCCGTCCGCACCCCCGGCAGCACCGGCGGCGCACCGTCGTCCGCCAGCACGAAGACGGCCTGGAACAGGGGCGAGCGGCCCGGGTCGCGCGGCACCTTCAGCGCCTCGACGATCCGGTCCAGGGGCACGTCCTGGCGGGCGTGCGCCTCGAGCACCGTCTCGCGCACCCGCGCCAGCAGCTGGCGGAACGTCGGCTCGCCGGACAGGTCCGTGCGCAGCGGCAGCGTGTTGACGAAGAAGCCGATGAGCCCCTCCAGCTCGCCGCGCGTCCTTCCGGCCACCGGCGAGCCCACCACCACGTCCTCCTGCCCCGACCAGCGCGCGAGCAGGACGTCGAAGGCGGCCAGCAGCGCCATGAAGAGCGTGGCGCCCTCCGCCCGGGCCAGCGCGCGGCTCCCCGCCGCCGTCCCCGCGTCCACCGCCGCCTCCACCCTGCCGCCCCGGCCGCTCTGCACGGCGGGACGCGGGTGGTCCGCGGGAAGGTCCAGCGCGGCGGGGGCGCCGGCCAGCCGCTCGCGCCACCCGCGCAGCTGCGCGTCCATCGCGGGCCCGTCGCGATGGGTGCGCTCCCAGGCGGCGAAGTCCGCGTACTGCACCGGCAGCGGCGGCAGCTCCGTCGGCGCGCCGCCCGCGTGTGCCCCGTACAGCGCGCCCAGCTCGCGCCATAGCACGCCCATGCTCCACCCGTCGCTCACCGCGTGGTGCAGGGTGGCCAGCAGGACGTGGTCGTCCGCCGCCAGCCGCAGCAGCCGTGCGCGGAACAGCGGCCCCCGCGCCAGGTCGAACGGCGCCGCCGCCTCGTCCGCCGCGCGCCGCCGCGCCTCCGCCTCCCGCGCCTCGGCGGGGACCGGGACGAGGTCGTCCACCGGCAGCGCGAACCCGCCGGCGGGCTCCATCACCTGCACCGGCTCGCCGTCCGCCCCGGCGCGGAAGACCGTCCGCAGCGCCTCGTGGCGCTCCACGACGGCCGCCAGCGCGCGCTCCAGCGCCGCCGCGTCCAGCGGCCCGCGCAGGCGCAGGGCGGCGGGAAGGTTGTAGGTGGCGCGCCCGGGCTCCATCTGGTCGAGGAACCACAGCCGCCGCTGCGCCGAGCTCAGGGGGAGCGGCCGGTCGCGCGGCACCGGGAGCACCGGCGGCAGCACGTCGCGGCGCTCCATGGCGTCGACGGCCCGGGCCAGCTGCGCCAGCACCGGCGCGTCGAAGATCGCCCGCAGCGGCGCCTCCACCCGCAGGAGGTCGCGGATGCGGACCACGACGCGGGTGGCCAGCAGCGAGTGCCCGCCCAGCGCAAAGAAGTTGTCCGCCGCGCCCACGCGCTCCACCCCCAGCACGTCGGCCCAGATGCCGGCCAGCGCCTGCTCGGTGGGCGTGCCGGGCGCCACGAACCCGTCCCCCGCGGCGGGCGCGTCCGGCTCCGGCAGGGCCCTGCGGTCCAGCTTCCCCGACGAGGTGCGGGGAAAGGCCTCCATCGCCACGAAGGCGGAGGGCACCATGTACTCCGGCAGCCGCGCCTTCAGGTGCTCCGCCAGCTCCGCGTCCACCACCGCGGCGCCGGATGCGGGAACGACGTACGCCACCAGCCGCTTCGCCGCCTCCGCCCCGCGCACCTCCACCGCCGCCTGGGCCACCGCGGGGTGCGCGCGCAGCACGGACTCGATCTCGCCCAGCTCAATGCGAAAGCCGCGCACCTTTACCTGGAAGTCGGCGCGCCCCAGGTACTCGATCTCGCCGCCGGCCAGCCAGCGGGCGCGGTCGCCCGTGGCGTACATCCGCTCGCCGGGGGCGTGCGGATCGGGAACGTACCGCTCCGCCGTCATCCCCGGCCGCGCCAGGTAGCCGCGCGACACGCCGGCGCCCGCCAGGTACAGGTCGCCCACCACGCCCAGCGGCACCGGCCGCAGCCGCGAATCCAGCACGTACGCGCGCGTCCCGCCGATCTGCCGGCCCACCGTCACCCGCCCGTCGCGGGGGATCAGCGAGTGCGTGGAGTAGGTCGTATCCTCCGTGGGGCCGTAGAGGTTGTGCACCTCCGGCACGCCCGCGGCGTACAGGTCGCGCGCCAGGTCCGGCGGCACCGGCTCGCCGCCCAGGTTCAGCCGCCGCAGCGTCCCCGGCAGCGCGCCCAGCGAAAGCAGCTCGCGCGCGGCGCTGGGCACCATGCTCGCCTGCACGATCCCCGCGTCCGCCGGCAGCTCGGCGAACGAGAGCGCGTTCTGCACCAGCACCAGCGTGCCGCCGGAGGCCAGCGTGTGGTGCAGCTCCGCCACGTGCACGTCGAACCCGAACGAGGTGGCGCCCAGCACCCGCTCACCCGGCGCCACAGGAAACACCTCGCGCGTCCACGCCAGCAGCGCGGCCACGCCGCCGTGCCGGATCATCACCCCCTTGGGCGTTCCGGTGGACCCGGAGGTGTAGATGACGTGCGCCAGCGTGTCGGGATGGATGGCGATCGCGGGGGATTCGGCGGATTCCGCGTCGATGGCGCCACGGACGCGCGGCAGGTCGAGGGCCAGCACCCGGCACGACGCGGGAAGCTCGATCTCGTCCGCCCGCGCGGCCTGGCCGATGAACAGCGCCGCGCCCGCGTCGCGCATGATGGACGCGATGCGGCCGGCCGGGTAGAACGGCTCCACGGGGACGTACGCGCCGCCGGCCTTGAGCACGGCCAGCGCGGCGACGGCCAGCTCCGGCGTGCGCTCCAGGCAGAGGCCCACGCGCACGTCCGGGCCCACGCCCAGCCGCCGCAGGTGGTTCGCCAGCCGGCTGGCCCGCGCGTCCAGCTCCGCGTAGGTGATCGATTCGCCGCCGTGCACGAGCGCGATTCCGTCCGGCGCATGGCGTACGCGGGCCGCGAACAGCGTGGGGAACGATGCGACCCGCCCCGCGAGCGGCGGCGCGGCGCTGAAGCCGGCCAGCACGGCGCGCTCGTCCCCGCCCAGCAGGTCGATGTCACCGATGCGGCGCGCCGGATCGGCCACGGCGGCGGCGATCACCCGCGACAGGTGCGCGGTCAGCCGCTCGATCGTCGACGGGTCGAACAGGCCGGTGTTGTACTCCCAGGCGCACGCCAGCCCGTCCGCCCGCTCCTGCGCGGCCAGCGTCAGGTCGAACTTGGCGGTCCCGCTCTCCACCTCGCGCGCGGTGCCGCGCACGCCCCCGGCGCGGAACTCCCGCGGCTCGCTCTGCACGACGAACGTCACCTGGAACAGCGGGTTGCGGCCGGGGTCGCGCGCCACCTCCAGCGCGTCCACCAGCCGCTCGAAGGGGAGCTCCTGGTGCCCGTAGGCGCCCAGCGTGGCGCCGCGCACCCGCCCCAGCAGCGCGCGGAACGACGGGTCGCCGCCCAGGTCCGTCCGCAGCGGGAGCGTGTTGACGAAGAACCCGACCATCCCCTCCAGCTCCGGCCGCGTCCTTCCCGCCATCGGCGAGCCGACGACCACGTCCTCCTGCCCCGACCAGCGCGCCAGCACCACGTCCAGCGCCGCCAGCAGCGTCATGAAGACGGTCGCGCCCTCCGTCCGCGCCAGCGTGCGGACGCCCTGCGCCACCTCCGCAGGGAGGTGGAACGGGTGCACCGCGCCGTGAAAGGTGAGCGCCGCGGGGCGCGGACGGTCCGTGGGCAGCTCCAGCGCGGGCGGGGCGCCCGCCATCGCCCCCCGCCAGTACGCCAGCTGCGCGTCCAGCACCGGGCCTTCCAGCCACCGCCGCTGCCACACCGCGTAGTCGGCGTACTGCGCCGGCAGCGGCGGCAGCCCCGCGTCGCGCCCCTCGGCGAAGGCCGCGTACAGCGCGGCCAGCTCGCGGAAGAGCACGTCCAGCGACCACCCGTCCGCGATCACGTGGTGCAGCGTCAGCAGCAGCAGGTGATCGTCCTGCGCCACCCGCAGCACCCGCGCGCGGAACAGCGGCCCGGCCGCCAGGTCGAACGGCCGCAGCGCCTCCTCACGCGCCGCCTCCCCCGCCGCCGCCTCGTCCGCCACCGGCTCCACCGCCAACACGAAGGGCACGGCGGGGGCGATGCGCTGCACCGCCTCGCCGTCCGCGCCGGCGAAGGAGGTGCGCAGCGACTCGTGCCGGGCGACCAGGGCGCCGATGGCGCGCTCCAGCGCGGCCACGTCCAGCACGCCCGCCAGCCGCAGCGCGTACGGCATGTTGTAGAACGGGCTGCCGGGCGCCAGCTGGTCCAGGAACCACAGCCGCTGCTGCGCGAACGACAGCGGCAGCGGCCGGCCGCGGTCCACGGGGACGACCGGCGGTGCCGCATCGCCGCCCCGTGCCTGCGCCTGGACGATGCGCGCCGCCAGCCCGGCCAGGGTGGGCGCCTCGAACAGCGCGCGCACCGGCACCTCCACGCCGAACCGGCGGCGGATGGCGGACAGCATCCGCGTGGCCAGCAGCGAGTGGCCGCCCAGCGCAAAGAAGTCGTCGTCCGGGCCGATGCGGTCCGCCCCCAGCAGCTCCGCCCACAGCCCCGCCAGCACCTCCTCCGCCGGCGTGCGCGGCGCGGCGCCGGCCGCGGACGCGTCTGCCCATGCCGGCGCGGGGAGCGCGCGGCGGTCCACCTTGCCGTTGGCCGTCAGCGGCAGCGCGTCCAGCGCCACGAAGGCGGACGGCACCATGGCGTCCGGCAGGCCGCGCCGCAGCCACGCGCGCAGCTCCGCCGCGTCGGGCGCGTCGGCGGCGGGGACGAAGTACGCCGCCAGCCGCGTCTCGCCGCCCTCCGTGCGCGCCACCACCACCGCCTCGCGGATCCCCGGGTGGCGCGCCAGGGCCGCGCCCACTTCGCCGGGCTCGATGCGAAAGCCGCGGATCTTCACCTGGTCGTCCACGCGCCCCAGGAACTCGATCGCCCCGTCCGCCCGCCGCCGCGCGCGGTCGCCCGTGCGGTACATCCGCGCGCCCGCCCCTGGCGCGTACGGATCGGGGACGAACCGCTCCGCCGTCATCCCCGGCCGCGCCAGGTAGCCGCGCCCCACCCCCGCCCCGCCCACGCACAGCTCGCCGGCGACGCCCACCGGCAGCGCGCGGCCGTGCGCGTCCAGCACGTACACGCGCGCGTTGGCCAGCGGCCGCCCCAGCGGCAGCGTTCCGCCGGCGTCCATCGCCTCGTCCGCCGCATGCGTCAGCACGCCCACGGTGGTCTCCGTGGGCCCGTAGTGGTTCACGATGCGCAGCCCCGGCGCCATCCCGCGCACCGTCTGGATCCACTCCGTCCGCGACGCCTCGCCGCCCAGCACCAGCCGGGCGCGCGGCAGCACGTCCGCCGGCTCCCCGGCGGAAAGGAGGGCGGCCAGGTGCGACGGCGTGATCTTCAGCACGTCCACCGGCGCGCGGCGCATCAGCGCGGCGAACGCCTCCGGGTCCGTCGCGCGGGCGTGGGTGACCACGTGCAGCGCGCCGCCCGTGCACAGCGCCGGAAACACGCTGGTGTTCCCCAGGTCCGCCGCCAGCGTCGAAACGGTCGCGAACGACGACCCGTCCGGCAGGTCCAGCCGCGCCAGCACCCCGTGCACGTAGTTCTGCAGCTGGCGGTGCTCGATCATCACCCCCTTGGGCCGCCCCGTGCTTCCCGAGGTGTAGATGACGTACGCCAGCTGCTCCGGCCGGGTGAGCGACGGCAGCGTGGTGGACGGGTGCGCCGCGATCTGCTTCGCGTCGCCGTCCAGCAGAATGGTCCGCAGGGGGTCCGCGCCGGCGAGCTCCGCCAGCGCGGTGGTCGTGAGGACCAGGGAGACGCCCGCGTCCGCCAGCGTGTAGCGTATGCGCTCCGCCGGCCAGGCGGGATCGGCGGGAACGTAGGCGGCCCCGGACTTCAGCACGCCCAGCAGCGCCACGATGGCCGGAATCCCCCGCTCCAGGCAGATGCCCACCCGCGACTCCGGCCCCGCGCCCAGCGTGCGCAGGTGGTACGCCAGCCGGTTGGCGGCCGCGTTCGCCTGCGCGTACGAAAGGGTGCGCTCTTCGCACGCCACCGCCGGCGCGTCCGGCGTCCGCTCCGCCCACCCTTCGAACAGCGCGGCGATCCCGGCGGACGGATGCGCGGCGCCGGTGGCGTTCCACTCCGCCAGCGCCGCCCGCTCCTCCGGCGCCAGCACCGCGATCTCCGACAGCCGGCGCGAGGGATCCGCCGCCATCTCCTCCAGCAGGGCGCGCAGGTGCCCCGCCATCCGCTGGACGGTCGCCGCGTCGAACAGCTCGGCGGCGTACGTCAGCACCCCCCGCAGCGCGCCGCCCTCGGCCTCCTCCACCGAAAGCGCCAGGTCGAAGCGGGCCGTCTGGGTGCGCAGCGCGGCGGGGGCCACCTCCAGCCCCGGCAGCGCGGGCGGCGCCGCGCCCTCCTGCAGGACGAACAGCGCCTGGAAGACGGGGGTGCGCGACAGGTCCCGCGCGCCGCCCAGCTCCTCCACCACGCGGTCGAACGGCACCTCCTGGTGGGCGAACGCGCCCAGCGTGGCCTCGCGCACGCGGCGCAGCAGCGCGGCGGCGCCGGGGTCGCCCGACAGGTCCGTGCGCAGCGCCAGCGTGTTGACGAAGAACCCGATCAGCCCCTCCGTCTCCGCCCGCGTCCTTCCCGCCACCGGCGAGCCGACCACCACGTCCTCCTGCCCGGCGTAGCGGCCCAGGAGCGCCGAGAACGCCGCCAGCAGCGTCATGTACAGCGTGGCGCCTTCCCGTTGCGCCAGCGCCCGCACCGCGGAGGCGGACTCCGCGGGCAGAACGAACGCGTGGGATGCGCCACGCTCGCCGCGGACGGCGGGGCGCGGGCGGTCCGTGGGCAGCTCCAGCGCGGGCGGGGCGCCGGCCAGCGCGGCCTTCCAGTACGCCGCCTGCGCGTCCATCACCCCGGCCAGGTGCGCGCGCTGCCACACGGCGAAGTCGGCGTACTGCACCGCCGGCTCCGGCAGCGGCGAAGGCTCCCCCACCACGTACGCGGGATACAGCGCCTCCAGCTCGCGCCAGAGCACGTCCACGCTCCACCCGTCCGTCACCGCGTGGTGCGCGGTGAGGGCCAGCACGTGCGCGTCCGGCGCGGTCCGGAAGAGCCGCGCGCGGAACAGGGGCCCGCGGGCCAGGTCGAAGGGCCGCTCCGCTTCGGCCAGCAGCCGCGCGTCCAGCTCCGCCTCCGTTGCTTCTTCCACCGGCAGGTGAAAGTCCGCCGCGGGGGCGATCACCTGCACCGGCTCGTCGCCTTGGACGGCGAAGGAGGTGCGCAGCGCCTCGTGGCGGCGGACGATCTCGCCCAGCGTCCGCTCCAGCGCCCCCACGTCCAGCACGCCGCGCAGGCGCAGCGCCACGGGAACGTTGTACGCCGACCCGCCCGGCCGCAGCTGCTCCAGGAACCACAGCCGCTGCTGCGAAAAGCTCAGTGGCAGCGCGCGTCCGCGGTCCACGCGGACGATCGGCGGAAGCGCGGTGCCGCCCTCCATCCCCGCGATCCGCGCCGCCAGCCGCGCCACCGTGGGCGCGTCGAAGACGGCGCGCAGCGGCAGCTCCACGTCGAACGCCTCGCGGACGCGCGAAACCACGCGCGTCGCCAGCAGCGAGTGCCCGCCCAAGCCGAAGAAGTCGTCCTCCGCGCCGATGCGCTCCACCCCCAGCACGTCGGCGAAGATGCCGGCCAGCACCTCTTCCGCCGGCGTGCGCGGCGCCACCCACGCCGCCGCCGGCGCGCCGAAGTCCGGATCCGGCAGCGCCCTGCGGTCCACCTTGCCGCTGGAGGTCCGCGGAAAGGCGTCCACCGCCACGAACGCGGCCGGCACCATGTACGCGGGAAGGCGCGCGCCCGCCCACTCCGCCAGCTCGGCGGCGGAGGGCGCGGCGTCACCGTCCGCCGTCACCCACGCCACCAGGCGGCGCGCGGACTCCGCGCCCCGCGCCGCGACCACGGCGTCGGCGACGCCCGGGTGGCCGCGAAGGACCGCTTCGATCTCGCCGGGTTCGATGCGGTAGCCGCGCACCTTTACCTGGAAGTCGCCGCGGCCGAAGTACTCCAGCTCGCCGTCCGCGCGCCAGCGGGCGCGGTCGCCGGTGGCGTACATCCGCTCGCCGGGAACGCGGAGATCGGGCAGGTACCGCTCCGCCGTCATCCCCGGCCGCGCCAGGTACCCGCGCGAAACCCCCTCGCCCGCCAGGTACAGGTCGCCGGTCACGCCGGTCGGTGCCGGGCGCAGCCGCGCGTCCAGCACGTACGCCCGCGATCCCCCGATCTGCCGGCCGATGGTGACGCGGCCGTCGCGCGGGATCAGGGCGTGCGTGGAGTAGGTGGTGTCTTCCGTGGGCCCGTACAGGTTGTGCACCTCCGGGACGCCGGCGGCGTACAGGTCGCGGGCCAGGTCCGCGGGCACCGGCTCGCCGCCCAGGTTCAGGCGGCGCAGCGTCCCCGGCAGGGCGCCCAGCCGCAGCAGCTCCCGCGCGGCCGTGGGCACCATGCTGGCCTGGACGACTCCCATCTCCGCCGGCAGCTCCGCGAGCGACAGCGCGTCCCGCGCCAGCACCAGCGCGCCACCGCTGGCAAGGGTGTGGTGCACCTCCGCCACGTGCACGTCGAAGCCGGCGGACGTGCTCGCCAGCACCTTCGCCCCCGGTGCCAGCGGAAAGGCCTTCCGCATCCACGACAGCAGCACGGCCACGCTCCGGTGGCGGATCATCACCCCCTTGGGCGTTCCGGTAGATCCGGAGGTGTAGATGACGTGCGCCAGCGACTCGGGGTGGATGCCGATCCGCGGCGCGGCGGCGGATTCGGCGTCGATCCGCGCGCGCACCTCCGCGTCGTCCATCCGCAGGACGGCGCAGGCGGCGGGAGGATGGAGGGATGCGGCCCGCGCCGCGCTGGTGATGAGCAGCGTGGCGCCCGCGTCGGACAGGACGGTGGCGATGCGGCCGTCGGGAAGGTGCGGCTCCAGCGGCACGTACGCCGCGCCGGCCCGCAGCACGCCCAGCAGCGCGACGATCAGCTCCGGCGTGCGCTCCAGGCACACGCCCACGCGCGCCTCCGGCCCCGCCCCGAGCGCGCGGAGGTGGTTGGCGAGGCGGCTCGTGCGCGCCTCCAGCTCCGCGTAGGTGATTTTATGCTGACCCCAGAGGAGCGCAGCACCCTCCGGGGTCCGCCGGGCCTGCGCCGCGAAGCGCGTGGGAAAGGCCTCGGGCGCGTCCGCGGGGAGCGGCTCGGTTTCCCAGGTGGCGATGCGGGCGCGCTCCTCGTCCGCCAGCATCGGCAGTGCGAAGACGGACAGGTCGGGATCCGCCGCGGCCGCATCCGCAAGGGTGCGAACGTGCTCGCCCATCCGCCCGGCCGTCGCCGCGTCGAACAGCTCGGGCGCGTACCGCAGCACGCAGCGCAGCTCCTCCGCCTCCGGGGCGATCCGCAGCGACAGGTCCAGCCCCGCCGCATCTTCCCCCGCGTCCGCCGCGCCGCCATCGAACGCGAAGCGCGCCTGGAACAGCGGATGCCGCCCCGCCTCCGCCTCCATCCCCAGCTCCCGCGCCAGCGGGCCGACCGGCACCCCGCCGTGGGCGAACGCGCCGGCGGTGGCCTCTTGCACGCGCGCCAGCAGCGACCGGAACGACGGATCGCCGGCCAGGTCCACCCGCACCGGCAGGGCATCCTCCCCCTCCGCCGCCGCTACGCCCACGACGAGGTCCGTCTGCCCCGACCAGCGGGCGAGCAGCACGTCGAACACGGCCAGCAGCGCGGTGGACGCCGACGCGCCCTCCTGCCGGGCGAGCGCGCGCAGCGCCGCGGCCGTGCCGGCGGAAAGCGAAAAGGCGTGTTCGGCGGTGCAGCGGGGCGCCGCCGGCGGGTGGGGGCGGTCCGTGGAAAGCGCCAGCGCCGGCGCCCCCGCAAGGCGGGAGCGCCAATATGCGGCCTGCGCGTCCGGCCCGGGGCCAAAGATGCGCAGCGGATGCGAGACAGCGGAATCCACGTCGTGGGACCGGGAGCTCAGTGAGCGATGCGAGCCGCCGCGAGCCGAGCGGCGTCATCTCCAAACGCATACGCCGAATGCGCCACCTGCGGCGCATTCGGATGCCTCGGTTGCAACGGAGACCAGGTGCCGAGCGCGTTGTCCGCGCTCGCTCTGGATCACGCCGATGCGCATGGCCGCCCGGACCGGCGCTTCCCGTGCGCGCGCGTGCTCTGCGGGGCGGGCGAATATAGGCGTTTAACGGAAATCACACAAGCACAACACTGTGCTCTCCGAGGCACAAAACGGGCGTGGGAACAGCGGAGTCAGGCCAAACGTTTGGGGATTCGGCCCCGCCTCTCCGTCAGCGCGGGACGCGTCGTGAACGCACTCCAACCCCGAGCCCCGAAGCCGCGTCCGGATGATCGCTGTCACGCCGAGAGCCGGATGATCGCCGTCACTCTGAGAGGATGTCGCCGAACCCGGAAAGTCACCGCCGACTTTGCCTTCCTGCGTCCAGCGGCGCCCCGTGCACCCTGTTGAACGAAACCCGGGCTGTCATTCCGAGGCCCGGCCGCGCTGCAATCGGACGCTCACGCCGCAGGTTGCAGGGCCGAGGAATCTACCGTCGGCTGGCACGAGGCCGGACGCGGCAGCCCGCACCATCGCCGCGGCGGCGAAACAGCCAGACAGGGCCAGTGTGGGGCGTTGCGGCAGGCCACGAGGAGGCGGACAGCAGATTCCTCGGTCGCGCGCCGGGTTCCGTCGTCAGGCAGGATGCCGGGTGTGCGCTCCCTCGGAATGACAGATTGGGGTGGACAGGTGTTTTCCACGCAGTCCAGCGGCGCCCCGTGCACCCTGTTGAACGAACCCGGGCTGTCATTCCGAGGCCCGGCCACGCCGCAACCGGCCGATCGCGCCGCGGGCTGCAGGGCCGAGGAATCTACAGTCGGCTCGCGTGAGGCCGGACGCGGCAGCCCGCACCATCTCCGCGGGGACGAAACAGCCAGACAGGGCCAGTGTGGGGCGTTGCGGCAGGCCACGAGGAGGCGGACAGTAGATTCCTCGGTCGCGCACCGGTTCCGTGTTCAGGCAAGGTGCGGGTGTGCGCTCCCTCGGAATGACAGATTGGGGTGGCCAGGTGTTTTCCATGCAGTCCAGCGGCGCCCAGTTCACCCTGCTGGATGAAACCAGGATTGTCATTCCGAGGCCCGGCCACGCCGCAACCGGACGATCACGCCGCCGGTTGCAGGGCCGAGGAATCTACCGTCGGCTCGTGTGAGGCCCGACGCGGCAGCCCGCACCATCGCCGCGGCGGCTAAACAGCCAGACAGGGCCAGTGCGGGGGGATCGCGGCAGGCCACGAGGAGGCGGACAGTAGATTCCTCGGTCGCGCACGGGGTTCCGTCGTCAGGCAGGGTGCCGGGCGTGCGCTCCCTCGGAATGACAGATTGGGGTGGCCAGGTGTTTTCCATGCAGTCCAGCGGCACTCCGCGCACCTGCTGGACGAACAGGACTGTCATTCCGAGGCCCGGCCGCGCTGCAATCGGACGCTCGCGCCGCCGGTTGCAGGGCCGAGGAATCTACCGTCGGCTCGTGCGAGGCTGGACGCGGCAGCCCGCACCAACGCCGCGGCGGCGAAACAGCCAGTCAGGGCCAGTGCGGGGTATCGCGGCAGGCCACGAGGAGGCGGAAAGTAGATTCCTCGGTCGCGCGCCGGGTTCCGTCGTCAGGCAGGGTGCTGGGTGTGCGCTCCCTCGGAATGACAGATTGGGGTGGCCAGGTGTTTTCCATGCAGTCCAGCGGCGCCACGTGCACCCTGTTGAATTGAACGAAACCCGGGCTGTCATTCCGAGCGCAATCGGTCGGTCGCGCCGCCGGTTGCAGGGCCGAGGAATCTACCGTCGGCTCGCGTCCATACCCGGTCCGCCGGACCCGTACCTGTGCTCTTCATTCCGGTCCGGGATTACAATCAGCGACCTCCAGATAAACATCAAACATCTACATGCAACCCATTCATCTCCAAGAAGATGGGACCATCTACCTCATGTGAAAAATGATGCCGCCCACGGGAGCCAGTGGAGGGAATCGGCGCTCCGGAGCGGCTTCGGCACGCATCCGGCGGCGTGGTTCCTGCCTTTGAGGCGCGTCGTGGGATCCCAGATCCGCACGGAGCGAACCCCATCACTCGTCCGAAGCCACCCGTGACCACGCGCGGCAAACGCGCCGTCCGCATCACCCTTGCGCTCCTGCTGGCGCTCGTGGTGCTGCTGGGGATGTCGACGTGCGCGCTTCCCCGCCCCGGGATCCCCGATGTCGCGGCGGTTCCGGCGGACGCGCGAACCGTTACCGTGGTGGCATCGGACCGTTACCGCGCCGGGCCGGTGCACCGCTTCTGGATGGGCGGCGGCTACCGCGACGTGTGGGCGGCGCCGGTCCGCGTGGAGGTGCTGGACCCGCGGCGGTCCGGCGGCGGGCTGGTGCCCCTGCGGCGCAGCGGCGGCCGGCAGACGCGCGGGCTGCGGCTGCGCGGCGGCGACGGTCACGTCTACGTGTTCCGCTCCGTCGACAAGGACCCGGCGGGCGCCCTGGGCGGCGTGGAACGGGTGCTGATGGGGCGCGTGCGGCAGGACCAGGTGGGCGCGCTGCACCCCGCCGCGGCGCTGGTGGCCGGCGGGCTGCAGGACGCCGCCGGCATCCCCAACGCCCCCGCGCGGCTGGCGGTGATGCCCGGCACCGGGCTGGGCCCGTTCCGCGCGGACTTCGAGGGGCTGCTGGGCACCATCCAGGAGTACCCGGGCAAAGGCTTCGCGGGAATCCCCCGCGTGCTGGACACCGAAGAGCTGTGGCCCGAGCTGCGCCGCGTTCCGACGGACCGGGTGGACGCGCGGGCGTACCTGGCCGCGCGGCTGATGGACGTGTACCTGGGCGACTGGGACCGGCACGAGGGCCAGCTGGTGTGGGGGCGGGTGGAGCGCGGCGGCCGCGGCGAGTGGGTCGTCATCCCCCGCGACCGCGACTACGCGTTCTCGGACTACCGCGGGGTCATCCCCGGCCTGGCGCGTCGGGTGGACGCCAAGATCGTGCGTTTCGACGGCGAGTATCGAGATCTGAAGGGCCTGCTGGTAAAGGCGCGCCCGCTGGACCGCCGCCTTCTGTGCGCGCTCGCGCCCGCCGCGTGGGACTCCGCCGCCGCCGCCCTATCCGCCGCGCTCACGGATTCCGCCATCACCGCCTCCATCGCCCGCATGCCGCGCGAGTACGTGGCCCGCTCCGCGCCGCTGGCCGCCACCCTGCGCGCCCGCCGCGACGCCCTTCCCTCCGCCGCCCGCCGCTTTCGCCAGCACCTTCACGCCAGCGGAGGCTGCACGGCGCGGCAATAAAGAAGGCCTCACACAGAGTCAACAGAGTCAGCAGAGGGCACGTTCCTGAGTTGACTTCGTATCGCGATCAGTTCCCCGAACCGATCGCCCCGCCCCCTCGGCGTACCCCGCCGCTGCCCGCCGACGCGGTTGCCACCCCGCCGGCACCCTGCGCGGAGCCCTCCTCGCGGTTGCCGGACCCGAAGCCCCCGATCCCTTCGTCAAAACTCGCAGCGGATGACTGTGTGCCGAGGGCCGCGGTCGGCGTCGCCGTGCACGCGGTGACAACCAGCAGCGCGACAAAGGGTATGGGAATGAATCGCCTGAACATGGTGCGCTCCGTCACTCGATGGGTATGTGTTGCCGTCCAAAGCCCGGCTGAGCAGGCGGAAAATACATTCGACGGGTACGGAGACAACGTCGACCCGAGGCGTTTGGATCAGATCGAGGGCATCTCCGCCGCCCGCCAGCACCTGCACGCGAACAGAGGCTGCGCGCCGTGTGAAGATCGATCCTCCACAAAGCTGCGGGGGCACGGAGAACCCTCTCCGTGCCCCCGCTTGCTGTAACCTGTCACCTGTAACCTGTCCCCTATCCCCTCGTCAGTGGCTGCGCACCGACCTCGCCACCAGCCCCAGGCCGCCGGCCAGCAGCGCCAGCATCATGATCGTGTTGAACAGGCTGGTCGGCTGAAAGTAGATGTTCAGGTTGGCGATGATCCCCGCCAGGATGATCACCGCGCCCACGACCACCAGCATCCAGCCCAGGAACGACCGGCCGTTGAAGAACACCAGGCCGATTCCCAGCAGCAGCGGGATCAGCGTGAGCCCGAACGAGTACTGGCCCCAGAAGTTCCAGAAGCCCGTGGACACCGTGACCCGCGAGGTAAGCAGGTACGCGCCGGCGCACGCCAGCGCCACGCCGATGACGAACTCCAGAATGCCGCCCGGGGTGCCGCCCGCGCCGCGAGCCGTGTGGGTTTCTTCCAAGGGAGCGCTCCTGCATGTGGGGAAAACCGCTGGTGGGCCGCCCAATAGTATCCGCCGCGCCGCGCCTCTCCGCAAGCGCTTCGATTGGGCCCGCCCCGCCGCCGGACCCCGGCGGCGGGATGCTGGTACGTGCGCTGGCCGCCAAAGGTGTCAAAGGCTTCCCCACACGCCTCCCCGCCCCGCCCGGACGCACCCTTTCCCTTGTGCGCGCTAGACTTCCGTTCATCGAGACGGGTGCAGGCGGACTTCAGCGGGCGGGTGCACGATGGGCGCAGTCATCACGGGACGGGTGCGGATGCTTTTCGCGGCCGCGGGGGTGCTGTTGGGCTGCGCATCTCCCGCGCGGGCCCAGCGGGCGGCGCTTCCCTTTGCGCCCGGCGAGACGTGCGTGTACCGCGGCAGCAACGTGCTGGGGCGCATTGGCACGGGGACCATGGCGGTGGAGGCGGCGGAGGGCGGCACCGTGCTGCTGCGCTTCGACTTTCGCGGCCGCGTGGGCCCGGCGGGGCTCGAAGACCACACCCGCTCGTGGTTCGACACCTCGGCGCGGGGGTCGCGGCGGTTCACCAGGCGCGAGCGGTCGCCCGTGGCCGCGCGCGACGAGGACGTGCGGATGGACCCGGCCGCGCGGCGCTGGCGGGCGGCGGCCGGCGGCGGCGGGGCCATGAACACCGACGCGCCGCTGGACGAGCTCTCGTTCCTGTACTACGTGCGCACGCTGCGGCTGGCGGACGGCGACGCGTACTCGGTCGACCGCCACTACGACGCCGCGCGCAACCCCGTGCGGGTGCGCGTGGTGGGGCGCGAGACGATGGACGTCCCCGCCGGCCGCTTTCGCACCGTGCACGTGGAGATGCGGGTGCACGACCCCGTCCGCTACCGCGGCGAAGGCGTCATCCACCTGCACGTTACGGATGATGCGCGGCGGCTGCTGGTGCGCATGGAGTCCAGCATTCCCCGCGCGGGGCGGATGGTGCTCTCGCTGGAGTCCGGCACCGGCGGCTGCGCCACGGGCAGCAACGCCGTCCGCGCGGACTGACATCATCCCCGGACTGGAGAAGATTGGCCCTCCGCTGACTCCACTGGCTCCGTGTGAGGCCAGATCCTGAAAAAGAATAAATCGTACAGAGGAACAGAGTCAAACAGAGGAAACGAGATCATGCTTCCACTCGCGTTCTCTGTTTGACTCTGTTCCTCTGTACCCTACAGGTGTTGTTTTTCCGGATCCGGTATGAGTACGGAATTTGGGCCAGCAGTTGCCGCATCCGGCCCGCCGTTGCCCGCTATTCCCTATTCCCTATTCCCTATTCCCTATTCCCTGTCAGCTGGATCAGGCGGCGATCAGGTCTTCGATGCCGGCGCGGTAGCTGGTGGACGACGTCAGCCTGGTGCCGTCGTGCAGCACCAGCACGTAGGTGCCCTTGCCGAAGGGGTGCACCTCGCGCAGGCGGGCCACGTTCAGGATGGTGGAGCGGTGGATGCGCAGGAACGCCGCGGGGTCCAGCCGCTCCGCCACCCCGCCGATGGACGCGCGCAGCAGGTGCGACTTGCCACCGGCGTGCAGCCGCACGTAGTTGCCCTCGGCCTCGATCCAGTCCACCTCCGCCACCGGGACGAAGTAGATGCGCGTCCCCGTGCGGATGACGAACCGCTCCATGGTGCGCCGGGCGGCGGGACCCAGGCTTTCCAGCAGCCGCTGCAGCCGCCCGTCCACCGGGTCCGCGTTGCGCTGGGCCAGCTGGGCGCGCGCGCGGTTCAGCGCCACGTGAAAGCGCGGGCGGTAGAACGGCTTGAGCAGGTAGTCGATGGCGTGCGCCTCGAAGGCCCGCAGCGCGAACTCGTCGTATGCCGTCACGAACACCACCACCGGCGCCCGCGCGGGGTCGAGGGTCGAAAGCACCTCGAACCCGTCCATCTCGGGCATCTGCACGTCCAGGAACACCAGGTCCGGCCGCAGCCGCTGGATCTCGCGCGCCGCCTCTTCCCCATCGCCGCACTCCCCCACCACCGCGACGTCCGGCTCGTCCGCCAGCAGCTCGCGAATGCGCTGCCGGGCCAGCGGCTCGTCGTCTACGATCAGCGTGCGGACTTTCATGGAAAACCGGGAGAGGAGGTGCGATGGGCCGATGATGTGGATGACGTGCGGAGCGCGCCGCGAGTTTCCGGCGGCCAGTCCCCGTCGCCGCACCCTCGCGTACGATGCGCCAGCGGCGGAAACGGTTGGTTACCGTACCCGCGGATGGCCGGCGGTGGTCCGGCGACCGCACCCGCCGGATGCAAGCACCCGTCTGTCATTCCGAGGCCCGCCCGCGCCGCCGGACGAATGCGCCACAGGTTGCAGGGCCGAGGAATCTACTGTCGGCCTGCTGGAGGCCGGACGCGGCAGCCCGCGCCATCGCTGCTGCGGCGAAACCGCCAGTCAGGGCCAGTGCGAGGCGTCGCGGCAGGCCACGAGAAACCGGAAAGTAGATTCCTCGGTCGCGCGCCGGGCGTGGAGCGGAGGACGGTTCCGCGTGGCGCTCCCTCGGAATGACAGTCCTGGGGTAGGGCGGAGAGTTGTGATTCCAGGAGACTGTCATTCCGAGGCCCGCCCGCACCGCCGCCGGACGAATGCGCCACAGGTTGCAGGGCCGAGGAATCTACTGTCGGCCTGCTGGAGGCCGGACGCGGCAGCCCACGCCATCGCTGCGGCGGCGAAACCGCCGGACAGGGCCAGTCCGGGGTGACGCGACAGGCTACGAGGAACCGGAAAGTAGATTCCTCGGTCGCGCGCCAGGCCTGGAGCGGAGGATGGTTCCGCGCGGCGCTCCCTCGGAATGACAGATCGGGGTGGGGCGGCCAAATGACGTGCAGATTCGGCAAAACCGCGGGGCCGGCTCCGTCACGCCAGGGCCGGCCCCGCCTGGGCGGAGAGCAGGTCCTTCGGTCGCACCCTCAAGCTCACAACGAAGCGTGACTTCCTGAGGGAGCGCACCACGTGTAGTCAGAAGCCACGCAACCGCCCGCGCGCGACCGAAGGATCTACTCCCGGGCTCGACGGGGCCAGACCCAGTGTTGCGATCCAGCCCATTCGTACTGCCGGCCAGATCCTTCGGTCGGCGCCAGGCTTTTTTCGTAGCAGCGGGTCAGGCGCGGCGCCTCCCTCAATCGCGGGGTGAGGTTCAGCAACACCCTCTCAGGAAGTCACTTCAGATTCCGCGAAATGGCTGGCATTCACGCGCGTGTCCGCCGCGGACTCGCGCGGGGCGCGGCGGAAGGGGAGGCGCACCTCCACGCGCGTGCCGCCGCCGGGGGCGGAGCTCAGCGTGAACTCATGGGTTGGATACAGGCGCTGCAGCCGCGCGCGGGTGTTGGCCAGCCCCATGGCCCCATCGCGCGGCGGGCCGCTGATCCCCCGGCCATCGTCCTCCACCGCCACCACCAGCCGCCCCTCCTCCACGCACCCCGTGATGCGGATGCGCCCCGGCGCGCGCCGCGGCCCGATGCCGTGCTTGATGGCGTTCTCCACCAGCGGCTGCAGCAGCAGGTGCGGCACGCAGCCGTCCAGCGCATCCGCATCCACCCGCACCTCCACCGCCAGCCGGTCCCCCAGCCGCGTCCGTTCGATGTCCAGGTACGGCTCCAGCGCCGCCAGCTCGTCCCGCAGCGCCACCTCCTGGTCGTGCTGGTGCGCCAGCGTGTTGCGCAGCATCTCGCTCAGGCTGGCGATCACCCGCTCCGCGCGGTCGGGGTCCGCGTGCACCAGCGTGCTGATGGCGTGCAGCGTGTTGAACAGAAAGTGGGGATGCAGCTGGGCCTTCAGCGCCTGCAGCTGCGCCTGCACCAGCTGCGTCTCCAGCTGCGAGCGCGCCAGCTCCCGCTCGCGGAGGGTGCGCGCGTGCGCGAACGCGTGGGCCACCCCCACCACGAAGGCGTAGGTCAGCAGCGATTCCGCGCCCAGGTCCACCAGCGCCGCGCCAAACGACACGCCCGGGCGCAGCAGGCCCAGGGCCACCCCCGGGAAGTGGTACGCCGCCACCTTCGCCGCCACCAGCGGCAGCGCCCAGGCAAGGTGGATGAGCGCGTTCCGCGGCAGCCTTGCGCGCTCCAGCGGAAACCGCCGCGTCAGGACGAAGGCGGCCATCGTGGGGGGAATCCACACGATGCCGCCCAGCATCCGCTCCCCCACCGCCAGGTGCACCGGATAGTCGACTGCGGCAAGCTTCAGCGACGCGTACACCGAGGCGGACAGCACCACCCCCACCGCCAGCCACGACAGCGTGACCGCCACCGCCAGCGCGCCCAGCCGCAGCGGCGCGGCGGGGGGTGCGGCGGATGCGGCGGCGGGGACGGGCGAAGTGCGGTTCACGACGGGCGCGGGACGGGTGGAGGGAAGGGCGGGCGGATCAAGGTAAGGGGTGCGCCCGCCGCCGCAAAAGGCCGGTCGCACGCGCGCCGCGGGGGATGCCGGGAGGCAGCCCTTCGCGGCGTTCCGTGCGCGATGGAGCGCCGGGAAGCTTCGTCCCACCCGTCCGCCCATTCCACACCAGAAAGGGGATGATCCGCGTCACCGCCGTGGATCGGCGCGCGCCGGGCGGCAATCCTTCCACACGGACGGCACGCCGCCGTGCCCGCACCGCCGCCCCGACCCCGACGAGCCATGCGGACTCTTTCCATTCGCCCCGCCCCGCGCCGACCCGGCGCATCCATCCTCCTGCCTGCCGCGGTCCTGCTGCTGGCGGGCGCCTGCGGCCGGGGTGCGCCCCCGCCGCCGGAGAAGCAGGCCGAGCGCCTGCCCCCCGCCCTGCGGCCCGTGGCGCAGCTGCGGCTGGAGGAGTCGGCGGAGGTGATCAACGTGGCGCCCCGCGTCTCGCTGGAGGCGGGCGGCGGCTTTCTGGTTTCGGACGAGCGCGAGGCGCAGGTGCGCGTCTACGACTCCGCCGGACGGCTGCTGCGGCACTTCGGCGGCAAGGGGCGCGGCCCGGGCGAGTTCGACGTGGTGCTGGGCGCGCTGCGGCTGCCGTCCCGCGAGATCCTGGCGATCGACATGTTCGGCCGCGCCACCGTCTTCGACTCCACGGGGGCAACGGTGGTGCGCAGCGGCGAGACGTCGCTGGGCTCGCTGTACCACGCGCGGGTGCTGGACGATTCGCTGGTGCTGCTGGCCGGCCGCCCGCGCGAGGGCGACACCAGCCGGCGGCTGCACCTGTGGAACCGGCGCACGGGACGCATCGCCCACAGCTTCTTTGCGCCGCCGCTGCGGGACCGCACCGACAGCATCGCCGCGGCCACCATGGGCTTCGTGAGCGTGGCGGCCCGCGGCGACACGCTGGCCGCCGTCTTTGCCCTGCGCGACACCGTGTACCTGTTCGACCGCGCCGGCCGGTCCGCCGGCAAGGTGCCCATCCGGTTCCAGCGGTTTCGCCCCATCACCCCCGCGCCCCGCAGGCTGGAGCGCGAAGACGGGCGCCGCTGGGCCACCTCGTTCTCGCTGATCACGGACCTGTTCTGGCTGCCGGACGGCGACTTCGTGGTCCAGTTCCAGGACCGCACCCTGGTCGACCGCAACTGGCACCTGCACCGCATGTCGCGCGGCGGCCGGCGCGTCGCCGAGGTCCACGACACGCCGCACCTGCTGGCGGTGGACGCCGCCACCTCGCTGCTCTGGTTCGTCCGCCCCGGTGCCGACGCGCCCAACGAGTGGACGGCCGCGAGGTGGGTCCCGTGATCCGCCGGCGCTGGATCGTGCTGGGCGTGGCGGCCCTGGGCGCCGCCCTGTGGGCCGGCGTGCGGCCGGCAAAGGCGGGCGATGCGCTCCCCGTCGGCGGCCCGGCGCCGGCGGTGCTGGCGGGACGGGGCACGCCGGTGACGGTCGCCTGGATCGTGGGCGAAAAGGACTGGCTCACCTGCCGCCCCCCCACCCGCGAGCTGCGCCGCGCGCTGGCGCGCCACGGCGCGCGCGTGGAGGTGGTGGCGGTGTCGGTGGGCACGCGGCCGCGAATGCTGCACGCCTTCTTTCGCCGGGAGCGGCTGGCACCCCGGATGGAGCACCTGACGGAGGCGGAGTACCGCCGCGTCTTTGGCCGGGCGCCCCTGCCGGCGCTCTACGTGGTGGCGGACGGCCGCATCGTGGGCGCCATGGCGGGCCCGGAGACGGGCGGCGCCGTCGCCATGCAGGCGCGGGTGGAGCGGGTGATGTCCACGGCCGACGCGGCGGTGCGGCGCGGGACCGCGGTCCGGCATCGAGCCGGAGAAAGGTAGACGGAGACGGAAGAGGGAGACGGGAGAGGGAGACGGGAGAGGGAGACGGGAGAGAGCGGATCACATCCATCATCATCAAAGAGAACGGAGCAGAACCATGCACAGAACCCTGAAGAACGCCGCCTTCGCCTTCTGCGGCCTGGCCGCCCTGGCCGGGGCCGTGGTCCCCCTGCGCGCGGACCCGCCGCAGGACGAGGAATACATCAAGCTGCAGTGGGGAATCAGCACCGAGGGCGAGTACTGCCACTGGAACTTCTGCGGTTCGCAGAACATCTGCTGCAAGCCCTGAGGCTGAGCGCGGCCCGGGCACGGACGGGTTGCACACTTCCATCCACCAGACGGAGCAAAACCATGCGTAGAATCCTGAAGAACGCCGCCTTTGCCTGCTGCGGCCTGGCCGCCCTGGCGGCGACCGTCGTCCCCGCGCGGGCGTACGAGCCGCGGGACGACTCCTACATCAAGCTGCAGTGGGGAATCAGCACGCAGGGCGAGTACTGCCACTGGGATTTCTGCGGCTCCCAGAACATCTGCTGCAAGCCGTGAACGCCGGCGCGGCCCGCTCGGCCGCGCGGCACCCGTTCCGCTTCTCTCCAGGGGCGCCGCCACATCCGCGCGGCGCCCCGCCCTCGTTGCGCTACACCACACTGTCCGCTTTATCCGATGCCGCAAGCGGAGGGGCCTGACAGGGAATAGGGAACAGGGAATAGGGAATAGCCGGCAACGGCGGGCCGCGACTGCTGGCCCAGGCCGTGAGCAAGGTCCGCGCGGCAGGTGGGGAACACACGGAGTCAGCGGAGTCGACGGAGTCCTGCCCTCCGTTGACTCCGTGTGAGGCCAAAGCCACGGCCTGGCTACGCAACTGCTCGGCCGGATCGGTCCCCGGGGCGCCCCGCATCCGTCCCGTCCCCACCCGCGGCGGAGGCGTGTAGTCCGCATCCCCACACCGCGTCGCGCGCCGCCCCCCTCACGGCACTCGGCTCCCCGCCGACAGGTGCGCCCCCCGCCCGGCCCTAGCTTGATCGTGTCGGCCGGGAGCAACGGCCGACGCCGCCGGAGCCGATGGGGCGCGGGCGGCGCAACCAGGAGAAACACGGAGCCGGAGCCATGCGCACTCGAATCTGTCTCGCCGGGATGATCGCCCTCCCGGCCCTGCTCGCGGCGGCGCTGCCGCTCTCCTTTCAGTCGGGAAGCCGCGTCTGGGTTTCGGGGACCTCGACCGTGCGCGGCTACCGGTGCGAGAGCACGCAGGTCACCGGCACCGCCCAGGGCGAAGGCACCGAGCTGACGCAGGTGGCGCAGAGCCGCGGCGAGATCAGCATCCCCGTCGCCAGCCTGGACTGCCGCAACGGCACCATGAACGGCCACATGCGCAACGCGCTCAAGGCCACCGAGAACCCCACGATCCGCTTCCGCGCCACGTCGGTGGCCGTGACCCCGGAGGGCGCCGTGCGGATGACCGGCCCCCTGACCATCGCCGGCCAGAGCCGCGAGGTCACCATCAACGGCACGGCGGCGCGGCAGAACGGCAGGCTGCGGGTGACGGGAAGCAAGCAGCTGACGATGACGGACTTTGGGGTGCAGCCGCCGCGGCTGATGGCGGGGACGATGCGGGTGCACGCGCCGGTCACCATCGGCTTCGACGTGGTGCTGGGGCAGTAAGCGGGATGACCGGACGGCGGATTCCGATCCGCCGGGACACACCGGGGGTGCACTCCGCGCCTCCCTTTACGAAGAGCAACTCCGGGTGACGGAGAAAGAACGATGAAACCCCTGAATCGTGCGCTGCTGTCCACGCTGGCCGTGCTGGCGGCGGCCCCCCTGGCGGCGCAGACGGACCGGCTGGCCGTGAACACCGGCCCCGGCGCCGACGCCCCGGCCGCGGCGGCGGACACCACCACGCCCGGGAAGACGGCGAGCATCCTGGCGCCCACGGCGATGGCCCCGGTGCCGGTGGTGGTCGGCTCGCCGGCCGCCGGCGCCATCGGCGAGTTCGAGCCGGCCAAGCAGGGCGGCGAGTTCAACGGCCTGCAGCTGCAGATCGGCGGCGCGTTCGCCCAGACCTGGCAGTCGCTGGACCACGAGACCGGCGCGGCGAACGTGGCGATGGGCAACATCCGCCCCGGCTTCAACCTGGCGAGCGCCAACCTGAACCTCGGCGCGCAGCTGGCGCGCGGCATCCGGGTGGACCTGGAAAGCTACATGGCCAGCCGGCACCACAACGAGTTCTGGGTCAAGGGCGGCTTTGCCACGATCGACGCCTCGCCGTTCGACGTGCCGGTGCTCAACCGGATCATGGAGTACACCACGATCCGCGCCGGCCACATGGAGATCAACTACGGCGACGCGCACTTCCGCCGCAGCGACAACGGCAACACCATCCGCAACCCGTTCATCGAGAACTACGTCCTCGACGCCTTCACCACCGAGATCGGTGCCGAGGTGATGGTGCGCGGGCCCTTCGGGAGCTTCGTGATGGGCGGCGTGACGTCGGGCGAGAACAAGGGCAACGTCAAGGAAGGCGCCGTGGACGCCAGCCCCGCCTTCCTGGGCAAGCTGGGCTTCGACCGGCAGGTGAGCCCCCTGCTGCGCCTGCGCCTGACGGGAAGCCTGTACAGCGCCGAATCGTCGCCCGCGGTAACGCTGTACGGCGGCGACCGCACGGGATCGCGGTACTGGGGCGTGATGGAGGACACGACCAGCCTCAAGGCCGGCACCGCCTTCACCAACGGCCGCGTGAACCCCGGGTTCAGCAACGAGATCACGGCGCGCCAGATCAACCCCTACGTCGAGTTCGGCAACCTGGAGCTGTTCGGCGTGATCGAGTGGGCGAGCGGCAAGGCGGCGGCGGCCGAGGAGCGCCGCGAGATCAACCAGCTGGCCGGTGACGTGGTCTACCGCCTCTTCAACGACCGGGTGTACGTCGGTGGCCGCTGGAACCAGGTCAAGGGCGACTTCGCGGGGCAGGAGAACCTGACGGTGACGCGCACCGCGATCTCGGCGGGGTGGTTCCTGACCCGCAACCTGCTGACCAAGGCCGAGTTCGTCCAGCAGGACTACGACGGCTTCGCGGCGACGGACATCCGCAATGGCGGCCAGTTCCGCGGCATCGCCATCGAGGGCGTGATCGCCTTCTGATCCACGATCTCCACCCCGGCCCCGGCGAAAACCCGGGTTGAAACCCGGGGCTGGAAATGCCAGAAGCCCCGTCCTGGCTCGCTAACGCTCGCCAGACGGGGCTTCAACTTCGTGCATGGGCGGGAGGCGGAGCGGTCGCAGACGGGATTGTCCGACCACGATGCACCCGGCGCGTCTCCTCGGGCGCGGCCCGTACGAGCAGGTGAAGCCCCGTTCGGTGCCGCGTGAGCGGCGCCGAGACGGGGCTTATGGCCGTTCCAGCCCCGGGTTTCAACCCGGGGTGGTTTCAACCCGGGGTGGGGGGTCAACCCGGGGTGGTTTCAACCCGGGGTGGTTTCAACCCGGGTGGTTTCGACCCGGGGTGGATGGCACGGGGCGATTGCGCGGGCAATGATGCCCATCGCCCCCACCACGTCGTATCGCGCCCCCGGCACCCCGTCACGCCACCGGCAGCGTGAACTCGAACGTGGTCCCCCGCCCCGGCTCGCTCGCCGCCGAGATGCGGCCGCCGTGCGCCTCGACCACGCCGCGCGCGATGGCCAGCCCCAGCCCCGCCCCCGCGCGCCGCGTGCTGCGCGCCTGCCAGAAGCGGTCGAACACGTGCGGCAGGTGCTCCGCGGGGATCCCCGGTCCCGTGTCCTCCACCCGCACCCGCACCTCGCGGCCCCCCTCCCCGTCCTCGGCGTCGCGCATGCACGCGCTCACGCGGACCCGCCCCTCCGCCGGCGTGAACTTGACCGCGTTGCCGATCAAATTCCCCAGCACCTGGTGCAGCCGCTCGTGGTCCGCCCACACGGCGGGAAGGTCGTCCGGCACGGTGGACTCCATCGCCAGCCCCTTCTCCGCCGCCATCCCGGCCATCGTCGCCAGCACGTCGTCCACCACCCGGTGCAGCGCCGTCTCGCCGGGCTCGAACGAAAGGCGGCCGGCCTCGATGGCGGCCACGTCCAGCAGGTCCTGGCGCAGGCGGTCCATCTGCTGCGTCAGGTGGCGGATGGCCTCCGTCCGCTTGCGCGCCTCCACGCCGTCCGCGGGAAGGGTGCGCTCCAGCACCATGGTGTGGATCTTTACCGCGCTCAGCGAGTTGCCGATGTCGTGCGCCACGATGCGCAGCACCTCGTCGCGCGCGTTCACCGCGGCCTCGGCGGCGGCGCGGGCCTCGCGCTCGTTGCGCAGCAGCGCCGCGCGCTCCGTCTCGAGCCGCTTGCGCTCCATGGCGTAGCGGATGGCGCGCCCCAGCGTGGCCCCCTCCACCGTCCCCTTGACCAGGTAGTCCTGCGCGCCGGCCTGCACCGCCTGCACCGCCACCGTCTCGTCCGCCAGCCCCGTAAGGACGATGATGGGCACCGCCGGCGCCGCCTCCAGCATCCGCGTCACCGTCTCCATCCCGTGCGCGTCGGGGAGCGACAGGTCCAGCAGCACCACGTCCGCCCCGTCGCGGGCGATCGCCTCCAGCGCCTCCGACAGCCGCGCCGCGTGCGCCAGGTCGAAGCGCAGCGACTGCGCCTCCTGCAGCGTGTACCGCAGCAGCCGCGCGTCGCCCGGGTTGTCTTCCACCAGGAGAATGCGGACGGGCGCGTCCGGCGTCACGGGCGCGGCTCCGCGGGCAGCTTGACGATGGTGAACCAGAAGTCCTCGATGGACCGCACCACGGTGATGAACTGGTCCAGGTCCACCGGCTTGGTGATGTAGCAGTTGGCGTGCAGCGCGTACGCCTGGGCAATGTCGCGCTCCGCCTCGCTGCTGGTAAGGACGACGACGGGAATGCGCTGCAGCGCCGGATCGGCCTTGATGTCCTGCAGCACCTCGCGCCCGTCCTTCTTGGGGAGGTTCAGGTCCAGCAGGATCAGGTCCGGCCGCGGCGCGTCGGCGTACTTTCCCTGGCGGCGCAGAAAGGCGAGCGCCTCCACGCCGTCGGGAACCACCGACAGGTGGTTGTGCACCTTGCCGTCGCGCAGCGCCTCGCGGGTAAGGCGCACGTCGCCGGGGTTGTCTTCCACCAGCAGCACCTCGATGGGCTGCGTCGCCGGCCGGTTGCTCATTCCGCTTCGTCTCCCGCGGGAAGGGTAAAGAAGAAGGTGGATCCCTCGCCCTCCCGCGATTCCACCCAGATCCGCCCGCCGTGCCGCTCCACGATCTTCTTGCAGATGGAAAGCCCGATCCCCGTGCCCTCGTACTCGGCGCGGGTGTGCAGGCGCTGAAAGATCACGAAGATGCGCTGCGCGTACTCCGGCGCGATGCCGATGCCGTTGTCGCGCACGGAGATCAGCCACTCCGCCCCGCGCCGCTCGGCGCCCACGTGCACCCGCGGGGGCGCATCCCCGTGGAACTTGAGGGCGTTGCCCACCAGGTTCTGCAGCACCTGGCCAATCTGCACCGGGTCCGCCATCACCGCGGGGAGCGGATCGGCCGTCACCTCAGCCCCGCTCTCCTCCAGCGCCGCGCCCAGGACGTCCACGGTGCGGGCGAAGACGGCGTCCAGCTCCACGCGCTCCGCCGCCAGCCCCCGGCTCCCCACCCGCGAGTAGGCCAGGAGGTCGCTGATGAGCGACTGCATGCGCCGCACGCCGTCCACCGCATAGCCGATGAACTCGTGCGCGTCGTCGTCCAGCTTGTCGCCGTAGCGGCGGGCCAGCAGCTGCGTGTAGCTGGCCACCATCCGCAGCGGCTCCTGCAGGTCGTGGCTGGCCACGTAGGCAAACTGCTCCAGCTCGGCGTTGGACCTCGCCAGCTCCTGCGCCTGCTGCGCCAGCGCGTCTTCCGCCCGCACGCGCTCCGTCACGTCGCGGAGCACCGCGGTGTAGATGCGGTTGCCCTCCACCTCCAGGTGGCTGATGGAGGCGTCCGCGGGAAACACCTCGCCGCTCTTTCGCCGCCCGCTGATCTGCCCGCGCTCGCCCATCCGCCGCGCCCGCACGCCGCTGCGGCCAAACTCGCGCACCCGGTCGGCGTGGCCGGGGCGGTGCGCCTCGGGGATCAGCAGCTCCAGCGGCTGCCCCATCACCTCGCCGGCCGTGTAGCCAAAGGTCTGCTCGGCGCCCTGGTTGTAGAAGATGATGCGCTGCGTCTCGTCCACCGAAACGATGGCGTCGGACGAGATGGAGATGATGCCGGCGAACTTGGCCTCGGACAGCCGCAGCGCCTCCTCGGCCCGGGCGCGCTCGATCACCCGCCCCACCTGCGTCCCCACGTTGGCCATCAGCCCCAGCAGCGCCGGATCGGCCACCAGCGCATCGGTGGCGAAAAACTCCAGCACCCCCGCCACCTCGCGCCCCACCAGCACCGGAAACGCCACCGCCGCGCGAATCCCCTCCTCCGCCGCGACCCGCCGGACGAACGACGGGTCGCGGCCCACGTCCTCGATCCACGCCGCCTCGCCCGTCCCCGCCACCCGCCCCGCCAGCCCCTCGCCGGATGCGAAGCGGCTCGCCTCCGTCAGCGCGCGAAAGCGGGGAAACGCATCGGGGTCGGCCGGGTGCCAGACGCCACTGGACGCCATCGTCCCATCCGCTTCCGTGATCCACGCGTGCCCCAGCGGCCAGCCGGTGTGCCGGCAGACGGCGTCCAGCGTGGTCTGCAGGGCGCCCTGCACGCTGGTGGATTCGTTGGCGGCCACGGCCACCACCTGCAGCAGCCGCACCAGCGCGTGGTCGTCCGCCGCGCCGGCCGAAGGGTGAGACGGGTTCTGCGGATCGGTCATTCGGGCGATCGGGATGCGCGGATCGGGTGATGGATGCCGGCCCGCAACCTACGCAGCGCGCCAGCGCGGCAAAAGCCCGCCCGCTCCGTCCGCCGTCGCGCAGGGGTTCTTCCCCACAACGGTTTCGGGCCGCCCCCGGCGAAGGCGCGCCCGCGATGCAGTAGCTTTGTTTCACGTACCCGCGGCGGGGCGGGACGGCGGGATTTTGGAATGAAACGGCGGAGGAGTACGATGGTGAGAGCGTCGGCCCGTGCGCTGCGGTGCGTGACCGTCCGCGACGTGATGCGGATGCAGATGGTGACGGTGGTGCCCGAGATGACCGTGCGCGAGCTGGCGCACGTGCTGCTGGACGCCGGCATCCGTTCCGCGCCCGTGCTGGACGCCGCGGGCAAGATCGTCGGCCTCGCCTCGCAGTCCGACGTCATCGCCCCGCGCGCCACGCGGCCGCGCGCGGACGGGATGGACGCGGACTGCGCCTCGCCGTCGTGCGCCTGCGGCCTGGCGGAGCTGCGCGTGCGCGACGTGATGGGCCCCGTGGGTCCCACCGTCTCGCCTGACGAGCCGCTGCCGCGCCTGGTGCGGCGCTTCGTCCGCGAGCGGGTGCAGCGCGCGCTGGTGGTGGAGAACGGGATGCTGCTGGGCATCGTCACCCCCATCGACGTCCTCGGCGCCATCGACGAAGCGGCGTAGGGATCGCAGCGGCCAGCGCTCGGGATTCCCCCCTCCACGCGAAAAATCTGTCATTCCGAGGGAGCGCACATCCCGCACCTTCCCTCTCTCCATTCCTGGCGCGCGACCGAGGAATCTACTGTCGGGCTGCTGGAGTCCATTCGGCGCCCCCGTACCCGCGGCCACTCTGGTCTCGTGCCATCCGCCATCGGCTTTGTCGTATCCCGGGGCACCCGCGAGTCTGGTGGGGGCTGCCGCGTCGGAGCGCCAGGATTCCGAGAGCAGATTCTTCGGCCCTGCAACCTTCATCGCAATCGGAAGGAACGGAGTTGCCGGGCCTCAGAATGACCCTGCCTTATTCACCCCAAACGCAATCCATGAGTCATAGATAGAAAAAACCCATGTCGCATCTTCTTGGGTTGCAGTAAGATGGGTGGTGTCGAAGCAACCATCCGTCCACAAGCCCGTGAATCTACGACATGGGTGACTCTCAAAGTACACTCTTTCCCCTGGAATTCAACCGGTCCATTCACCTGGAAGCGCGGCAGGAGTGCGTGAGCGGCGAATCGGGATCGCTGTTGATGCGCGAGTTGATGGACCGGCTCGGCTATCCGCAGCTCCTCGCGCGGCACCTGCGCGACCCGCGTGATCCTGCGCGCGTGAAGCACCCGTTCATCGAACTGCTCCGCACCGCGCTCCTGATGCTCGTCCAAGGATGGGGCGACCACTCGGACGTGCAGCTGCTGCGCGACGATCCGGCACTGCGCCTGGCGGTTTCCAGCCGGCGGGGACAGCGGCCGTTGCGCGAGGTGGTGGATCGCGAGCCGGACGGGCTGTGCTCGCAGCCGACGCTCAGCCGTTTGCTGCAGGACCTTGGGTATCCGGAGAACCTCAGCGGCCTGCTGGCGTTTCTGCTGGACGCGGCCGAGCGGCGGATGGGGCTGGGGCAGGGTGTGTGCTTGCGGGAAACCACCGTGGACCTGGACTCGCTGCCGCGCGAGGCCTTTGGACACCAGCCGGGGAGCGCCTGGAACCGCCACTACGGGATGCGGTGCTACCACCCGGTGGTGGCGCGCTCGGAGTGGGGGGACTACCTGGGGGCGAAGCTGCGGCCGGGCAACGTGCATACGGCCGACGGCGGTCTGGCGTTCGTGCTTCCCATCCTGCGACGGGCCCGCACGTGGGCGGAGGCGGTGTGGCTGCGGATCGACGCGGGCTTCCCCGAGCCGAAACTGCTGGAGGCGCTGGAGGAGGAAGGATTCCTCTACGTCGCGCGGCTGAAGACGAATGCCGTGCTGGAGCGCTTGGCGGCACCGTATCTGGCCCTTCCTCGCGACTCTGCCTCCGGGGAAGAGCGCGTGTGGACGCACGAACTCCAATACCGGGCCGGGAGCTGGACGCATCCGCGGCGCGTGGTGCTGGTGATCGTCGAGCGTGCACGCGAGCAGGGCGAGCTCTTCGTCGACCATTTCTTCCTGCTGAGCAACGCCTCCGTCGCGATCACCGGCGCGGCCCTGCTGAGGCGGTACCGCAAGCGCGGCGCGGCGGAGAAGGACTTCGGCGACTGGAACCAGGCGGTGGGAGGTTCGCTCTCGTCGGCGCCGCGGCCCAAGACGCACTATCGCGGACGCGAGGTCGAGGCGCCGTACGACGAGCCGGACAGCTTCGCCGCCAACGAGGCGCGGCTGCTGCTGGAACTGATCGCGGCCAACCTGCTGCACGCCGGGGCCGAACTGCTGGAGCGGGATGAAGCCCGTGAAGCGGGCCGCATGTGCCGCGAGCGCTTTCGCCATCTGGTGCTGAAGGTCAGCGGGCGTGCTCTTCTGGGCAGCGGAACGATCCGCTTTGTGATCGACGCGGCGCGGGCCGCGCTGTGGCGCCGCTTCATGCGGGTGCTGAACCAGCGCTACCCGGCCCGCGGCTCGCCCCGGCTCCGGGCCCTGCCCGTGCCAGCGTAGGTCGATCCCTCGGGCGGGGAACGCGGAGATGTGCGGCGCCGCAGCGTCAAGCTGGGGGTAGGGGGCCCTTGCGATAAATCATCCGGGAAGCCAGCACAATCCTTTGCGCCGTCTTGAGATCCCGCTGAAAGAGCAATGCTTCCGCCGTGGTGAATAAGCGAGG
>NZ_DASWNM010000046.1:0-36013 GCF_036399255.1 Longimicrobium sp.
GATCATGTTCTTCACGTAGTCGGCGTGGCCCGGGCAGTCCACGTGCGCGTAGTGGCGCGCGTCGGTCTGGTACTCCACGTGCGCCGTCGAGATCGTGATCCCGCGCGCCCGCTCTTCCGGGGCCTTGTCGATGTTGTCGAATGACATGAAGTCGGCCAGCCCCTTGGCGGCCTGGATCCGCGTGATCGCCGCGGTCAGCGTGGTCTTGCCGTGGTCCACGTGGCCGATGGTGCCCACGTTCACGTGCGGCTTGTTGCGCTCGAACTTAGCCTTGGCCATCTTCTTTTCGTCGGTCCAATCCGGATGGTTGACGAGACTGGGAGCCACCGTTTGACCGGCCGACCTCCCGCGGTCCGGGCAGGGCCCGAACGCCGAACCGCGAGCCTCCGCCACGTTCCGTGCGCGGTGCCCGCTCCAGTTCCGTTTCCCGCCGTGGATTTCCAGGCGTCCAGAGTACAGCCAGAACGCGGTGGATACACTTTCCCCGGCAGAAAGCAAGACGCGTAACTTATCGAAGGGGGTTGCCTGCGTCAACCCCCGCCGGCGCCCAGGCAGAGCGTGTGCTCTCCCGCGGATTGATACACCCCGGGTTCCCCGCACCCCGGAGAATCCCCACCCGCGTTTCGACCGGACTCCGTGCGCGCGGCGGCGCCGGAAGGCGGACGAGTTGCGGCGCATCCGCGCTCCTGGTGAAGGATTCCGCCGCGTCCCCGCACGGATCCATCCCAGTCTCACGTCACAATGACCATCGCGCGCACGCGAGGACTCCCCCTCCCCGCCATTCGTTGTCAGCATTCGCCGCGCTCGCACGTTATGGCGTGCCGGACCCAATCCGTATCCGGCACCTTTCAAACGATTTTCCTTTCCGGAGCACCATGAAGAAGCTGACCCTCAAGGTGGAAGACCTGTGCGTCGACACCTTCCAGACCTCCGCCGGCAGCGCCGACCGCGGCACCATTCTGGGCCACGCCCCCACGGTCATGGGCAACACCTGCACGCCGTCGTGCCCGTACACCTGCGGCATCATCCCCCAGACCGAGAACTGCCGCTTCGGCCGCGACACGCAGAACTGCCCGGTCTGCGGCTGAGCCGTATCCGCTGACGACGCAGAGGCGCGCGGTCCCGTCCGGGGCCGCGCGCCTTTCTTTATCCCGCACCATCCCCGCAGTCCGGGGGCTACTACTCGATGGTCTTGGAGAAGCGAAAGACGCTCATCCCCAGGATCAGGGTCGCGAGCAGGGCCAGCATGAGGCCTTCCATCCACAGGTGCGACAGGCCCACGCCCTTCAGCAGCACGCCGCGCAGGATGCGCAGGTAGTACGTCAGCGGCAGGACGGAGCTGGCCACCTGCATCACCTTCGGCATGGCCTCGCGGGGGAACATGAAGCCGCTGAGCAGGATGTTGGGCAGCAGCAGCATGAAGCTCAGCTGCATTGCCTGCGCCTGTGTGCGCGCCACGGTGCTGACGAACAGCCCCAGCCCCAGGTTGGCGAAGACGAAGAGCAGGGTGAGCACGTACAGCGTGACCAGGCTTCCGCGGATGGGGACGTGGAAGAGCAGGCTGCCCAAAATGAGGACGATCGTCATCTGCACGTACCCCACGAGGACGAACGGGACGATCTTGCCCAGCATCATGCTGGTCTTGTCGATGGGGGTGACGATGAGCTGCTCCAGCGTGCCCCGCTCACGCTCGCGCGTGACGGCCAGGCTGGTGACCAGGATCATCGTCAGCGACAGCAGCACGCCGATGAGGCCGGGGACGATGTACGCCTCGCTGCGCAGCGCGGGGTTGTACCACGGCCGCACGCGCACCTCCAGCGGCGGCGCGCGCCCCGCGGCGCCGGAGAGCTCCGCCCCCCGCACCTGCGCCGCCAGCGCCGCGCCGGAAAGCGCGGCGGACGACGCCATGGGATCGGCCGCGTCCACGATCACCTGCGCCTGCGCGCCGCGTCCGCGCTTGAGGTCGCGGGCGAAGTCCGGGGGGATGACGATGGCCGCGCGCGCCTGGCCGCCCTGGATGCGGTCCTCCAGCTCCGCGCGCCCGGCGACGGTGCCGGTGACGCGGAAGTTGCCCGTGTTCTCCATCACCGCGACGAGCGCGCGGCTTTCGGAGGTGCGCGACTCGTCCAGCACCACCGTGGGCAGGTTGCGGACGTCCGTGCGGATGGCGAAACCGAAGACGATGAGCTGGATGGCCGGCATTCCCACCATCAGCGCGAGCGTGAACCGGTCGCGCCGCATCTGCACGAACTCCTTCCACAGCATGGGCCACAGCGGCCAGCGGCGGATGCGGTCGATGGCGCTCATGGGCGGCCTCCATCGCGCGCGGCGGCGCATCCCGGGCGCGGTGGATCACGAAGCAGGTCGTCGCGCGTCCGCCGCAGAAGGATGTGGGTGTGCCTCCACCGCCCGGGCGAATGAATTCGCGGCTGGGACAACGCAATGTCCGCCTGCGCGGACCGTGGCCGCCCGTGTGGAGGCGCGGCGACGGACCACGAGGACGCCGACGGTAGATTCCTCGGTCGCGCGCGGGCGGCGGAGTGAGGGACGGTTTTGCGCGGCGCTCCCTCGGAATGACAGTCTGGAGTGGCGGGACTGAGACTCCGACGTCCGATGGTCCAGCCCCGCGCAGTTTGCGGGGCTTCCCGCTTTTCCAGCCGCGGATTCATCCGCCCGAGTTGGATGCGTGGGATCACGCCCACTCCCGCACTCACGCACTTCCGCACTGACGCACTCATACCCTCGCCCCCTCGTCGCGGCGCTGCAGCTCGATGAACACGTCCTCGATGCTGGGCTGATCGAACTGCGCGGTGATCTCGTCCACGGTGCCCAGCGCGATCAGGTGCCCGCGCGAAAGGAAGGCGATGCGCCCGCACCGCTCCGCCTCGTCCATGTAGTGCGTGGTGACCAGGATGGTGGTGCCGGCCTGCGCCATCTGGTGGATCATCTGCCAGAAGCGGCGGCGCGCGGCGGGATCCACCCCGGCGGTGGGCTCGTCCAGGAACAGCATGCGCGGGTGGTGCGCGGTGGCGCAGGCCAGCGCCACGCGCTGCTTCCAGCCGCCGCTCAGCGTCCCCGTCAGCTGCTTGCGGCGCGGCTGCAGCTCGAGCTCGTCCAGCAGCTCCTCGACCCGCCGGTTGCGCTCGCCGCCCACCAGGCCGTAGACGGAGGCGTAGAAGCGGATGTTCTCGTAGACGCTCAGGTCGTCGTACAGGCCGAACTTCTGGCTCATGTAGCCGATGCTGCGCCGCACCTGCTCCGGCTCGCGCGCCACGTCGTATCCCACCACCGTCGCCGTTCCGGACGAGGGCGCCATCAGACCGCAGAGCATGCGGATGGTCGTCGTCTTTCCCGAGCCGTTGGGGCCCAGCAGCCCGAACACCTCGCCGCGCGCGATGGTCAGGTCCAGCCCGTCCACCGCCGCGTAGTCGCCGAACGTCTTTCGCAGCGCCTCGGTGCGCACGGCGGGCTCGGCGGCGGCGGGGACGGCGGCGGGGGCGCTCACGGCCGCGGCTCCCGCGCGGGAAGGTCGACGGTCAGCGGCAACCCGGCCTTCAGCATCCCCGACGCGTCGTCGAACTCCACGCGCACGCCAAAGAGCAGGTCCTCGCGCTCGTCCTCCGTCAGCGCGACGCGGGGCGTGAACTCCGCCCGCGGGCTGAGCGAGGCGATGCGCCCGCGGAAGGTGCGGTCGGGAAAGGCGTCCAGCCGCGCCGTCACCGTCTGCCCCACGCGCAGCGCCGGCAGCACGCCCTGCCCCACGTAGACGCGCGTCCACGGCCGCCGCGGGTCGCCCAGCGTCAGTACCGGCTGCCCGGCGGCCACCGTTTCGCCCGCTTCGGCGGCGCGCAGCATCACCACGCCGTCCACGGGTGCCACCAGCGTCAGCTCGCCTGCGGTCTCGCGCGCGGACTGCAGCGTGGCCTCGGCACCCGCGACCTCCGCGCGCGCCGCCTCGACCTGCGCGGCGCGCGTGCCCTGCCGCAGCAGCCGCAGGTTCTCGCGCGCCGCGTCGCGCTGGGCGACGGCGGCGGTGGTGGCCGCGCGGGAGTTGTCCAGCTGCTGGCGGCTCACGGCGCCCGCCTCCGCCAGCACCCGCAGCCGCTCCGTCTCGCGCGCGGAGCGCTCCGCCTCGGCCTGGCGCATGCGCACCTCGGCCTCGGCGCGCTCGATCTCCGGGGCGCGCGGGCCCGCCTCCAGGTCGCGCAACCGGGCGCGGGCGGACGACACCTGCGCCTGCCCCAGCGGCACCTGCCCCTGCGTCTGCGGCTGCTCCAGCACGGCCAGCACCTGCCCGGCGCGCACCGTGTCGCCTTCGTGGACGCGGACTTCGACGATGCGCGCGGGCTGCATCGGCGCCACGTCCACCTCCACGATCTCCAGCGTTCCCATCGCCTTGGGCCCCCCGCCGTCCCGGCACGCGGCCAGGACGAGGAGCGGGAGCATCGTCATCCATCGTATCGTCTTTATCGTCATGATTCCGCTCCCTGTGGAGGGGCCAGTGCCGCCAGGACGAACTCCGCCGCGTGGCGCGCGTACGCCGCGCTCAGCTCGGGCGTGGGATCCTGCCCCTCACCCATCAGGATGGCGACGGCGGGTTTTGCGATGTGGAAGTACGGGATCAGCGACACCGTGCTGATGGCGGCGAAGCGCGCGTCCAGGTCCGCCCGGAAGGTGCCCGCCGCCTGGCCGTGCTGGATGAGCGCGTGCAGCCGCGAAAAGAGCGTGGCGGAAAGGTGCGCGATGCCCTCCTGCGCGTGCGCGGCGCCGTGGTCCGCCATCTCACGCGCCAGGATGCGCGGCAGGCTGGGGCTGCGCAGCATGGTCTCGGACTGCAGCGCCAGGAGGACGCGGATGGCCTCCTGCGGCGAGGTGACGTTCGCCAGCCGCTCCGTCCCCCGCTCCGCCAGCATGCCGAACAGGCGATTCAGCAGGGCGCGGTACAGCTCTTCCTTGCTCCCGAAGTAGTAGTAGATGAGCGCCGGGTTCAGCCCCGCCGCCGCGCCGATCTGCTTGATGGTGGTCGCGGCGAACCCCTGACTGCCGAACAGCGGCTCCGCCGCGTCCAGGATGGCCTCCGCCGTTCCCGCGTCCCGCCCCGCCTTCTCATCTGCCATTTGCGCTTCCACGCTCGTTGTGCATCATCTCCGCCCTATTAATTAATCGGTTGATTAAACCCACGCAAGACTTTCGTGTTCGTCTCCGAGAGCAGGTCATACCAAACCCGCGGCACCACCTGTCATTCGGAGGAAGCGCCCGCCTCAGAAGTTCGCGGGAAAGCCGCGAAACCTGTTGGCGCGACCGAAGAATCTCTCTCTCCCCTCGCGTGGAACCCTCTCCCGGGCATCGCCGGGAACCCGCGTGACCGCGAGATCCTGCCGACCAGCATGCAGAGGCTTCAGTCGGCGCCACGCTCCCGGACGGACCGAAAGCACTGCGCGGCGCCTCCCTCCAGAACGACAGTGTCGTCGGATGGGGGATCAGTTCCCCAGGCCGGGCTCCGGCACCGTATCGGCGATGGGATCGGTGCCGTTGCCGAACGACACGGCGAAGGAAGCGGATTCTGCGATCAGCCCGTGCGCCACGCCGGGCGCGAAGGTGGCAAGGGTGCCGGCGTCGAGCATCACATCCACCGTCTCACCCCCGAGCCCGGCGATGAGGCGAAGCCGGCCGGAGAACACGTACAGCCGCTCGCGATGCCCCGGATGCGAGTGAAACCCGCGCCGCACGCCGGGGCCGCTGAACGAGATGGCGTGCAGGTACTGGAACGGCTCGCCCCGGGCCAGCCACGCCACCCCGCCCCGCGCGTCCTCCGCCCGGAACGGCCCCGCCGCCACGTCGCCACCCAGCACCTCCACCGTAAGCCCGCCGTCCAGGTAGCTGCGCACCACGCTCTCCTTGCCTGTCCCGGGATCGCCCGCCAATCTCACCGGATGGCGGCGCCGCCAAAGTGACGCGCGGCCCGGCCGGCGTCAAACCATCAATCCGTGCCCCAGCGGCATCCAACCTCCGGTTCCTCCTCGCCTCCCCCGTCCCGCCGGCTCGATGCCCCTGCTGCAGGCGCTCCCCTCCGCGGTCCGTTCGCTGCGCAAGCCGCCCGGCTTCGCCGCCGCGCTCGTCGCCACGCTGGCGCTGGGGGCGGCGCTGGGCGGCCCCGTGCTGGCGCTGGCGGACGGACGCTTCTCGCATCCCCGCCCCGCGTCCGCGCCGCCCGCGTTCGACCGGCACGGCGGATGGACGCCGGAGCTGCGCCCGCCCGACGCCATCCGCGCCGACGCCCTGGACGCGCTGGTGTGGATCGGGCTGGCGATGGCGCTGCTGGTACTGGCGGGCGCGGCGGTGAACGTGGCGACGCTGCTGCTGGCCCGCGCCTCCGCACGCCGGCACGAGACGGCGGTGCGGGCGGTGATGGGCGCCACGCCCGCATCGCTCGCCGCGCGCGCGGTGGCGGAAGGAGCGCTGCTGGGGATCGCCGGCGGGGCCGTGGGACTGGCGATGGGGGTGGCGGCCACCGCCGCGGCGCGGCGAAGCTGGCCGGCAGACGCGGGGATGCTGGCCGTGCGGCTCCAGCCCGGGGGATGGACGGTGGCGGCGGCCGCCGCGCTCGCGTCTCTGGCGCTGCTGGCGGCGCTCGTCCCCGCGGCGGCGGCGGCACGGCGCAACCTGTACTCCGCGCTCACCGTGGGCGGGCGCGCCACGGCCGGGCCGGGCGAGACGCTGCTGCGCAAGGCGCTGGCGGTGCTGCAGTTCGCCGGCTCGGCGACGCTGCTGACCGGCGCGGTGCTGCTGCTGCACGGCTCGCTGCCGGATGCGGACGGCGGCGGCGCCGGCTTCGATCCGCGTGACACGCTCGCCTTCCACGTGCAGCTTCCGGCCGCGGACGCGCCCTCCCGCGCCGCCATGCAGCGGGCGATGCTGGCCGCCGCCGTCCGGCTGGCGGAGGTCGAGGCCGCCAGCGCCGCCGCGCCGGGCGCGTGGGTGGGGATGGGACCGGAGGACCGGCTGCGCACCCTGTGCGACCGGTGCGTCTGGGGCAACATGTACGCGCCGCAGCTGGTGGGCACCGTCCGCTTTCAGTCCGTCGCCCCCGGCTGGTTCCGGGGGATGGGTGTCCCCGTGCGCTCCGGCCGCGAGCTGCGCCCGGACGACGCACGCGCGGTGCTGATCAACCGCTCCTTCGCAGCCACGCTCCTTCCCCGCGCCGAGCCCGTCGGACAGCGCGTCGTCTTCCGCGGCTGGTGGGACGACCCGTACACCGTCGTCGGCGTGGTGGACGACGTGCGCGCCGCCGGCACCGGCACCGGCGGCGCCCCGCCTCCGATGGTGTACCTGTCGGCGGCGGAGCATCCGCCGCGCACGCTCGCCGTCGCCGTGCGCACGGACGGCGACCCGCGTCCGCGCGAGCCCGCCATCCGCCGCGCCCTCGCCGCCGCGGCACCCGGCGCGCGCGTCGGCCCCGGCGTGCCGATGCAGGCGGTGCTGGACCGCCACCGTGCGCCGCTGCGCTGGTTCGCCGTGCTCCTCGTCGTCCTCGCCGCGGGCGCGACGGTGGCCGCGGCGGGCGGGCTGTACGGGGTGATGTCGTTCCGCGTCGCCCGGCAGACGCGGGAGATCGGCGTGCGGATGGCGCTGGGCGCCACGGAGCGGGACGTGGTGCGCGAGGTGCTGCGAGAGGGCCTGCGGATCACGCTTCTCGGCGCGCTCCTCGGCAGCATCGGCGCGGTGACGGCCGCGCGGCTGCTGCAGGAGATGTTTTACGGCGTGGACCCGTTCGATCCGGCGACGTACCTGGGCGTGGCCGCCGTGCTCGCCGCCGTCACGCTGGCCGCCGCCTACCGCCCCGCCGCCCGCGCCGCCCGCGTGCACCCGAACGAGGCCCTGCGCGCGGAGTAGCGGCGGATCCGCACCGCCTCACAGGCACAGTGTGTTTGCGTTTTTGATTTCCTGACCCAAGCGTGTGACTTCCCGAGGGCAGCGCACCACGCGCAACCAGAAGCCAAACAAGAGGATGCGCGCAACCGAAGGATCTACTCTCGGACAAGATGGGGCCAGATCCCAGACTGCGGGCCAGCCCATTCGTACTGCCGGCGAGATCCTTCGGTCGGCGCCAAATGCTTTCGTGGCAGCGAGTCAGGCGCGGCGCCTCCCTCAGGAAGTCAAGCGTCGAGCTGATTCTTAACACACGCTTATCTGCAGAAGCGTGGCGATACGATGCGCGGATGCACCGCCGCCACACCATCAATCCGCCCACCGGCGGCATCCAACCTCCGATCCCCGTCCGCCTCCGCCCGCTCCCCCGCGCCGATGCCCCTGCCGCACGCGCTCCGCTCCATCATCCGCCCGCTGCGCCGGACGCGCGGGTTCACCGCGCCGCTCGCCGCCACACTGGCGCTGGGGGCGGCGCTGGGCGGGCCCGTGCTGGCGCTGGCGGACGGACGCTTCTCGCATCCGCGGCCCGCGCCCGCGCCGCCCGCCTTCGACCGGCCCGGCGGGTGGACGCCCAGGCTGCGCCTTCCCGACACCATCCACGCGGACGCCGTCGACGCGCTGGTGTGGACGCTGGTCGCCATGGCGCTGCTGGTGGTCGCGGGTGCGGCGGTGAACCTGGCGACGCTGCTCCTGGTGCGCGACTCCGCCCGGCGGCACGAGACGGCCGTGCGCGCGGTGGTGGGCGCCACGCCGGCGCGCCTGGCCGGCGGCGCCCTGGCGGAGGGCGCGTGGGTGGGCGCGGCCGGCGGCGGCGCGGGGCTGCTGCTGGGGATGGTGGCGGGCGCCGCGGTGCGGCGGAGCTGGCCGGCGGACGCCGGAGCGCTCGCGCCGCACCTTTCCTCCGCCGGATGGACGGCGGTCGTCGCGGCCGCGCTCACCGCGATGGCGCTGCTGGTGGCGGCGGTCCCGGCCGCGCGAGCGGCGCGCAGAAACCTGCACGCCGCGCTGACGGTCGGCGCGCGCGCCACCGCCGGCCCGGGCGAGACGCTGCTGCGCAAGGCGCTGGCGGTGCTGCAGTTCGCCGTCTCGGCCACGCTGCTGACCGGCGCCGTGCTCCTGCTGCGCGGCTCCCTGCCCGGCGCGAACGGCGTGTCGCCCGGCTTCGACCCGCGCGACACGCTCGCCTTCCAGGTGCGCCTTCCCGCCGCCGGCGCGCCCGCCCGCGCCGCCATGCAGCAGGCGATGCTATCCTCCGTTCGCGCGGTTCCGGGGGTAACGTCCGCCAGCGCCGCCACGCCCGGCGCGTGGCTGGGCCTGGGGCCGGAGGACGGCATCCGCACCCTGTGCGACACCTGCTTCACCGCCTACGGGTGGCTGCCGCAGACCACCGGGCCCGCCCGCCATCACGCCGTCAGCCCCGGCTGGTTCCGGGCGATGGGCGTGCGCGTGCTCTCCGGCCGCGAGCTACGCCCCGACGACGGACGGGCGGTGCTGATCAATCGCGTCTTCGCCGCCAGCTACTTTCCGCAGGACCCGCTGGGGCACCACGTCGTGCTCCGCGGCTGGTGGAGCGATCCGTACACCATCGTCGGCGTGGTGGACGACGCGCGGGCGCCCGGCCCGGCCACCGGCGTGGCGCCGGCGCCCGCCCTCTACGTCTCCGCGCTGCGGCATCCCCCGCGCACCCTGGCCGTCGCCGTCCGCACAACGGGCGACCCGCGTCCGCGTGAGCCCCTCGTCCGCCGCGCCCTCGCCGCCGCCGCGCCGGGCGCCCGCGTCGGCCCCGGCGAGCCGATGCAGGCCGTCCTGGACCGCCACCGCGCGCCGCTGCGCTGGTTCGCCGTGCTCCTCGCCCTCCTCGCCGCGGGCGCCACGGTGGTTGCGGCGAGCGGAATGTACACGGTGATGGCGTTCAGCGTGGCCCGGCAGACGCGGGAGATCGGCGTGCGGATGGCGCTGGGGGCGACGGAGCGGCAGGTGCTGCGGCAGGTGCTGGGCGAGGCGCTGCGGATCACGCTGCTGGGCGCCATCGTCGGGAGCATGGGCGCGGCGGCGGTGGCGCGGCAGCTCCAGTCCTGCTCTACGGCGTGGATCCGTTCGATCCGGCGACATACCTGGCCGTCGCCGGTGTCCTGGCCGCCGTTACCCTGGCCGCCGCGTACCGCCCCGCCCTCCGCGCCGCCCGCGGGCATCCCAACGAGGCCCTGCGCGCGGAGTAGCGGCGGCCGGCGAGGTCGCCATCGACAGAAACGCCCCGCCGCGGAAGCTTCCGCGGCGGGGCGTTCCGGTGCACCGGCCGGAGGTCAGGGCTGGCGCGGAGCCTGAGGCTGCTGGGGCCGGGGGCCGGCGGCGCGCATCATCGACTGGATCTCTTCCCAGTTCTCCGAGACGAAACGCACGTTCCCCTCGTTGACCGCGGCCGGCGGCTGGTGGCCGGCGCGCCGCATCTCGTGCACCATCGCCGCCTGGAGAAGCGCCGCCGTGGCCAGCGCGTACTCCCGCGGCGAAATGCCGGCCTGGTTCACCGCCTCGCGCGCGGCGGGAATGGCGTTCAGCCGCTCGTACAGCGCGTTGGGGTCCATGGTAGCAATGCGCATGCTGTCCCGCAGCTCCGGACGCCTTGCCTGCAGCGCGGCGAGGTTCTTTCCCCCCTGCACCAGCTGGCGCAGCCGGGGCATGGTGAGCTGGTACTGGTTGATCGTCTGCACGTTCACCGGCCCCTGCGGCTCAGGCGCGGACTGCACAGCCTGCGCGGGGGTCATGGCGCTGTCCATCATCACCGCCGCACCCGGCTGCGTGGCGGGCGCCGCGGCCTGCGGCTGGGCCGCGTTCGGCGCCGGCACCGCGGCGGCGGTGGGCGCGGCGGCGCTGTCGCCACGCGCGGGAGCCGCGGACGTGGCCTTCTCCCCCGCTTCATCGCCCCCGCACGCGGCGGCCAGCAGCAGCGCGCCGGCGGCCACCAGGCCGCGGACGCGCAAATCCTTCAGAATCACAGGAACCATCACCGGTTGCGGTAAATCGAGGGGCCGACTGCCCCCTGTGGCGCCGGAAGAGACTGCCGGACGCCCACCCGCGCAAGTGCCGGGGCGGGCGCGGCACCGGCCCTCATCCCCCTTCCGGGTGGGCCGGCCAGCCCCGCGTGCGCGGCTTGGCCGGCTGCGCCTTGCGGGGCCGGCCGCCGCGCCTGCCGTTCTCGCGCGCCGCGGCCGCCTTGCTCTCGGTGCGGGCGCTGCCGCCCTTCTGCCCCATCCGACGGCCCATCTGCCGCATCCACGCCTCGCCGCCAAACGCCCCGGCCAGCAGGCCGGGAACGCTCAGGTCCACGTCGAGGGTGGCCCAGCGCAGCCCCTCGCCGCCGGGGTAGACCTCGACCTGACCCAGCTCGTCCGCCGTGGCACCCGCGAGCCCCTGCGCCAGCGCGGCCGGGAACTCGAAGGCGCACCCGTTGGTGAGGTCGACGCGCACGCGCCCGGTTTCGCGGTCGTAGGACGCGGCGGCCGCGCGCGGCTCGCTGCGGTCGGCCTTCTCGGCCGCCGCGATGGCGGCCGGGATCTTGGCCAGGATCTCCGCGTCGGTCGGCACCCGCTTTTCAATAGCCATGGATCTCCTCCCACGCTTGCATGAGCTTTTCCTCGTTGGCCATCACGATGCGCACCGCTCGCACCACGTCCATTCCCTTCATCTCGCGCACCTTTACGATGCCGAACCCGTCGACCAGCTCGATCTTGGCCATTCCGCCCGCCTTCCATGCGTGTACGTGCGGCGGAGTGTGGTCGTTGGGCCAGATGCGGAGTTCGAACCCGTTCTCCCTGTGCACGGTCGCCATTACGATAACCCAATCGTTTGGGTTTTACAAGGGGCATCCCCAACTCCCCCCGCAGCGCCGCATGGATCCTGTGCGGAACGACGTGAAGCGCCGCGACGGAGCGTCCGCCGCGGCGTTCAGAGACGTGGATTTTGCGTGGGGGAGATTGGCTGCGCGCCAACTCTACAGAAACGGCCCCGCGGCACGCAAGTAGCCGGAGTGAACAGACGCGAACGCAGGCTGGGAGTGCGCGCGCCGATGTGGCCAGAGGTGGTCCGATGTGGGACAAACGAACCGCGCCGCCCCCGCGGATGCGGGTGCGGCGCGTTCTGATCAGCGGCGCGTGCTCACGAGGCGGTGGATTGCCACGGGAGCGCTCGCGCCGGCACGTGGCCGACGATCACGCGCTCGGCCGCCGCCTCGTCGACGTCCCCGAGGATGCTCCTGAACCGCTCCAGGCCTCCGGGCCCACGAGCGGTCGATCAGCCCCTGGTTCAGCCCCGTGCCGCTGGACGAGGTCACGAAGACTCCTGGGGAGGGCGGACGACGGGCAGGTGAAGGCCACGCTGAATGGCGAGCAGCCGGAGCACCGCCACCGCGACCATCCCCGCGGCGGACGGGACGGGCCGCGGCACCCCCAGCCACTGCAGCAGCAGGTAGACCGAGATGCCCGCGACCGCCGCGGTCGCGTAGATGTCGCGCTGCAGGATCAGCGGGACCTGGGCGCTCAGCACGTCGCGCAGGATTCCGCCCGCCACCCCCGTCATGGTTCCCAGAAGGATGACGATCACGGGCCCCAGACCGCCGGCCTCGGCGATCCGGGCGCCGGAGATGGCGAAAAGGGCAAGGCCCAGCGCGTCCGCGACGAGGAGGGCACGATGGGGGGCGGGCCACCAGCGGACGTAGACGACCGTGAGCAGGGCGGCGGCACAGGTGACGGTGAGGTAGGTGGAATCGACCATCCAGAAGATCGGATGGCGGTCCAGGAGCAGGTCTCGCAGCGTGCCCCCACCGATGGCGGTGATCGCCGCGATCACCACCACTCCGAACAGGTCCAGCCCCTTTCGGCTCGCGGCGAGCGCGCCGCTGACGGCGAAGACCGCCACCCCCATGAGATCGAACACGTAGAGAAGCATACCGGACCCGGAAAGGATGAGACGCGGAACCGGGGGATCGCGTCCCGTCCGTGGACGCCAGGGGACCGCTCGACGCCTGCATGCGCGTCCGTGTACCTCCGAATGAGGGGGTGAAGGATCGTGCAGTGCGGAGGGCGATCGGCGATATCCGCATCATCCGGCGCTGGGAGGAGCGCGGATCGGCCGGCTCGTGGCCTGCCTGCTCCGGGCGGTCCGCAGGGCCTGCCGCGGGCCTGGGGGCGGTTTGTAACCACTTTTGTGACCGCCCGAACACGCCAGGAGCGTACAAACGACGGTGCTCCTGCCGCAACCCGCAGCAGGAGCACCGTTTTACGAAGGAGCGGGAGACCGGGCTCGAACCGGCGACATTCAGCTTGGAAGGCTGACGCTCTACCAACTGAGCTACTCCCGCACACCGGCAGACGAAGCGCGTCTGCCAGAGTCGTAAAGATAAAGAAAACCCGGCATTCGCGCAATCCGCGCCGGCCGGGGTTTCATCCACCGAGAGCCACCTGTCGGAATCGAACCGACGACCTTCGCATTACAAGTGCGGTGCTCTACCAGCTGAGCTAAGGTGGCGGAACAGCCGACAAAGCTAATCGGATTCAACCCATCTGACCACCCCGCCCCGGCGCGCTCACTCCGCGCGCAATCACGTCCACCCACACCCATCCGCAACCGCGCGCTCCCGCGCCTCTTCCCAGAGCCGGGCCTCACCCGCAAGCGCGTCCGCCATTCGTGGATGAAAGTCTGTGCGGAAGAAAAGCGGAGCAATTCGATGCCCGTCGAAGCGCGTCACCTCTCCCCCGCGGTTTGGGAAGAGCCGGAGAGCTCCCCCGCGGACGCAGCCCAATCCCTGCCGGCGTGCGTCCGCTATTCCCTATTCCCTATTCCCTATTCCCTATTCCCTATTCCCTATTCCCTATTCCCTATTCCCTATTCCCTATTCCCTATTCCCTGTTCCCTGTTCCCTATTCCCTATTCCCTATTCCCTGTTCCCTATTCCCTGCCCTTCACGCCCCCCGCTTCCACCGCGCCCCCTGCGGCGTGTCCTCGATCACCACGCCGCGCGCGGCGATCTCGTCGCGGATGGAGTCCGCCGCGGCAAAGTCGCGGGACGCGCGCGCCGCCTGCCGCGCCGCCAGCCGCTCCTCCACCCACGCCGAGAGATCGTCGTCGACCACGTTTTCGCGGTCCGCCAGCGCCACGAAGCCGAACACCGCGTCGATGCGCTCGAACGCCCGCAGCGCCGCGTCGCGCTCCGCCTCGCTGATGGCGGCGGTCCCCAGCTCGTGCAGCCGCGCGTTCACGCGGTTCACCAGCTCGTGCAGCGCCGCCAGCGCCACGCTGCTGTTCAGGTCCTGGTCCATCGCCGCCGCGAACGCCGACAGCGCCTCGTCGGCCGCCGGGTGCAGCGTGGGCGTGTCCATGGGGTCCGGGTCGCGCGCGGCAGGGTGCGCGCGCAGGCGGTCGCGCGCGTCGCGAATGCGGCGCACCGCCTCGGCCGCCGCGTTCAATCCCTCGAAGGTGAAGTTGAGCTTGCTGCGGTAGTGCGCCGTCAGGAACAGGTAGCGGATCGCCGACGGGCTCACCCCCCGGTCCACCAGGTCCTGCAGGTTGAAGATGTTGCCCGTGCTCTTGGCCATCTTCCCGCCGTCCAGCAGCAGGAACTCGCCGTGCAGCCAGTACCGCGCGAACGGCTTGCCCGTGGCCCCCTCGGACTGGGCGATCTCGTCCTCGTGGTGGGGAAAGATCAGGTCCACCCCGCCCGCGTGGATGTCGAACGTCTCGCCCAGCTCCTGCATGCTCATGGCCGAGCACTCGATGTGCCACCCCGGCCGCCCGCGCCCCCACGGCGTGTCCCAGGCCGCGCCCACCTGCTCGTCCTCGGGCTTCACCGCCTTCCAGAGCACGAAGTCGCGCACGTCGTCCTTGTCGTACTCGTCCGCGGCCACGCGCTCGCCGCGGCGGCCCGCGCTGACGTCGACCTTCGACAGCTTGCCGTAGTCCGCGAACTCCGAGATGTCGTAGTACACCGAGCCGTCGGCCACGTACGCCAGCCCGCGCTCCTCCAGCCGGCGGATGACGTCGATCATCCCGTCCACGTAGTCCGTGGCGCGGGGGTGCACGTCGGCGCGGTGAATGCCCAGCTGCTCGAAGTTGCGGAACAGGTCGTCGATGAACGGCTGCGTGTAGTCGTTCAGCGAAACGCCGTTCTTCAGCGCCCCCCGGATGGTCTTGTCGTCCACGTCCGTCAGGTTCATCACGAAGCGCACCTCGTAGCCGCGGTACTCCAGGTACCGGTGCAGCACGTCCGCAAAAAAGAACGTGCGCATGTTGCCGATGTGCGGCGGCGCGTAGACGGTGGGGCCGCAGACGTACATCCCCACCTTTCCCTCGTGCAGGGGGACGAACTCTTCTTCGCGGCGGGTGAGCGTGTTGTAGAAGCGAAGCGGCATCGTTTTGTGTCCGGGATTCGCAGTCGACGGGTGCGCACGGGCGCCGGGGCGCCCGTGCCGGGAGCGGCCCTGCTATCGGCGGGCCGGCCTACATCGCCTGCTACTCCTGGCCATCGTCGTTCGCGCGGGGAAGGGGAAGGGCGTTGGCGGCGGCCGGGCCGGACATGGCAAAGCCCGGCTGCTGCCCCTCGCCCCAGTACACCGTCTGGGTGGCGTGGGGGATCTCGATGCCGTCGCGGTCGAAGCGCAGCTTGATGCGCCGCCGAAGCTCGCGGGCCACGTCCCACTGCTTGAGCGGGAGCGTCTTGGCCATCACGCGAATGGTGACGGCGGCGTCGGTGAGGTTCTCGATCCCCGGCACCTGCACCGGCTCCACCAGCAGCGGCTTCCACTCGGGGTCCTGGTACAGTTCCTCGCCCACCTCGCGCAGCACCGCCATGGCGCGGTCGGGGTCTTCCGAGTGGGCCACCGCCACGTCCAGCACCGCGCGCGACCAGCTGCGGGTAAGGTTGCTCACCTTGGTGATCTGCCCGTTCGGGACGATGTGCACCGCCCCGTGCACGTCGCGCAGCACCACCACGCGCAGCGTCATCCGCTCCACCGCGCCACTCACCCCCTCGATGCGGATCACGTCGCCCACGCCGAACTGGTTCTCGAACAGCATGAACAGCCCACTGATCACGTCCTTTACCAGCGACTGCGCCCCGAACGAGACCGCCAGCCCCAGCACGCCGGCGCCGGCCAGCAGCGGCCCCAGCTGCACCCCCAGGGCGTTCAGCACCATGAACACCAGCACCACCGCGATCAGCACCACGCCCACGCTGCGCAGCAGGCTGATCAGCGTGCGGGTGCGCTGCTCCTGGGCGCTGATGGTGCCGGTGGCCGAGCTGGCCATCGACTGCTCGATGCGCCGCAGCACCAGGATGAGCGCCCAGTAGCACATCCAGGCCACGACGACGGCGCCCAGGATGCGCCCGCCGGTCTCGGCCAGCACGTCACCGTTCAGGCGGTTGGCAAGCTGCGCCAGAAGGTCGGCGTCGCCCTGCTGCATCATCTGCGCGGCGTGTGGACGTTCGGAGTGGATCGGGTGCCCGGCTGATCTGGGATGCCGCGCCGAACGTAGGCCGCGGGCGCGGCAGGGTCAACCCCGGAGGGGTGAAGGGGTGAAGGGGTGAAGGGGTGAAGGGGTGAGCGGGTGAAGGGGTGAGCGGGTGAAGGGGTGAGCGGGTGACGAGGTGAACTCGCCTCCGAAATGCCGAAGCCCCGTCCCGGCTCGCGAATCGCGCCGGACGGGGCCTCGCCTGCATCGAGCCGGGTGCCGAGTACAAAGCGCCACGCCCAATCTGTCATTCCGAAGGAGGCGCCGCGCGGACCCGTCCCCACCCAATCCTCTGGCGCCGGCTGAGGAATCTACCGTCCGCACCTCGTAACTCGTCGAACCCGCCCCGGACCGGCGGCATCGCAGCCCTGCGCGGTTTGCGGGGCTTCCCGCTGTTCAGCCGCGGATTATGCCCATTGCGGATCTGATTCGGTGATCGCCGGGTGGCGGACGCGCAGGTGCTTCGGACGCCGCATAGAGCCGGGCCGCCGAGTCCGCGAAGGCGGACTTTGCGATTTTCCAGCGGCGAATTCATTCGCTCCCGCGGGCGGACGGCACGGCTACCAGACTAGAATCGGAAATGGGCATCATCCACCCAAGGCAGCCGCCCGCCGCCATCGCGCCATCATCCACCCAATACCCGCGCCCGACAAATCACCCGACCCCCTCCGCCGACACAATTACCTCCGCCGAAACAATCACCCCCGCCGACTGCCATCACCTACCGCATCACCCGCAGCTCGCGGATGCGCCATTCCCCATCCTCCCACACCGCGCCGACGTACACCACCGACGACAGCGTCTCCGTCACCCCGCGCGGGCGGGCGATCCACGTCAGCTCGCCGAAGCCGCGCAGGGGCGTGCCGCCGGAGATGGTGACGCGGCTGGCGCGCACGCTCACGTTCTCGCGCTCGGCGAACAGCCGGCGGAGCGCGGCGGCGGCGTTGCGCGGCTGCACCTCGCCCGGCCCTTCGCCCGCAAGGTCCAGCAGAATGCGCCCGTCCTCCGGCGCCAGCGCAACGATCTCGTCCGCCGCGCCGGCCGTCCACAGCCGCGAAACCGTCGCGACGAAGGCCGCCAGCGGCGCCGGGTCCTGCTGCGCCGCCAGTGCGCGCGGCGCAAGAACGCCCAGCAGCAGCGCCAGGAGGATGGGGAACGTCGGATTCTTCTTCATCTATCCCGCAATGGGTTCTGATAACGCGTCGTCCAGCTCGCCGATCGCGCGGCGCAGCGCCTCCGCCGGGTCGGCCGCGGCGGTCACGGACCGGCCCAGCACGATGTAGTCCGATCCCAGCCGCGCCGCCTGGCCCGGGGTCGCGACGCGGGCCTGGTCGCCCGCAGCGTCGCCGGCCAGGCGAATCCCCGGCGTCAGCACGCGAAAGTCCCCGCCCGTCGCGCGGCGGATGACGGGCAGCTCGTGCACCGACGCCACCACGCCGTCCATCCCTGCGCCTTCCGCCAGACGCGCCAGCCGCTCCACCTCGTCCTCGGCGGACACCCGGTCGCGGCCCCACGCCTCCGCCACCTCGTCCGCGGAAAGCGACGTCAGCACCGTCACGCCCAGCAGGCCGATCCCGCCCTCACCGCGCGTCCCCGCGGCCTGGCGCGCGGCCCGCAGCATCGCCGCGCCGCCGGAGGCGTGCACCGTCAGCAGGTCCGCGCCCAGCCTGGCGGCGGATTCCACCGCGTGCGCGACGGTGTTGGGGATGTCGTGCAGCTTCAGGTCCAAGAACACGCGGCAGCCGCGGTCCCGCATCGCCCGCACCACGTCCGGCCCCTCGGCCGTGAACAGCTGCAGCCCCACCTTTACGAAGTCGGCCGCGGGGCCCAGCCGGTCCAGCAGCGACTCGGCGTCGGCGCGGGCCGGCACGTCCAGGGCGATGATGGGGATCGGGCGTCGCATGGGCGTCAGGGAAGTCGTGGGTGGACAGGGCGATTTGCGGGCCGACCCGCGGCGATCGGTACGCCGCGGGCCGAAACGTCAGGGACTGCGGGGCGATCCGGCAGATTCGCGGCGCGCGATCTTCATCCCCCGCACCGCCGCGATTGTCCGCCCCGCGAGACTCAGGACGCCCCGGGAGAGGACGGTCGCCGGCGAATGGAGGACACCGGAAGGCCGGGAAGATGTTCCGCACCTTCAGGTTACGCGCAGCGCACCTCCGCCGCACACGCCGAACCGTCATTCCGAGGGAGGCGCCGTGACGAACCTGTTTCTCACGCAAGGGCATGGCGCCGACTGGGAATCTACCGTCGGATGCTCGTGACGCGCTTCATGACACCAGCCCCGCGGGATGCGGCCATCGGCTCTGTCTGACTCCGCGGTTGCCTCAGAGGGTGTTGCCAAACCTCCCAGCGTGGTTGACTTCCTGAGGGAGGCGCCGCCCTGTAACTCGCTTGTACACTGCAGCTTGGCGCCGACCGAAGGATCTTGCCAGCAGAACGACGGGGCTGGTTCCGTGCCCCGATCTGGCCCCTGCGCCACCGAGACGAGGTCCTTCGGTCGCGCGCAATCTGTTGTGTGACTTCTGGTTACGCGTGGTGCGCTCCCTCAGGAAGTCACCGCTTCATTATGGATTTGCGGTTTAGCAACACCCTCTCAGGTGCGGGGCGGGGCTGCCGCGACTGCCTCTCGGCAGGCCGACGGTAGATTCCTCGGCCCTGCAACCCGCGCCGCAATCGTCCAGTGGCAGCGTGGGCGGGCCTCGGAATGACAGTTCCTGTTTGGTCTGCCAGGGTGCGCAAAAGCGCGACTGGACTCAGAAACACACAAACGAGCGGCATGATCGAGCGGTCATCGCAGTTGAAGCCCCGCGCAGTTTGCGGGGCTTTCCGCGGTTGTTGCGGCGAGTTCACTCGCTCCCGGCGAAGCCAGCGACCCGTCAGTTCCCCGTCCGCGCCGTCCGCCCCGCCGTGGCGCGGAAGAAGTCGTGCACGCTGCTGGCCAGCTGCCGCGCGATGGTGTCCTGCTGCTCAGGATCGCGCAGCATCTGCTCTTCGGTGCGGTTGCTGATGAAGCCGATCTCCACCAGCACCGCGGGCATGAAGGCGCCCACCAGCACCGCGAACCCCGCCTGCTTCACCCCGCGGTTGGGCCCGGGGTGCACCTGCCGCAGCCGGTCCTGGATGAGCTGCGCCCAGTCGCTGCTCTCGCGCAGGTACTGGTTCTGGCGCAGGTCGCTCATGATGAAGTCCAGCGGACCGCGCGGGCCGCCGCGCTCCTCCTCGTACTGCTCCGCCGCGTCTTCCATCTGCTGCACCCGGCGCGCATCCGCCGTCCGCGCGTCCGAAAGGAAGAACGTCTCGTACCCCGTTTCCGAACGGCTGGGGTGGGCGTTGCAGTGGATGGACATGAACAGCGCCGGCTGCCCCTCGGCCCGCCACGAATTTGCGAAGCGGGCGCGGTCGCGCAGCGCGATCAGCGTGTCGCGGTTGCGCGTAAGGCGCACGTCCAGCGTGGGGTCCTGCCGCAGGATCTCCACCACCCGGCGGGCCATCTGCAGATTGATGTCCTTTTCGCGAGTCCCGCCCGGCCCCACCGCGCCCGGGTCCACGCCCCCGTGCCCCGCGTCGATCACCACCAGCCGCCGCACCTGCGGCCCCGGCGCCGGCTGCGGCGCCGCGATGGCCGTCGGCGGAGCGGGCGCGGGAGCCACCGGCGCCGCCGCCAGCGCCGCCGCGTCCGCCCAGACGATGCGGGCTCCCGCATCCACCGTCACCGCGCCCGGCACGCCCTGGGGGAGGATGGACAGGAAGAACTCCGCGGGGATGAACACCACCCCGCCCGCCTCGTAGACGGCGCTGGCCATCATCAGCGGCCGCCCGTCCACCACCACGCCCGGCGAGTCCACGCGAAAGCGGAACTCGCGCGCGCCGAACGCCGCCGTCACCTCGCCGCGCCCGTACGAGACGCGCGCCCCCAGCGACAGCAGCGCCGAGGCCGGGACGGCGGGGTAGCCGCGGTCCGTGGCCTCGGCCACCAGCGCGGTTTCCCCGCCCAGCACCAGCCGCCACGTCTGCGGCGCGGGCTGCGCGGGAAGGAATCCGGGGTGGTAGGGAAGCAGAACGAGAAGAAGTACCGCGAGGTATCGCAGCCGAGGATCCCTGGTCATGCTCAGTCGTCCCGGTTCTTGTAGGCGCGTTCCACGTCGCGCTGGTCGGCGCGCTCCTTGAGCGTTTCGCGCTTGTCGTGCAGCTTCTTTCCCTTCACCAGGGCCAGGTTCACCTTGGCGATGCCGTTGGTGAAGTGCAGGTCCAGCGGCACCAGGGTAAGGCCCTTCTGCTCCACCTGCCCCACCAGCCGCCGCAGCTCGCTGCGGTGCATCAGCAGCTTGCGCGGGCGCAGCGGGTCGTGGTTGAAGCGGTTGCCCATCTCGTACGGCGAGATGTGCAGGTTGTGCAGCCACAGCTCGCCGCGATAGTCCAGGCGCGCGAATGCGTCCTGCAGGTTGGCCTTGCCGTCGCGCAGCGACTTTACCTCCGTGCCCTGCAGCACGATCCCCGCCTCCCAGGTGTCCAGCACGTGGTACTCGTGCCGGACCCTGCGGTTCTGCACGGCGATCCGGTCGCCGGACTTCGCTTCAGCCATCAGAAGAGTGCGAGAGTGCGAAAGTGCGAGAGTGCGTACGACAGGTACGAAGGTGCCGTTGCCGGCTATTCCCTATTCCCTGTTCCCTATTCCCTCTCAGTAGATGAACACCGGTGTTCCCACCTCGACCTCGTGGTACAGCATCCGCGCGGCCTCGTTGCTCATGCGAATGCAGCCGTGGCTCACCGCCTGGCCCAGCAGCTCGGGCTTGTTGGTGCCGTGCAGGGCAATGCCCTCGCCCACGAACAGCGCCGTGGTGCCCAGCATCCCCTCTTCCCAGCGCTTGGGATCGTCCGCGTCCGGAATCCGCTCGCCGCGCTCCAGGTACGCCCAGTCGGGGACGTACCAGCGCGGGTTCTTTTCCTTGCGCTGCACGCGGAACATGCCGCGCGGAGTGGAAAAATCCCACTCCTGCCCGGCGCCCTCCAGCCGCGTGCCGGTGCCGGTGCCCACGACGGTGGACCAGATCACCCGCTCCTCCTCCATCAGGTACAGCCGGTGCTCCTCCAGCGAGACCACGATGTAGCGCCCCTCCGCCCCGATCGGCGGGTCGCGGTACCGCGCCGCGCCCTCGCGCTCCACCCCGTGCGCCAGCGCCAGCGGCGCCCCCGGCATGGTCTGCGCCCCCGCGTCCGCCGCGAACAGAAGCGCAGCGAGGAGCCCGAGGATCCACCCCGCGCCCACTCTCGCACTCACGCACTCACGCACTCTCGCACTTCCCTTCATCATTCCAGCAGCTCCCTCTGTTTCCTGCGCCGGCGGATCAAGTCGTATACCTGCGCCACCTCGCCGCCCAGCACGAACACGATCGCCGAGTAGTACACCCACAACACCAGAAGGACCAGGGTGGCCAGCGTGCCGTACGTGGTGCGGTAGTCGGCCACCGTACTCACGTACCAGGCAAAGGCACCCTTCAGCATCTCCCAGACGACCGCGGTGAACACGGCCGCCACCAAGGCAATGCGCCACGGCGTCTTGCGCAGCGGCAGGTAGCGGTAGATGAGCAGGAACGCCAGCAGGATGAACCCGAACGCCAGCAGCCGCGCCGACGCCCGCTGCAGCACCTCCCACTCGTGCCGCCCCGCCAGCCCCAGCCACTCCACCCCGTAGGACTGTGCCGCCTCGACCACCACCGTGGTGCCCGTGTTCAGCACGAACAGCGTGCCGGCCACCAGCACCATCTGCAGGTCGAAGATCTTCCCCGCCACGATGCTGCGCTCCTCCGGCAGGTCGAAGATGTGCTTGAGCACCGACCGCAGCGAGCCGAACAGGCGCGTGGACGTCCAGACGAACAGCACCAGGCCCAGGATTCCGAACTGCGTGCGCCCCGCCACCACCTCGCGCACCAGCGTGCGCGTAAGCCCCACGATCTGCTGCGAGGGGGGCAGGATGGAGAGCACGTAGTTGACCGCCGCCTGCTCCGGGTCGTCCACCGCACGCTTGAGCACGTAGCCGAAGACGGCGATCATCAGCAGCAGAAACGGCAGTGCCGCCAGCAGCAGGTTGAAGGCGATCCCGCCGGCCAGAAAGAAGATGTCGTCGTCGCCGGCCTTGAGGTACACCCGGCGGCAGAAGTCGAGCCCTCCGCGCGACATGCGCGAAAGGGCCGCACGGGCGGCCCTCCACGCTACGGATGCTCGACCCTCCGGCAGGTGTTCGGCCATGGCCAAAGCTACCGCACTGCGCAAGACCGCGTCAACGCGCGCCTACCGCGCAACGTCGCCCGCGTCGCGCTCCGCCGCCGCCCCGCTGACCGCCGCCTCGTCGTCCGCGCCCGCCGCGGGCCGCTCGGCCGCGACCACGCGCGGGCCGGAGAAGGGAATGTCGCCGCGTCCGCCGCGGTACGACGCCTTGGCCTCGTCCACGCGCCGGCGCAGCTCCACGCGCGCCTGCGTGGCCGCCATCCGCCCCTCGTCCACGGCGCCGCGCACCTGGTCCAGCCGGTCGTCCACGGCGGCGCGCACCTCGTCCAGCCGCCCCGCCACCCGGCCGCGCGTGCGGCCCACCCACCCGGCCACCGACTCGCGCGTGCCCTCCACCGGCCCGCCGGCCCGCTCGCGCACGCCGCCCAGCAGCCGCGCCAGCTCCGCCTGCACCTCGCGGCCGCCGCGCGGCGCCAGCAGCAGCGCCACCCCCGCGCCGAACAGCGCGCCCACCACGAAGGTGCCCAGGCCGCCGCCGCGCTCCTCGATCACCACCTCGTACTCGTCGTCCGCTTCGTCTTCGTGGTGCATGGCCGGGCTTTCCTGTGGGGGTGGATCGGGCTGGTGTGGTGTTGTGCGTCTTTTCGAGACGGCTGCGTGGTTTGGGCGTGTCCCTCCGCTGCGCTCCGGGCCGGGCTGCGCGCGCCGTAGGGCACGATACAACTGTGCCCAACGGCGTCGAGCCCCCGGCGCGCCAGGGTTCCTCGCGCTCCCTCCACGCTCGTGCACGGCGCGCCGGTGTCTCGCCCCTGCGGGCGCGCATCCCTCACGCGACGGCTCGGATGCTCCGGCCAGCATCATCCCGGCGGTTCAAGCCGCGGCCGCGACGTCACGAAATCCACTGCGCGGACTCGCCGGTCCCGCTGCGAGCGGCATTTTCCGGCACCGTGCGCCCGTTTCCGCGCGCGAAACCGGCGGGTGCAATCAACCTCCCCCAGCGGTTTCGGGGGAGGTGGGCGAGTGGTGCGAGCCCGGAGGGGGCGCCCGCCACGCCCCATCCTCCTCACGTGCGCACCCTCCCTCACGTCGGTGAGAGAGGGTGCGGAGCGTACAGCAATGGCCTGCGGGCGAAGCGCGCTACACCGCCAGCGCCGGCCGGCTGGTGCCGCTGCCGCGGGAGCTCTGCAGCACGTCGCGAAAGCGGCGCAGGTCCAGCGGCTTCTGAAAGAAGAAGTCCGCCTCGCGCCGCAGCGTGCTCTCGGCCTCCTCGCCCCCGCACCCGGCGGTGATCACGATGACCGTGATGCCGCTCTCGGACAGCGACCGCACCGCGCGCAGCACCTGCAGCCCGTCGATGTCGGGAAGGTAGAAGTCGCACACCACCGTGTCGGGGTGGAACTCGTTCAGGCGCTCCAGCCCGCGCAGCCCCGTTTCGGCGGTGGCCACGGTGTACCCTTCCTCGTCCAGCAGGCTCTTGAGCGCCTCGCGCGCACCTGCCTCGTCCTCGATGACGAGTATGCGTTCTGCCGCCATCCTCAGCCCCTCCGGTGCGGCGTCCCCCCCCGCGAGACGCGAATGACCCTGCCACCACCGCCGTCTTACAGGGGCAAGCGCCATGCCACCGAACACCCGCCGAAACGCACCCCGCCCGTGCCGCTGCTACCGTACGGCTATGTTTAATGTTTGCACCTAGTTCGCTCGCGGGACGGCAGATCGTGGCGAAACAAGTGCTTCCGCCTGCTACCCCGTGTCCTAGCGGCGCCGGCCGCCCAGCAGGGCGCCCACCAGCCCGCGGGCCAGCGTCCGCGCGAACGACTTGGTGGTGGGCGAGCTCAGCACCTTTTCCAGCGTGCTCTTCTGCGCCCGGCCGCGTCCCCGGCCGCCGCCGCGCGGCGCGCGGTCCCCGGAGTCGTCGTCCGCCGACGGCGCCCGCGGGGTGCGCCCGCCGCGCCGCGGGACGTCCGGAAAGTCGTCCGCCTGCGCGTCCTCCTCCCGCGCGTCGTCCGCCGCCATCCGCGCTTCCAGCATCTCCCGCGCGCTCTCGCGGTCCACCATCTCCGCGTACTTCCGCACCTGGCCGCTCTCCGCCAGGCGCTGCCGCAGCTCGTCCGGCGTCAGCGGGCCCATGCGCGAGGCCGGCGGCACCAGGCGCGTAGCGAACGGCTGCGTGGGCACGCCGGTGGGCGACAGCGTGGTCACCAGCGCCTCGCCGATCCCCAGCGTGGTCAGCGTCTCCTCCACGTCGTAGAACGTCGTCTTCGGGAACGTGCGCGCGGCGGAGCGCAGGGCCTTTTCGTCATCGGGGGTGAACGCGCGCAGGGCGTGCTGCACGCGGTGGCCCAGCTGCCCCAGGATCTCGGCCGGCACGTCGCGGGGGTTCTGGGTGATGAAGAACACTCCCACGCCCTTGCTGCGGATGAGCCGCACCACCTGCTCCACCTGGTCCTTCAGCGCCTTGCTGGCGTCGTCGAACAGCAGGTGCGCCTCGTCGAAAAAGAACACCAGCTTCGGCTTCTCCACGTCGCCCACCTCGGGGAGCGTGTGGTACAGCGTGGCCAGCATCCACAGCATGAAGGTGCTGAACAGCACGGGCTTTTCCTGCACGTCCTGCAGCTCCAGCACGCTCACCACCCCCCGCCCGGCGGCGTCGGTGCGCAGCAGGTCGTCCAGGTCGAACTCCGGCTCGCCAAAGAAGCGCTCCGCGTCCTGCGCCTGCAGTTCCAGCAGCTCGCGCAGCAGCACGCCGACGGTCGCCTTCGACATCCCGCCGTAGCTCTTCAGCTCGTCCGCGCCCTCGCCGGCCAGGTACTGCAGCACCGCGCGCAGGTCCGACAGGTCCAGCAGCAGCAGCCCCTTGTCGTCGCAGTACTCGAAGACCAGCGTCAGCACGCTGGACTGCGTCTCGTTCAGCCCCAGCACCTTGGCCAGCAGCAGCGGCCCAAAGCTCGACACCGTCGCCCGCATCTGCGCGCCCAGCTTGCCGGACAGGCTCAGGTACTCCGCGGGCACTCCCGCCGGCTGCCACGCGTGGCCGGTGTCCGCCGCCCGCTGCCGCACCCGCTCGCTCTCCTCCCCCGCCGCGCCGATCCCGCTCAGGTCGCCCTTCACGTCGGAGAGAAAGACGGGGACGCCGGCCGCGGACAATTGCTCCGCGACCAGCTGCAGCGTCTTGGTCTTTCCCGTCCCCGTGGCGCCGGCGATCAGCCCGTGCCGGTTCATCATCGCCAGCGGCAGGGTGACGACGGGCTCGGGGTGGCAGGCGCCCTCGTGCACCACCGCGCCCAGCGTGACGGTGCCGGTGGCCGGCGGAAAGGCCGCGCGGGCGGCGTTCAGGACGTCGGGATTCATTGCGTGCGGAAGGGGAACGGGTGTGGAACGGATGCGGCCGGCCCGCCGTGGACCGGCCGATCAGGGGACGGGACGGACGTCAGCGGCCGAAGAGGCCGCCCAGCTTGCCGGCGATGTCGCCCACGTCGGGGCCACCGCCCTCGCCCAGCAGCCGGCCCAGGTTGCCGCCCACCGGCGGGGGAAGGCGGCCGTCCAGGAACTCGATGGCGGTGCGCGCCGCCTGCATCGCCTTGTCCGGCGGCAGGTTGGCACGTGTCGCGATCTGCTGCACCAGCTCGTCCATCATCGCCATCCACCACCTCCAGAAAGTCGATACGCCAGGGAGTTGCCCGCCGGGGCGGGCGGATCGCAAAACCCGGGCTTCCTCCCCACCCCGGCAACTTACATCATCCGCTCCGCCGATCCAACCGTCAGACGGAATCCGGTGGAACAAGGCAGTGTCGCTCTCTCGATTGTGGTGGTCGGGGATGGTTCTCCAGATCGCGCATCAGGTGGTGCCGACCGCTTGCTCCGGTGCGCTCCGGAGAGGATCCGCATCCCCTCAAAAAATTTCTCATGAGATCCTGCCGCATTTCCATCCCTCTTCCGTTCCCGGCAGCCCACGCCGGCTCGTGCCTCGTCGGCCGGAGCGCCATGCCTCCGCTCACCTGGACTTCACGCCAAAGGACAGAGGAAGCGGCACGAGAAAACTCCGTTGACTCCGTTGACTCCGTGTGAGGCCGCTCTTTTCTTCGGGATTGATAATTTCGGACCGACAGCAGAGGAAACGAGAAAGCCGCGCACCGGAGGCTCCGGTGCGCGGCATATGTAGCCCTGGTGGGTCGAGCTTACGGCGAAGGGAGGCGGCTCTTCAACCGGCGCTCTGTACGTAGACCACCATTCCAGGCTCCACCGTACGCAATGCGGCGTTCACCTGCGGGATGAGCGGAGCGACATCTGCGCGGCGGTTGCTGAAGGCGCGAATCAGAACGATGCCAAGGGCGAGATTTCGCAGGTTCTGCTGATGCGGGATCCCGCGGTCCATGGTCACGAGCGCATCGAACTCCTGTTCGGCTGCGCGAAGCATCTCACGATCCTCCAAGCCTCCCCAGCCGAGCTCGACGACGGTGGCAACGTCGAAGTCCGCGTCGAACAGCGTCTTCAGCCGATGATCGAGTTGCTCGTCAAGCAGCACGCGCATCACCGACCGCCGCGCGGAGGGCTAATTCCAGAAACGCCTCGGCCTGCTCACGCCGTACGCCGGGAAACCCTTCGAGAAAGTCCTCCAGCGTATCGCCCGCCTTCAGATGCGCGATCAGGCTTTCCACCGGCACCCGCGTACCCGCGAATACCGGGGTTCCGCTCATGATTCGCGGATTGACGGTGATGATCTCGTTGTCTTCCATCAGTCGTCTCCTTGTGCCGCGCGAACTGGCTCCACGCATAATCTACTGCAATGCAGGACTTGCCAACCACCCCGATTCGGACAAGCACCCGTGAGCCAGAGAAAAAAGCCGCGCACCGGAAGCTTCCGGTGCGCGGCTTCATCCGTCGGATGCGTGTGCCCGTCAGCTGGCGACGGCGACCTCGCCGGTGACCAGCAGGTTCAGGCGGTTGCGCAGCTCTTCCTCTTCGATGCCCAGCATGGTGGCGGCCCGCTGGTGGTCGCCCTCGGCGAACGAAAAGGTCTTGAGCACCATGGTGCGCTCCACCTGCTGCAGCGACGTGCCCACGGGAACGCGGATCTCGCGGTCCTCGCTCGCGATGAGCTCGTGCGCGCGCAGGTCCATCAGCGTCACGCCGTCGGCACGGGCAAAGATCACGGCGCGCTCGATGGCGTTCTTGAGCTCGCGCACGTTGCCCGGCCAGCGGTAGGCGTTGATGAACTCCAGCGTCTCCGGCGCGAACGTCTTGAGGTACTTCTTGCCGTTCTCCTCGGCGAACCGGCGCAGGAACGACTCGGCCAGCAGCCGCACGTCGCCGCGGCGCTCGCGCAGCGGCGGCAGGTACAGCGGGATCACGGCAAGGCGGTGGAACAGGTCCTCGCGCAGCTTGCCCTCGTCGATCGCCTTGTTGATCTGCTTGTTGGTGGCGGAGACCACGCGGATGTCCACGCTGATCTCCTTTTTGCCGCCCAGCCGCCGGAACGACCGCTGCTCCAGCGCGCGCAGGAACTTGACCTGGATGTCGGGCTCCATCTCGGCCACCTCGTCCAGGAACAGCGTGCCGCCGTCCGCCAGCTCGAAGCACCCCTGCTTTTCGTTGATGGCCCCGGTGAACGCGCCCTTCTCGTGGCCGAACAGCTCGTTCTCCAGGATCTCGCGGGGGAACGCGGCGCAGTTGATGGCCACGAACGGCCCCTTGTGGCGGCTGCTCTTGTCGTGGATGGCGCGGGCCACCAGCTCCTTGCCGGTGCCGCTCTCGCCCACGATGAGGATGCTGGCGCTGGTGGGCGCCGCGGCCTCGATCATCCCGTAGATGGACTTCATCTCGTCGGACTGGCCGATGAGGTCGCCAAAACGGGTCAGGCTGCTGAGCCGCTCTTCCAGCTGGCGGTTGGCCTGCTTTACCTGGAACTTCTCCAGCGCCTTGGGGATGAGCTCCTTGAGGCGGTCGATCTTGAGCGGCTTTTCAAGGTAGTCGTACGCGCCCTGGCGCATGGCTTCCTTGGCCGACTCGACGGAGCCCTCGCCGGTGATGATGATCATCTCCGACGCGATCCCCGCCTTGCGCATGCGCGAGAACAGCTCCAGCCCGTCCACCTCGGGCATGCGCAGGTCCGCCAGCACCACGCCGTAATCGCCGTCCTGGGCCAGCTTCCACGCCACGTTGCCGTCGGTGGCGGTATCTACCTCGTAGCCTTCATCGGCCAGCAGCATCTGCAGGCCTTCGGCGATGTGCTTTTCGTCGTCGGCTACCAGGATCTTTTCAGGCATGCCTGTGTCGTGTCCGGGGATAGAACGTTTGCGCAACCAATCAAGATAGGGGCAAACGCAATCCGCGGTCAACCCGTTGGCGCAGCACCACGTAGGAAAAGGGGGTCAGTGTGTTCCGCTGGCGGGAAGCAGAAGGGTACGCTCTTCACCCTCCACGTCCACGCGTCCGCCCACCGCCTCGGCCAGTGCGGCGGCCACCGACAGCCGCTCGCCCCCGTCTGACGACGCGGCCCCCGAAACGGTCATCACGGCGCGCCCTTCCTCTACGCGCACCGCGATCCGCAGGACCTGCCCCCCGGTGAGCTCGTCCAGCGCGTCGAGGACGATGTTCAGGATGATCTGGCGGGCGGCCTGGCGCCCCAGGCGTACGCGGACCATCTGCGCCGCGGGCGCGTACTCCACCCGCGCCTCGCGGTGCCGTGCCTCGAGGGTGACCAGCTCCATCACCTCTTCCACCAGCTCGTTGAGCGTGGTTTCCTCGGCCCCGCCGCGCTCGGGGCGCGACAGGCGCAGCAGCAGCTCGATGCGCTGGTTCACGCGGTCGAGCTCCTGGCCCAGCACGGTGGCGTAGCGCAGCACGTCGCCGCTTTCGCCCGGCGGGCGAGACAGGCGCCGCTTGAGCACCTCCAGGTTGATGACCATGGAGTGCAGCGGGTTCTTGATCTCGTGCGCCAGGGCGTCGGCCAGCCGCTCCAGCAGGTCGAGCTTGTTGGCCCGCACCTGCAGGGCGTCGGCAACCGCCAGTGCGGCGCCGGGGGCGTCGGTCCGGATGGAGTCGCTCACGTGTTGATGCGCGTTCGTCAGGGCACCGTCTGCTGGCACGGCCGGAGGGCCGCGGCCATGGGGGGCCGGCGCCGGGACTGCTCATGGGGCGGACCTCCGCGGTCCGCTGGGGTGGGGAGGTAAGCACGTTTCGTTCCCACGGGGGGGCTGGAAAAAAAGTGCGAAAGTGCGGGAGTGCGAAAGTGCGAAAGTGGTCGTGCAACGCGGAGATTCGCGCGGGTCCGCGGTCCGGGCGCCGTCGATCTCCGCCCGGCGGACGCCGGTGCCGGACGCACGGCGGGGGCGCCGGATGGTCCGGCGCCCCCGCGATGTGCCGCCCTCCGTTCGCTCAGAACCAGCGGGACGGGCGCGGGCCCTGCGGCGGGCGCGGCTGGAACTCGCGGCCGTAGCCGCCTCCGCCGCCGCGCATCCCCCGGTCGTATCCGCCTCCGCCGGACGGCCGGCCGCCGAAATCGCGGCCGTACCCGCCGCCGCGGCTCGTCATCCCCCCGCCCTCGCGCCCGCCAAAGCCGCCGCGCTCGCCGCCGTACGCGAACGCGTCGCCGTGCTCGCCGCGGCCAAACGAGTCGTCCAGGTCGCGGGCGCTCCCGCGCATGCGCACCGTGCTGCGGTTGTCCACGGGACGGGCGCCGCGGGGGCGCCGGTAGCCGCGCTCGTGCCGGGCGAAGTCGCCGCCGTAGCCGCGGTCGCCGTACAGCGGGCCGGTGGTGCCCACGGCGTATCCGCCGGAGCCGCCCTGGTAGCCGTCGCGGTATCCGCCCACCCATGGCCGCTCCGTGGGGCCGCCGCGTCCCTGGCGGGGGTCGCGGTAGCCCCGGTCGTAGCCGTGGTCCCCGTGCTCCATCCGCGTCTCCCATCCGCCGTGGCGGCCGTATCCCTCGTCGTACCGCATCATCCACCTCTCCCGTGCAGGTTCACCGTCCAGGCCGGCGAAAGGGAGCAACGCCCGTTCCAGCGCGCGCGCAGGGCTACCGCTCCGACAGGCGGACGCGCGCGGTGAAGGGGCCGTCGGGGCGCACGCCGGACAGCGCGACCTCCTGGCCGGGGTCGCGCTCGCGGATGGCGCGGCGCAGGTCGCCCATGGAGTTGATGGCGGTGCCGTCCATGCGGGTGATGATGTCGCCGCGGCGAATGCCGGCCTGCGCCGCGGGCGAGCCGGGCTCCACCTGCAGGATGATGATCCCCCGCTCCACCGGCAGGTCGAACTCGCGGGCCATCTCGGGCGAAACGTCGCTGTACTGAATGCCGATGAACGCCCGGCGCACGCGTCCCGTCTCCAGCACCTGCCGCGCGACGTCCGACGCCAGGTTGATGGGCACGGCAAAGCCCAGCCCCTCGCCCACGCCGCCGGCGCCGCGCAGGATGGCGGTGTTGATCCCCACCACCCGGCCGCGCGAGTCCAGCAGCGGGCCGCCGGAGTTGCCGGGGTTGATGGCGGCGTCGGTCTGGATGAGCTCGTCCAGCCCGATCTGGTCCTGGTTGCGGTTCAGCGCCGAAACGATGCCGCGCGTGACGGTGCGCTGCAGCGCCAGCGGGTTGCCGATGGCGATGGCCGTCTGCCCCACCTGCAGCGCGTCGGAGTTGCCCAGCGCGGCGGTGGGCAGGTCCGCGCCCTCCACGTCCACCACGGCGATGTCGATGGCCGGGTCGCCGCCCAGCACGCGCCCGGTGAGCCGCTCCCCGTTGGCCAGCTCGATCTGCACCTCGCGGCTTTCCCCCACCACGTGCGCGTTGGTCAGGATCACCCCGTCCGCGCGGATGATGACGCCCGAGCCGGCCCCGAACTCCGTGGTCACGCTGACCACCGCGGGCGTCACCTGGCGCGCCACGCGCACCACGCTGGCCTCCTCGCCCTCCTGCTGCGCGTACACGGGCGGTGCGGCCCGGAAGTCGGCCCCCACCGCCGCGCCAAAGCCCACCCCCACGCCAACGGCCAGCGCCGCGGCGACCACCTGCACTCCACTGGTCCTCATCAGCCACTCCTCACTGGATTCTCTGCATCGCACCCGCGGAATAGATACACGGCGGGGTCCGGGCGTTGAACCCGGACCCCGCATCGCGCGTTCCGCCGCCGTCCCAGGCGAAGACGAACCGGTCATCCAGGCGTTGCGCGGACGTGCTCCGGTTTGATACCAGATTCTCGGCCCGATTGTGCATTTCCCACAGCCCGTCTCATGCTCATGCCTGACAAAGAAAAAAGAATGATTGTACAGAGGAACAGAGTCAGACAGAGAGCGAATTGAATGTCATCCTGGCTCCTCTGTCTGACTCTGTTCCTCTGTACCCCATCAAGGTGTTGTTCCTGGATTCGGTGTCACGCGGCGAACACGGAGAAGACAAGAGGACCGGTTTCTCCTCCGTGCCCTCCGTGTGAGGTGCCAGTAGAAGTCTGGGTGCACAATGGACTGCGGGATTCGGCATGAGAAGTCGGCGGTATGGAAGATGGTGGAGATGAAGATCGTGCCCTGGCGAACACGGTGGACCACGCGATCGCTCGCCAGGATCACCTCGCGAGGGTCGCATCCTTGAATTCCGGGACGATCCGGCCGGACCATGGATGATCGAGCAGGCGCTCGGCGGATTCGAAGATCCGGTCGACGAACAGCTCCGCGGACACGGGGCTGTCACGGGCGATGTAGCTTCGGATCTCCTCGATGTCCTCCAGCGCCTGCGGTGACCAGACGATCCGCATCAGCGCCCGAACCGGCGCTTTGCATCCTCGTGAGAAACCCCGTGGCCTTCGTCGATCTGCCTGAATCCCCGCTCGACCTTGGAGAGGAAGTACAGCTGTTCCATCACCTCTTCCACGTCGGCGTCCGGAGGAAGCCGCTGCATCAGGTCTACCGCCTTCTCCCGCACCGTACTCGCGAGTGAAGAATCATCGGTCACGTTCAGGCGCTGCCGGTTCTGATCCCATACCGCGCGCTTCACCTCTGCCGCGAACGCCGCGGCGTCTTCTTCGGTCAGCTCGCTCTGGCTACGCAGCTGATCGAACTCCAGCCAGTCCAGAAACCGGGACACCCGCTCCCGCGTTGCCAGCGTCTTGGGAACCCTGACGATCAGGTCGTCTCCATCCTCGTTGATCCGATACGCAGGTTGCGCTTTCAGCTCTTCCAGGGCTTCGGCAAGCATCTTCTCCTCGCGGTCGGGGCCGGGGGAATCCATCCAAACCTCCCTGAAAGATCGTCCAGATTGCACGTGCCGCGCAAGCCACAAATGCATGCGCAGCTTTGGCGCCAGCGGCGTAACGCGAGTGGTCGCGACGTGTACGGATTGACGGCCCGCACACCGCCACGTTTACACCTCCCGGATGCGGATTTCGCGGTCGGTGACGGTGTCGAGGACGTGCAGGGCGTCCATCAGGCGCACGCGCAGGGTGCCGGGGCCAATGGCGCCGCTGGCCGCCAGCTCCCCCGCCAGGCCAAAGAGGGCCAGCGCGTAGGCGGAGGCCAGCAGCGGCTCCGGCTCCACGGCCAGGAACGCGCCGGTGATGCCCGTGAGCGCGCAGCCCAGCGCCGTGACGCGCGTCATCATGGGGTGGCCGTGCTCCACGGCCAGCGTGCGGGTGCCGTCCGTCACGTAGTCCGTGGCGCCGGTGACGGCCACCACGCACCCCAGCCCCCGCGCCAGCTCGCGCGCCACGCCACTGGCCTCGTCGGCGCCGCGGGTGCTGTCGACGCCCTTCGTCCCCCCCACCTCGCCGGCCAGGCTCAGGATCTCGGAGGCGTTGCCCCGGATGACGGAAGGCTTGCGGCCGGACAGGTCGCGGGCGGTGCGCGTGCGGTACGCGGTGGCGCCGGTGCCCACGGGGTCCAGCACCCAGGGCGTGCCCAGCGCCACGGCCCGGTCCGCCGCGCGCTCCATGGCGGCCACCCACGGCGCCGACAGCGTGCCGATGTTCACCACCAGCGCGGACGAGATGGAGACGAACTCCTCCACCTCGTCCCCCGCGTGGACCATGGCGGGGGAGGCGCCGATGGCCAGCAGCGCGTTGGCGGTGACGTCCATCGCCACGTAGTTGGTGATGCAGTGCACCAGCGGCCCCGCCTGCCGCAGGCGCTCCAGCGCGCCCCACGCGTCGTATCGTTCGCTCACGTCGCTCTAGCTTCCGGGTGAATGGGCGTCCGGGTGATGGGCAGCCGCCGCGGACGACGGGGCGGCGAAGGTGAAACGTACGCGCGGGGAGAATGAAAATCACCCCCGGGCGGCGGCCCGGGGGTGATCCTTACAATCGGTGCGGCTTCGCGCGTCAGTGCAGGTGCGCGGCGGTCCGGCTCCACCGCGGCGGACGCGCCAGCGCGGCGCGGAAGGCGTGCCAGCGCTCCCGGGTCAGCAGCACCTCGAAGCGCACCAGCGCCGCGGGGGCGCGGAAAGGGTTGATCAGCAGATACCGGCCCTCCGGCTGGCGGGCCAGCAGAAACGTGCCGCGGTCCAGGCGCAGCACCACCAGGTGCTCGGCACGCTGCGCCAGGACCCACAGCCGCACCGCCCAGCCCGCCAGGGCCAGCGCCAGCACGGCGACGAACGTCAGCGAGGTCATGCTCTCCTCCTTGGCTGAGTATTCCCAGCATCCTCGGGCCACCTGTGTAGCCAACTCCGTGCCCGCGCGGCGGCGTGTTCCGCAACCGTTTCCGCCGCATTCACTTGCCCGCGACCGGCCGCCGCGGCGGGCGCGCGGGGCCGGGGCAGCCCTGCCCCGCGGCGAACCCGGACAGGACAACCGGTGTACCCGGTTGCGTACACCCGCGCGTCCGGTGCCCTTCCCCCTTCATCAACGATCGAGCGCCATGAAGTCGAACGTCCTCACCCGGCGGATGGGCCGGGCCGCCGTCCTGCTGCTGCTGGCGGCCGGCGCCTGCAACCAGGCCGGCAACGCGGAAACCACGCCCGCCGCCGAAGGTGCGGCATCCGGGTCCCAGCCGGGACAGGCCGTCGCCGAAGCGCCGGTGCCGGCGCAGGCCGTGGCGAACCCCGCGCAGGGCACGCCCATGGTCGTGTACAAGACGCCCACCTGCGGCTGCTGCCGCGCCTGGGTGGACCACGTGCGCGCCGCCGGCTTCGCGGTGGAGGTGCGCGACATGCCCGACGTGCAGCCGGTAAAGCACGAGCACGGCGTGCCGGGGCACCTTGGGTCGTGCCACACCGCCATCGTGGACGGCTACGTGGTCGAGGGCCACGTGCCCGCCGACGTCATCCACCGCATGCTGCGCGAGCGCCCGCAGGTGGCCGGCATCGCCGTGCCGGGGATGCCGATGGGCTCGCCCGGCATGGAGGTGCCCGGGGGCCGCAAGGACCCGTACGACATCATCGCCTTTGCGCGCGACGGCAAGGTCTCCGTCTACGAGACGCGCTGACCGCGGCCGCGGTCACGGCACATACCACGAAGCGCGGGCCGGAAAAGATTCCGGTCCGCGCTTCGTTTCTACTTCATGATCCGGACTGCGTCGATTTGACTTCCTGAGAGGGTGTTGCCAAACCTCCCAGCGTGATTGACTTCCTGAGGGAGGCGCCGCCCCGTAACTCGCGTGTACGCTGCACCCTGGCGCCGACCGAAGGACCTCGCCAGCAGAACGGCGGGGCGGGTCCCGTGCCCTGATCTGGCCCCTGCGCCACCGAGACGAGGTCCTTCGGTCGCGCGCAGGCGGTTGTGTGGAATCGGGTTACACGCGTGCGCTCCCTCAGGAAGTCATCGCGTTTTGTGAGTTTGGGGGTTTGGCAACACCCTCTCAGCTCGACTTTGGCCTATTCAGGCGGCGTAAGCGAGTGCTTGGGCCCAGCGTTGGAGCAGCGGGCTCGAAATTGTAGCACTCTCGGGGTCGGACGCCGAGGAGGAAATAATCTCCTGCATCCAGAGTTTGCTCCGCACGGCAGCGATGGCGTCGCTGAAAGTGAGCGCCGGCTTCGCGTACCATGCCGCCTGTCGCGGTGTCAGCCGTGCGGTGCGATGAAGCTCCTGCGCCAGGATCGCTACGACCGAGAACAACCCGAGCAGAACGGGAGTGGCGCGCTCGATCGCGAGCCGTGACCATTGGCGCTGTGTCTCGACTCCGAGGTGACGGCGGACTTCGGCGAAAGTGACTTCCATCTGCCACCGGCGCACAAAGTATGAGAGAATGCGTACAGGGCGAAGCGAGGGGTCGGTGCAGAGGAAAGCACGCGGCTCCAGCTTGCCGTCAGGATCTCTGACCAGCACGAATCGCCCGGTGACCGGAGGCTTGCCCCCCTTGTACCACACCGCGGTGAAGGAGGTGATCTCGACGGCCTTGCGGGTGCGGCCATACCAGGCGCGGAGGTGGATGCGCTGCCACGGC
>NZ_DASWNM010000047.1:0-84347 GCF_036399255.1 Longimicrobium sp.
AATCTACTTTCGGATTGCTGGAGGGCAGACGCGGTAGCCGTGCCTGCTTCGCGGCTACGACACGGGCGGACAGAGCCAGTGCCGGAGCGGTGCGGCGGGGCACCAGCAGCAGACAGTAGATTTCTCAGTCGGCGCGCAGGATTTCGTGCGAGCCGATGGTGCGGTGTGGCGCCTCCTTCGAAATGACAGATCGGTGCGAGCGCAGGGGGATTCTTAGACACACTCTGAGGGAGCGCATACGCGTAACCAGAAGTCACACTACAGATTGCGCGCGACCGAAGGACCTGCTCTCCGGCGAAGCGGGGCCGGCTTCATGCCGCGGGACCAGCCCCGTCGTTCTGCTGGCGAGGTCCTTCGGTCGGCGCCAAGGTGCAGTGTACAAGCGAGGTACAGGGCGGCGCCTCCCTCAGGAAGTCAATCACGCAGGAGGTTTGACAACACCCTCTGAGGGAGCGCACTACGTGTAACCCGATTCCATACAACCGCCTGCGCGCGACCGAAGGACCTGCCCTCCGGCGAGGCGGGGCCGGCTCCATGCCGCGGAACCAGCCCCGTCGTTCTGCCCGCGATGTCCTTCCGTCGGCGCCAGGGTGCAGTGTACAAGCGAGGTACGGAGTGGCGCCTCCCTCAGGAAGTCAATCACGGGGTCAGGTTTGGCAACACCCTCTCAGGCCGCCGGTGAGGGCCCGACACCTTTCCTCCCCCCCTGCCCGCCGATAGTTTGCCGCGCGTCCCTGACCACGCGGTGTGCCCAGAACGGAGCGGAGATGAGCGACAGGCGTGTATCGACCATGGCGGGCGGCCTGGTGGGGTCCGAGATCCTGAAGATCGCGGCGGACATCCGCGCCATGGTGGCCGGCGGAACCCAGGTGTGCAACCTGACGGTGGGCGACTTTTCGCCCGCGCAGTTCCGCATCCCCCCCATGCTGGAGCGCGAGATCGTGGACGCGCTGCAGAAGGGCGAAACCAACTATCCGCCCTCCGAGGGCGTGCCCACGCTGCGCAAGGCGGTGGGCGACTTCTACCGGCAGTGGCTGGGGCTGGACTACCCGGTGGAATCCATCCTGGTCACCGGCGGCTCGCGGCCCGGCATCTACTCCGTGTACACGGCGCTGGTGGATCCGGCCGACACGGTGATCTACCCCGTGCCGTCGTGGAACAACAACCACTACGTGCACATGAGCGGCGCGGTGGGCATCCCCGTCGTGTGCCGCGCGGAGGACGCGTTCCTGCCGACCCGCGCCCTGCTGGAGCCGCACGTCCGCGGCGCGCGCCTGCTGTCGCTGAACTCGCCGCTGAACCCGTCGGGCACGGCGTTCACCGCCGAGGCGCTGGGCGAGATCTGCGACCTGGTGCTGGAGGAGAACGCGCGCCGCGGCCCGGACGAGCGGCCGCTGTACGTGATGTACGACCAGGTGTACTGGATGCTCACGTTCGACGGCACCACGCACGTGAACCCGGTGTCGCTGCGGCCCGGGATGCGGGACTACACGGTGTTCGTGGACGGCATCTCCAAGGCCTTCGCGGCCACCGGCGTGCGCGTGGGGTGGACCGTGGGTCCCGAGGACGTGACGAAGCGGATGATGAGCGTGCTGGGCCACGTGGGCGCCTGGGCGCCGCGCGCGGAGCAGATCGCCACGGCGCGGGTGCTGGAGGCCACGGACGCCATCCGCGAGTACCACGCCGGGATGACGGCGCAGGTGCAGGCCCGCCTTCACGCGCTGTACGATGGCGTCCAGGCGCTGGGGGCGTCGGGCTACCCGGTGGAGGCCATTCCGCCCATGGGCGCCATCTACCTCAGCGTGCGCTTTTTCCTGCACGGCTGGCGCACCCCCGCGGGCGCCGAGCTGCGCACCAACGACGACATCCGCAACTACCTGCTGGATTCCGCCGGCCTGGGCGTGGTGGCGTTCCAGGCGTTCGGGATGATGGAGGACACCGGCTGGTTCCGCCTCTCCGTGGGCGCGGTGTCGATGGACGAGATCAAGACCACCTTTGCGCGCCTGGGCCCCGCCCTGGAGGCCCTCGCCCGTCCGGACGCGGCGTAGGACGGAGGGTTCTGCGCGAGCGGCAGGGCGCCCCCACCGGCTCGCCCAGGCTCGCCACCTCCCCCAAAACCGCTGGGGGAGGTTGGGGGGACAGATGGATCGCGGTTCGGCGACGAAGGCCGAACCGCGCCCGACGGGGTGCCCCTCCCCCGGCCCCTCCCCGTTCGTTCCTCACGGAGAGGGGAGAATTCGATCCCGTGCCGGCTGGGTTCTGCGCGAGCCCCGGGCGCCCCCACCGGCTCGCTTAGGCTCGCCACCTCCCCCAAAACTGCTGGGGGAGGTTGGGGGGACAGATGATCGCGGTTCGGCGACGAAGTCCGAACCGCGCCCGACGGGGGCCCCTCCCCCGGCCCCTCCCCGTTCGTTCCTCACGGAGAGGGGAGAATTCGATCCCGCTCCGGAGGCTGTGGATCGCGTCACCCTCCCCCGCGCTGTTTGCGGGGGAGGGCCGGGGTGGGGGGCGCCGGCGGACGCAGTTCGATCCCGATCGACGAACCGCAAACCGGCCCCACACCCAACCTCCCCCGGCAGTTTCGGGGGAGGTGGCGAGCCTGGGCGAGCCGGTGGGGGCGCCCGCGGGTCGCACCCCACCCCGCCGACACACGCACCCTCCCCCGCCCCGCGCGGAAGAGGGTGAATCCCGCCCGACGGCCTGCCGAGCGCGGCTTGCTGTAACCTGTCCCCTGTAACCTGTAACCTATCCGTCCGCCTATTCCGCCGCCGCCTCGGCCACGCTGCGGCCAAAGCGCTGCGACAGGCGGCGCAGCACCAGCTCGCTGATCCCCTTGAGCGTGTCGAAGACGCCGATGCCGCCCAGCGCCTGCGCCTCGAAGCGCGGCAGGTCGCGGTAGTTCAGCAGGTCGTCCATCTCGTCCAGCGACATCACGTCGGGCAGGTCGCGCTTGTTGTACTGGATGACGATGGGGATCGTCCGCGGGTCCACGCCCTGCTCCAGCAGGTTCACCTGCAGGTTGCGGAAGCTTTCCACGTTCTCGTCGCGCTGCGCCCGCTGGCTGTCGGCCACGAACACCACGCCGTCCGCGCCCTGCAGCACCAGCTTGCGGGTGGCGTCGTAGTACACCTGGCCGGGCACCGTGTACAGCTGGAACCGCGTCTGGAACCCCGAGATGGTCCCCAGGTCCAGCGGCAGAAAGTCGAAGAACAGGGTACGGTCGGTTTCCGTGGCCAGCGACACCATGCGGCCGCGCCGGTCCTCGGGCACCTGGCCGTGGATGTACTGCAGGTTCGTCGTCTTTCCGCTGCGTCCGGGACCGTAGTACACGATCTTGGACGTGATCTCGCGGGTGCTGTAGTTGACCAGCGACATAAGCCTCTATCAGTCAGGCGGACGCGCCGCCGAACAGGTTTTCCAGCCCGGCTTCCAGGTCCCGCTCGAACGCCCGCGCATTGGCCGTGGGCCGCACCTCGCTCCACCCCGGCAGCCCCGCCACCTGCGCGGTGAACTGCGCGAAGAACACCTGCACCAGCCCGATGGACGAGTCTTCGCCGAACACCGCGATCACGATCAGGTTCTCGGCCGGCGTGCGAAAGGGGCCGATGAACACCTGCGCCTGCGCGCCGCCCTGGTGCAGGTGCCCGAACCCCTCCATCCCCAGCAGCTCCGCCAGCGCGCGGGACGACGCGTGGATGCCGGCGCCCAGCGCGGCCACCCCCATCACGTCCAGCGCCCGCGCAAAGCCGCGCTGGGCCAGCACCTGCCCGCTCTCGTTGATCAGCAGCACCAGCCGCAGCCCGGCCTCGCGCGCAAAGCGCTCCACCGGCGCCTCCAGCGCGCCCACGAAGTCGGCCAGGTCGCCGCGCCTCATGCCAGCGCCTCGACCACCTTCTGCGCCTCGAGCCGCACCAGGCCCACGTTGGTCCAGCTTTCCGCGATCACCACCAGCAGCAGGTCGCCCAGCTGCGGCGGCGCGGCGGCAAAGAGCAGCCCGTCCTCGCCTTCCACCTGCATGTACGCCGCGCTCCCGAACTCCGCCGCCTGCACCGACCGCCGCGCGCGGCGAAAGAGCGAGGCCACCAGCGCCGCCGCCGCCGGCCCGGGGACGCCGACCATCAGGTCTTCCTCGACGATCAGCCCGTCCTCGGCCGCCACAACCATGGACCCGCGCACGCCGGTGATGCGGTTGACGCGCTGCAGCAGCGCCCCGTACGCGCTCACGCCCCGCCTCCCGCGCCCAGAAAGCGCAGCGCCGCGTCGCGCGCCCGGGCGGCCACGCGCAGCGTCCACCCCGTGGGCACCTCGCGCCGCCCGGCGACGGCGATCATCCCCTCCCCCGCGGGCGCCAGGCGCACGACGGCGTCCGGGGTCTCCACCAGGATCCCCTTCCACGCGCCCAGCCCCAGGTGCCCCAGCGCGCGCCCCGCCTCGGACGACGCGCCGGAGAGCACGGCGGCGATCTCCGCGCCCCGGTCCACGCCGGACACCATCATCTGCCCCGCCAGCACGAAGCCCTGGTCGTCCAGCAGCACCGCGCCCACGATCCCCCGCTCCGCCGCCAAGGCGTCGAACTCCCCCAGCACCGCGTCGAAGTGCGACTCGCCCGGCGCTCCACCCGGCGCGGCCGCCGGGATCGGCTGGACCGCGGACGGAACCGGCGCGGCGGGCGGAGCGGCATCCGGCGTCCTCGCAATCGCGGCCGCCGGCGCGGGCGCCGTCCGCGGCGGCAGGGCGGATTGGGCGCCGCGGCCGGCACCCTTCGACTTTGCCCACGCGTCCTCCAGCGCGCCGCGGACCTCCTGGTCGAAGGCGTCGTTCTCCAGCGCCTTTTCCAGGTGGCGGACGGCGGCGGCATGGTCGCCCCGCGCGTGGGCCACCAGCCCGATCTCGCGCCGCGAGCCGTGGTGCTCCGGGTCCAGCGCCAGGGCGATGTCCCACTCGTCGAACGCCTTGAGCGCGTCGCCACCCTCGCGGTAGAGGAGACCCAGGAGGTAGTGCGCCTCCACGTGGTCCGGATGCTTTTCGAGCCCGCGGATGCACAGCTTGAGCGCGGCGTCGTGGCGCCCCTGCCGGCGGTACGCGTCGGCCAGGGGGAGGAACGAGAGGGAGGCGGGGTCCGCCGCCACCTCGTCGCTCCACTGGCGCACCTGCGCCGGGGTGGCGGCGCTCACTGGCCCTCCTCGTCCATCACGGACAGCAGCGCGTCGGCCGCGTCGCGCGCGCGCTCCGCACGGGCACGGCGGGGGGCGTCGCCCGCGTCGTCCAGGCGCAGGTACGTGTCCCACGCCTCGCGGGCGCGGTGCAGGTCGCCCGTGTGCGCCGCCGCGAAGCCCATCTGGTAGTGCACCTGCCCAGCGAGCGGGTCCAGCCCGGCCGCGCGGCCCAGCGCGATCAGCGCCTCGCCCCAGCGCCCCAGCCGGCGGTGCGCCTCGGCGAGCAGGGTGTAGACCTCGGCGCGGTCCGGGTGCGCCCGCGCCAGGTCGTCCAGGATGCGCCGCGCCCGGTCGGACGCGCCGTCCGCCAGCGCCAGCTGCGCCTCGCCCAGGGCGTCGCGCAGGGGGCGCTCCAGCGGGGCGGCGGCGGCGGGGGCCGGCGCCTCTTCCAGCACGTCCACCACGCCGGTCGAGGCCAGGCCGTAGACGATCTTGGCGACGTCGAAGTCGCTGCGCCCCAGCGCCGCCGCGATCAGCTTGAGCGGCCGGGTGCCGTCGATCTCGGCCAGCACCTCCCACTCCGTCGGGTGCAGGTCCAGCGTGGGCCCGTCCGGCGAATCGGCGACGAGGACCGGGATGACCCCCATGTGGGGGACCTTGGTCTCCAGCGTGGACCACTCGTCCACCCGCCGCGCCGCCTCCATCAGCAGCGATTCGGTGGATACGCGCACCGAGACGTTGCCGTTGGAGCCCGGCGGCCCCTCCTCGAAGCGGAAGTAGCCGTCCTTCCACTGGATGAGCTCGAAGACGATCTCCTGGATCTGGAAGCGCAGCTGGCGGCGGATGTCGTCTTCCGACACGATTCCCTGCTCCACCAGCACCGTGCCCAGCGCGCGCCCGGGGGCGATCTGCTGCGCGCGGCGCGCCGTCTGGATCTGCGCCTCGGTCACCTTGCCGGCACGCAGCAGCAGGTGGCCCAGCCGGTCGTGCACCGACGACAGCTCCGCGCCCACGACGGCGCCCCGGTCGAAGCGCACCAGCGCCGGCCGGTGACGCCCGCCCTCGGGGGCAATGCTCAGCGTTCCCGTCTTGCGCGACAGGTCCAGCAGCTGGAACACGTCGGTCAGCGCCAGCTCGCGCAGCGGCCCTTCGATCGCCATCCGCTACACCCCCACGCCCGCCTCGGTGTGGAACACGCGCGCCATGTCCAGCGCCATCGCCACGTTCTGCCGCGCCCCTTCGGCGTACGGCCCGGCGGGGTCCGCCTGCACCGCCGTGCGCCAGTGCTCGATGGCCTCGCGAAAGCGCCGCTCCTCGGCCGCCAGCACCCCCAGCTGAAAGTGCGCGTCCGCCCGGTCGGGGTCAAAGCGCAGCACGCGCGTGAACGCCCGCCGCGCGTCGTCCTTGCGCCCGTCGTCGCTCAGCACCTGGCCCAGCAGCACCAGCGCCTCGAAGTGGTACGGATCGCCCGCGAGAAGGTCCACCAGCGCCCCCACCGCCTCGCCGAAGCGCCCGCCGCGGCGCAGCGCCGTCGCCAGCAGGTACGCGGCCTCGGAATACGTCGGCAGCACGTCCAGCGCCGCGCGGCACTCCGCCACCGCCTCGTCCACCCGTCCGGCGGAAAGCAGCAGCCGCCCCAGCTCCACGCGCGCCGCCACGAAGTCGGGGTCCAGCTGCACGGCGCGGCGCAGCGCCCGCTCGGCATCCTCCTGCCGCCCGGCGGCCAGCGCGGCGCGGCCCAGGTGGCGCAGCAGGCCGGGGTCGCGGGGAGACAGCTCGCAGGCGCGGGAAAGCACGCGCACGGCGCCCTCGGACTCGCCCTGCAGCAGCAGCACCTCGCCCAGCACCTGCAGGTTCTCGCCGTGGTCGGGCTCGCGCGCGTGCACCACGTCCGCCGCCTCGCGCGCGTCCGCCAGGCGGCCCAGGCGCAGCAGGGCGCGGGCGCGTCCGGAGAGCGCCTGCGCGTGCTCCGGCGTCCAGCCCTGCCCCTCGAGCCTCGCGTGCGCCGCGTCGAAGCGCTCCAGCGCCTCGCCGTCCAGCCCCTGCCGCAGGAAGATGCGCGCGGTGAGCAGCGCCGCCTGCACCGGGTCCGCCCCGGCGACGGCCACGCGGCGGATCTCCGCCAGCGCGCGGTCCAGCAGCCCCTTGCTCAGGTAGTCTTCCGCCAGCGCGAACGCGTCCGCCGCCGGCTCGGGCGCATCCTCCTTCTTCGGCTGCAGCTCGGCGAAGATGGAGTCCAGCGCGCCTTCCTCGAAGCTGAAGCTTTCGACCCCGCGCTCTTCGCCGCTGATGCGCTCCGCCGCGTCCAGCTCCGGCGCCAGCACCTCGGCGTACTCGAACTGCAGGTCGATGGACAGCTTGTAGCGCGGCGTGGTGTAGTACGGGTTCAGCTCCAGCGCCCGCTTGGTCTCGCGCAGCGCGCCTTCGAAGTCGCCCAGGTTGGAGAGGACGAAGGAGAGGTTGTAGCGCGCCTCCGCGTGGTCCGGATCGCTTTCCACCGCACGGACGAAGGCGTTGCGCGCCTCCTCGTAGCGCCGCGTCTCCATCAGCACCGCGCCGATGCCGTTCCACGCGGCGGCGGCCTGCGGGTTGGCGCGCAGGGCGGCCCGGTACGCGTCCAGCGCGGCGCCGTGGCGGCCGCGGCGCAGGTACATCAGCCCGCGGTTGCACCACGCGTCGGTGAAACCCGTGCGCAGCGTCACCGCCTCGCGGAACGACGCCTCCGCGCCGTCGGGGTCGCTGCGATGGAGCCGGACCACGCCCAGGTTGTTCCACGCCAGCGCGTACGCCGGGTCCATCTCCAGCGCGCGCCGGTAGCTGACCTCGGCGTCGGCGATGGAGCCGGACTGGTGCAGGCAGACGCCGCGCTCGTTCCACAGCTTGGGGCTGCGCTCGTCCTCGGCCAGCAGGCGATCGTACAGGTCCAGCGCCTGCCCCGCCTTGCCCTGAAGCAGGTGCACTTCCGCCATGGCCTGGCGGGTGAGCCCCGGCTCTTCGCCCGCCTCGAGCGCGCGGGTGAACTCGCGCAGGGCCTCTTCGTACAGCCCCTTCTGGCGAAAGGCGATGCCCAGGTTGTAGTGGGCCAGCACCTCGCCGGCGGCCACCTCGGGACGGCGGACGCGCCCGCCCACCAGCTCCTGGTAGCGCGCGGACGAGTAGCGGTCCAGCGACAGGTTGGTCTGGGCCTTGGCGTAGTTGGGGTTCAGCACCGTGGCGCGGCGGCTGCTGGCGCCCGCGCGGTCCATGTCGCCCATGTCGCCGTGCACGAAGGCCAGCACGTAGTGGGCGTCGGCCAGGTCGGGATTCAGGTCGATGGCGATCGTCAGCTCGCGCAGCGCCTCTTCGTTGAGCCCGCGGTTGTAGTACAGCTCGCCCAGGGAGAAGTGGAGCACCGCGCTGTCGGGGTCCATCGCCAGCGCGCGGTGGAACCATTCCATGGCCGCCTCGAAGTGCCCCCCCGCCTTTTCGGCCTGCCCCAGCTGAATCAGGGTGGCCAGGTCGTCCTGGTCGGTGGCCAGCACGCGCCGCAGCTCGGCGACCGCGCCCGCGCTGTCGCCGGTGTTCAGGTACGCCTGGGCCAGGCGCCGACGGGCGTCCGCGTCCGTGGGATCTTCGCGCAGCCGCTCGCGCAGCTCGCTGATCATCCGGTCGTAGAAGCCCGTGTTGAAGTAGGCGATCTCCAGGTTGCGCTGGGCCACCTGCATCTTGGGGTCGATGGCCAGCGCCCGCTGGAACTGGGCGATGGCCTCCTCGTACATCCCCTTGTTGAAGTACAGGACGCCCAGGTTGTTGTGGGCGCCCGCGTCGGCCGCGTCGATGCGCTGCGCGAAGCCGCGGAGGATGCGGAGGTCCCGCTCCGAGTGGGGCGGCCGGGCGGCCGCTTCGGGGGCGGCGGGTTCCGTCACGTCAGGCCAGACGGATGGATTGCAGGATGATCTGCAGCGACTCCACGTCGGGAAGCAGCAGGAACTGCCCCATCACCTTGTCCTCGTTGGCCATCTGGAACTCGGTCTGAATGCAGAACACCACGTCGCGCTCGTGCCCGAAGTTGGTGTACGCGGTGGTCATTACCGCGCCGCACAGGTCGATGACCAGCGAGGGCACGCTGGGCAGCAGCATGAGCCCCATGAAGTCGCTGATGGCGTTCATGTAGGCGGCGCTCAGGATGTTGCCCGCCTCCTTGATGGCGCTCTGCTCCAGCTCCCCGAAGACGGTGGCGCTCCCCTTGGGGCGGTGCAGCAGCATCTCGGCCAGGCGCATGGCGGCCGGGCGGGGAAAGATGAGCAGCGTGCGGCCGGTGAGGTCGCCCAGCATGTGCATCAGCACCGCGGCCACCACCTCGTCGGGGCTGCCGATGGCGTCGGGAACCTCCTCCAGCGGCACCACCTGCAGCCGGGGGACGTTGATCATGATGCGGGTGTTGGTCATCTGCGACAGCGCCGTGGCCGCGTGACCCGCGCCCATGTTCGACACTTCGCGAAGCCCGTCCAGCTGCACCGCCTGCAGGTCCCGCAAGTCGATCGTCATCGGACGTTGATTCCCGTGTACAGTTCGAGTGCCGCCGTCGAGTACCACGTATCCACCACCATCACTCCGTCGCGCTCCGGCAGGGTCCGGGCTGCGTCCGCGGGCGCCCCCTCCGCTCGCTCAGGCTCGCACCTCCCCCAAAACTGCTGGGGGAGGTTGGGTAGCCGATGGATCGAGCCTCGGCGAAGGGCATCACACTGCGCCCGCGGGGGTGCCCCTCCCCCGGCCCCTCCCCGTTCGTTCCTCACGGAGAGGGGAGAATTCGACTGCGCTCCGGAGAGTTCCTCGCTGCGTCCGCGGGCGCCCCCTCCGGCTCGCCTAGGCTCGCCACCTCCCCCAAAACCCTTGGGGGAGGTTGATCTTCACGCGCTCCGGGCCCCGTGTCTCGCGTCACCCTCCCCCGCGCAGTTTGCGGGGGAGGACCGGGGTGGGGGGCGCCGGCGGACGCAGCTCGGAGCTTTCTCAAGCGCCCCAAGACCAGCCATGCAGTCCGCGAAGGCGGACTTTGCGCCTTTCCAGCGGCGAATTCATTCGCTCCTGGGGCGGACGCGCGCCGCGGGTTAGCTCAGTCGGTTAGAACACCGGTCTTACACACCGGGGGTCCAGGGTTCGAATCCCTCAGTGCCCGCCGTCGCCCTACCCCGCGTGCGCCGCCGCGCCCAGCAGGCTCCCGGCGTCCAGGATCAGCGCGGGGCGGCCGTCGGAGAGGATGGTGGCGCCGCTGAACAGGCGCAGCGTATCCGCGGTGGCGTCAAAGGCCTTCACCACGATCTCCTGCTGGCCCAGCAGCTGGTCCACCTCAAGCCCCACGCGCTGCTCGCCCACTTCCAGGATCACCGCGGCGCGCTTGCCCTCGGGGCGCGTGCCGTTGGTGCTCAGCAGGGCGCGCAGCGAGTGCAGGGGAATCACCTCGTCGCGCAGGTACGCCACCGGGCGCCCCTTTACCGCGCCGATCTCCTCCGGCTGCAGGTGCACCGTCTCGCCCACGTGCGTCAGGGGCAGCGCGTAGGTCTCGCCGCTCTGGCGAACCAGGAGGGCGCGGACGATGGCCAGCGTCTGTGGCAGCTGCAGCGTCATCGACGTGCCCTGCCCCGGCTGGCTGGCGATCTCCAGCATCCCGCCCAGCGCCCGCACCCGCGTGGCCACCACGTCCAGCCCCACCCCGCGGCCCGACACGTCCGTCACCGTCTCGGCCGTGCTGAAGCCGGGGCGGGTGATGAGGCGCGCCACGTCGTCGTCGCTCATCCCCCGCGCCTCTTCAGGGGTGACGAGCCCGTTGGCGAGCGCCTTGGCCAGCACCTTTTCGCGCATGATGCCGCGGCCGTCGTCTTCGACGCGGATGACGATGCGGCTGCGCTCGCGGGCGGCGGACAGGCGCAGCGTCCCCGTCTCGGGCTTGCCGGCCGCGCGGCGCTCGGCGGGCGACTCGATGCCGTGGTCCAGCGAGTTGCGCAGCAGGTGCACCAGCGGGTCGCCGATCTCGTCGAGCATCGAGCGGTCCAGCTCGATCTCCTTGCCCTCGATCACGAAGTCCACGCGCTTGCCCAGCGACCGCGCCGCGTCGCGCACCAGGCGCGGAAAGCGGTCGAACACCTGCCAGACGGGCGCCATGCGGGCCTGCATGATCTCGTCCTGCAGCTCGCCGATGAGGCGCGCCGCCTGGTCGATGGCGTCGGCCAGCTCCGGCTGCGCCACGGACGAAAGGCGGCGCATGCGGTCGCGTACGATGACCAGCTCGCCCACGCCGTTCACCAGCGCGTCCAGGCGGCGCAGGTCCACGCGGATGTTGCGCGCCCGCGTCGCCGCACCGCCCTGCGCGGCCGCGCCGCCGTCCGCGGCAGCCGCTTCCTCTGCGGCGGCGGGGGCGTCCATCAGCCCCTCGGCGATCTCTACCTCGCGGATCTCGCCCGCGGACCGCAGCGCCGCCTCGATCTCGTGCCCCGGCGCGGAGGAGCGGAGGACGAAGCGCACCGTCCCCGCGAAGCCGGGCTCCTGCATGGCCGCCTCGGACGGCTCCAGGCTGGTCACCGTCCCCAGCGCGCGGGCGGCGCGAACCGCCATGAAGGCGCGCACCCCCGGCAGCGCCGACCCCGGGTCCACGGTGATGCGCACCCGCATCGCCGCGTCCTCGCCCGCCTCCGCCACCTCGTCCGCGGCCCACGCAATGGCCGGAGCCGTAGAGGCCGCCGGCGCGGCGGACGCGATCGGCGGCGCGGGCGCGTCCGACCGCGATGGCGCGCCGGTGCCGCCCAGCAGGGCCCGCAGCCGCGCGACGACGGGGGCCACCGTGCCGTCGTCCTCGCCGTCTTCCACCGCCAGCTCGATGCTCTGCTCCAGCGCGTCGCAGGCGGCGAACAGCGTGTCGATCAGGGGGGCGTCGGCGGTCATGCGCCCCTGCCGCACGCGGTCCAGCAGGTCTTCCATCTCGTGGGCCAGGTCCGCCACGGCGCGGTAGCCCATGGTGGCCGACATGCCCTTGATGGTGTGGACGGCGCGGAACAGCCCCTCCACCGCGTCCCGGGAGCGCGGATCGCCCTCCAGGGTGAGCAGCAGGTGGTTGATCGCGGAGACGTGCTCGCGCGACTCGCTCAGGAAGAGCTCTGCGTACTGGGACAGTTCCACGAGGGCAGTGCGTTAGTGCGTGAGTGCGTCGGTGCGGAAGTGCGTGCGGAGCGGGATGCCGGCTTCCGCGGAGGAAAGCCGGCCGCCGTTCAACTCCCGCACTCACGCACTGCCGCACTCCCGCACTTTCATCCCAGAACCCGCTGCACCGCCTCCAGCACGCGCGACGGCTGGAACGGCTTGACGACGAAGTCCTTGGCGCCGGCCTGGATGGCCTCGATGACCAGCGCCTGCTGGCCCATGGCGCTGCACATCAGGATGCGCGCGGCCGGGAACTCCTTGACGATCTCGCGCACCGCGTCGATGCCGCCCATGTCGGGCATCACGATGTCCATCGTCACCAGGTCGGGCTTGAACTCGCGGTACTTCGCGACGGCCTGTACGCCCGTCTCGGCCTCGGCGACGATCTGGAACCCGGCCTGGGTGAGGATGTCGCCGATCATCGTCCGCATGAAGATCGCGTCGTCGCAGATCAAGACGGTCTGGCTCATTGGGCTTCCGTTGGGGGTGCCGGGTTGGGGCGCAGAGTGCCCGGTTCAGGCAGACAGGATGGGGGCTAGGATCTCGTCGGGATCCACCGCGACGAACAGCTCGCCGTCGGTTTCTCCCACGCCGCGCAGGTACGCGCGGTCAATGCGCAACGCCCGCAGCGCGTCGGCCGCGTCCCGCAGTGCGGCCGTGTCGACGCTCACGATGCGGGCGACCTCTTCGACGGCCAGCCCCGCCAGCTTTCCCCGGTGCTCCACGATGACGATGCTGTGGTCCGGGTTGGCCGACGCGGGCGCAAGGCGAAGACGGGCGCCCAGGTCGACGACGGTGACGATGCGCCCGCGCAGGTTGATGAGCCCGCACACGTGCGGTCCGCTTCCCGGCAGCGGCGTGTACGGCCGGGCCGGGATGATCTCGCGGATGCGGTCGATGGCCACCGCGAAGCGGTGCTCGCCCACCACCAGCAGCGCCATGCGCTCCAGGACGGCCTCGTCCGCGGCTCCCCCCGGCGGTGCCGCCTGCGTGTCGGTTGGGAACATCAGCGCCGTGACGTGTCGCCTGGAATGTGAGCCGACAGTATAGCGGGGGCGCGTGGCGGCGGTCAAGAAAGGTGCGGGAGTGCGGGAGTGCGGGAGTGCGGGAGTGCGGGAGTGCGGGAGTGCGGGAGTGCGGGAGTGCGGGAGTGCGGGAGTGCGGGAGTGCGGGAGTGCGGGAGTGTGGGAGTGCGGGAGTGCGGGAGTGTGGGAGGCTGGATGCGCGACGGGTCTCCGTGCCCGAGGGCGGCGGACACCCGTGCGCTTGGAGACGGACCGCGGTCAGCGCACCGCGGTGCCGGTCGCAGCAGCAGTCAAAGCTGGCCGGGCAGTCGCACGGACGGCAGGTTCCAGCGCGAGACACCGAGGCGGCGTCATGCTCGCCTGGCGCCCGGCGCCCGCACTTCACAACGGGTGGCAACATCCTCTTACGGACGAGGGGCCGCCTGGCTGACGCCAGACGGCCCCTCCAACGGCCACGGCTTTTGCCGCTCCGCTACTGCTGGTAGTCGATGCAGTCGCGCGGCCGGCACGAGTCATAGCACGACGCGCCGCACGTGTCGTAGCAGGTGGCGCCCACGCACGTGCCGTTGCAGCTGGCGGCGCAGGTGGGGCACGCCGGGCAGGTGGCGTCGTCGCAGGTGTACGCGCAGGTGTTGTAGCAGGTGGGGCATCCCGGGCAGGTGCACTGGGTGTTGCAGGTGCAGGTGCCCTGCTCGCCCACCACGGTGCCCTTTTCCCTGACCGTGCAGGTGGTGTCGAAGCTCTCCACCCCCAGGTCGTCCAGTTGCAGCTTCAGCTTCTTCACTGTGGATCTCCGGTCGCAAGGTGATGATCTCCGCCTTCATCCAGGCTAATTTTTTAGCACACCCGCCGGCGGAGCGTGGCGCGTGCAGGTGAACGATGCCGCATCACCTCCATCATGCCAATCTTTGTGTGACGGCCCGTGCAGTGGCATGACGAGAGGCGGCGGGGCTGGGCGAACGGCGCGGACCCTACATGCCGCAGAGGCGTGGGCGGCAGGTTTCGTAGCAGGTACGGCCGCAGGTGTCCCAGCAGGTGAACTCGCACGTCCCGCCGCAGCTCACCGACCGCGTGGCGGTGCGGGTCCGCGGGCGGGGCGCGGGCCCGGCCACCTCGAAGCTCTCCACCTGCACTTCGTCCAGCCTTGGCCTGGACTTGCTCACGAGACGGACTCCGGTCGCGACGAAAGGTGGATGCGGCTCCGGACGCACAGGCGGAGGGGACATCCAGAGAGACCAGACGCAGAGCGGGGCCGCCCGGCGAACGGATCCGGGCGGCCCCATTCATACCTCAGCGCATCACGGGCAGATGGCGCTGGGGTTGCACCGCGGGTTCCAGCAGGTTCCGCCGCACGAGTCCAGGCAGGTGTAGCCGTCGCAGGTGCCGTTGCAGCTTTCCGCGCAGCTGGGATCGTCGCAGGTGTACACGCAGGTGGCGTCGTCGCACGTGATCGCGCAGGTGTGATCGTCGCAGGTGTAGGCGCAGGTGCACTCCTCGCCGAACACCGTCCCCTGGCGCTTCGCGGTGCGGCTGGTGTCGAAGCTCTCCACCGTCAGGTCGTCCAGGTGCAGCTTGAGCTTGTTCATGGTGCCGTCCTTCGCTCGAGGTTCGGTCCGCCCGCGCGGGCGGACCGGGTGGGGAGGGGGCGCCGGCGCTGCCGCCGGGTGCCCCGCTCCGTGGGTCGGGCGTCCTCAGCTTCGGTGAAGATCCCGCGGGCCGTTCGGCGCCGCGGGCGGGCGCCGGTCCGGGGGCCGGCTCAGGGGCAGATGCTGCTGTCGTTGCAGCGCGGGTTCCAGCACGTGCCGCCGCACGACTCCGCGCACGAGTAGTCGTCGCAGGTGTTGACGCAGGTGTCCGCGCAGGTGGGGCACGCCGGGCAGGTGGCGTCGTCGCAGGTGTACAGACAGGTGTTGTAGCAGGTGGGGCATCCCGGGCAGGTGCACTGGGTGGCGCAGGTGCACGTGCCCTGCTCGCCGAACACGGTGCCCTCGCGCTTGCGCGGCTGCGCGGTGGTGTCGAAGCTCTCGATCGCGAGATCTTCCACGGACAGCTTCAGCTTGTTCATGACCGGTCTTCTCCGCGTGAGGAGGGTGGCATTCGCTCCGTCCTGGTTGGCCGCACACGCGTGACGGAGCCCTCGTGTGCAGCTGGATGATGCCACCGTCTGGCGCCGCTCTCTACGCTTGCGTGACGAACGGTGCGGAGGCGGGATGGACGGCGATCCGGCGCGCGGAATGGAGAGCGGACGATGGCAGGATTCCGCCGGAGCGCGCCGTTCAGGGAGATCCGCCGTACGCCGTCCATCACGAGCCGGCGCTCCGGGCGGATGCGATGGGGCCTCATCGGCCCGGAACGAAAAATCTCCGGCGCCGCGGGGGGCGGCACCGGAGACGAGAGGGAGCGGGAGCTACGTGCCTGCCAGCCCCGCGGTCCTGAAAACGACACGACCCACCGGGGCTGATCAGCGCTCCTAGAGCGGTTTGCGATCTGGTTTGCAGTCGGTAGGCCGCGTCGATCTCGCGAATTTCCACGGTTTGTGCCCGGCAGGCGACTACAGACTGCCCTGCAAACCGCTCTAAAGCAGCGGAGCCAACGGAAAGCTTTCCTCCGTTAACTCCGTTGACTCCGTGTGAGGCGATCTTTGGGGGGACTCGCGACGGGATCAGCCGCCGCGCGCCCACTCCGCGGCGGCGGCAAGGTCCGGCGGCAGCGGCGCGTCGAAGCGCATGGGCTCGCCGGTGCGGGGATGGGTGAAGCGAAGCTCGGTGGCGTGCAGGAACTGGCGGGGGACGCGCCGGGCCAGCCCCGCCGCCCACGCGCGCTCCGGCCCGCCGAAGCCGCGATGCCGGTCCGGCGCGTAGGTGCGGTCGCCGACTACCGGGTGGCCCAGGTGCAGCAGGTGCACGCGGATCTGGTGCGTGCGCCCGGTATCCAGCTCCGCGCGCAGCAGCTCCGCCGCCCGCCAGCGCTCCAGGCGAATCCGCACGTGCCGACCGTGAGTGACAAAGCGGCGGAGGCCGCATTCCTGATCGCGGCCGTGCGCCGGGAAGTTGCGCGGAGCTCTATCCGTGCGGTCGCCACGAAGGCGGGGGTAAGCCACGGCGGTATCGCCAATCTCGTGACCGGGAAGTACCGCAGCCTCTACGGAACGACCCTCAGCAAGCTCCGGACTGGTATCTGCGCCAATGGGCCTCCGGCGGCGACGGCCTCACGCCGGAGGTTACCGCCTATTTGATCGAGGAGATGCTTGCAGCGGTTGCACCAGGCGAACGCAAAGCCGCTGCGCTAGAGCTGGTGCAGGGGTTGGAGCGGATCTATGCAACCCACGGCGTACCTCGCCCGGCGTGGCTCAGCGTCGTGCGGAATGAATATCAGGGGACGGCGACACAAGGGCCGGGGACTGAGAGAGAATCCTAGAGGGGGTTCGGGTTCGGCGCCGAGCGGGGGGCTTGTCCCCCCAGCCCGGCGCAACGGTCTTTCGAACCAGCGGGGGCGCCGCGGCGGGTGTGGCGCGCCCCCTCCGCTCGCCTGGGCTCGCACCTCCCCCAAAACTGCTGGGGGAGGTTGAACTTCGATCCCGATACAACACGCACTGGTCTGCGTCAGCGGGGGCCCCTCCCCCGGCCCCTCCCCGCACAAACTACGTGCGGAGAGGGGAGAACGGCGGGTGCGTCAGCGCGCGGGCGGGGGCGGGGAGGCGAGGATGGCAGCTTTGAACGCGTCCCAACGCTCCCAGTCCAGCTCGCGCATGGGCTCAGGGTGCTCGTAGTAGGCGTAGACTACGTTGGTGTCCACGAGTGACGCCACGTAGACCACCACGTACCGGCGGCCGTCCTTCTCCCCCTCCACGATCAGGACCGGGTAGCCGTTGATCCGGTGGCGTTCCAGCGACACGGCCGTAAAGCCCCGCGCCTCGAAGTTGGCCTTCATGGTGCTGACGTCGCGCCCGTCGTCGCCGATGAAGCGGTCGGTGTCCACGTCGTAGCTCACGTTCGGGGTCAGGGCCACGGAGTAGAACCCGTCGTGCATGGTGTGCAGGTTGGCGGCCAAGGCGGCGGTGTCGGCGGGGCTGGCCCAGAACGTCCGCGTCGCCTGGTCTCGGGACCGCACGGCCACGTAGCCGGCCGGGATGCGAAAGCTCACCGGCAGGTCGTACAGAAAGCCGCCGCGCGTAAACTCGCCAAAGCCCACGTCGCGCATCGGCTCGGGATCCTGGGCGCGGCCGCGGGCGCCGCTGCATCCGATCCGCTCCCCGGCGCACCGGTCGCGGTTCGGCCCGCGGGCAGTCGCCCTCACCTGAAGCGTTGCCGCGTCGAGGCGCACCTCGTACGATGCGGTCGCGGTGATCGCCGCCTGGTCGGTGCACGAGCGGCTGGTCCCGCGGGTGCAGTATTCGTTCACGCTGAACGTGAGCACGTCCGTGCTCCCCATCCACTGCGGCTCGCTCGTGAGCCGCCAGATCTTCGTGCCGACGACGCGTTTCAGTTCGTTGGGATCGACCACGGCGGGCTCCCAGCCGAGGTGGTTTCCTATGAGGACTCTCCTCGACTGCAGGTCGATGCTCACGAACGAGTCGCCTGAGTACGAGCAGTGCACGACCATGTGCCGCTGGGACGGGCTCAACAGCGTACGTTGTGGGGTGCAGAGGATTTCCCGCCGCGACACGAACGTCTCGGTATCCAGGAGGTACAATACATTCGCGCCATCGGCGTCGACGGCGATCGCGGCAGCGAGCGGCGAGGACGGAGACTGGGAAATCCTGAAGCGCGCCACGTGGGGGTGGGCGGTCACGGCTGGCGAGAACGCCCTCCCCCGATACTGGAGAGCTCCTTGCTGGGTGTAGGTGAAGCCGTTGAGGGACGCTCCTTTCGTGACTTCGAAGTCGGCGCCCTGGGCGTGCACCAGCGAAGGGGTGGCGATGATGGCCAGGAGCATGATGACGAACCGCATGGCTGCCTCACTTTCGTGCGGATGAAGGCTCGCTCGCGCGTTGAAACACGCAGAAGAGTGCTCGTCACGTGAGCGACGAAAAAATGCTCGCCCGGTCGGTCAAGGCTGGTGCGAGACCCGCTGGAAGGGGTACGGAGTGGGCGATTGGATATATTGGGAAACTCCCCTGGAATCAACGCGAGACCGGTCGAATAAACGGCAGCGATGGAGTGGAGAAGAGTGTAAAGTAGAAATTGATGTTCCGCAATCGAAGGTCCTTGCGTTTCTTCGTCAGTTCCCGTTCCAGGTCCGCCTGTTCCCCTTCATCGGCGTTCAGCAGCTCCATTCCCAGCAGCGACCACGCCCGCGGGCGTTGCGTCTCTGAAGCGGGGAAGGAGGCGGGGTGTTCGCAACCGGCATCGCCCGGCCGGGTTATGGGACAGGTTCTGGGATAGGTTTACCGCAAAAACGCGGCATTTCAGCGCGGGAAGTCCGGTTGGCCCTTCCGGAACATCAAGGATTCACAGGGTTTTCGGCATCCGCGCCGATTCCTTTGACTCCGTGTGAGGCGATCTTTGGGGGGACTCGCGACGGGATCAGCCGCCGCGCGCCCACTCCGCGGCGGCGGCAAGGTCCGGCGGCAGCGGCGCGTCGAAGCGCATGGGCTCGCCGGTGCGGGGATGGGTAAAGCGAAGCTCGGTGGCGTGCAGGAACTGGCGGGGGACGCGCCGGGCCAGCCCCGCCGCCCACGCGCGCTCCGGCCCGCCAAAGCCGCGGTGCCGGTCCGGCGCGTAGGTGCGGTCGCCCACCACGGGGTGGCCCAGGTGCAGCAGGTGCACGCGGATCTGGTGCGTGCGCCCGGTATCCAGCTCCGCACGCAGCAGTTCCGCCGCCCGCCACCGCTCCAGGCGAATGAAGCGCGTGCGCGCTAGGCGGCCGTCCGGCACCACCGCCATCCGCTTGCGCTCGGTGGGGTGCCGGCCGATCGGCGCATCCACCGCCACCTCGTCCTGCGGCAGGTGCCCCCATGCGGCCGTCAGGTACGCGCGCCGGATTCGCCGCGCCTTGAGCTCGGCAGAAAGGGTGCGGTGCGCGTCGTCGTGCTTGGCCACCACCATCAGCCCCGACGTGTCCTTGTCCAGCCGATGGACGATCCCCGGCCGCAGCACCCCGCCGATCCCCGACAGGTCACCCACGGCGTGCAGCAGCGCGTTCACCAGCGTCCCCGTGGGGTTGCCGGGCGCGGGGTGGACGACGAGGCCGGCCGGCTTGTCGATCACCAGCAGGTCGTCGTCCTGGTGGACGATGGCCAGCGGAATGGCTTCGGGGGCAAGGTGCGACGGGGCCGGCGGGGGGATGCGGACTTCGATGCGGTCGCCCGGGGCCGGGCGGTCGCGTTTTTTGGGCGCCGCGCCGTTCAGGGTGACGCGGCCTTCCTCGATGAGCTGCGTGGCGCGCGAGCGGCTTACGTCCAGCTTTGCGGCGAGCCACGTGTCCAGCCGCTCGCCCGCGTCGTCGCCGGCCAGCAGCTCGATGCGCTCCTCAGCCGCCATCGCCGCCACTCGCGACACGGGAACCTGCAGGAGCCCCCGCCGTGTCATCCTGAGAGAGGCGCCCCCCCGCACGCCCGGAGACACGAGGCAGCCGGTGCGCCGACCGAAGGATCCTTGTCCGGAGCGCCCCGGACGTTGCCTTGCGTCGGCCCAAGGATCTTGCCTGCATCACGGAAGCACCGGGCGGGACGCCGCCTCAGACGGTGGCATCCGTCTCGTGCTCCAGCTTCTGCTCTTCGCGCCACAGGCTCACGGCCAGCAGCAGCGCGCCCACGGTAACGCCGATGTCGGCCACGTTGAACACCGGCCAGCGCACCGACCCAAAGCCGATGTCGAAAAAGTCCACCACCCCGCGCGAGCTGCGGATGCGGTCGATCAGGTTGCCGATGGCACCGCCCGTGACCAGCGCGATGGAGACCAGGCGCGTCCGGTCCGCCCAGGGCGTCTGCCGGTACATCATGTACAGCAGCACCGCCGCGGCCACGGGGAGGATGCTGAACGCGATGCGCGACCACTCGCCCAGGTGAATTCCGAACGCGGCGCCGCGGTTGAAGATGTAGGTAAGGCGAAAGAAGTCGCCGATCACCGGCACGGGATCGTACAGGCGCAGCGAGCGCTCCACAATGTACTTGGTGAGCTGGTCGATGGCGATCAGCCCCAGCGTGAGCGCCAGGTACAGCGCGATCTTCTTGCGCGCCTCTTCCGGCGTGTCGGGCCGCACCACCGGCCGCGTATCCGTCATCGTTTCGCTCATCTGGTCACTGTCTGAAGATGCATCCAACCGGCTCGCCCGCCCCGACGTCCCGGGAGAGGTGCCGCACAGGCCTTTCCCCTGCCCCAAGGCGCGCAGGCAGCCGTGTGGCTTCTGCCGGTCGCGCGAGCGCCCCCTGACGTCACTCCTCGCACCCCCATCTGTCATTCCGAGGGAGCACACCCCGGCACCTTGCCCTACCACAGGATCCGGCGCGCGACCGAGGAATCTACTTTCCGTTTCCTCGTGGCGTGTCGCGACACCCCGAACCGGCCCTGTCTGGCCGTTTCGCCGCCGAAGCGATCGTGCGGGCTGCCGCGTCCGGCCTCACCCGAGCCGACGGTAGATTCCTCGGCCCTGCAACCTTCAGCACATTCGTCCGGTCCCAGTGCGGCCGGGCCTCGGAATGACAGTTCCCGGTTCAAATCAGCAGGGGTCCAGTACGCCGCTCACTCAGGAAGTCACTGGACCCACCCCCATCTGTCATTCCGAGGGAGCGCACCCGGCACCCTGCCCTATCACAGAACCGGGCGCGCGACCGAGGAATCTACTGTCCGTTTCCTCGTGGCCGGCCGCGGCACCCCGAACCAGCCCTGTCTGGCTGTTTCGCCGCCGCAGCACTGGCGCGGGGCTGCCGCGTCCGGCCTCGCGCGAGCCGACAGTAGATTCCTCGGACCTGCAACCTGCGGCGCGAGCGTCCGACTGCAGTGTGGCCGGGCCTCGGAATGACAGTCCCCGGTTCAATCAGCATGGGCACAGTACGCCGCTCACTCAGGAAGTCACTGGACCCCACCCCGATCTGTCATTCCGAGGGAGCGCACCCCGGCACCTTGCCCTACCACGGAACCCGGCGCGCGACCGAGGAATCTACTTTCCGTTTCCTCGTGGCCGGCCGCGGCACCCCCGAACCGGCCCTATCCGGCTGTTTCGCCGCCGCGGCACTGGCGCGGGCTGCCGCGTCCGGCCTCGCGCGAGCCGACGGTAGATTCCTCGGCCCTGCAACCTGCGGCGCGAGCGTCCGATTGCGGCGTCGCCGGGCCTCGGAATGACAGACGCTGCTTCGTTCAGCAAGGCGCGACGCGCTGAATGACGCAGGCTTCACCGCATGCGGAGTGAGGAGCGTGCCCCTCCACTCCGCCTGCGCGGTCAGCGCGCCACGCGCGCGATGGCGACGTTGCCCGTCACGCCGTCCAGGTCCACCTCGCGCGAGGCTTCGTATCCCTCGAAGTCCGTCACGGAGCCCGTCTCCAGCTCCACGGCCAGCGTCTCGGCGGCCACGAACTCGCCCCAGGCGCGGGACACGTCCAGGATCTCGCCGTCGCCAAAGATGCCCAGGCGAATGCGGTCCTGCACCTGCAGCCCGCTTTCCTTGCGCAGGTTCTGCACCCGGTTCACCAGCTCGCGCGCCAATCCCTCCAGCCGCAGCTCCGGCGTGATGGTGGGGTCCAGCGCCACGGTGAATCCGCCCTCGTCCATGGTGGCGAAGCTTCCCTTTGCGCTCTGCACCACGTCCAGGTGCTCCGGCGCCAGCGCCACCGACTCACCGTCCGCATCCACCGACAGCGGCTCGCCGCGGCGGAAGGCGGCCAGCGCGGCCGAGTCCAGCGCGCGGATGGCATCCGCGATCTTGGGCGTACGCTTGCCGAACGCCGCGCCCAGCGCCTTGAAGTTGGGCTTGGCGCTCAGCGTCACCAGCTCCTCCGCGCGGTCCATGAACTCCACCGCGTGGACGTTCAGCTCGTCGCGCAAAATCTCCAGCAGCGCCGCGTCCACGCCGTAGCCGTCGGGGACCACCGCGTACAGCGCGCCCAGCGGCTGGCGGACGCGGATGCTCACCGCGTCGCGCGCCGCGCGGCCCAGCGTCGAGAGCGTGCGCACCGCCTGCATCCCCCGCTCCAGCCCGGCATCCACGGCGGCGGAATCCGTCGCCGGGAAGTCCGCCAGGTGCACGCTTTCGCCCGTCAGCGCGCGGTGCAGCCAGTCGGGAAGGAAAGGGGCGAACGGCGCCATCAGCCGCGCCACCGTCACCAGCGCCTGGTGCAGCGTGGCAAAGGCCGAGCGCGTGTCGGCCGCGTCGGCGCTCCCCCAGAAGCGGTCGCGCGAGCGGCGCACGTACCAGTTGCTCAGGTCGTCGATGACGAAGTCGCCGATGGCCCGCACCGCGTGCGTGAGGTTGTATCCCTCCAGGTCGTCCGTGACCTCCGCCGTCACCGACGCCAGCCGCGAAAGCAGCCAGCGGTCCAGCAGCGAGCGCTCCGCCGGCGCGTCCGCGTCCGCCGTCCATCCCTCCAGGTTGGCGTAGAGGGCAAAGAAGCGGTACGTCTGGCGCAGCGTGTCGAACGTCTTGCGCTGCACCTCCTTTACGCCTTCGGGATCGAAGCGCTTGGGAAGCCAGGGGTTGGACGACGACAGCAGGTACCAGCGGATGGCGTCGGCGCCGAACTGGGCTATGGCCTCCGCGGGGTTCACCGTGTTGCCGCGGGACTTGCTCATCTTGAGCCCCTTGGCGTCCAGGATCAGGTCGTTGACGACCACGTTCCGGTACGACGGGCCCCGCCCCAGCAGCGTGCTGATCGCCAGCAGCGAGTAGAACCACCCGCGCGTCTGGTCTACCCCCTCGCAGATGAACTCCGCGGGGAACTGCCGCTCCTGCTCGTCCTTGTTCTCGAACGGGTAGTGGTGCTGCGCAAAGGGCATGGCGCCGCTGTCGAACCACACGTCGATCACCTCCGGCGTGCGCCGCATCGTCCCGCCGCACTGCTCGCACTTCCACTCCAGCTCGTCCACGTACGGACGGTGCGGATCGGGAAGCTCGCTGCGCCCGCTCTTGCGCTTCAGCTCGTCGAACGAGCCGATGAACTCGATGTGGGAGGGCTCCGCGTCGCACACCCACGCGGGGAGCGGCGTGCCCCAGTAGCGGCTGCGGCTGATGGCCCAGTCCACGTTGTTCTCGAGCCACTCGCCAAAGCGGCCGGCGCCCACCTCGGGCGGATACCAGTTGACCTGCGCGTTGTTGGCCAGCAGCTGCTCGCGCACGGCGGTGGTGCGGATGAACCACGAGTCGCGCGCCATGTACAGCAGCGGGCTCTGGCACCGCCAGCAGTGCGGGTAGCTGTGCTCCTCGCGCGACGACTTGAAGACCAGCCCGCGCCCCTTGAGGTCGATGAGCAGGTCCGTGTCCGCGTCCTTGACGAAGCGCCCGCCCACCAGCGGCAGGTCCTCGCGAAACGCCCCGCGGTCGTCCACCGGCCGCAGCACGGGAAGGCCCACGCTCTGCCCCAGCGCATAGTCGTCCGCGCCAAAGGCGGGGGAGATGTGTACGATCCCCGTTCCGTCGTCGCTGCTGACGAAATCCGCCGTGTACACGTGCCACGCGTTGCGCACCTGCTCGTCCGGAACACCCGTGGGCTGCACCCAGTCGAACGGCCGCTGGTACGCCAGCCCCACCAGCTCGTCCGCGCGGTACGAACGCGTGATCTCGGCCTCTTCCGCGAACAGCGCCGGGACGCGGGCGCGGACGAGGATGTAGCGCCGCCCCTCGCGCGCCACCTCCACGTACTCCTCCGACGCGCTGATGGCGAGCGCCACGTTACTGACCAGCGTCCACGGCGTCGTCGTCCAGACGAGCAGCTCGCGGCCGTCCGGCTGCCCGTCGTCACCCAGGACGGGCATCGTCAGGTACAGCGACGGGTCCTTGACGTCCTTGTAGCCCTGCGCCACCTCGTGGCTGCTGAGGCCCGTGCCGCAGCGCGGGCAGTACGGCAGGATCTTGTGGCCGCGGTAGAACAGGCCGCGCTTGTTGATCTCGGCCAGCAGCCACCACACCGACTCCACGTAGTCCGGGTGATAGGTGACGTACGGGTCGCTGTAGTCAAGCCAGTACCCGATGCGGGCCGAGAAGCGCTCCCACTCGTCCGTGTAGGTGAGCACCGACTCGCGGCACACCTCGTTGAAGCGGGCGATGCCGATCGCCTCGATTTCGCGCTTGCCGCTGATCCCCAGCTTTTTCTCGGCCTCGATCTCCACGGGCAGGCCGTGCGTGTCCCAGCCGGCCATGCGGGGCACGTAGCGCCCCTGCATGGTGCGAAAGCGCGCCACCGTGTCCTTGATGGTGCGGCTGAGCACGTGGTGAATGCCGGGGCGCCCGTTGGCCGTGGGCGGGCCCTCGTAAAAGACGAACGGCGTGCCGTCCGCCGTCTTTTCGAGGCTGCGGCGAAAGGTGTCCTCGGCCTGCCAGCGGCCCAGGACGTCGTCTTCCAGCGCGGTAGCGGTCGGAGGCAGCTCGGGAAACTTGCTCATCGGGTCCGGTCTGATCTTTTTCTTGCTGGGATTCAGAACCGCTGAAGTTAACAAGTGGGGGAAGATTCGGACACCGGGGCGGGGGTTGCGCCGGGGGATAGGGGATCGGCGACGGAGTTTGAACTGCGTCGGAGAGTGGCCCCTTCTCCTGACCTCTCCCCCAAACTGCGGGGGAGAGGTGACGCGAGCCGGACGGACAGTGCGTCTGCGGCTGTGTTCAGGTCACGTCCGGGATGGCGCATTTAGCTCATGTGCCAAATGCAAGGCTGAACAGACGAGTGCGGAAGTGCTAATGCAGGAGCGTTGCAGCCGCCATACGCTCATTGAGGAATCGCTCGCGGTCGAACGTATCTTCCCAATTTACAATCCTTGTCCCCTCGACGCTGCGTAGGGCAGCGCCGCCAATCTTCTGCGCATACTCATTCGTGGCTGCTGTTGTGTAGTGCACAATTGCCACTAGATCGACATCGTACGCAGCAGAATTAGCCTGCCTAATGTCTCCGAACATGAATGCGGTTGCAAGCGCGTGCTCCCGTACCTTGTCCTCCCCGTACGCGCTGAAATCCACGTCCTCCATAACGGTTAGCTTTCCGTTCAATTGGGAGAAACTAGGACGGTGGGGCTCCGGAAGGCTGCCAGAGACAGGCGCATTCACCTTGATCAGCGGCGTGAATTCATCAGCAGGCGCACCTCGACGCACTTGATGGATTAATCCGCGCTGCTGAAACGTGCTCTTGACGGCTCGGAACAAGTTCGTCCGCACAACAGGGGCATCTGGAGCTTGATCTACGTCCTCCACACCGCTAGCACCCACCAAACGCCCGTAGAGAATACGCGCCACGTCCTCACATGTAGCTTCATCTTCCTCCGGGACGTACGTGCCGCCGGTATGAACGGAAAACATATCGCCACCATCCGCCAGGAAAGCAGCAATCGCACGATCTGCAAACACACTAGGGAAAAAACGCGCGCTATTAACGCGCTGAACGGTACGCTGCCAATGGGCGTGCCACTCAGCATAAATAGCCCCGTGCTCCTGGAGATCGGGCGTGAGCCGCAAATCTAGATCCCCATTGCGCTCGCCTGCGAAACGCATTGCCGCGCGCGTCTCGCTCGCCACAAACACACCAATGTTCCGGGGCTCGCGTCGGAACAGGTCCGGCGTGTACTTGGCTACGGCATATCTCATGTTGCCCATAGCAGCCCCCAGTCAGTGACCCCTCTGAAAAGTTTTTTGTTTTCACGCACCAATGCGTCAATATTATCCCGTCTATGCAGCAGATAATCGTATCCGTCTCGCTGCACGTGCTTCGGCAAACCTAGGCTATCTGCATTGCTTAGAATCTCCTTAACGTAATCATTGTTCACGTTTTTGATTCTCGCAACCCACTTGTCAAAGTAATCTGGATTTGGTAGTACGTCAAGCAAACAGTGACGGGCACCGAACTGGCCAATTATGCCGAGCTTACCAGCGTGTCGCCTTCGGTAATCCGTGTAATAGAAAAGAGAATGCGAATGATCAAAAATGGTGAGTTTGTGTGGCGGACGCTCACGCTGATAGCTGATATTGCGCCGGTGCCGATCATCGTTTGCAATCCAAATGTCAAACAAGAGCACGCCTGCACAAAGATCCGGCGCTTCGGCCATGGCAATGATGGGATCGATAGGCGGGAGCTTTGCGCCTGCCAACGTGGCGCTGAGCGAACAAAACACCGGGCGGGTTGTCCGCTTGATGTATGCACAAAAGTGCGGGGGCATGGGGAGCCGGATATGCTGCGCCAATTCCGCCGCAATATACTCGTTCGCTACAGCGAAGGGCGGAGGTGTGTCCATCTTGGCATAGATACCCGCCTCCGTGCGAAACGTCTCGAACACCCCCGACTCCTCGGGCGATAGCTCTACTAGCGTTCCGGTCAATTCATAAAATCCAACTGACACAATAGAGTCGGGTGGAGGTGGGAGATTAGAGCGATTCACGGGGTTACTCCAGCCACTCCGCCCGGGCGCCCCTCATTTCCTTATGCGTTGCGCGGAGCACATCCAGCCCCCACCGCCGCACCGAGTTCGGTTCTCGTTAGGCAAAGCATCCACGAGGCTAACTAGCCCTAGCGCCGCATCAGTCCTAGGCGGGCTCTCCGAAATTTGGGTGCAACGGCAGGCCTCCGTCCACTGGACGGCTACAGCCGCTCGACCACGCCCTCCACCAGCGCCGTCAGGCTGGGCTCGGCGCGGCCGGCGGTGGCGATGATCTGCGCGATGTTGGCGGGCTCCAGCGCGTCGGGAAGGCACTGGTCGGTGATGATGGAGACGCCCATCACCCGCATTCCCCCGTGCACCGCCACGATCACCTCGGGCACCGTCGACATCCCCACCACGTCCGCGCCCATCGTGCGCAGCATGCGGTACTCGGCGCGCGTCTCCAGGTTGGGGCCGGGGACGGCGACGTACACCCCGCGGCGCAGCGTGACCTGCCGCTCCAGCGCCACCTCCACCGCGAGCTTCTGCAGCTCCAGGTCGTACGGCTGCGACATGTCCGGAAAGCGCGGGCCCAGGTCGTCCGCGTTGGGCCCGATGAGCGGGTTGTCGCCCAGCAGGTTGATGTGGTCCGCGATGAGCACCAGGTCGCCGGGCCCCCAGAACGGGTGCATCCCCCCGCACGCGTTCGAAACCAGCAGCGTGTCGGCCCCCAGCGCCCGCATCACCCGGACGGGAAAGGTCACCTGCTCCAGCGTGTACCCCTCGTAGCGGTGGAAGCGGCCCTGCATGGCCACGACCGGCTTGCCGCCCAGCGTTCCCAGCAGCAGCCGCCCCGTGTGCGTCTCCACCGTGCTGAGCGGAAAGCCGGGGATCTCCTCGTAGGGGATGGACGCCTCCACCTGGATGCGCGCCGCCAGCCCGCCCAGCCCCGTTCCCAGGATGATGCCGATGCGCGGCTGCGTGGTGCTCCGCGCGCGGATGGCGCCGGCCGCCGCCGCGATGCGCTCCGCCAGGCTCGCCTCCGCCATCACCCCCCCTGCCCGTCGGAAGCCAGCGACGACTCGTCCGCGTCGCCGCGGCCGATGGAGGCGGTGCGGTCCTCCTCCTGCTCGATGTCCTGCAGCTGGCGCTCGACCAGCGTGCGGAACAGGCGCAGAAAGCGCACGCGCTGGCCCTGGATGCGGCGCAGCGCCTCGGCGGCGGCGGTGGCCTGGCGGCGCGCCTCGCCCACGATGCGGTCGGCCTCGGCGCGGGCCTCGCGCAGCACCAGGTCGGCCTCGCGGGCCGCCTGCTCGCGCATCTCCTCGCGCAGCTGCTGCGCGCTCACCAGGGCCTCGTTCATGGCCCGCTCGCGCACGCGGTAGTTGCCGATGGACTCGGTCATCGACTCCAGCCGCGCGCTGGCCATCACGTTCTCGCGCACCAGCTCTTCCATCCGCGCGCTGACGGTGTCCAGGAAGTCGTCCACCGCGGCCGTGTCGTAGCCGCGCACGGCGCGCCGGAAGTCGCCCTTCTTCTTCTTTACGTCCAGTGGTGTAAGGTCGATCATCGCCCGCGTTCTCCGAACAGGGTGGAGCCCACCCGGACGAGGGTGCTTCCCTCCTCCACCGCGGCCTCGAAGTCGTTGCTCATCCCCATGGAAAGGTGCCGCCCGGTGAAGGCCGGCACCTGCCGCCGGGCCTCGTCGCGCAGCCGCCGCGCGCCCGCGAAGGTGCGGCGGACGACGGCCCCGTCGTCCGTGAACGGCGCCATCGTCATCAGCCCCTCCAGCCGCAGCCCCGGCAGCGCCGCCATCCGCCCGATGGCGTCCACCGCCTCGTCCGGCGCCAGCCCGAACTTGCTCTCCTCGCCCGACGTGTTCACCTGCACCAGCGCGGGAACCACCACGCCCCCCTTCACCGCCTCGGCGGAAAGGGCCTCGGCCAGGCGCAGCGAGTCCAGCGAGTGCACCAGGTCGGCGATGGCCACGGCGCGGGCGGCCTTGTTGCGCTGCAGGTGGCCGATCAGGTGCCAGCGCACGGCGCCGCGGCCGATCTCGCCCACCTTGTCGTCCATCTCCTGCACGCGGTTCTCGCCCACGTCGGCCACGCCGGCCTCGATCGCCGCGCGGACGATGTCCGCCGGATGGGTCTTGGTCACCGCCACCAGGGTGACCTCGTCGGACCGGCCGGCGCGCGCCCGCACGGCCTCGATCCGCTCGCGCACCTCCGCCACCCGCGCCCTCAATTCATCTGCGTTCATAGCCCTGGGAACGTACGTGGCGGCGGGAGCGCGAGCAAGCGATCCGGGAGCGGTGCGACACGAGGGCACCGCACGCGGGCCGCGCCGTGCCCGCCCCCCGCGGCTCCCCGGCTCCGAGGAACGAAACAGATGACGATTGCCAGTGCGGCTGTTTTCCGTCATGTTTGTTCCCCCGCCGGGCGTCAACGCCTCACCGCCCGGCCCACCCGGCCGTTGCGCACCTTTCTTTCGCCGCGGCGGGCCGCGACTCCGCGCACGCGTGGAACGCAGCGACGCGACAGGAACATCCTCCATCCCAACCATCAGGTGGGTCCGCCCCGGCAGGCTCCCCGTCCGCCAGGGTCCACGTACAGAAGGAGCTGGAATGCACACGCAGACCCCGCCACCCGTTCCCCCGGGCGCCCCTCGCGCGACCCCCATCCCCGCCCGGCTGCGCGCCGCCGCGGGCGCGCTGGCCCTTCTGCTGGGCGCCGGGTGCGTGGACCGCACCGCCACCGGGCCGGAGCTCCTGCCGCCTCCGGACGCGCCCGGGCGCACGGCCGTGCTGGCCTGCCGCGCGAACGTACGCACGGGCACGGTCGAGTGCGCGTCCCCCGCTCCCGGGCCGGGCGGCGGATCGGCCGTCATCCTGGGCGGGCAGGGGCTCAACGTGCGGCTGCGGAGCAGCAATCCGTCGTATGACGGGGCCGACACGTTCCGCGTGGACGTGACGGTGGAGAACCTTACCGGGCAGGCGCTGGGAACCACGGACGGCGCCACGCCCGCGCCCGAGGGGGTGCGCGTGTTTTTCGCCAGCGGTCCCGTCTCGGCCACGGGCGAGGTGGCGGTGGCCAACGCGACCGGCCAGGCGGCCTTCATGGCGGCCGCGCAGAAGTACTTTCAGTACGACGGACTGCTGGCGCCGGGCGACACCACCGCGCCGCTGGAGTGGCGCTTCAGCATGCCGCCCACGGTGGAGTCGTTCGAGTTCGGCGTGTACGTGGCGGCGGCCGTCCCGCACGAGGAGGGATGGCTGCGCCTTGCCCCCTTCCTGCCCAGCGTGGCGGTGGGGGAGTCGATGCCGCTTTCCGCCCAGCGCATGGACGTCGCCGGGCGGCCGCGGGTGAACGGCCCCGTCACCTGGAGCAGCGCGGACAGCACCATCGCGCGGGTGGCGGCGGACGGCACGGTAACGGGGATGGCCGCCGGCACCACGAAGGTGATGGCCACGGACGGCACGCGCACGTCGAGCGTGGAGGTGCACGTGTTCGCGGGGGGTGGCGACGTCGTCCCGCCCACCGCGCACGGGCTCACGCTGGTCCCGGCGCGCGTCTCCGCGAACGGCGCGGACTCCGTCACCGTGTCGCTGCGCCTGACGGACGGGGGGACGGGAACGCGGTTCATGCAGGTCTCCCTGTCCAGCCCCTCGAGCGCGCACACCGCCTCCTGCTCCAGCTGGGAGCCCGCGACGGGAACGCGCGCGGACGGCACGTTCACCTGCCGGGCGCCCATCGTGCCCCACGCCGAGGGCGGCGCGTGGCGCGTGAGCCAGCTGTGGTTCGAGGACGTGGCGGGCAATCGGCGCACGGCCGGCGTGGGCCAGGTGCGTGAGGCCGGCATGCCCTCTCGCGTGTACGTCCACAGCCCCGCGGCGGACCTGCAGGCGCCCACGGTCGCGGGCGCGGCCTTCACCCCCGACAGCGTGGAGGCGAACGGGGTGGACTCGGTGACGATGACGCTGCAGGTGGAGGACGCCGGCTCGGGTGTGGCGCACGTCCAGGTGTGGTTCCGCAACCCGGCCGGCAACACCTTCGAAGGGTGCGAGACCGCCTCGCCGTTCACCGGGACCACGGCGGCCGGCACCTTCCGCTGCCGGCTCGCCATTCCGTCCGGCGCGGAACCCGGCAACTGGCTGCTGGACGCGGTCGCGACAAAGGACGTCACCGGGAACGCGCAGATCCTCTCCACGGCGGCGCTGGATTCCGCCGGGTTCGCCACCACGCTGCAGGTCACCGGTCCACCGGCAGACACGCAGCCGCCCACGCTCACGGACTTTTCGTTCTCCCCCGACTCGGTCGCGGCCAACGGCGCGGACTCGGTCACCATCCGCATGGAGCTCACGGACGCGGGCTCCGGCGGCTACCGCGCCGAGGCAACCTTCAGAAGCCCCTCCAACCAGACGGTCGACTGCCTGGGCTTCCCCGAGGTGACGCCGCACCCCGGAAGCCAGGAGATCACGTGCCGCGTCGCCATCGCGTCCGGCCGCGAGACGGGCGAGTGGCGCGTGCAGATGGTGTGGGTCGACGACGCGAATGGCAACACCCGCCGCTACGAGGCTGAAGAACTGGAGACGCTGGGCTTTCCCGTCACCCTGACGGTCACGGCACCCTGAACTGGAAAGCCCGGGCGAAATTCGGCTCCCGGTCGTGAACGCCTTGTGAAACAAAGGGGGGATGCGGATGAAGTCATACGCATCCCCCTGTTTCTGCGCCCCCGGTATAACGCCGGATCCGGAACGGCCCGCGTCAGCTCCCCGCCAGGCGGCGCGCGGGCGGGGGTTGATGGGGGGGCAGGCCTCCCATCAGCATCTCCTTCAGCTCCTCGGGAGAGAGGCTGCCGAACAGGCGAGGCGCCGCCACCACCCCCTTGACGACAAACCTGAACCCAATTCCGGGGCAGCGCTGCACCAAGTGCGGCGTGTACGCCTCACATCCTCCCCCGTCAGGACTGCCGCCAAACACCTGCGAAATAATGATTTAGGGGATATGGCACCCCGGTCCGTGCGTTGCATTGGGGCCATTACGTTCCAGACCACTCACCGTCCGGACGTCTCGCCGGCAGCTCCGCCGGCGAATCCCTTTCATGAGACGAGGACCACGGAATGCACCATCGTACGCCGCGCGCCCTTGCGGCCGCCGCCGCGCTCGCGCTCACCCTCGGCGCCTGCTCCGACGTGCCCACCACCGCGCCCGGGCGCATCGCCTCCGCCGGCCAGGTGGCCCACACGGTTTCTCCCTCGGGCGCCACGCTCATCTCCAACACGGTCAAGTACCGCGACGCCGGCGGCAAGCCCGCGAAAGGCCGTTCCGGCTCCGCGGCGCTGAAAGCGTTCGCGCTGCAGGGAAAGGACGGCGTGACCGAACTGGAGATCCAGGCGATCCCGGCAGATCCTTACCAGTGGAGGCCCGGAACCATCACCCGTGCACACGTGCGGGCGCTGGACGTGGACAGCACGCCCATGTTCTCGCTAAACCGCAACCAGATCGATACTTGGGCGCACAGCGAGCAGTTCACCACGCTCATGCACGGCCAATTCCTTCAGGTGCAGGCCAACGTCACCGGGATTGATCCCCATCGCACGGACGTGGTGACCGTCGTCGAGCGCGTCAAGCGGCGCCCCGACATCGCCGTAACGCTGGGCCAGATGGCGCCGGAGGTTCCCACCCTGCAGCCGGTTCCCATGCACGCGACGATCAGCGAGTTGAACGGCGACGTGGGCGCGCACGTCGACTGCATGCTGCTGGTGAACGGCATGATCGAAGACTTTGCCTTCGGCGTGTGGGTGGATGCCGGAGACGCGGTCACCTGCGCGTTTACTTACGCGTTCTCTCCCGGCACTCACAATGTGCAGGTGGAGGTGGGCAACGTGTCGCCGGGCGACTGGGACGATGCCAACAACCGCAGCGAGGTGATGCACGTGGAGGCGGTGGGCGGGCCCACGCGGTTCAGCTACGACGCGCACGTCTCCTCGTCGCAGTCGCAGAGCTACTGGAAGGACGAATACCGGTGGCACAATCCCGTCACGCAGGTCCGCGGCGAGAACCTGTCGGAGCACGACGAGGCCATCATCGAAGAGTTTGCCTCCATGTCCGGCTGGATTCCCCGGGCGGTCTCGGGAGAGTTTTTGCTGGAGGTGTCGCAGGCCACCGGCGGGCGCGTGGTGCACACGGATTCGTGGACGGCGTGGGGGCAGGGCTGCACGTTGCGCTCGAGCGGCGGGGTGGCCTTCTACCTGTGCAGCTTCGGCTCCAGCGGGTGGGCGGACACGTGGTTCAAGTACACCCGGAACGCGGGCTCCGTCACCTATCACAGCCGGTCCTACTACCGCGAGTGGGATGAAGGCACCGGCGAGGACCTCTACTACTACCACGACAACGAGTCGTCGGAACAGGACTTTGGCCCCCTCGCCGGCTTCGGTGACGACTACGCCTTTCACGTCCGCGTGACCGACGGTGACGTGGTGCTCACGGCCGACAGCGAGTTCCCGCTGGTGCCCTACGAAGAGTCGCGGGACGACACGTACTGCAGCGGCTGGACTGATCCCTGGGACGGCTTTACCTCCGAGTGGTGCTCCGTGATCCGGCAGTCCACCCGGGGGCGCAGCGGATCGGACCGCAGCGACTGGTGATCGCGCCCTCCACGTGCCCGTGAAGACGCCCGCCCCCAAACCGGGGGCGGGCGTGATCGTTTTACCGCCGACCGTGCCCGTCAGCTCCCCGCCAGGGCGGCGCGCGGGCCGGGGTTGATGGGGGGCGGGCCCTCGATCAGCATCTCCTTCAGCTCGTCGGGCGAGAGGCCGCGGAACAGGCGGCCGCCGTGGGCCAGGGTGATGGCGCCCGTCTCCTCCGACACCACCACGACCAGCGCGTCCGTCTCTTCCGAAAGGCCCAGCGCGGCGCGGTGGCGCGTGCCCAGCGAGCGGTCGGTGACGGGCTGCTGCGTCAGCGGCAGGATGACGCCCGCCGCCACGATGTCGTCGCCGCGGATGACCGCCGCGCCGTCGTGCAGCAGGGAGTACGGGGTAAAGATGTTCAGCAGCAGCGCGTCGTTCACGCGGGCCTGCAGGGGCGTTCCCGTCTCCAGGTACTCGCCCAGCCCCACCTCGCGCTCGATGGCGATGATGGCGCCCACCTTGCCGCGCGACATCTCTTCCACCGCCTGCACCACCTCTTCGGCCACCGCCGTCTGCTCCAGGCGCGAAAAGAAGCGCAGCAGCCGGTTCTGCCCCAGCTGCGCCAGCGCGCTGCGCAATTCGGGCTGAAAGACGACCAGCGCCGCGATCACGCCGAACTGGAACACCGTCTCCAGCAGGTACTCCACCAGCGACAGGTCCAGCACCCGCGCCGCCGCGTAGATGGCCACCACCACCACCAGCCCCAGCAGCATCTGGATGGCGCGCGTCCCCGCCAGCACCAGCAGCACCCGGTAGACCACCGCCGCGACGATCAGGATCTCCAGCAGGTCCTTCCAATCGGGCGCCAGGAAGCCGATGCGCTCCACCAGCCCGTTCACGGCGCCCTCGCCGGAATGCGGAGGACGGCCCAGGCCACGTCCAGCGCCTGCCGCGCCGCGCGCACGTCGTGCACGCGGAACAGGCGTGCCCCGCGCGCCAGCCCCGCCACGCACGCGCCCACCGTCCCCGCGTCGCGGGCGTCCGCCGGCACGCCGCCCAGCAGTGCGCCGATGAACGACTTGCGCGACGCCCCCAGCAGCATCGGCCGCCCCAGCTGCGCGCCGATGCGGTCCAGCGACGCGATCAGCTCCAAGTTCTGCTCCGCCGTCTTGGCGAAGCCGATCCCGGGGTCCAGCACCACCCGCTCCCGCGCGATCCCCGCCGCGTCCGCGCGGGCCAGGGATTCCGCCAGCTCCGCCGCCACGTCGTCCACCACGTCCCCGTAGTCCGTCAGCCGCTGCATCGTCTCGGGCGTGCCGCGCATGTGCATCAGCACCAGCCCCGCGCCCGAGGGCGCCACCACGGACGCCATCTCCGCGTCCGCCAGCCCCGACACGTCGTTGACGACATCCGCCCCCGCCGCCAGCGCCTCGCGCGCCACCGCCGCCCGGCGCGTATCCACCGACACCGGAAGGTCCAGCGCCTCGCGGAGGGCGCGCAGCACCGGCACCACCCGCGCCGCCTCCTCGTCCGCCGAGACCGGCGGCGCCCCCGGCCGCGTGGACTCGCCGCCCACGTCGACGATGTCCGCCCCCTCCGCCGCCATCCTTCGCGCCTGCGCCACCGCGTCCGCCGGATCCAGGAACCGCCCGCCGTCGCTGAAGCTGTCCGGCGTCACGTTGAGGATGCCCATGACGACCGGGCGCTCCAGGGCCAGCGCGCCGCGGCGAAGCTCCCAGCGCCCGGTCGTGAGTGCCGAGTGCCGAGGATCGAGTGCCCGGTGCCCAGTGCCCAGTGCCCGGTGCGAAGCGCGCGGCGATCCCTCCGCCGCGTCGTCCTGGGCACCTGAACCTTGAACCTGGGCACGGGTCGTCATCATACCCGCGAACCTAGCGAACGCAAAAGCGCAAAGGCAAGCCGTGGGAGAGGATCCAGGGCTCAGTGCCCGAGATTGTGGCGACGGAAGGCGAATCCTCAGACCAGATTCGAACAAACTCTCACCTGAGAGGGGGCGCTACGCGATGCTTCCTTTGCCCGGGAGCGCGACGCCGACCGAAGGATCTTTATACCGAACCGGGAAAAACAACACCTTTAGAGTACAGAGGAACAGAGTCAGACAGAGGAACTAAGATGATATTTCAGCTCGCATTCTCTGTCTGACCCTGTTCCTCTGTACGATCATTCTTTTCAGGATCTGGTATTACGCTGGACGGCGGGATCGTTCCGTGACGCGGGATTTCCGGGCTCTGCCCGGAAAGGGGTTCCGCGCGAGGGGAGGGAGATTCTTCGGTCGCGCCAACCGGCTCCGCGGTTTTCCCGGAAGGCTGGGGCGGGCGCTCCCTCAGAATGACAGGTGTTTCCTCCGGATCTGGTCCACCAACGAAAACGCGAAGGCGAGCATCGCTCGCCTTCGCGTTCCGTGTGCGGCGTACTTCCGCACTCACGCACCTGCGCACTCACGCACTTGTCCCTACGCCAGCCGCGGCTTGAGCTCCGGCGTAGGCGGCTTGGCGCGCTCGGGCGTGGGGGCGGGAAGCTCGGCCACCTCGGGCGGGCCGGGGATGTCGATGCTGCGGATGGGCGGCAGCGGCTTGCCGGCCAGCAGCAGGTCCACCTCTTCGCGCGTCAGCGTCTCGCGCTCCAGCAGGTTGTTGGCGACGGCGTGCAGCAGGTCCACCTGCTCGTGCAGCGTCTGCCGCGCGCGGCCCAGCGCCTCGTTCAGCACCCGCGCCACCTCGGCGTCCACCAGCTCCGCCGTCTTTTCCGACACCTCGCGGCGGTGGCCGATGTCGCGCCCCAGGAACACCTCGTGCTCGCCCTCGGCGATGGCCACCGGGCCGATGGCGTCGGAAAGGCCCCACTGCGTCACGTAGCGGCGGGCCAGGCTGGTGGCCTGCTGGATGTCGCTGCTGGCGCCCGTGGTCACCCGGTCGCGGCCAAAGACCAGCTCCTCGGCCGCGCGGCCGCCGTACGTCATCACCAGCTTGGCCTCCAACTGCTGGCGGGTGATGGAGACGCGGTCGTCCTCGGGAAGGGTGAACGCCAGCCCCAGCGCACGGCCGCGCGGCACGATGGTCACCTTGTGCAGCGGGTCGTTGCCCGGCACCGTCATGGCGCACACCGCGTGGCCCGCCTCGTGGTACGCCGTCAGCCTGCGCTCGTCCTCCTTCATGACGTACGAGCGGCGCTCGGCGCCCAGCATCACCTTGTCCTTGGCGTCCTCGAAGTCCGCCATCTGCACCTTCTCGCGCCCCCGGCGGGCAGCCAGCAGCGCCGCCTCGTTCACCAGGTTGGCCAGGTCGGCGCCGCACATCCCGGGTGTGCCGCGGGCCAGCACGCCCACCTTCACGTCGTCGCCCAGGGGCACCTTCAGCATGTGCACCTTGAGGATCCCCTCGCGGCCGCGCAGGTCGGGCGCGTCCACCACGATCTGGCGGTCGAAGCGGCCGGGGCGCAGCAGCGCGGGGTCCAGCACGTCGGGGCGGTTGGTGGCGGCGATCAGGATGACGCCGTCGTTCCCCTCGAACCCGTCCATCTCCACCAGCAGCTGGTTCAGCGTCTGCTCGCGCTCGTCGTGCCCGCCGCCCAGCCCGGCGCCGCGGTGGCGGCCCACCGCGTCGATCTCGTCGATGAAGATGATGCAGGGCGCGTGGCTCTTCCCCTGCTCGAACAGGTCGCGCACCCGGCTGGCGCCCACGCCCACGAACATCTCCACGAAGTCCGAGCCCGACATGCTGAAGAACGGCCGCCCCGCCTCGCCCGCGACCGCGCGGGCCAGCAGCGTCTTCCCCGTTCCCGGGGGACCCACCAGCAGCGCGCCCTTGGGAATGCGCCCGCCCAGCCGGCCGAACTTCTTGGGGTCCTTCAGGAACTCCACGATCTCCTGCAGCTCGGCCTTGGCCTCTTCGGCGCCGGCCACGTCGTCGAACGTCACCTTGGGGGTGTCGCCCGTGAGCATGCGCGCCTTGCTCTTGCCGAACTGGAAGGCCTTGTTGCCGTTGGCCTGCATCTGCCGGAAAAAGAAGATCCACAGGCCGATGATGAGCAGCCAGGGAAGCGCGCGCACCAGCACCTCGGCCACGCCCACCTGCGGCTCGCGGGCCTTGATGCGCACGCCGGCCGCTTCGAGCCGCTTGATCAGGTCTTCGGAGTCGCTGACCGGCGCGCGGGTGCGAAAGCTGTTCACCGTCAGCTTGCGCTGCTCGTTGCGCCACGGCGTCTTTACGCGGCCCTCCAGCAGCTTGCCGTCGATGACGGTGACCTCCTGGACGTTGCCCGAGGCCAGCTGCGCCAGGAACTCGGAGTAATCCAGGTCGCGCACGGGCTGCGTGCGGCTGCTGGTGACCTGCACCGCCAGGATGGAGACCATCACCAGCAGCAGCCAGAACCCGGCCGTGCGAGACACCTTGCCCAGCCGGGGGGGCTGGGGCTTGGGCGTGCCCTTTTCTTCGTCTGCCATGGACTATCCTTCTGCACGCGGGCGCCGGTGGGGCGCCGCGCTCAAGATTGCGACGAACCCCGCAACGCGCCGTTCAGGGGTCGATGACGCCCACGAACGGGAGGTTGCGGTACTTTTCGGAATGGTCCAGCCCGTACCCGATCACGAACTCCTGGGGGCAGTCGAACCCCACCCAGCGGGGCTCCTTCACCAGCCCCTGGGCGATGTGCTTGTGCAGCAGCGCGCAGATCTCCAGCGACTTCGGCTGGCTGGCCTCCAGGATGGGGAGCAGCCGGTTCAGGGTGGTGCCGCTGTCCACGATGTCCTCCACCAGCACCACGTGCTTGCCGGTGACGCTGGCCTCGCGGGCGTACAGCAGCTTTACGTCGCCCGACGACTCCGTCCCCGCGCCGTAGCTGGAGACGATCAGGAAGTCCACCTCCATGGGCCGGCGGATCTGCCGCACCAGGTCGCTGAGGAAGATGAACGATCCCTTCAGCAGCCCCAGGACCAGGAGGTCTTCGCCCTCGGGGATGTCGCGGGTGATCTGCTCGCCCAGCTGGCGCACCCGCTCGGCGATCTGCTCTTCGCTGAACAGCACGTGCGAAAGGGGCTGCCCGCCGGTGCGGGCCAGGGTTTCTGGGGTGGTCGGCATTCAAAAGACGGACAGGGTGATGAACGGCTCTCCGGGCGCGGGACCGGCGCCCTCGGCACGCGCCACGCCGGGCACCCACAGCACGGCGCCCGCGGCGTCGGCCAGCACGGGAAGCGTGCCCCGCACCCGCACCGGCACGCGCGCCTCGCCCAGCAGCTTTTTCAGCGGGCGCGTTCCGGCGCGGGTGCGTACGCGGTCGCCGGGGGCCCTGCCCCGCAGCGTAAGCGGAAAGCGGACGCGGTCGATGGCCATGCGCATCGTCCGCCCGTCCTCCGCCGCACCGTCCTCCCCCGTCCACCAGCGCGCCGTCCACCGCGCCCCGCCCACGCAAAGGCGCCCCTCACCGGCGGCGTCTTCGCGCGCGATCACCAGCGGCTCGTCCGGCGGCGCATTGGGCGCCTCGCCGGGGTCGCGCTCCACGCGCGCGTGGCCGAACTCGGTGGTAATGCGGATGCCGCCGGGAAGGGTGCAAACCCTTCCGCTGGGTGCATGGCTGATAAACTGAAGCGCCATGCGGGTTCCCGCGCGGTCCGGCGCAATCCCCAGCCGGCGCAGCGCCGCGCGAAGCACGCGCGCGGCAATCCGCGAATCATAAGCCGCAAGACGTTCCCGGACAAGCACAAGCGCCCCTTCCTCCTCAACCGCCGTTTCCGCCAGCAGCGGCTGCAGCACGGCGTCCCACGCGGCCTCGTCCTCCCGCGCGAGCTCCGCCAGGCGGGCCAGGCTGCGGCGGGCGCCCGGCGCCACGTGCCGCTCGATGGCGGGAAGCAGCCGCAGGCGGATACGGTTGCGGGCCGCGTCCACCCGCGCGTTCGTCGGATCCTCGCGCCACGCCAGCCCCGCCGCGCGTGCGTAGCGAAGGATCTCCGCGCGGGGAAACGGCAGCAGCGGGCGCACCAAGCCGCCCGCGCCGCGGGGCGGAATGCCGGCCAGGCCCGGGAGCCCGGTGCCGCGCAGCACGCGAAAGAGCACGGTCTCGGCCTGGTCGTCCGCGTGGTGCGCGGTGGCCAGGAACGCGGCGCCGCACGCCGCCTGCGCGCGGCGCAGAAAGGCGTAGCGGGCGTCCCGCGCCTCCTCCTCCGTCCGCGGCGCCGCCTGCGCCCGCTCCTCGATCAGCGGCACCTCCCACACGCGGCAGAGCCCGCGCACCCATGCCGCGTCGCCCTCGCTCCCGGACCGCATCGCGTGGTCGAAGTGCGCCGCCGTCACCCGCAGCCCCGCGTCGTCCGCGGCAAAGCGGAGAAGGTGGAGCAGCGCGACAGAATCGCATCCTCCCGAGACCGCCACCAGCACGTGCGCACCCGTCCCCCGCACCCCGAGCGCATTCAGGCTGCGGCGGAACCGGTCGGGGAACGTGGAGCGCTGGGGCATGCGGGTGGACGGGTGGATTGGATGGTTTATCGGTGGATCGATGGCGAGATCGCGAGAGGCGGAGTGTGGCGCGACCCGCGGGCGCCCCCTCCGCTCGCTTAGGCTCGCACCTCCCCCAAAACTGCTGGGGGAGGTTGGGGTTGCCGATGGATTGGGGCGCGGCGAAGGGGATCACGCTGGCGCCGGACGGGGCTCCCTCTCCCCTCGGCCCCTCTCCCCCGCTGCGCGGGAGAAAGGGGAGAATTCGATCGCGCTTCGGCAGGTATCGAACTGCGCCGGCGGGGGGCCCCTCCCCCGGCCCCTCCCCGTTCGTTCCTCACGGAGAGGGGAGAATTCGATCCCGCTCCGGACGGATTGTCGGGCGCGTCACCCTCCCCCGCGCAGTTTGCGGGGGGAGGGCCGGGGAGGGGGGCGAGTAATGCGAGCCCGGAGGGGGCGGCCTGCGGGTCGCGCCGATCTCAGCCCTCGCCCCAAACAAAATCGCCGCCCGGGCGGGCGGCGACCAGTGGGCGGGCGATCAGCCGTTGCCGCCCTGCCCGCCGGGGCGCGCGGCGCGGTTCACGCCGTCGACCGGCGGGCGCTTGCCGGAGTTCACGGTCAGTTGGCAGTGCACGCCGTGTACCCCCTCCACGTCCCAGGTGTCGTCGGTGGCGTAGCGCACTTCCTGGTAGTCGGGAAGCTCGCCCTTGAGCGTCACCACCCCGTTCTTCACCTCCACCGTAATGGACTCGGCATCCACCCAGGTGTCGTAGAACAGCGCGTCCTCCACGTCCTTGCGCACGTCGTCGTCCGGGCGGGTGCGGCTGCGCAGGCGCTGGTGGTAGGGGCCCAGGCCGTAGCGCGCCGGCCCGTGCATCGGCCCGCTCTCCCACTCCCCGCCGCCAGAGCCGCCGTCCACGCCGCGGCCGTAGTCCGTCTCCGCGCCGCCCCCGCCAAACCCGGTGTGCGGCCGAAAGTCGCCGCCGTACGGGCCGCCGCGCATGGGCGGGCCGCCGAAGTCACGGCCGTACGGGGGCCACGCGGCGGGGCGCCCGCGGTCCTGGTCGTAGCGCGGCATCCAAACCTCCCGGTCTTGAGCGGAGTGTGGTATTCAGAACGGACGAGCGGGCGCGGCGGATCTCCCTCATCCGCCCTCCCGCAAGGCGGCGTCAGGGCCGCAACAACCGTTCCAGCCAGGGCTCCATCTCGTCCGCGGGCGGGCCGGGGGGGAGCGGGCGGCCCGCGCGCTCGTGCAGCACGCGCGCAAGCCGGTCCGGCCGGTCGCTGATGATGCCGTCCACGCCCCACTCCAGCAGCCGCCGCATGTCGGCCTCGTCATCCACCGTCCAGACGTGGATGGCCACGTTGTGGGCGTGCGCCTCGCGGATCCAGCGCGGGCTCAGCACCTGCCGCCCGCCGCCGCGCTCCGGCATCTGAAAGGCGTCCACCGGGGGCCGGTAGTGCCGCGTGGTCTTCGTCAGATGCAGCGCGTAGAAGGCGTACAGGTCCTGCGCGCCCGCGCTGGTGGGCCCCGGATAGTCGTGGAACAGGGCGCGGTTGCGGCTGTCGCCCGCGGCCACCAGGACGCGGTGCTCGGCGCCCGCCTGGCGGATGGTGCGGCGGACGGCCTGCTGCGCGCGGCCGTCCTTGACCTCCACGTTCACCCGCGCGTCCGGCAGCGCCTGCAGCACTTCGAGGAGCGTGGAGAGATGGATGCCGCGCCCGCGGAACGGGTGCGTGGCGCCGCCGTCGGGGGTAAAGCGGAAGCCCGCGTCCAGCCGCCGCAGCTCGTCCACCGTAAAGCCGGCGACGGGGCCGTGGCCGTCGGTGGTGCGGTCTACGGTGGCGTCGTGGATGACGACGCAGTCGCCGTCGCGGGTGGGGTGAACGTCGATCTCAAGCAGATCGGCGCGCCACCAGCCGATGGCGCGCCGAAAGGCGAAGAGGGTGTTTTCGGGAGCGAGGTGCGATCCGCCGCGGTGGGCGATGAGCAGGGGGGCGCCGGCCAGGTAGCGGTGCCCGGGACGCGCGCTGCCGCCGAGCGGAAGCCGGGGAAAGCGCACGCGGGCCGGGTCAGGCGGCGGATTCCAGCCGCTCCTGCTCGGCCGGGGTCAGGCGGTACAGCCGGTACAGCACCAGGTCAATGAGCCGCGCCGTCATCCGCCGCGCCCACACCAGCTTCTGCGAGTCGGCGCCGCCCTCGATGCGGGCGGTGGCGTCGGCGTACCGCTCGCCCAAAAAGACGAGGATCTCCTGCACCGCGTCGGGGTGCGGGCGCGCCGGGGCCAGCGCGTCGGCGGGGACGCGCTCCACCAGCAGCCCCTCGACGAAGGCCAGGAAGCCGGGAAACACCATCTCCGTCAGGTGCCCGCCGGGGATGGCCTCCTCGTCGGTGAGCTCTTCCCACGACAGCTCGTTCCAGTACAGCTCTTCGGCGTCGCTGCGGATGGACTCCATCCGCTCGGCCGAGAGCGGCTCGGCGCCGGCCGCCGCCACGTCCGCGGGGCGCTGCAGCGCGGCACAGACGTGTGTGCGGCGCCGTTCCACGTAGGCCTGACCGGTCTCGGAAAGCACGGCGTTCCTGCTCATGTACTGCGGGCTCCAGACGTTGCTGCGGAGGTCGCTGCGGTTGCCGGGAAAGTAGACCGGCGCCGGACGGGCCGCAAGGAAGGGGGACGGCAGGGGACAGGTTACAGCGGGAGAGGGAATAGGGAACAGGGAATAGGGAATAGCGGGCAGGGACGTCGGCGGGAACGCGAACAGCCAGCCCGACACCTGTCGCTGCTGGCTGTAACCTGTCCCCTGTAACCTGTCACCCCTCCTCTATCGGCGGCTGGGGCCGGGAACGCGAACAGCCAGCCCACACCTGTCGCTGCTGGCTGTAGCCTGTCCCCTGTCCCCTATCTTTTCTTCACCCGCTCTTCGGCAAGGCGCCAGCGCATGCGGCCGGCCCATCCGCAGCGCGTGCACTGGCGCGCGTCGGCGCCGCTGAGCTGGGCGAACAGGCGGTCGGCGCGGCTGGTGCGCGTGCACTGCGCGGTGACGCGCTTGCAGGCGGGGCACTCCGGCGCATACGGCAGGCTGACCATGTACTGGGCCGCGAACCACGTGGCGGCCAGCATGGCCGCCATCAGCACCACCGAGATCGTAACGGCCACGGAACCTCCTTCGCCGCTTGCGCTTGCGGCCGCAGAGCGACGGCCGTCCCATCCCCCGTTGCAACCGCCGTACCCCCGCGCGCACGCACGGAGCTTGCGAAGGACGGATGGGAACGCGATGCCGAAAGGAGGAAGGGATGGCAGGCAACCGCTACGACGGCGGAGGGAGGGGCGGCCGCGGATACGGACGGGAGTACGGCGCCCCGCGCGGGTCCATGCCGCAGCGCGGACGCTACGACGCCGGGATGCGCGGGCGGTACGACGCGGCGATGCGCCCGCGGTACGACCGCGGGTGGACGGAGTCGATGGCGTACGGGCGCGAGGCGGGGATGGGGATGGCGCAGCCGGGGATGTTCACGCCCTTTGGCTGGGACCCCATGATGCGCTGGTCGGGGTGGGACCCGCTGATGGGCTTCGTTCCCTACCAGGACACACCGCGCCAGTGGTCGTACGGGCTGGCCGGGGACGCCTGGCGGTACGAGCACGATTACTACCGCGGCAAATCGGCGCACGCCTACGGGCGCGACTACGGCCGGCCGCGCTACGACCGCGATCACGGCGCCCTGCCGCCGCGGCAGAGCCCGCTGTACGGCCGCGGCGGCGACCGCGCCGTGCGCGAGTGGGCGCGCCAGCGCGGCTACGACGTGGAGCACACCATTCAGCCGCGCCTGGGGCCGCGGCGCTGACCACCAAACCACACACCGAGGGAGCAGTCGAATGCCCAAGCGCAACGTGGACCCGAGCTTTGACCCGGAAGAGATCGAGAACGACGACCCGCTCGGCGAGCAGATGTTCGCCGAGGGCGGCTTCGAGGACGCGCCGGGCGGCGGCCCCGCCTTCTCCGCGCCGGGGATGGAGGAAGACGACAAGCGCCCCGGCGGCTTTGGCCAGAAGGTGGCCGGCGTGCCCGAGGACCGGCAGCGCATCCTCAACACGCCCAGCGAACAGCACCCCGACAGCGAGAACGTCGTGGTCCACGAGCGCGGCGGCGAAAGCAAGGGCGATCCCGCGGTCGGCGGCACGCGGCCGGACTGAGGGGATAGGGGACAGGTTACAGCCGGCGCGCGCTGCGACGGGCCGCCGGCTGTATCCCCTCCCTCTGGCACCAAACCCTGCGGACGCGAAGCCCCGCGCCACCCAGGCGAATGAATTCGCGGCTGGGACAACGCGATGTCGGCCTTCGCCGACGGGTGGGTGCCCGAGCGGAGGAGACGGTTGGACGCGAAGCCCCGCGCAGTTTGCGGGGCTTTCCGCTTTTCCAGCCGCGGGTTCACCCGCCCGGGACGAGACCCGCCGCCGGCACTGTGGGGATTCCCACGCCCACGCCATTCCCACCGTTCAACTGCCCGCCCGCCGTTCCGCCCGCCCAGGCGAATGAATTCGCGGCTTGGACAACGCAATGTCGGCCTGCGCCGACGGGTCTGTGCCGCACGGAAGGGGTGGTGTTGGTGGTGAAGCCCCGCGCAGTTTGCGGGGCTTTCCGCTGTCGTTGCGGCGAGTTCACTCGCTCCCGGCTCCGAGGCCGGCGGAGGACGCTTTCCCTCACGTCGCCGCCGGGTGTTGCCCGCTGTCCCCTGTCCCCTGTCCCCTGTAACCTGTCCCCTCATCAGTTCACCCCGTGCACTTCCCCGCCCGAAAGAGCCCGTGGACGCCGCCAAGCTCCCCTTCGACATCGACACCGTCGTCCGGCGCATCCGCAAGGCGGTGAAGCCGTATCCCAAAGCCGCCATGTTCGAGCTGGCGGAGCGCGGCTTCCAGACGCCGTTCCAGCAGCTGGTGGCGTGCATCATCTCCATCCGCACCACGGACGAGGTGATGCTGCCCACCGCCATCCAGCTCTTCGGGCACGCCTCCACGCCGGCGGAGGTGGCGCGGATGACCGTGGAGCAGATCGACGCGCTGATCCACGCCTGCGCGTTCCACTACGGCAAGGCGGGGCAGATCCGCGAGATCGCGGAGCGGCTGGTGGCGGAGCACGGCGGCGAGCTGGGGTGCGACGAGGCGCTGATGCTCTCGTTTCGCGGCGTGGGGCCCAAGTGCACCAACCTGGTGATGGGCGTCGCCTGCGGGGAGGCGCGCATTGGCGTGGACGTGCACGTGCACCGCGTCACCAACCGCTGGGGCTACGTGGCCACCGCGGTGCCGGAAGCGACCATGGCCGCGCTGATGGACGTGCTGCCGAAGCGGTACTGGGTGGAGATCAACAAGCTGCTGGTGCCCTTCGGCAAGCACGTCTGCACCGGCCGCCTGCCGAAGTGCAGCACCTGCCCCGTGCTGGCCTGGTGCCGCCAGGTCGGCGTGACCAAGCACCGCTGAGCGCGGCCACCTACGCCGCCGCCTCGACGGCCTGCGCCTCCGCGGCGGCCTTCGCGCCACGCCGCCGGCGGCGCTTGGGCGGCTCGTGCGAGGCCACCAGCTCGCGCAGGGCGTGCACCAGCCCACCCACCTCGCGGATCACCCGCTCGTCGCCCTCGCGCAGCAGGGCGGCGAGGATGTGCTTGCAGACCCGTTCGCGCCACAGGTGGTCGCCGCAGTCGCACCGCGGAACGAAGCGGGAGCGCAGGTCTACCCAGTGCGGCTCCGTTCCGCCCGCCACCAGGTACCGTCCCGGCCCCACGTGCTCCACCGTGAGCCCCAGGCACCGCTCCAGCCGCCCCGCCTCCACCCCGCCCGCCGCATCCACGTCCATTTCAATCGTGCGCATCATCACCGTATCCCGTGTAGAAAGGTTCTCTTCACGCCAGAGATGGTACACCTCTGCAGGTGATTGGTTCGGATTTATTTCGGTTTGCAATGGATCAGCACGGGGTGTACGGACGGATGGAAAACGCGGTCGATGGAGGGAACGCCGGACGCAGAAAGCCCCGTCCGGCGGCGCATTCAGCGCAGCGGGGACGGGGCGGGTGGCGATCCGGCGGCGCGGTTCAACCGCTCGCGCCGCCGGGACTGGGGACTGGGATGCGGCCGACGGGCCTCAGCTGTCTCCGCGCTCCTCGCGGGGGTGGCCGTGGCCCTGGTTCTTGGACTCGCCGGTGGTGTCCAGGTCGCGGTCGGTGCCGCGCGTGGCGCGGTCGCTGGCCCCGAACTCCGCTCCCTGGTTGTTCTCGCCCTGCGTCCCCTCGGGCGTGTTGCCGCTGGTGACGCCGCCGGGGTGCTGGTGCGTGGTCTTCAGGTCCGCCATGCCGGTCCTCCTGCTCAGGTGCGTGCCGCCTCGCGATCCGTTTCGCGAACGCGGCGGGAGAAGCGCAAAACCCGTTCCCGCAACGAGTTGAAATCCCCCGTCGCACCGGTGGCGCACCCGATCCGCCACCCGCTGGCGAGCACCGATCTTGCGTCGGCCACGCGCCGGTGACGGAACCGCGACGAGGGTGTTGCGCGCGCCGTGCACCGCGTATAGCTTCGGATGTGGAGCCGAGAACGGGAGGGCCGGCGGTCGGCCTTTTTCGTGCGCGGCGGTGTGGAAAGGAGGTGGCCGTTTGAAGATTTGTGACCTCATTCGGGACATCGCCCGCGACGCTCCGCATTCGGAACGCCCATGCAGCCGTGCTGCACGGGCGTTTTTCGTTTCCCCGTTTTCAGGAGGGTGACATGCTCGATTCCGGGATGATCAACAAGATCCAGAAGGCCAAGGAGTACGCCTCGGAACCCGAGCGCATCCACTTCAGCAGGCTCGAAGTGGACTTCGACGGGAAGAACGGCAATCACCACGTGGGATTCGACGACGGCAGCTGGCACTGCGACTGCGACTACTTTCGCCACCACCACACCTGCAGCCACACCATGGCCATGGAGCGCGTGCTGGGCGTGATGGCCCCCGCCGAGGCCGAGGCGGCCGCGGTGGCCTAACCGGAAAGCAGACCATGCGGCGCGCCCTGTAGGCGGGCGCGCCCCGCACCCCAGATCGCCGCAGGAGACCCCGCGTCTCCCGCGGCGATTGCGTTTTCGGCGGATCGGCGGAGCGGGTTTCCTCGATCCGGACCTGCAGGCACCTCCCCCGGATGACTCCGCCGTGAAAGTCGCCGCATACCAGGCTCCCCTGCTGCCCTCCGGCTCCGTCGCGGCGATCGGCCTCATCCGCGAGCGGGTCGCCTGGTGCGAAGCGGAGGGAGTGGAGATCCTGTGCTGCCCGGAGGCCATCCTGGGCGGCCTTGCGGACTACGCGCCCCGCCCGGCCGAGATCGCCATCGACGTGGAAGGCGGCCAGCTGAACGCCGTGCTGTCGCCACTCGCATCCGACAGGGTGACCACCATCGTGGGATTCACCGAGATCTCCGCATCGGGTCAGCTCTACAACGCCGCCGCGGTCTTTCACCGCGGAGCCGTGACCGGCCTGTATCGCAAGCTGCACCCGGCGATCCGCAAATCCGTTTACGAGGCAGGCGACCAGCTTCCCGTCTTCACGATCGGCGGGCTGACCTTCGGCATCGTCATCTGCAACGACTCCACCTACCCGGAGCCGGCGAGAATCCTGGCATCGAGGGGAGCGGCCGCGCTGTTCATCCCCACCAACAACGGGCTCCCGCTGGAAAAGGCGGACGTCGTCGCGGACGCCCGGCGTGTCGACGCTGCCCGGGCGATGGAGAACCGCGTGTCGATCATCCGCGCCGATGTCGCGGGCCGCGCCGGTGGCCTGGTCTCCTACGGCTCGTCCGCGATCACCGATGCCGGTGGAACGCTCCTCCAGTCGGCGCGGCGGCTCACAGAGGATCTGCTGGTTGCGGACATCGGCGCTGCCCGCAGGGGGTGACCCGGGCGGAACGCGTCTGATACAAAACGCGGCGCCCCCGCCCGAAGCTCGGGCGGGGGCGCGTGTTCAACGGTGACCGCGGGATCAGCCCTCGGCGCACTGGGGCGCCTGCGTGTAGCACCCCGCCGAGCATCCCTCCGAGCACCCGCAGGTCCCGAAGCAGGTGTCGTACGGCGTCTGGCACCGCGGCTTGGAGATGTTGCACCCCGGGTAGCCGTATCCGGTGCACCACTCCGTCTCGACGGTGTCGTGGCCGCGCACCGTGCCGATGCGGCGATGCTCGTCGCCGGTCTCGAACGAATCCACCTTCAGGTTGTCGATCTTGAGCGTCAGCTTGCCCATGAGTTGCTCCGTCTGAGAGGATGAGAGAGATGACCGCGTGGGACAACGACGGCGGGGTGCCGGACCGGGACCCCGCGGGAGCGGCTAGCAGTAAGGCGCCTGCGTTTCACAGTTCTGGGAGCAGCCCTCCGAGCACCCGCAGGTTCCGTAGCAGGTGTTGTTCGGCGTCTGACACCCCCGCTTGGACACGTTGCAGGTCAGGTAGCCGTACCCGGTGCACCACTCCGTCTCGACCGTGTCGTGGCCACGCACGGTTCCAATGCGGTGATTTCCGCTGCCCGTGGCGAACGAATCCACCTGCAGGTTCTCGATCTTGAGTGTCAGCTTGCCCATGGCGTTGCTCCGGCTGAGAGGAGAGACCGATACTTCGTCGGTGCCGCGGGACGGCCCAATCTCCACGGTGCGGGGGCTCGTACCTGCGCATCCGATGCGTCCCCCAATTTCGCTAATCATGTCTGATTAAGCAACATAAACAAATAACGGCGCCCCGGCGGCTACCCCGCGGAGCACCGAATCCTGAAAAAGAATCATCGTACAGAGGAACAGAGTCAGACAGAGAAAGCGAGCTGAAATATCATCTTGGTTCCTCGGTCTGACGCTGTTCCTCTGTACCCGCGAAGGTGTTGTTTTCCCGGGTCGGTATGCATCGGTTTTTGCCGGAGCACGCAGAAGCACATCCCGTTGGGAACCTTCGCAACGCAGCCGCGCCCCCGCCCGAATCTCGGGCGGGGGCGCGTTGCATGTGCCGGGGAATCCCGATCAGCAGTAGTAGATCGGGGTCATACAGGTCTGCGTGCAGTCGCAGCTGTCGTTGCAGGTGTCCTTGGGTGTCTGGCACTTCTCCGAGACGCAGTCCGGGTACCCCGTGCACCACTCGGTTTCCACCGTGTCGTGGCCGCGCACCGTACCGCGCCGCTGGTGGTCGTCGCCCGTCTCGAACGTATCCACCTTCAGGTTCTCGATCTTGAGCGTCAGCTTGCCCATGCGGTTGCTCCGGCTGAGAGAGACGATCGAATCCTGTCGGTGCCGCAGAGCGACAAGGCCTGATGGAAAGCTCGTGTCCACCGCACCGAACGAGACGCAATATCGCTGAATATGTCCGGTCAAGCAACCGGAATCACAGGCATTGACCCCTCGAATCGCGCAGAATCGATCGCGAAGCCGCGGCCGCAGGTGGCCTTGGTGGGATCGCTGGCGGATCCGGCGGACGCCGGCCGGACGCTCCGGAAACGAACGCGCCGCACCCGGGATGACCCGGGTGCGGCGCGCCGTGCAAGGAGGGGCGGAGCGGCTGCTCCGCACCCTCTCTATCTTCACTCATCCTCGTCGAGGTCGTCGAGATCTACGTCGTCGTCCTCGTCGAGGTCGTCGTCCATGTCCTCGTCGTCGAGATCCTCGTCGTCGTCGAAGTCCACGTCGTCATCCTCATCATCAGGAACGTCGAACAGACGCTCCTCCCATCCCTCGTCTTCATCGTGCAGTCCGCGCCGCGCGACGATCACATCGCTGCCCTCCATCGCCTCCTCCAGTCCGGATGTTCTCTTCTTCCCACCTGCCCATCGCTTCCCTTCCGCACAGTATGGACCAGACGCTTTGCAGCGGCGCCACGACTGGCGTCCGCGCGCAGGAGCAGCCCCCGGCCCGCACCCATCAGGTCCGCGACTCGCGCCCCGGAAGCCCGTATGCCTGCTGCTTTCCGGACGCCGTCGAGCACGTGGTGGCTCAGGTTCATTACGATAGCGCGAACGCATGGTTTTACGAAAGACAAAAGTCCTCGCAACGTTTCCGCTGCGAGGACTTTGTCTTCGTGCAGTAGCAGGGGGGGGGCTCGAACCCCCGACCTTACGATTATGAGTCGTACGCTCTAACCAGCTGAGCTACCCTGCCGACCTCCGACTGAAACCGGGCCGGCCCTTGCGAGCCGGCCCGGCACATAGCGGGGGCGGGATTCGAACCCGCGACCTTCGGGTTATGAGCCCGACGAGCTACCAGGCTGCTCCACCCCGCGACAGTGAGCCATCAATTTAGCATAACTCAGCTATGTCGTCAACCCTCGGCGCGCCTCGAACGCTGGTCCGCGAGAGCGGCTGAAGCCGCCGCAACGAAAGCGGAAAGCCCCGCAAACTGCGCGGGGCTTCACCTGCAATACCACAGCATCCGTGCGGCACACACCCGTCGGCGCAGGCCGACATCGCGTTTTCCCAGCCGCGAATTCATTCGCCTGGACGGAATCGCCCGGACGCACTCGCCCGGGCTGATTCGAATCCCCCGATCCTACTCCTCCACCGGCGCGCCGGAGTCCACGGGGACGAACCGATACAGCAGCTCGCCCTCGCGGATCATCCCGAACCGCTCGCGGGCAATGCGCTCCACGGCGGCATCGTCGCGCTCCAGCTTGGTGGCCAGCGCCTTGAGCGAGTCTACCTGCGCGCGCGTGTGGGCCAGGCGCGACTCCGCCTCGCCCCGCTCCTTCTTGAGCCGCAGCAGGTGAAAGGCGGAGTATTCCCCGCCCCACAGGGCCATGTAGCCGGCAAACGCCAGCACCCCGCCCGCCAGCAGGCGGCGCCCGGTGCCGGGCTTCAGCGCCACAGCGACCGCCCGGGGTAGCGGGCGCTCTCGCCCAGGTGCTCCTCGATGCGCAGCAGCTGGTTGTACTTGGCCACGCGGTCGGACCGGCTGGCGCTGCCCGTCTTGATCTGCCCCACCCCCGTGGCCACGGCCAGGTCGGCGATGAAGGTGTCCTCCGTTTCGCCGCTGCGGTGCGACATCACGGCCGTGTAGCCGGCGCGGCGGGCCATGTCGATGGCCTCCAGCGTCTCGGTAAGCGTGCCGATCTGGTTCACCTTGATGAGGATGGAGTTGCCGATCCCCTCCTTGATGCCGCGCGCCAGCCGCTCGGTGTTGGTGACGAACAGGTCGTCGCCCACCAGCTGCACCCGCGCGCCGATGGACTCCGTCAGCTGCTTCCACCCGTCCCAGTCGTTCTCGGCCATCCCGTCCTCGATGGAGCGGATGGGGTACCGCCGCGACCACTCCTCGTAGAACGCCACCATCTCGGCGGGCGTCTTCTTTTCCTGCGTGCTCTTGTAGAAGACGTAGCCCTTGTCCTTCCACATCTCGGACGAGGCCACGTCCAGCGCCAGCACCAGGTCCTCGCCGGGGCGGTAGCCGGCCTGCTCGATGGCCTGCAGGATGACGGCGAGCGCCTCCTCGTTGTCCTTGAGGTCGGGCGCAAAGCCGCCCTCGTCGCCCACCGCGGTGTTCTTGCCGGCCTTGGTGAGCACCTTCTTGAGCGCGTGGAACACCTCGGTGCCCATCCGCAGCCCCTCGCCAAACGACTCGGCGCCCACCGGCATCACCATGAACTCCTGGAAGTCCACGTTGTTGCTGGCGTGCGCGCCGCCGTTCAGGATGTTCATCATGGGCACGGGGAGCGTGCTGGCCATGGCGCCGCCCAGGTAGCGGTACAGCGGCAGGCCGGCGTCCTCGGCGGCGGCGCGGGCGGTGGCCAGCGACACGGCCAGGATGGCGTTGGCGCCCAGGCGGCTCTTGGTGGGCGTGCCGTCGATCTCGATCATCGCCCGGTCCACGGCGCCCTGGTCGTAGGGATCGTAGCCCACCAGCTCGGCGGCGATCTCCACCTCCACGTTCTCCACGGCGGTGCGCACGCCCTTGCCTGCGTAGCGCTTGGCGTCGCCGTCGCGCAGCTCCACGGCCTCGTGCTCGCCGGTGGACGCACCGCTGGGCACCGCCGCCCGCCCCACCGCGCCGCTGGAAAGCAGCACGTCGGCCTCGACGGTGGGGTTGCCGCGCGAATCGAGAATCTCGCGAGCCCGGATCTCCTGGATGATCGCCATGTATTCGGGTGCTTGTGGATTGCGTGGAAATGTGTGCAGCGACGCGGCGGAACGTAGGTTCGGCGCGGCGGACTGTCAACGTTGGTGAAACGAAGCGGGGGAGTGCGGGAGTGCGGGAGTGCGGGAGTGCGGGAGTGCGGGAGTGCGGGAGTGCGGGAGTGCGGGAGTGCGGGAGTGCGGGAGTGCGGGAGTGCGGGAGTGCGGGAGTGCGGAAGTGCGGAAGTGCGGAAGTGCGGGAGGATGTTGGTGAGCGCCCCAATGGGAACGGCTCCGCGACACCTTGTCGCGGAGCCGCCCCTCAGCGTCCGGCGCGGTTCGTCAGCCCCGCATCACATCGTCTCGATGCAGTCCGGCGAGTTGCAGGTCGGACCGTCGCAGGTCTGCCACTGGCTGGGCCCACTGCAGTACCTGGAGCATTGGTACCCGTTGGAGGGGGTGGTCTCGCACCCCGGGTCGTCCGTGGGAGCGAAGCTTTCATACCCGCCTACCGTTCCCTCCGCCTTTCGCCTGCTGTCGACTGCTTCGAACGAGTCGACCACCAGCGCCTCCACCTGCAGCTTCAGCTTACGCATACGGCCTCCTGGCCAGCGGAGCGGACGCCTTACGGTCAAGCGGCCGGAGAGGACCGCGCCGGGCATCCACAAGAACTGACACGCGAGTCCTCCCCCCACCCCTACGCGGCCGGGGAACACCCCGGAACGCCGACCAGTTCCGCCAGGATCGCCACAAGCAGGAAGCATCGATTCGGAACCGTTTTACGCAGAACCGCCGCTCATCCAGGATCGCCTTCTTCGAATTGACAGATCGGCGGGGGCGGCGTTCATGAACCTTTTCGCCGCAAATCACCGCGCCGGCGGCAGGTCCAGCACGATGCCGGGCAGATCCAGCGCGCTCTCCCGCGCGCTCGGCTCGAGCAGCGCGTCGGGGAGCGCGTCCGCCACGTCCGTGGGGATGAGCCCCCTGCCCCGCCCCGCCAGCTCCGCCGCGCGCCCGGCGAACCAGAGCGCCGCGCCGGCGGCGTCCCAGGGCTCCATCCCGCGTGCCAGAAAGGCGCCGACGACGCCGGAGAGCACGTCGCCGTTGCCGCCGGTGGCCAGGCCGGAGTGGCCCGCGACGTTCACCAGCGTCTCCCGCCCGCGCGTGGCGACCAGCGACGGCGTGCCCTTCAGCAGCACCGTGCAGGTGAAATTTTCCGCCGCCTTCGCCGCCGCGGCGAACGGATCGGCGGTGACCTGGTCGATGGGGAGCCCCAGCAGCCGGCTCATCTCGCCGGGGTGCGGCGTCAGCACCAGCCCTCCGCCGAACGCGCTGCGCAGGTCGGGGTTCTGCGCGAGGAGCGTGACCGCGTCGGCATCCAGCACCACGGGGATGCCGGGCTGCCTGCCGATCCTGCGCAGGATCTCCAGCGCGTCGTCGTCCGTCCCCATCCCCGGCCCCGCGACCACCGCCTTGGCCCCAGCGAGAAAGTCGGGCTCCAGCGCGTCGCGGTCCAGATAGAGCGCTTCGGGAAGCGACGCCTGCAGGATCTCGCGGTTGGCGCCCGGCGACACCAGCGCCACCATCCCCGCACCGGCCCGCAGCGCGCCCAGCCCCGCCAGCACCGCCGCGCCCGCCATCCCCCGCCGCCCGGCGATGATGGAGACCTTTCCCATCGTTCCCTTGTGCGCGTTCGGCGGGACGGGCGGGAGGACGGTGTGCGCCCACGGCGGCGTGATCAGCCGCGCGGACGCGCCGTCCTCCGCCAGCGGCGAAAAGCCGATCTCCACCGCCACGATCCGCCCCGCCCGCTCACGCCCCGGAAAGAGCAGAAGCCCCCGCTTGGGCGCGCCGAAGGTGATCGTCACGCCGGCGCGGACGGCATCCCCCGGCACGGCCCCGGTGGTCAGGTCCACGCCGGAGGGCCCGTCCAGCGCCACGATGGGTGCGGCGGCGGCGTTCATCGCCGCGATGGCGTCCGCGTGAGCCCCGGTGGGTGCGCCGGACGCCCCGGTGCCCAGCAGCCCGTCGATGATCACGGACGCCCCGGGGAGCACCGCCGCCGCCTGCGCCGGGTACAGTTCCCAGCCGTGCAGCAGCGTCTGGTCCAGCAGGCTCTTGCCCACGTGCACCACGTCCACCTGGCGCCCCCACATCCACAGCGTGCGCGCGGCGATCACCGCGTCTCCCCCGTTGTTGCCGCTCCCCGTGAACGCCACCACGCGCCCGGTGGGATACAGCCGCTGCACCACCGCGGCCACCGCGCGCCCGGCAGACTCCATCAACACCCGCTCGGGAACGCCGTACGCGTTGATCGCCTGGTCGTCCCACGCGCGCATCTCGGCGGCGGTGAGCACGGGCACGCGCGCGGCGGCGAAGACGTGGGGATCGGACGCGGTCATGGGAACGGAAGCAGGGCGGATGGCCGAAGGCCCACGGCGCGCGGGGCGCCGTGGGCCTTCATCTCATGAACCGGCGGTCACTTGAAGCTCTGGCCGATGGTGCGGCCAAAGCTGATCTCGCCGTTGTCGATGCGGATGTTGAAGCCGCAGTCGGGGTTGGTGCACACCCACGCCTTGTAGGTGATGGGGGCCCCTTCGCGCCCGTAGTCCGACAGCGGCACCAGGAGCCCTTCGTTGCACTTCTTGCACTGCGGGTAGTCGCGTTCGTCCGGCATGACTCCCTCCCCATCCCCCTGTAGGTTCCCCACCCGGGCGCGCGGCCGCACCCCACACATACACGCGGACGGGGAAAATCGCCGCAAGGCCTGTTCCATCTACAGGCTCAACGACTCGTGGTGCGGGTGATTCGGTCGATGTCGGGGAGAAAAACCGGGTCAGTTCTGCGCCGGCTGGCGGACGGCGGCGCACCAGGGATAGTTCTGCTCGAAGACCTGGTCGAAGCAGAACACGCCTTCGAAGTCGCTCACGCAGTCGCCTTCCTGCTTCACCAGAACGCCGCATTCCACGAGCGCGAACACGATCTCGCCCAGGTCGCGGGTGCTGCGGATGCCCCAGTACTCCAGGACGCTGCGCGCCATGAGCCCAAAGCGCTCGATGGCCAGGTCGCGGCACCCTTCGGCCAGCTCGCGGCCGGTGATGTGCCGTGCCTCGCCCGCGCGCTCGATGGTGAAGTGCAGGGCGGCGAGGATGAAGAGATAGGCGGTTTCGCTGTACGCCGGGTGGCGTTTTCTCAGCCGCTCCATGATGGGATCGGCGAGCACGGCTCCATCCATCCGTGTGTCTCCTTCAGGACTTCCGGCAGTGCGGACCGGCCGCGGGAGAACGGCCGGGGGGTATCTGCGGATCGTGCCGCGGCAGGCTGCCCGCGGCGGTGGCTGCGTAGGAATACGCCGATCATGTATCGGCGTTCCGATAAAGTACGCGATCCCCCGTTTTCTCCGGCGCCACCGCCCCCGCCGTCCCCTCCCGAAGCTCGTCCGCCAGCGCCTGCACGGCGTCCACCGGGACGGAGATTTCCACGATTCCCGCGTCCCCCGACGGGGCGTATCCGTGCTCCACCTCTTCCGCGCGCGCCCGTTCCATCGCCCGCATGACCGCCGCCGTGTGGGCGTAGGGATAGGTGATGGAGAGCCGCGCCGCCTCCACGCCGATCCTTCGCGGCGCCGCCTGCAGCGCCTGCGCCGCCGCGTCGCCGTACGCGCGCACCAGCCCGCCCACGCCCAGCTTGGTCCCCCCATACCACCGCGTCACGATGACGATGCAGTCCGTGAGCCCCGCCCCCTCGATGGCCGCCAGGATGGGCGCCCCCGCGCTCCCCGACGGCTCCCCCGCGTCGTTCGCGCGCCGCACGCCGCCCCGGACCACCCACGCCGAGCAGTTGTGGGTCGCGTCCCAGTGCAGCTTCTCGCGCTCCGCCAGCACCGCGCGCGCCTCCGCCTCCGTGCTCACGGGCGCGGCATAGGCGAGAAAGGTGGAGGCCTTTTCGCGGAACTGGGCTTCGGCGGGGGCGGAGAGGGTGGTGAAGGACAAAGTGCGTGAGTGCGTGAGTGCGTTAGTGCGTGAGTGCGTGAGTGCGTGAGTGCGTGAGTGCGTGAGTGCGTGAGTGCGTGAGTGCGTGAGTGCGTGAGTGCGTGAGTGCGTGAGTGCGTGAGTGCGGGGTCGATACACTTCAGCGGGTGCCGTGTGCGGGGCAGTATCCCGAAGCAGCACGCCAGGACGCGGAGGCGCGGCGGGAAAGTCTCCCTCTGCGCCTCCGCGTCGTTGCGTAATACCAGATCCCGAAAAAAATAATCGTACAGAGGAACAGAGTCAGACAGAGGAAACGAGATCATGCTTCCACTCGCTTTCTCTGTTTGACTCTGTTCCTCTGTACCCCAAAGGCGTTGCTTTTCCGGATCTGGTATAAGACCGTTCAGCTGTCTTGCGGCGGGGGCGAGATCCAGATCTGCTTGAAGTCCGCACCCTGCCAGCTGATGCCGAACACGTCCTTCAGCACGCGCTCTCCGTCTGCGCCGCCCGTGCGGAACGCCCACGAGATGTCCACCTCTTCGGGCGCCTCGCTGTTCAGCAGCACCAGCACCCGCGCCGGCTCGCTTCCCGTATTGTGCAGGTAGTGGAACCAGTTCAGCGGGATGAATCCCACCATCCCGGGTTCCAGCCTGGCCGAAACGTCGGCGCCGGGCTTCTGGCCCTGGGCCGTCGTCATCAGCCCCATGTACACCTCGCCGCTCAGCACGTAGTCCAGTTCCACGGCGTTGGGGTGCCAGTGCGGGACCAGGGCGGCGCCGGGCTCCAGCGTCAGCAGCAGCAGCCCCATCCCCCGCAGGACCGGAAAGGTGGGCTGCACAGCCTGCCGTATCGTGCTGCCGCCGATGACGATCTGCGGGTGCGACGCGCCCAGGTCAAAGCCGAACTCCGAGCTGGGGCGGGTGCCGCCGGGGGTGCCCGGCGCGTTCCAGATCCGCTTGAAGTCCGCGTCCTTCAGCGAGATGCCGAAGACCTGCTCCATCACCTTCCGGCCGTCCCTGCCACCGATCTTCAGGGCCCACGACACGTCCACGTCGTTGGGCGACGCGTTGTTGAAGAAGATCATCATCACCGCCGGCTCGGTGCCGGTGTTCTGGATGTAGTGGTGCCACCCCTGGGGAATGAACCCCACCCATCCCGGCCCCCGCAGCGTGTACGACTTGTCCGTCCCTGGCTTTACGCCGTTCGCGGGCGTGATGAGTCCCACCTGCACGTCGCTGCCGCTGATGAGGTACTGCATCTCGTTACAGTCCGGGTGCCAGTGCGGAATGCGCACCCCGCCCGGGTCCAGCGTCACGATGTACGCCGCAAGCCCGTCCAGCACGGGAAAGGTGCCCGCGTTGCCTTCCTGGATGCTACCGCCGGGCACATCCACCGGCGGCTTCTGCCCGGCAAGGTTGAACGAGAACGACTGGCTCATGGAACGGATCTCCAGATCAAAGGGTGGACAAAAACGGAACACCCAATCTGCACGTGGTGGCGCGAAAGACCAATGTAAAATTCAGGGAAGAAAGGCAGAACGCCGCCGCGAGGTCTATCGATGCCTTTCCGTGCGTCGACAGATGCAGAAAGGCCCGGCTTCCACGCTGGAAACCGGGCCTCCCCTAACTTTCGCACTAACGCACTAACGCACTCACGCACTCACGCACTCCCCTCCTACACCTCCGCCATCGACTCCTCGAGGTAGTAGTCCAGCCCCAGGTGCGTGATCTGGTCCTCGCCCATCATCCACCGCAGCGTGTTCTTCAGCTTCATCTGCTGGATGAACAGGTCGTGCTCGGGGTACAGCCCCTCGCCGAACATGGGGCTCTTGAAATAGAACGAGAGCCACTCCTGGATGCCGCTCATCCCCGCGCGGCTGGCCAGGTCCAGGAACAGCGCCAGGTCCAGCACCAGCGGCGCCGCCAGGATGCTGTCGCGGCACAGGAAGTCGACCTTGATCTGCATCGGGTAGTCCAGCCACCCGCGGATGTCGATGTTGTCCCACCCTTCCTTGGCGTCGCCGCGCGGCGGATAGTAGTTGATCCGCACCACGTGGGCGAACTTGCCGTACAGCTCGGGATAGGTGACGGGCTGAAGGATGTGCTCCAGCACCGACAGCTTGCTTTCTTCCTTGGTCTTGAACGACTGCGGGTCGTCCAGCACCTCGCCGTCGCGGTTGCCCAGGATGTTGGTGCTGAACCAGCCGTCCAGCCCCAGCATGCGCGCCTTGAGCCCCGGCGCGATGATGGTCTTCATCAGCGTCTGGCCCGTCTTGAAGTCCTTGCCGCAGATGGGCACGCCGTTGCGCTCGGCCAGCTCCAGCAGCGCGGGAAAGTCCACCGACAGGTTGGGCGCGCCGTTGGCGTACGGCACGCCTTCCATGAGCGCCGCGTACGCGTACAGCATCGAGGGCGCGACGTCGGCGTGGTTCTCGTCGATGGCGCGCTCGAACGACTCCAGCGTCTGGTGGATCTCGCCGGGCTTGATGTACACCTCGGTGCTTCCGCACCAGATCATCACCAGCCGGTCGCAGCCGTTGCGGGCCTTGAAGGCGCGGATGTCGTCGCGCAGCGACTCGGCCCACTCGCGCTTGCTGGTGCCCGGCTTTACGTGCGTTCCGTCCAGCCGCTTCACGTAGTTCTGGTCGAACACCGCCGGCATGGGCTCGATGCCCATCAGGAAGTCGGCGATGGGCTCCACGTGGGCGTGGCGGTCCAGCACGCCGCTGACCAGCGCGCTCTCGTACGCGTTGGCGGGGAACGGGTCCCAGGCGCCGAACACGATGTCGTCCAGGCCGGCCAGCGGCACGAACTCCTTGATGGGCGGCACGCGGTTCTCGGTGCGCTTGCCCAGGCGAATGGTGCCCATCTGGGTAACGCTGCCGATGGGGCGCGCCATTCCGCGGCGCACCAGCTCCACGCCGGCGATGAAGGTGGTGGAGACCGCCCCCAGCCCGGGAAGCAGGATGCCCAGGCGCCCCTCGGCGGGACGCGGCACGTAACTGTCGCTGCGCACGGTGTGTGTTACCTTTTTGCTGGTGTTCTGTCCGCTCGGCGCGCGGGCCCCCGGGGGGCGGGGGCGGCCGGCGCGCGGGTGTGCTGGTAAACCCAGTGAATCCGGTAGATCAGCGTGAGGTTGGTGAGCACCGCCATCAGCAGCATCACCCAGGTAAGCACCAGCCCCTCGCGCCACGAGCCAAAGAAAAGCGTGGCGATGCCCAGCAGCAGCACCCGCTCGGCCCGCTGCATGAGCCCCACCCGGCAGTCGATCCCCATTCCCTCGGCGCGCGCGCGGGTGTACGAGACCATCAGCGACCCGGCCAGCGCCAGGGCCACCACGTACACCATCCACGGCTCGCCGATGTTGGGCTCGTTGCCGTTGTACAGGCTGAACACGCCGAGGAACACCATCACCTCGCTGATGCGGTCCAGCGTGCTGTCGTAGAACGACCCGAAGCGCGTCACCCGCTCCGTCTGGCGCGCCACGTAGCCGTCCACCACGTCGAAGAACCCGCCCAGCAGCACCAGCGCCCCGCCGATCTGCAGGTTGCCGTAAAAGAACGCGAGCCCCGCCGACATCGTCACCAGGAACCCGAAGGTGGTGACGGCGTTGGGCGAGACCCCGCTGCGGACGAACAGGTCCAGCACCGGGGTGAAGAGCCGGGTTCCCTGCTCGCGGAAGTCGCTGGGCAGCTTGAACATCGGGCGCGGGTCAGGGGGCCAGGATGATGCGGCTCTGCTCGCCCGCCTCGATCCCCTTGGCGATCTCCTCGTTCACCCGCAGCATCAGCCGGTCGAAGTTGCTCTGCGCGGCGGCCAGCGCCTGGTAGCCGGGCATCACCTGCACCTCGCCCACCAGCCGCTCGTACTCCTGCTGCTCCTCGACCGGCGGCTCCTGCCCCTGCTGCATCAGCTGGGTAAAGCTTTCTTCCAGCGCCTGCAGCCGGTTCAGCCGGGTAACGGCCTCGCGGTCGTCGCTCAGCCCCTGGCTGGCGCGCTTGAACGCCTTGTACTCGCTGCTCTGCGCGATCTGGCGCCCCACTTCGCGCGCCCGCTCGGAGATCTGGTCCATCCGTGCCCCTCAGTCCGGATTCAAAAGTCGTTCGGCGAGCACGAAGCGGTCGCGCCCCGCCAGGTCCGGCCGCACCCGCGGCGCGCCGAACGCGTTGGTTTCCTCGATGATCCCCCGCACCGCCGCCCCCTGCGCCGCCCCGATCTCCAGCGCCAGCAGCCCGCCGGGCTTCAGCGCCTCCGCCGCCTGGGGAACCAGCCGGCGGATGACGTCCAGCCCGCCCACGCCCGCAAACAGCGCGGTGGCCGGCTCCCAGTCGCGCACCTCGGGGTCCAGCGACGCGGCCTCCTCGCTGCCCACGTACGGCGGGTTGGAGACCACCACGTCGAACGCCTCGCCCCGCACCGGGGCCAGCAGGTCGCCCAGGCGAAACTCCACCGGCGCGCCGGGGGCGGCGTGCGCGTGGTTCTCGCGCGCGGCGGCCAGCGCGTCCGCCTGCGCGTCCGTGGCGACGATCCGGGAGAACGGGCCTTCGGTGGCCAGCGCCAGCGCGATGGCGCCGGAGCCGGTGCCTACGTCCACGGCGACAAGATCGTTGCGTGGGCGCGCCCAGTCCAGCACTTCCTGAACGAGCACTTCCGTCTCGGGCCGCGGGATGAGCACCCGGGGGTCCACCCGCAGCACAAGGTCACGAAATGCGGCCGTGCCGTCAATGTACTGCAACGGTTCGCGCTTCGCACGCCTGCGGAGCCTTTCCTTGAACTCGGCCAGCTCTTCCGGGCGCAGCGGGCGGTCGAACTGAAGGTACAGGTCCAGGCGCTTGAGCCCCAGGACGCCGGCCAGAAGCAGCTCGGCGTTCAGGCGGGCGTTGTGGACGTTCTTGCCGCCCAGGTACTCCGCCGTCCAGCCGATCAGCTCGACGACGGTCCAGCGCTTGGTGTCGGTGGACAAGAGGGAATAGGGAACAGGGAATAGGGAATAGCGGGCACCCGGGGTGGCCCGGCATCGAGCTGCGCCGGACGGGCCCCGGAACGATCCCGGACGGATCTCGGCGGTTCGATCTGCATCGAGTTGCGCCCGACGGGGCCCCCCTCTCCCGGCCTCTCCCCCATAAACTGCATGGGGAAGAGGAGAATTCGATCGCGCTCCAGCAGCCTTTGTCCCGCGTCACCCTCTCCCGCTTGCGGGAGAGGGTGCGAGCCTGGGCGAGCGGGTGAGGGCCCCCGCGGGCGCAGTTCGATCCCGCTCGCCAACCTCCACCCCCTGCCCCACACCCAACCTCCCCCAGCAGTTTTGGGGGAGGTGGGCGAGTAATGCGAGCCCGGAGGGGGCGCCGGCCGGGCGCCCCACATCCTGCTGAACCGCCTCGACCGCCTCTCCGCCAGCCCCCCTACGCCGCCCGCTCTTCCTGCCGGGTCAGCTTCAGCCGCTCGATCACCTCGTCCAGGCCGCCGTCCAGCACCTGCTGCAGGGCGTGCGTGGTGTAGCCGATGCGGTGGTCCGTCAGGCGGCTCTGGGGAAAGTTGTACGTGCGGATCTTGGCCGAGCGGTCGCCGGTGCCCACCTGCGCCTTGCGGTCGCGGCTGCGCTCGGCCTCCTGCTCGGCGATGCGCGCGTCCAGCAGGCGCGAGCGCAGCACGCCCATGGCCTTGTCCTTGTTCTTGTGCTGCGACTTTTCGTCCTGGCAGGTCACCACCAGCCCCGTGGGCAGGTGGGTAATGCGCACGGCGCTGTCGGTGGTGTTCACCGACTGGCCGCCCGGCCCCGAGCTGCGGTAGACGTCGATCTTGAGCTCGTTGGGGTTGATCTGCACGTCCACCTCCTCCGCCTCCGGAAGCACGGCCACGGTGGCGGCGGAGGTGTGGATGCGCCCCTGCGTCTCGGTGGCCGGCACGCGCTGCACCCGGTGCACGCCGCTCTCGTAGCGCAGGTCGCCGTACGCGTTGGCGCCGCGCACCACGAACACCGCCTCCTTGTAGCCGCCCGCCGTCCCCTCGGACACGCTCACCACCTCCACCTTCCACCCGCGCCGGTCAGCGAAGCGGCTGTACATGCGGAACAGGTCGCCCGCGAACAGCGCGGCCTCGTCGCCGCCGGTGCCGCCGCGCACCTCCACCACGGCGTCGCGGTCGTCCAGCGGGTCGCTGGGAATCAGCAGCAGCTTGAGCTCGCCCTCCAGCCGCTCCACGTCGGCCGTAAGCCCCTGCGCCTCTTCGCGCGCCATGGCGGCCATCTCGGGGTCGCCGCCCGCGTCCGCCAGCATCTCCTGCGCGCCCTGCAGCTCCACGCGGGCGCGGTCCAGCCGCGCCGCGGCCTCGACCACCTGCGCCAGCCGCGAGTGCTCGCGCGAAAGCTCGCGCAGGCGCTTGGGGTCGGCGTGAATGCCGGGGTCGGCCAGCTGAACGGAAAGGTCTTCGTAGCGGGCGCGCGTTTCGGCGATGCGGTCGAGCATGAACGGCGGTGCGAGAGTGCGAAGGAGCGAGCGTGCGAAAGTACAACATGCGGCAAGCGCCCGCACGGGTAGCCGTGCGGGCGATTCCGGACTTCCCCGGTTTCCGGACCCGATATGCGGGGCCTGGATGGAAAAAGAGCCGGGGTTCGTGGCCCCGGCTCTTTTTCGCGGTCGGTGTTACTTGGCGGCGGGGGTCGCGTACCGCTGCCGGAAGCGCTCCACGCGGCCGGCGGTGTCCATCAGCTTCTGCTTGCCCGTGTAGTACGGGTGGCAGTTGCTGCAGACTTCGACGGAGATGTCGCCCTTGGTGGTGCGCGTCTGGAACGTATTGCCGCAGGCGCAGTGCACCGTCGCGGTCTGATAGTTCGGATGGATGTCGGCCTTCATGGATGACCACCTTGAGCTGAGCATGAGTACGGCCCCTTCAGACCATCCCCGCGGATCTGTACGCGCGGGCGGTCAGGGAATCGACAAATGTAATCAATCCTGCCCATCCGGGCAACCTGCGCTCCCCTCCGGGGCGAAGGCTCTCCTCACGCGGGCTGCTGGAGCTTGCGAAGCGCCGCACGGCAGGGATACCGGCGCTCTTCACGGAGCAGTGCACGCTCGGCTTGGCGGTGAAAGTCGTTGAGGCCCAGTAGGCGCACCGTCGCGGCGCCAGTGTCGGTGCGCGGATGGATCGTCAGAACGTCTCGCGAGAGCCTGAAGTGCTCCGTCCAGATATCGCGGCGAGGATTGAAGAGGGCGACCACGCGCCCAGTATCGGGAACGATGGAGGCGAGGTCGGTGCCTTTCCGGCGATTGCACAACGTGCAGGACAGAGCGAGGTTGTCCAGCTCCGTCCGACCGCCATGCTTCTCGCTGACAATGTGATCGACCGCGCATCCCAGCAGCGCGTCGTCCTGGTGGATGAGACAGTATTCGCAGATCTCGCCTGCCCTCCGCACCACCCCCCGCCGGAGCGTGGCGTTGATGTATGCACCACTCACGCAGAGGCGTACCGCCTCGCGCGCGCCTTGATCAGGCGCATCAGGTGCTCGAGCTGAAGGTAGTTGTCCAGCTCGAATTCCTCCTGCGGCAGCAGATCTCCCGTCTTCTGCCGCTGCAGCAGCTCCATTACCCGTCCCTGGGCGGCGTTCGACGGGTGATACGCCGCGATCCGCTCAGGCGTGGGACCGGCGGCGATGAAGTCGATGACTTCCAGGTAGACCGGCATCGTACCCATCGAGGTTCCTCCTGTAAGAGCCGGCCTCAACGATAGCGGCAGCGAAGGAACTGGACAATAAGACCAATCCCGCCACCGCACGAATTTGAGACGGGCACACAGCATTCCGCCGCGCGCCCGTTCGCATCATCCTGCCATTCTCTACACCCGTCCCCCCGCGACCAACCCGTCCGACACCGGTACGCGCGGCTTCTCCGGCGAAAAGCAACCGGCCTTGTCAGGCAATGTCGTGGCCGCAGGGCCGACGCGGGCTGCCGCGTCTGCGTTCGAGCAGCCGGAGAGCAGATCCTTCGGCTTGGCCTGCTCCGGAATGGAGGCAGGTACCGGTGTGGATGGGCCTCAGGATGACATCCGATAGATTGGGCTGAAGCAGCGATGAAGAGCAGGCGGCCCTGTCCGGGGATGTCGTGGCCGCGGGTCCGGCGCGGGCTGCCGCGTCCGCGTTCGAGCAGCCGGAGAGCAGATCCTTCGGCCCGGCCTGCTCCGGGACGGAGGCAGGGACCTGCGCGAATGGGCCTCAGGATGACAATCCGGTGGATTGGGCGAAGAAGCGAGACGGGCGCACGGCATCCGCCGCGCGCCCGTCCTCATCATCCCGCTATTCCCTATTCCCTGTTCCCTATTCCCTGCAGTTCCGCTACTGCGACTCCTTCCAGTCCATCAGCATGCGGCGGATGTCGTCGCGGTGCTGGCTTTCGTCCACCACCAGGTTTTCCAGCTGCACCTTGATGCTGATCTCGCCCAGCTCCTCGGCCTGCTGCAGGCGCTTGGTGTAGCGCTCGATGGTGTCGACCTCGGCCTGCAGGGCGTTCTCCAGCATTTCGCGATTGGTACGCGGGATGGGGACCGGCTTGACCTCGGTGGTGGGAATGCCGCCCAGCGACACGATCTTGTCGGCCAGGAACGCCGCGTGCCCCAGCTCGTCGGGGATCTCGCCCTCAAAGAAGCCCCGCAGCTCCTGCCGCCAGGGGCCGGTCACCAGCGACGCGTAGGTGCGGTACATCACCACGGCCTGGTACTCGGCCGAAAGGTCCTCGTTCATCCCCTCGACCAGCTCTTTCACGTCCGCCATTCTGCCCGTCCTCCGTTTCCGTGTCTTCGGTGAGCCCTCAGCCGGCGTCCGGCGTCAGCTCGATCTCGCGGCGCTCCGTGGCGGAGCGGTACGCGGCCTCGGCCAGCCGCATCAGCACGACGTGTTCCCGCGGCGCGTCAGGGGTGCGCTCTCCGCGCACCACGTCCACGAACTTGGACAGCTCGTTGCGGTAGCTGGCGGTGAACGCGTTCTCGCGCGTGGCGGGAACCGGAGGGGTAACGTCCACCAGCCCCGCCGGCATCTCCTTGAACACCGCCAGCGGCGACAGCGAGCCGGAGCCGTTCGATCCCAGCAGGTGCAGGAACTGGCGGTCGCGCTGGGCCAGCAGGTTCCAGGTGCACTCCAGGTTGATCACCCGGTCGCCCTCCAGCCGCACCACCACGGCCGCCGCGTCCTCCACCTCGCTGTCGGGGCGCGCGTACATGTGCGCGCTCACCCGCTCGGGCACGGGGTAGCCCAGCGTCCACAGGGCCAGGTCCAGCATCTGCAGCCCCAGGTCCATGAAGGCGCCGCCGCCCGCCGTGGCCTTGCGGTCGCGCCAGGTGCGCCCGCGGGGCCGGTAGCGGTTCAGCCAGCCCGTCTTCAGGTAGTACACGTTCCCCAGCTCGCCGCCGGCCACGAACTGCCGCAGGGCGATGGCGTCCGGGCGGTACCTCTGGTTCATGGCGATCATCAGCCGCTCGTCCGCGCCATCGACCTTCAGCAGCGATGCCACGCCCTCGGCCGTGAGCGCCAGCGGCTTTTCGCACAGCACGTACTTCCCCGCCTGCAGCGCCGCACGGACGTGCGCCTCGTGGCGGTTGCTGGGCGTGCAGACGACCACCGCGTCGATGTCGTCCGTCAGCACCTCCTCGAAGTTGGTGGCCACGGCGGGCACTTCGAAGCGCTGGGCGATGGTGCGCGCGGTGTGGGCGTCGCGGTCGGCCAGGGCGGCCACCTGCACGCCGCGCATGCGGGTAAGGATGGGCAGGTGCACCACCTGGGCAATGCTGCCGGCGCCCAGGACGGCCACGCGGACGGGGGGGCGGGCGGCGGCCATCAGCGCTCTCCCGGGGTAGAGGTGGACGGCGGGGGCGGAGGCGGCGGGATGACGGGCCGCTGCATCTGCGGCGGAAAGCGCCACGCGCCGCCCACGCCCAGGCTGATGAAGCGCGTGGTGCCGGTGAGCACCGCCCGCGCCTCGCCCAGCACCCGCAGGTTCCCCGCGACGGGAAACTCCAGCCCGCCCACCAGGTTCAGCCCCGGGGCGATGGCGTCGAGCAGCTCTTCCACGAAGGTGTCGTCGATGAACTCGCCGCTGCCGTTCAGCAGGTGCAGCGACACGCCCGCGCCGGCGTACGGCTCCACGAAGTAGTCGGTGGTCCACAGGTAGTGGGCCTCCACGTCCAGCGACAGGTCGCTGGTCTCCACCTCGCCCAGCTCGATCCCCGGGCAGGGAACGCCGCCGCGGTCGCAGGCGTCCTCGATGCGCGTCTCCATGCGCTCCACCTCGCCCTCGCGCAGCTGCGACGACCAGTAGGTGATGCCGGGCGTGATGCGGACGTTGGGGCCCAGCAGCCCCAGGTCGACGCGCACGTTCATCCCCAGCGCCGGGTCCGTGCGGGCGGGGAACACCTCGCTCAGGTGCACGCCGATGCCGCTGAGCACCAAGTTCTCGTAGTCGTAGTCGGCCATGTCCTGCGCGCGCCCCGTGGCGGGAAGCGCGGCGGCCAGGGCGGCGGCGAGGATCGGCAGGGTGGAGCGCTGCATGGGAGATCGGTCAGGGTGATCTATTTGAGGCGCAGGATCAGGATCGATCCCGGTTCATCCACTGTCATCGCGCTGCGCCGGCGGCGCCCCCTCCGGGCTCGCATTACTCGCCCACCTCCCCCAAAACTGCTGGGGGAGGTTGGGTGGGGCTGAGGTCGAGGTTCGGCGACGGGCATCGATCTGGCGCCGCCGGGGTGCCCCTCCCCCGGCCCCTCCCCGTTCGTTCCTCACGGAGAGGGGAGAATTCGATCGTGCTTCGACGGCCTGTGGGCCGGCTTCCTCTCAGCCCGCAACGTGGCAGGCACTGGCCCTGCCCCGCAGCCGCCAGTCCGCGAAGGCGGACTTCGTGTGGTTGTTGCAGCGAATTCATTCGCCACTACCGCCCGCCGGGGGAGGGCCCGTCAGTACGCCTTGCGGATCTCCGTTCCCGGGTAGTACGTCCGCAGGATGGTGCGGTAGTCCTGGCCGGCGCGGGCGCGGCCCATGGCGCCCACCTGGCACATCCCGATGCCGTGCCCCCATCCGCCGCCGGTCGCCACGACCTCCGTCACGCGTCCGCCGCCGCGAGTGAGCGACACGTCGAACTTGCTGCTGTTCAGGATGCCGGTCGGGCTGCCGTTGCGGATCGGCACCAGGAACCACCGCACGCGGTCCTTGCCCACCGTGAACGAGCCCGCGTCCGTCGTGATCCGCATCGCCCGAACGCGCCCGGACGGCGTGCGCTCCAGCACGCGCATGTCCTCGATGCGGGTGATGCGCCGGCCGCGCAGCGAATCCGCCAGCGAGCGGTTCAGCACGTTCACCATCTGCTCGTGCGTCCAGCGCTCCGTCCAGCTGAAGCGGCTGCTGACGCGGTCGTACGCCTGGCCGCTGGGGTCCACGTCGCGCACGCTCACCAGGTACGGCACGGGCGGGTTGTTCCACACCTCGTCGATGGCCGCCGTCTGCCCCGCGCAGGTGCTGTGATAGTAGGCGGTGATCGGCTGCCCGCCGTACGTCAGGATCTCGCCCGCCGTTTCACGCACGGCGCGGTTCACCGTCTCGTTCTCGGCGCCGGCGCCGCCGTACACCTGGTCCTCGGTCGTGGCGTAGACGTCGAAGCCCTGCTGCTGGCGGCGGCCCAGGTACGTGACCGCGTAGGTGCGCGCCGCCACCGCCTGGGCCTTGATGGCCTCGTAGATGTCGAGCTCGAAGCGGCCGATCTCCCGCGGCACCACGCCCAGCAGGTACGTCTCCATGTCCAGCCGGTTCACCACCGTCAACCCGCCGCCGGTGGCCTGCTGAATGCGCAGCTCGCCGCGGTACGCGTTGCCGCGCACGGAAAGCGTGCCGCCCGCCGCCGCCGGACGGACGATGAGCGGCGGCCGCAGCCCCGCGCCGGCCACGCCGGCGGGCGGCTGCATGGCGCTTCCCGCGGGCCCGCCGCGCGACTCCATGGTCACGGTCGATCCCGCATCGCGGAACGCCAGCGTCTGCCCGCCGCGCAGCCGGCCCAGCTCGCGCCCGTCCTCCGTGTGCACGGTGAAGTCGCCCGTGGACGTGACCTCCACCGCGCTGGTGTCCACGATCAATCCCACGCGCACGGCGGTCGCGTTGGCCGCGGGCGGCGGATTCGTCGGCTGCGTGGGGGTGATGACGACGGTGTCGCGCGGCGGGGGGCGCGTCGCCACGGTGTCGCGGATGACGACCACGGGCACCGTGGGCACACGCGCGCCGCGCGGGGCGCAGGCGGCGGGGGCCAGCAGCGCCAGCACGGCCGCGGCGCTACGCCAGCGCCTCATCCAGGGCCTCGCGTGCGCGGGAGATGGTTTCCTCGACATCCTGCTCCGTGTGGGCGGTGGACATGAACCCGGCCTCGAACGCCGACGGCGCGAAGAACACGCCGCGCCGCAGCAGCGCGTGGTAGAAGCGCCGGAACGTTTCCACGTCCGCCTGCTTTGCGTCGTCGAAGCTGCGTACCGGGCCAGCCGCAAAGAACACGCCCCACATCGACCCGTAGCTGCCTCCGGAGGCCGGCACGCCCCGCTCCGCCATGTTCGCCAGCAGCCCCTCCACCAGCCGCCGCGTCCGCGTCTCCAGCAGGGGATACGGATCCTCCTCGCGCAGAACGCGCAGCTGCGCCAGCCCCGCGGCCATCGCCAGCGGATTTCCCGAGAGCGTGCCCGCCTGGTAGACGGGGCCCACGGGGGCGATCCAGTCCATCACGTCCCGCCGCCCGCCGTACGCGCCCACCGGCAGCCCCCCGCCGATCACCTTGCCCAGCGTGGTCAGGTCCGGGCGCACGCCAAAGCGCTCCTGTGCGCCGCCGGGCGCCACGCGGAACCCCGTCATCACCTCGTCGAACACCAGCAGCGCGCCGTCCGCGTCCGTGATCCGCCGCAGCCCCTCCAGGAACCCGTCGTCCGGCGCGATGAAGCCGGCGTTCCCCACCACCGGCTCCAGGATCACGCAGGCGATGCGGCCGGGGTGCGCGCGAAAGACCGTCTCCACCGCCTCCAGGTCGTTGAACGGCGCCGTCAGCGTGAGCTTCGACAGCGCCTCGGGCACGCCGGGCGAGTTGGGCAGCCCCAGCGTGGCTACGCCGCTGCCGGCCTTGACCAGAAAGCTGTCGCCGTGGCCGTGGTAGCACCCGTCGAACTTCAGGATCATCTCCCGCCCGGTGAACCCGCGCGCCAGGCGCACGGCGCTCATCGTCGCCTCCGTGCCGCTGTTGACGAAGCGGACGCGCTCCATCGACGGAACGAAGCCGCGCACCGCCTCGGCCAGCTCCACCTCGGCCGCGGTGGGCGCGCCGTAGCTGGTGCCGCGCGCCGCCGCCTGTGCCACGGCCTGCACCACGGCGGGGTGCGCGTGGCCCAGGATCATGGGGCCCCAGGAAAGGACGTAGTCGATGTACTCGTTGCCGTCCGCGTCCCACAGCCGCGACCCCAGCGCGCGGTCGACGAAGAAGGGGTCGCCGCCCACGCCGCGAAAGGCGCGCACCGGCGAGTTCACCCCGCCCGGCGTAATGTCGCAGGCGCGGCGAAAGAGGGCGCGGCTGTTCGCGTTGTGGTCCGCGGCTGGCATGTTGGCCGCGCTTTTGCCCTGTCCCGGCGAGTCCGAGTTGGTCATTCTATCCTGCAGAAGGAATCCTGATGACGAAGCGCTTCTTTGCCCTGCTCCTGGGCCTGGTGCTGGCGGCCGGTGCTTCGGCGTGCAACGACAACGCCGAGGACCACAACAACGAGGCCGCCGAGGAAGCCCGCTCGGGCGACACCGAAGAGGCCGCCGAGGAGCAGGCCGAAGCCCGGCAGGACTCCGCGCAGGGCGACAACACCGAAGGCATCAACTAGGCGCTTCTTGAATCGAACGCCCCCGCGTCCTTTCCGGGCGCGGGGGCGTTCGCGTGTCTACGAGCGAAAGTTGCCGAACGCCAGCTCCAGCCCGAAGTCCTGCTTCTTGAGGTGCGCGATCACCGCCTGCAGGTCGTCGATGGAGGCGCTGGTCACGCGCACCTGCTCGTCCTGGATCTGCGCGTTGACCTTCTTGAAGCCCGCCTCCTTGATGGACTTGACGATCTCCTTCCCCTTTTCGGTGCTGATGCTCTGCACCAGGGTGATGGTCTGACGCGCCTTGCCCCCGAACGCCTGCTCGACGGTGCCGTAGTCCAGGTTGCGGATGGGCACGCCGCGCTTGATGAGCTTGCTCTGGATGATGTCGACCAGCGCGGTGAGCTTGTACTCGTCGTCCGCCAGCAGCTTGAGAGTGCCGTCCTTCTTGCTGAACTCGATCTCGACCGTGGCGCCCTTGAAGTCGTAGCGCTGCGCGACTTCCTTGTGCGCCTGGTTCACGGCGTTGTCGACCTCCTGCAGGTCCACGCTCGAGGTGATGTCGAAGGTAGAGGTCTTGGCCATCGTTCTATCCGTCGGATGTCGGTCGGTAGCAGTTCGGCTCGGAAGCGCCAATGTAGGAAGGATGCGCGGGCCGGGGCAACCGGTGCGCGGGACAGATCCCGGCGGGAGCGAGTGAACTCGCCGCAACGACAGCGGAAAGCCCCGCAAACTGCGCGGGGCTTCAACTGCCTGGGGTGCGCACGGACACCTCCATCCACCCCACACCCGTCCGCGCAGGCGGACATCGCGTTTTCCCAGCCGCGAATTCATTCGCCCGGGCTTGGCGGGCCCTGAACCGGCCACCATCACCCATCCCCGCCCCAGCCACAAACCAAAACCCTCCCCCGGCGAGCGGGAGAGGGTTTTCGATATCCTTCGCGGAACCGCCTTCAGGTCAGGAACGTCTCCAGAAAGCGGGCGCGGGACTGGTGGCGAAGGCGAAGGAGCGCCTTTTCCTTGATCTGCCGGACCCGCTCGCGGGTGATGCCAAAGTTCTCGCCGATCTGCTCCAGCGTCATGGGCTCGGTGTCGCCCAGGCCAAAGTACAGGCGCAGCACCTTGGCCTCGCGCTCCGACAGCGTCCCCAGCGCATCGTCGATGCTGCGCTTGAGGGCGTGGTCGTAGACCTCGTCGTCGGGGCCGGGAGAAAGGGAGTCGGAAAGGTAGTCGAGAAGCTGCCCGTCTTCGCCGGGGACCAGCGGGGCGTCGAGCGAAAGGTACACCTGCGACATCGCCAGCGCGTGGCTGATCTCGTCCTCGGGGACGTCGAGCTCGTTGGCGATCTCGGTGAGCGTGGGCTCGCGACCCAGCTCCTGCGTCATGGCCGACGAGCGCTTGCCGATGCGGTGCACCGCCCCGGCGCGGCTCAGCGGCACGCGCACGATGCGCGACTGCTCGGCCAGCGCCTGCAGGATGGCCTGCCGGATCCACCACACGGCGTAGGAGATGAACTTGATCCCCTTGGTTTCGTCGAACTTACGGGCCGCCCGCATGAGCCCGATGTTCCCCTCGTTGATCAGGTCGGCCAGCGATACGCCCTGGTTCTGGTACTTCTTGGCCACGGCGACCACGAAGCGCAGGTTGGCGCGCACCAGCCCTTCCAGCGCCAGCGGGTCGCCCTCGCGTATCTTTCCGGCAAGGCGGCATTCCGCCTCGCGGTCGATGAGCGGGTACGCGCTGATCTCGCGGAGGTACTGGTCCAGCGACTCGGACTCGGCCTGGATTTTTTTGGCGGGGCTGAACGACATCGGCGTGCTCCGGGAGACGGAAGCGGGGGTGCCGTAGGTGCGTGAAAACCCGGTGGGGAATCGCGCGGCAAGCGCGGAAACCGGGAGGTGGGACGAACAATCCCGCACCTGACTTTTTACCTGCACGGAACATGGAAAGGCGGGAGTGTGGTGTCAACCCCCACGAGGGAACTTTTGCCGGGTAAGGTGAATTCCCACCCTTAAACGTCTGTTTTGGGCCACCGCGGGGACGGGTGGCGCACCCCAAACGCGTGCCCCGTCAGCGGATGACTTCGCCGATGCGTTTCCAGCGCACGCTGGTAAGCCAGGGAAGGGCGTTGGCCAGGTCGTGCTCGAACGAGTAGTACACGAACATGGGCCGCCCCTTGACGGAGTGCGCGTCCAGGAAGCCCCAGTAGCGCGAGTCCTCGGACCGGTCGCGGTTGTCGCCCAGCGCGAAGAACTTGCCGGGCGGCACCACCAGCGGCCCCCAGTTGTCGCGCGAGGGGTGGTAGCTGCGCATGCTGAGCGTGGTGTCGACGGTAAAGTCGAGCTGCCACAGCATCTTGGGATCGGCCTGGTCGCCCAGCGGGTCGGTGTGGCGGGCGTACGGCTCGTCCTGCCGCACGCCGTTGCGCAGCAGCACCTTGTCGCGCATCTCCAGCGTGTCGCCGGGAACGCCCACGATGCGCTTGACGTAGTTCTTGTGGGGGTCGTGCGGGGGCAGGAACACCACCACGTCGCCGCGTCCGGGATGGCTGAACGCGGGAAGCCGCCGGTCCGTCAGCGGGATCTCGGCGCCGTAGACGGCCTTGTTCACCAGCAGAAAGTCGCCGATCAGCAGGGTGCCTTCCATCGACCCCGTGGGGATCTTGAAGGCCTCCACCAGAAAGGTGCGGACGGCGAGGAAGAGGAGGATGGCGGTGCTGATGGCCTTGGTCCATTCCCACATCCACCGGCCGGTGCTCATGGACCCGCGCGGCGGCTCCACGCTGCGGCGCCGGTCCAGGGGCGCGGCCTCCATCGCCTCCGCGCGACGGGCGATGGAGCCTTCTGCCGGGGGAGTGCCGGGATCTTCCATGCGATGCATCAGGGTGCTGCTGCGGGACGTGCCTGCGCGGCGGCCGTCGGAAAACGGGCAATTGCTGTACACGCCACGCCAACCGCCGTTCCGTACCTTCCCGCGGCGAAAATCCTTCACGAACCGGGCCAGCCGCACGATCAAGCCGGATGCTCGCCGGGACGCCTCCCTACCCTCCGCACCACCCCCGCAAACCGCGCGACTCGCGGAGAAATGCGATGGTGCAGATCCAGACCCATCCGCCCGCTGGAGCGAATGAATTCGCCGCTGGAAAATCGCAAAGTCCGCCTTCGCGGACTCAGCGGCCCGGCTATCTACGGCGTCCGAAGCACCTGCGCGTCCGCAACCCGGCGATCACCGAATAAGATCCGCAATGGGCATCATTCGCTGCAACAACCACACGAAGGCCGCCTTCGCGGCTGGGGGCTCCGGAGTGTGCGGTGCGCGCCCTGGCCGCTTTAGCGGGCCGGCCGCTCCGGATGCGAGCAGGTGAAGCCCCGTTCGGTGAGCGCTAGCGAGCCGAGACGGGGCTTATGGCATTTCCAGCCTCGGGCTTTAGCCCGTGGCGGGCGCGCGGCACGGATCCCGGCGTGCACACACCCGCCCCTTCACCCCTTCACCCCTTCACCCGTCCACCCGTTCACCCTCAAAACGGCAGCCCCAGCCCCACGTACATCCGCGTCACGTCCCCGCGCGCCACCGTAAGCGTGCCGACGTAGCCCAGCGTCTCGAACCACAGGCCGCCGCCCACGTCCGTGTGCCAGCCGCCGGGCGAGTCGCCGTCTACCCACACCCGGCCCGCGTCCGCCAGCGCGAACACGCCCAGCCGGCCGCGCACCAGCAGCTTGACCTGCCCCAGCGGCTGCCGCAGCTCCGCCGAGCCGAACGCGGCCGACTCGCCCGCGAAGCGCTGGAACGGGTAGCCGCGCAACGACCTCGGCCCGCCGATGAAGGCGGCCTCCTGGAAGGGAACGTCGCCGCGCGCCAGCTCCCCGCCGGCGCGCAGGGCGAGAATCGGCCCCACGCCCAGCGAAAGGTACGTGCGCGCCTCGCCCTCCACCGAGCCGAACGCGCCGATGTCGCCGCCGAAGCCCTCCGCCCGCGCGCCCAGCCACCATCCGCGGTGCGTCACCGGCAGCGTGTCGCGACCGTCCACGTGCAGCTGCGCCATCGCGCCAGCCGCCATCCATCCGTCCGCCCCGCGCGGCTCGCCGCCGATGGTGGTGAACGCCGGATCGCGCACGTCCATCCACCGCACCACCGGTCCAAAGCCGTACGCGGCGCGGCGCCCCATCTGCCCGTACCACAGCGCTTCGGCCCGCACCTCGTTGCTGGTGACCTCGTACTCTTCTTCCGCCTCGCCGGGCGAATCGTTGCCGAAGCCGTGAAAGCGGGTGACGTGGAAGGTGCGCGCGCCGCCCGCCAGCCGCAGGCCACCGCCCGTCCCCGTCCGCTTGAAGTCCGCGGTCCCCTCCACGCCGAATCCATCCTCCAGCGGCGCGTAGAGCGCGCGGACGGCGACCTGCCGCGCGTACGGCTGCCGGCGGAAGCCGTAGCGCGTCCACACCGGCCCGCCGCCGATCACCGGCCCCACGTTGTTGACCCACGCGCCCCACGGCGCCACGGGGGCAAAGTGGCTTCCCCAGTCGCGCAGGGTGGGCTGGTTGCCCCAGGCGCGCACCGCGGGCGGCTCGTACGCGCGCGTGTCCACCCGCGCCTCGCGGCCGGGCGAAAGCTGGTTGTCGCCGCGGTCGTCGTGAAACACCGTCAGCATCCGCCCGCCGCCCGCCGCGGATTCGTCGGTCAGCCGGTCGTCCCCGCCGCCGCCGATGAGCCGCACCTGGATGCTGCGCGGCGCCGTTCCCGTGACCGTGGCGCGGTCGTCGCCGCCGTGCAGGTAGATGCGGATCTCCCGCGTCTCCTCGGGAACGAAGCGGCGGCGGAAGTACGGCGTGCGCGCGTCGGGCGAGGGAAAGATCCGCACGTCCACGGACCCGTCCGCCAGCCGCTCCACCTCGGCGCGCTCGGCCTCGTCGGTGGCGCGCACGTCCACGTCGCTGGCCAGCCATCGGTAGAAGAACGACGACGCCTCCTCCAGCCGGTCGCGGCGGGCACGGAGGGCGGCCTCCATCTCGCGGGCGCCCAGCGGCTGGTACTCGGCCGGCATCTCGCGCACGGCGCGGGCGATCACCGGGTCGGTGATGCGCGCGCGGACGGATGCCGTCACCGAATCCCACGCGCGCCGGTCCAGGTCCGCCAGCAGCCGCCGGTCCAGCTCCGTCGACAGGTGCAGGTACCCCGGCAGGTCGCGCCACTCGGCGCCGTAGCGCGTAAGGTTGGGCGCAAAGGCGCGCGCGGTGGCGGACGCGACCCCCTCGTAGTCCGAGAACGCGTTGTCGCGGTCGCGGGGAATGGGGCGCCAGGTCCAGCGGTCGCCGCGCTCGTACCCCGCCCAGCGCCACTGGTCGGCGTGGCGGTCCCAGTCGCCCACGATCAGGTCCACGAGCCGGGCGGTCAGGTAGTCGCGGCTGTCCACGCGCTCGTCCGGGTCCTCCTCCAGCCGCTCCAGCAGCCGCGGCGTTCCCACGACGCGGTCCGCGTCCGCGAAGCCGCGCGCGGGCCGGGGCGCACCGGGCTGGTCCTCGTCCTCCTCCGCATCTTCCGGCCGCTCCTCCAGCTGCCCCAGGCGGCCGGCGAACTGCGTGCGGAACTCGCCCAGGAACGGGTGGTCGGGCATCACGAACAGACGCGGCACCGCGTGCAGCACGCCCACCGCCTGCAGCAGCGGCGGCACCACCTGCGCGGCGCCGGGGTGCTTTACGCTCACCTGGTCCTGGACGATCCACTCGATGAAGCTGTCGTGCAGGTCCTCGGGCAAGCCGCGCTCGGCGTTCTTGTCCACGGAGCGAAAGACGTACTCGCGGCCGTCCGCGCCGCGCATGCGCAGCGACTCGGTGGCCAGGCCGCCGCCGGCCTGCAGGACGGTGAGCCCGCCAGCGAAGGTGGCGGGGTTCAGAAAGGGGACGCGGAGGGGCGTGGTCCACTCCGCCCGGTACTCGTCGCCGTTGAACGCGCGGACCAGGGGCCCGGCGCGGTACCGCTCGCCCGCGACGGTCGTAGTGTCCTGCGCCGCCAAACGGGACGGGGCCGCCAGGCAGGCGAATCCCGCGGCCAGGATGACTGCAATCGTCCGCAGACGCACGAGTTGCGCTCCGTGGGGGAGGTGTGCCGGAAGGGTGCTCTGCCGATGGGGGATGGAAAAGCAGTGCCAAGTACAAGGGATCAAGTGCCAAGTGCCTGGTGCCCAGTGCTTGCCACCCGCTGGACACCGGGCACTTGATACTTGATCCTGCCCGCTTCAGACCCTCCGGCGGCTGCCGCCCATGAAGTGGCTCACCACCGAATAGACGATGAAGAGAAGGCCGGCGATCACCAGCAGGTGCACCGCAAAGCCGACGATGTTGAACACGATCTTCAGCACGAACCAGGCAACGACCAGCAGCGCGCCGATCTTGAGCCAGCGTTTCCAGTTGTCCATGTGGCCTCTGCTTCGGAAGTGGGAACTGCGCGAAAGGGAGGGTCAAGATCCGGGCCGGGGTTGATTACGGGGCGCTTCGAAGGACGCTGGCCTGCGTCCGCCTGCGCCCCCTCCGGGCGCGCACCACGCGCCCACCTCCCCCAAAACTGCTGGGGGAGGTTGGTTGTCGGTCTGGGCTCACGGCGGTTCGACAGGGCTCGATCTGCGTCGGCGGAGGATCTTACCCGAGAAGACGGGGCACTCCAGCGGCAAGGGCGAATGAATTCGCTGCAACAACCACACGAAGGCCGCCTTCGCGGACTGGCGGCGGCCGGGCAGGGGCAAGTGCCTGCCACGTGGCGGGTTGAGGGGAAAGCGGTCAAATTGTGGCCAGCCAGAGCGGGATCGAATTCTCCCCTCTCGGCGAGGAACGAGCGGGAGGGGCCGGGGGAGGGGCCCCCGTCGGGCACCAGCGTGATCCCCTTCGAAGAGCCTCCATCCCCTGCCCCACCCCAACCTCCCCCAGCAGTTTGGGGGAGGTGGGCGAGTGGTGCGAGCCCGGAGGGGGCGCCGGCGGATCGGGCGAATCCAGCCCTACGCCCCCCACCCCGCGCCATCCAGGCGGCGGTCGATGTCGTAGGCGGCGCTGATGAGGGACAGGTGCGTGAACGCCTGGGGAAAGTTGCCCAGGTGCTCGCCACTGGGGCCCAGCTCCTCGCCAAAGAGCCCCAGGTGGTTGGCGTAGCTCAAAATCTTTTCGAACGCGAAGCGCGCCTGCTGCAGGTCGCCGCCGCGCGAAAGGCACTCGGCGTACCAGAACGAGCAGATGGTGAACGTGCCCTCCTCGTCCGCGAACCCGTCGGTCTTGCCGCCGCGCACGTCGTAGCGGCGCACCAGCGAGTCCTGCACCAGGTCGCGCCGCACGGCGCTCATGGTCTGCACCCAGCGCGGGTCGGTGGGGCTGATGAAGCGCAGCAGCGGCATCAGCAGGGCGCTGGCATCCATCACGCCGCTGCCGGGCGACTGCGTAAAGGCCTTCTTTTTCGGGTTCCAGAACTCGTCGAACACGCTGCGGTAGATCTGGTCGCGCACCTCGAGCCAGCGCACCATGGGCGCGGGAAGCGAGCGGTGCTGCGCCAGGCGCACGGCGCGGTCCACGGCCACCCAGCACATCACCCGCGAGCTCAGGTACGGCCGCTCAGCCTGGCGGATCTCCCACAGGCCGTGGTCGGGGCGGCGCCAGTTCTCGCACACCCAGTCCACCACCTTCACCAGCGTGTTCCACAGGTCGTAGCTCATGGGCTGGCCGTACTTGTCGTGCAGGTACACCGAGTCCATCAGCGCGCCGAAGATGTCCATCTGCAGTTGCACGGCGGCGCCGTTGCCCACCCGCACAGGCTTCGAGCCGCGGTAGCCCTCCAGGTGGTCCAGCTCCAGCTCGGGGACCTGGTGCGCGCCGTCCAGCCCGTACAGCGGCTGCAGCGGCACGCCGTCGCCCTCTTCGCGCACGCGGTCGGCGATCCACCCGATGAAGCGCCCCGTCTCCTCCGTCAGCCCCAGGCGGATGAAGGCGTACAGGGTAAAGGCGGCGTCGCGTACCCAGGTGTAGCGGTAGTCCCAGTTGCGCACCCCGCCGATGGTCTCCGGCAGTCCGAAGGTGGGGGCGGCGATCAGCGAGCCGTGCTCCTGCGAAAAGAGCAGCCGCATCACCAGCGCAGAGCGGTTCACCTCGTCGCGCCAGCGGCCGCGGTAGGTGCTCTTTCCGATCCACCCCCGCCAGAAGTTGACGGTGCGCTTGAAGGCGTCCGCGGCGTAGCGCTGGCTGGCGTGCGGGCCGGAGTGCGCCTCGGTGGCGGCTTCCAGGATGAAGGTGGCCGTCTGCTCGTGGGCCAGCTCGAACTCCGCCACGGCGTCGCCGTCCACGATTCGCAGCGGCACGGAACCGCGCAGGCGGAGGAAGGCCAGCCCCGCGCGCTCCGCGTCGTCTGGGGTGAACATGACGCCCTCTCCGTCGTCCTCCGTCGCGCGGTGTCCCACGGCACCGTAGCCGAAGCGCGGTGCGCAGCGCAGGGTGAACGTTACGCTGCTGCGCACGGCCTTTACCCGCCGCACGATGCGCCGCACGCCCTCGGTTTCGCCGATGGGCATGAAGTCGCTGATCTCCGCCACGCCGTCCGGCGAGAGGGTGCGGGTAAGGAGGACGTTGGTGTCGGGAAGGTACAGCTGCTTGCGGCGCGCGTCAGGGCCCAGCCGGGGATCGACGCGAAAGATGCCGCCGCGCTCGGAATCGAGCAGCGCGGCGAACACGGAGGGCGAATCGAAGCGCGGGGCGCAGAAGAAGCTGATGGCGCCGTCCAGCCCCACCAGCGCAACCGTGTTCAGGTCGCCGATGATGCCGTGGTCTTCGATGGGAAGGTAGCGGGCGTCTGCGGGCATCCGGCTCCGTTCGTCGGCGTTTTCTGCGCCGCCGAGCGCAAAACGCTCGCCACTCAGGGAACCCGCCTTACCTCACGCCCATCAGGGGCAAGCGTCGTATGCGCGAACGTGGCCCTGCCGCGAAAAATGGAGAATCTCTTCGTCGCACGTAAGCAGCACCGCGTTCAGCCGCCGGGCCGTCGCAACGATGAACCGGTCACTGGGATCGCGGTGTTCGGCCCCGTCCCGCGCACGTCGCCACGGAGGCAGCCGCGTGCTGTCCATCGCGATGCGCGCATCCAGCGGCAGCACCCGCACGCCGGGATACTGTCGCTGATCGCGCAGCCACGTGTCCATGTCTCCCGAAATCAGCGCCTGCCCCCGCTCGGCCTTCAGGGCGATTTCCCACACGGATGCCGCGGAAACGAAAAGCCGCCGATCCCGGGCGGCTTCCTCGATCGGCGTCAGGACGGCGGAGGCAAGGCGATCCGGTCCCGCAGCCTCGCCGCTCACCCATACCCATACGTGTGTATCCATCACCAGCCGGTCGGAGGCGGTGAGGCTAGAGGTCAGCATCGACCTCCCAATCCTCACCGACCGGTGCAAGCAGGTCCTCGTCCGAAATCCGGATCACGCCTCGAGAACGCCCGACAAAGGGCCGCAGCTCGCCGGAAACAGGAACCAGCTTGGCAACCGGTTCATTGTGCTTGGTGATGACGATCTCGACTCCGGTCTCCTGCACCTGATCCATCAGGCTCAGGCAGGCGGGCTTGAACTCACCCGCGGGAATGATCCGCCGCCCGGGGAACCGCTCCGAAAGGAAACGCCTCTTGCTGTGCGTCCGCTTCATCTCCCGCTCCTCTTCAGAAATGGTGACCTGAATATATGGTCTTTGGTGAGGTTGTTACAAGAACTCACATCCCGCCGGCCGACGACGACGCCGGGAGGAGGCAGCTCTTCGCGGGCTTGAGCCGGGCGTTGACGGGCGGATCGGGGAAGTGCTGGATGTCAACCTGTGCCTGCTTCGCCACCTTCTTTCCGAACAGCATCACCACCAGCTGCGGTTTCCGCGCAGAGGACGCAGCGTCAAGACGAGAGGGCGCAGAGAACCGCACGGAAGTTCTCTGCGCCTTTCCCTGTTCCTCTGCCTCCTCTGCGTCAAACCGAAGCCCCGCATGGACGCCGTCCTGATCACCACGTAACATCCCCCGTTCCGGGTCACCCGCAGACCGGGCGCGCGTGGGGACGATGACGCTGCGGGCCACGCGCTTTTTCCGCTCGAGACGATCGACGAGCCATGCCGAGGTTGAGACGGATCGTGGTGCGGGCGGTGCTGGCCGGGATCGGCCTGTTCGTGGCGGCGGCGGGGCTGATCGCCCTCAGCGGGCTGCGCGACGACGTCCACCCCGCCGACGCGGCCGTGGTCCTGGGCAACGAGGTGAAGGCGGACGGAACACCGCATCCACGGCTGGCGGCGCGGCTGGACGCGGCGCTCGCGCTGTACGACAGCGGCGTGGTGAAGAACGTGATCGTCAGCGGCGGAGTCGGGGCGTCGGGATTCGACGAGGCCGCGGTGATGAAGTCGTACCTGGCGAAGCGGGGGATCCCGGCGGACCGGATCGTGGCGGACAGCCTGGGCGTGACCACCGGCGCCACGGCCACGAACACCGCCGCCATCCTGCGCCAGAAGGGGTGGTCCAGCGTGGTGGTGGTCTCGCAGTACTTCCACATCCCCCGCTGCCGCCTGGCGATGCGGCGCGTGGGCATCACGCCCGTGTACTCCGCCCACGCGCGCTACTTCGAGCTGCGCGACCTGTACTCCACGGCCCGCGAAGTGGTCGGCTATCCCGCGTATCTCCTGGGCGCGCGAACGTAAGGCGCCCGGAGCGTGGAACGCCCTCCAGGTGCAGGCGCGGCGGAACTCCCGCATCCGGTCGCTGACTCTGTGTGATCGCGGATCCGCAAAAAGATTGGCCTCACACAGAGTCAACAGAGTCAACGGAGTTTTCTCGTGCCGCTTCCTCCGGCATCCGTTGGATTTCAAGTGAGCGGAGGCATGGCGCTCCGGTCGACGAGGCACGAACCAGCGTAGACCGCCGGGAACGGGAGAGGGATGGAAATGCGGCAGGGGGCCATGAGAATTTTTTGGGGAGGGATGCGGATCGCGGGATCATCTCCGGAGCGCACAAGAACAAGCGGTTCTCACCACCTGATGCGCGATCTGGAAACCCTTCCGCCAACCCCACGATCGAGGTGAGCGACACCCGATCTGGTGTGATACCGAATCCGGGAAAACAACACCTTTATGGGTACAGAGGAACAGAGTCAGACAGAGGAACCAAGCCGACAATTCACCACGCTTTTCCTCTGTCTGACTCTGTTCCTCTGTACGATCAATCTTTTCAGGCCCAGGATCCGGATGACGTCCGGATACACGAAGGGCGCGGAGATCTCTCTCCGCGCCCTCCACGTTTCCGCGTGAGACGACCCGTCAGTCCCAGGGCTTGAGGACGACCTTGATGCAGCCGTCCTCCTTGTCGCGGAACGTCTTGTACATGTCCGGGCCCTGGTCGATGGGCACCGTGTGCGTGATGATGAACGACGGGTCGATCTCGCCATTCTCGATGCGGGTCAGCAGCTGGTCGTGGTACGCCTGCACGTGCGTCTGCCCCGTCTTGATGGTCAATCCCTTGTTCATCAGCGCGCCGACGGGAATCTTGTCGGCCACGCCCATGTACACGCCGGGAATGGAGATCGTCCCCGCGGGGCGGCAGCACATGATGGCCTCGCGCAGCACGTGCACGCGGTCGGTCTCCTGCATCAGCATCGTCTTGACCTTGTCGTAGACGGCGTCGATGCTTCCCGTGCCGTGCGCCTCGGCCCCCACCGCGTCGATGCAGCGGTCCGGGCCGCGGCCCCCGGTCATCTCCATCAGCGCGTCGTAGACCCCCGTCTCCTTGAAGTCGATGGTCTCGGCCCGCCCCGCCGAGCGCGCCATGGCCAGCCGCTCGGGCACCGTGTCGATGGCGATCACCCGTCCGGCGCCCTGCATCCAGCAGCTCTGGATGGTCATCTGCCCCACCGGCCCGCACCCCCACACCGCCACCGTGTCGCCCGGCTGGATCTCGGCGTTCAGCGCCGCCATCCACCCCGTGGGAAAGATGTCGGACAGGAACAGCACCTTCTCGTCTGGCAGGTCGCTGTCGATGCGCAGCGGGCCCACGTCGGCGTACGGAACCCGGAGGTACTGCGCCTGGCCGCCCGCGTAACCGCCGTTCATGTGCGAGAAGCCGAAGAGGCCGGCCGTGGTGTGGCCCATCACCTTTTTAGCCACCTCGGCGTCGCGGTTGGTGGTCTCGCACACCGAGTACAGGTCGTGCTGGCAGAACCAGCAGCTGCCGCACGAGATGGTGAAGGGAATCACCACCCGGTCGCCCTTCTTGATGCGCTTGACCGAGCTTCCCACCTCTTCCACGATCCCCATGGGCTCGTGCCCCAGCACGTCGCCGGGCTTCATGAACGGGTTGAAGCCGTCGTACAGGTGCAGGTCCGATCCACAGATGGCCGTGGACGTAATGCGGACGATGGCGTCCGTCGGGGCCTCGATGGTGGGATCCGGTACCTCTTCGCACTTGATCGAAGAGCGTCCGTGCCAGGTAAGTGCCTTCATCCTCTTCCTCCCCCTCCCAATGGTTCCAAACCGCCTCCGCCGCCGCGCGCCGGTGGAGGGGTCCTTTTGCACGGGCGATGCCGCGAAACCGGGCTCATCCCCAACGGGCGAAAAAGACAGGCCTCACGTAGCGACGCGGAGACGCGGAGATGAGGTAAGGGCGGATCTCTCCGCGTCTCCGCCTGAGGCTTGGGTTCGTGCACGTGGCACGTGATTGGAAGATGCGGACGATGCGGCCTGCTTGAGGCCGTGCACAGCCACTCGACCGGGAGCACGGGATGACGACGCTGGCCACCATCGGATACGAAGACACCACCGTGCCGCGCTTTCTGGAAACGCTGCGGGAGGCGGGGGTGGAGCTGCTGGTGGACGTGCGTGCGGTGGCGGGATCGCGCCGCCCCGGCTTCGCGAAGACGAAGCTTTCGGCCAACGTGGGGGAGATCGGCATCGGCTACCTGCACCTGCGCGGCCTGGGCACGCCCGCGGAGGGCCGCGCCGCCGCCCGCGCCGGCCGCCACGACGAGATGCACGCCATCTTCCTCCGCCACCTCTCCACCGCCGAATCGCAGGCGGAACTGCACGCGCTGGCGGACCTGGTGCGCTCGGGAAAGCGCGTGTGCCTGCTGTGCCTGGAAGCCGACCCCGCCCACTGCCACCGCAGCTTGGTCGCCGACGCGCTGGCGGAGCTGGTGCCGGTGAAGGTCGAGCACCTGAGGCCGGGAGGGTGAAGGGGTGAAGGGGTGAAGGGGTGAACGGGTCGGCGCGGATCACTGAGTACCGGCGCGACAACCCGGAAAAGCGAGGGGGTACAGAGGGACAGACAAAAGCCAGAGGAACAGAGGATCCGTGTTCTCTGCTCCTCTGGCTGTTCTCAGCCCCTCTGTACCCCTCGCTTTTTGTTTTTCCAGACCTGCCTCGGGACCGTAGCAGATACGCGCGAACGGGACGCTCTGATCAAGAATAAACAGACTTGACGGGCGCCCGCTTGGCGCCTATCCTGTGCCGCGCAGAGGCGCGCCCCATCGTGCGCGCCTCCTCCGCAGCCTGCCTGGAGGGCCATCGTGACCCGCCCCCGCCTCCTCCGCTCCCTTCCGCTGCTCCTTCTGCTGGCCGCCTGCGTGGACGACCCCACCGCGGCGGTCCGCCAGCCCCAGCCAGAGCCCGCGCCCCGCGTCCTGGGGGTGTACGAGTTCACCCTGACGGGGATCGGCACCTCGCAGATGCGCGCCGGCGTGGCGGCGGTGCCGTCCGGGCCGGGGCAGGCGCTGAACCCGCTGGGCTCCGGCGTGATCTTCGAAAGCATGTCGACGGGTTCCATCACCCACGGCACGCGGGGACAGGGCGGGCAACGGTACATTTCGTACACGTACCGGGTGCGCAACAGCACGGGCGCGAACATCGGCAACCTTACGATGATCCCGGTGACCCGCAGCAACACCATCGCCGGGACGCCGTTCAGCGCGCTTACGCTGCAGAGCGGCACGGCGGCAAGCGCCTCCATCGCGCCGCTGGTGGTGCCCGCGGGGGCGGTGTCGCTGACGGACGTGGGCGGGCTGCGAAGCACCGACGTCGACGTGCTGCAGGTGTTCGAGGAAAGCGAGATCGCGGCCATCACACCGCCGGCCGGGGTCACGGGGATGTTTCCGTACGGCTTCGTGGTGCGGAACCCCTCCACGCCCGACAGCCGCGCCCTGCCCAGCACCACCGACACCAACCAGTTCTCCGGGGCGCTGACCTTCGCCTTCCGCTATCCGCTGCAGTCCAGCGCCAGCGCCGATCCGTACACCATCTCGTTCCAGGCCATCGCCATCGAGGACACGGAGACCCGCGTCACCGAGAGCATCGAGGAAGGGCAGGACTCGTCCGCCGTGCGGCAGGTCCGGGAGCGCGCCGCCGCCCTGGGCGCCACCGTCACCGTGCTGGCGGGAAGCCCCGCGGCGGACGCGGCGGTGACGGACTACCCGGGACAGCGGCAGATCTGCTCGGTGCGCACCGCGGGCACCGCCGGCTCGCCCACCACCACCATCACCGCGCCAGGCGCGTACGCGCTGATCCGCGTGTACCGGCCG
>NZ_DASWNM010000048.1:0-6121 GCF_036399255.1 Longimicrobium sp.
CATCCAGGCCGGCATGAGCCACAGCTGCGGGCTCACCACGGACGGCCAGGCGCACTGCTGGGGCAGCAACGTGTCGGGGCAGCTGGGCACCGGCACGTATGCCGACACGGCGGCACCCGTGGCGGTGGCCGGCGGGCACACCTTCAAGGCTCTGAGCGTCGGCGGAATCTCAACCTGTGGGCTGGACACGTCAGGTGCGGCGTTCTGCTGGGGACGGCTGCGTCCGGGCGGCATCACCGGCGGACCGCCGCTCGCGGTGCCCGGGGAGCACGTGTTCCAGTCCCTGTCCGTAGGTGGCAGCAACTTTGCCTGCGCACTGACCGCCGCCGGTGTCGCGTACTGCTGGGGAGACAGCGAATGGGGCAAGCTGGGCAACGGGACGCCTTCGCCCGGGTTTTCCGATACGCCCACCCCCGTCGCGGGCGGGCTGAGGTTCGCTTCCATCTCCGCCGGCGACCTTCATGCCTGCGGCATCACCACCAACGGGGCGGCATACTGCTGGGGCTTCGGGCTCGTCGGGCAGTTGGGGAACGGCACCACCATCGACACCAGCGTCCCGGTGCGCGTGGCCGATCCGGACTGATGCACGGCCGCGCGAAGACCCGGTGTCACGCAGAGCAGCAGGGACGCGGAGAAGCGGAGTGAAAGATTCCTCCGCTCCCCTGCCGCGGCGCGTGACATCCATTTCAGTGGGATGACGCGAGACTCACGCGACATTACACACTGCCCGGTGGGAGGGGGCGGTATTATACTTTCCACGCGCCGCGCGTTGTGCCGCTCGGAATCACCGCCCCGCACCCGCTCTTCTTTCTACCCGCGACGGATTTACCTGATGTACAACAATCGCGCTCTCTTCCTGCTCGCCGCCCTCGTGCTCGCCGCCTGTGGCGACGGCGTCTCCACCTGCGACACCCCCGGCGGCTGCGGCGCCGCGCGCGACACCGTGATCCCGGTGGCGCAGATCTCGTCGCACCAGGATCCCGGCTGGGTGCGTACCGAGCGCGCCACGCTGACGGGAACGCTGAGCGACGACGTGGGCGTGGCGCGGGCCACCTGGACGGTGAACGGCGGCGCGGAGCAGGCGCTGGCCATCACGCCGGGCGCCACCGCCGCCTTCTCGGTGGAGGTGCCGGTGGTCGATACTGCCTGGACCACCGTGGCGGTGCACGCGTACGACGCCGCGGGCAACCGGGGGAGCACGGCGCCGCTGCGCATGGCCCGCGACACCACCCCGCCCACCCTCACCGTCACCAGCCCGGAGCCGGGCAGGACGTATGTCTACGATCTCATAGGGTTCCCGATGAACCTCCTGGCGGGGGGCACGGCGGACGGCGCCGTGCGGGCCAGCTATTCGCTGAACGGCCAGCCCGAGTCGCCGCTGGAGTACGGCATGTCGCTGTGCCAGTACAGGTGCTTCAGCGGAGCGCTTCTCGGAGTGCGGGCGGGTGAGAACGTGGTGGTGATTCACGCCTACGACGCGCTGGGCAACCGCGCGTCGCGCGAGGTGCGCTTCGTTTGGCAGGTGAAGCCCCGCGTGGAGGCGACGGCCCCCGCCGCCACCATCGATGCCACCGCCCCCGTGACCGGCACCGCCACGCATACGCCGGGCGTGGAGCGGGTGACGTATACGGTGAACGGCGGCGCGGAGCAGCCGGCCACCGGCGCGTGGGGAACGCCCAGCGTTTCCTTTGCCGCGACCGTGCCGCTGCGCCCCGGCGTCAACGACGTGGTGTTCTACGCGTACGGAGCAGACGGCATGCGCGGCGCCGACTCGCTGCAGGTGGCGCGGTCGCTCTCCGCCGACGTTCCCGGCGCGTTCTCGCAGGTAAGCGCGGGCTCCGGGCACAGTTGCGGCATCGAAGGCGGTACGCTGTACTGCTGGGGCGACCTGGCCAGCGGCTACTCCGACGTGCCGCGGAGGCCCCTGCCCCAGCCGGTTTCCGGCTCGTTCCGGCAGGTGATCGCGAGCAACTTCTTCACCTGCGCGCTGGCGCAGGGCGGCGCGGCGTACTGCTGGGGCATCGGCGACGACGGACGCCTGGGCGACGGCACCGGGGCCCACCGTTCGTCGCCCGCGGCCGTGAGCGGCGGGCTTGCCTTTGCGTCGCTCGGCGCGGGCGACTACCACGCCTGCGGGGTCACGGCGCAGGGCGCGGGCTACTGCTGGGGTGAGGGACGCGAGGGCGCCCTGGGCACCGGCACCGTGGCCAGCCAGCTCGCCCCGGCCGCGGTCGCCGGTGGCCACACATGGAGCCGCATCGAGGGCGGCATCCTCCACAGCTGCGGGCTCACCACGGACGGCAAGGCGTACTGCTGGGGCGACAACGGAGCCGGGCAGCTGGGCGACGGCACGTACACCGACGCCGTGGCGCCCGTGGCGGTGGCCGGCGGGCACACCTTCACGGCTCTGAGCGTCGGCGGAAGCTCCATCTGTGCACTTGACGCGTCCGGTGCGGCCTTCTGCTGGGGAGGGATGCGTACGGGCGGCATCACCAGCGGACTGCGCGAGGTGCCCGGGGGGCACGTGTTCCAGTCCCTGTCCGTAGGCGGCGACACGTTTGCCTGCGCACTGACCGCCGCGGGTGCCGCGTACTGCTGGGGACGAAACGGGGACGGGCAGCTGGGCAACGGGACAACCTCCCGGGAGTTGTCCTACACGCCCACGGCCGTGGCGGGCGGGCTGAGGTTCTCTTCCGTTCTCGCGGGGAGCCAGCACGCCTGCGGCGTCACCACCAACGGCGCGGCGTACTGCTGGGGATCGGGCGACGAGGGACAGTTGGGCAACGGCACCACCGTCGACAGCAGCGTCCCCGCGCGCGTGGCCGACCCGGACTGACGTACGGCACACGGGAGCTCCGCGGATGAAGGACACGCCGGTGCGGATCGTGGACTACGATCCCGCCTGGCCGGAACGGTTCCAGGCACTCGCCCGGCGCGCCGCCCGCGCGCTGGGCGACTGCGTTCTGCGTGTGGAGCACGTGGGCAGCACCTCCGTCCCCGGGCTGGCGGCCAAGCCGGTCATCGACCTGGACGTCGTGGTCCGCCCGCGGGACCTCCCGCTCGCCATCCAGCGCCTGGAAGCGATCGGCTACACGCACCGCGGTGAGCTGGGAATTCCCGGCCGCCACGCCTTTCGCGTGCCCCCCGGCGAGTCCAGGCACCACCTGTACCTGTGCGTACCGGAAAGCGAGGGGTTCCGCGACCACCTGCGCTTTCGCGACCACCTGCGCGCCGATCCTGATGCGGCGCGGGAGTACGCCGCCCTCAAGCGCCGGCTGGCGGATGAGCACGGCGCGGACGCGGACGCCTACCAGCGCGCCAAGCGCGACTTCATCGACGCCGTCACCCGCCGCGCGACGCCGGCCGATTCCCCCGAACCCGATCCTGGCGCAAAGATGACCATCAAGGCCAAGGCCGTCGCCGTGGTCCGCCACGAGGGGCGCGTGCTGGTGGAGCGCGGCTACGACCGGGTGGCCGGCAGCCGCTTCTACCGCGCCATCGGCGGGCACATCGACTTTGGCGAGCGGGCGGCGGAGGCGGTGGCGCGGGAGTGGAGGGAGGAGTACGGCCTGACGGTGGAGGGGCTGGCCCTGCTGGGCGTGGTGGAGAACCTGTTCACCTACGAGGGCCGTCCCGGGCACGAGGTCGTCTTCGCCTTCGACGCGCGGGTGGCGGAGCGGGAGGTCTACGAACGCGACGAGGTCGTGGGCGTGGACCCGGACGGCATGCGCCACGAGGCCCTGTGGGTCTCCCTCGCCGGCCTGGCGGATGGGGACGTGCCGCTCTCACCCAGTGGCCTGCTGGAACTGCTGATTGATGTAACCTGATCCGTGTGGTATGACGGATGAACGGATGGGGGTACAGAGGAGCAGAGGAAAACCAGAGGAACAGAGGGATACCGGACCTCTGTTCCTCTGATTTTCTCCCTCTGCTCCTCTGTACCCTTACAGTTTTCTTGCTCTTTTGACAAGCGAAAAGGACCGCGGGCCGGCCCTCCGTTTCCGGTGGCCGGCACGCGATCCTGTACGAGCGACTTCAGGGCCGGCGGGTGCCGGCCGGGAAGTGCTACTCGCTCAGCGTCTGGACGTTCTCCGCGCGCGGACCCTTGGGGTCCTGCACGAGATCGAACTCAACGCGCTGGCCCTGCGCGAGCGACTTGAAGCCGCTGCCCCCGATGGCGGAGTGGTGGACGAAGACATCCTTGCCGCCGCGATCCGGCTTGATGAATCCGAATCCCTTGTCGTCCATGAACCGCTCTACCGTGCCCGTCTCGCGTGCCATCGTCTCCGTCCTCCGTCGTGGTGTAAGCGAACTTCATCCGGCCTTCGACCTCCTGCTTGCAAGGGCCATGCTCAAAATGGTCGCATGGCTCCCGGCATCCCCCCGCGGGGAGCTTTGCGCCGCACCCTGGACGGTGGCGCAGAGGGTGCCGGGGCGGTAGTTTAGGGGTTCGCGGGGTACGTCCGGCTGGACGCCTACGCCGACTGAAAATGCTCACCTGTGCAGGGCGCGGTCCACGATGAAGGTTGTTTCGGAATGGCTCACCGAGCGGGTGGAGAGTGCGCCCACCTCGTACGACCGCAGCCTTCCCGACCGGGCCGCGCTGCGCATTCGCATGGCCTGGCAAAAGCTGAAGCAGCAGGCCGGCGAGGGCGACGAGCTGTGGGCGTTCACCAATCCGTCCAGCATGTGGAAGAAGCAGGGCCGCCTTACCGGCTACGCGCTGGTGCGCGACGGCGAGATCGTGGACAGCGTGACCCTTCCCTCGCACCACTAGCCGTCCGGCCTTCCCCTCCCCGCGCGCACCCTGACCGACCAGCCGGGATGAAGCTCACCACGGAGCTGTGGCTTCCCGCCACCGTGGAGCACCCCACCGCCGACGGCCGCACCCTGCGGCTGGCGCCGGGGGGCTCCGTACATCCGTCCTACACCTTCGAGCTGTCCGTCCACCGTCCGCCCCCGGTGGACCCCGATCCGCGCGACATCATCGAGCACCGCGCGTGGATCGCGGACGCGGACGGCACCGTGTGGACCGCGGCGTCGCGCTTTACCTCGTCGTGGCTGGTGGAGCAACTGGCGGCGGCGGGGTTCGAGAACGGCCGGCTGCTGGCGTACTACGACCGCGAGCCGTCGGTGCACGCCGCGTTCACCGGCGGGCTGCTGCTGGACGCCGTGCAGTACGGCAGCGACGACCGGCTGTACCGCTCGCTGCTGCTGGAGGGGCGGTGGATCCAGTGCATCTTCAAATACACCACGCTCCTGTTCGACATCGCGGCGCGGGAGGACGATTTCGGCCGGCTGCAGCTGTTCGCGCGGCTGCACGCGGACTGCTGGGACTGCTTCCAGTCGGTGGATGACGAAGAGCGCACGCGCCTTTCTTCCGCGCTGGTGTTCGAGCTGGACCATCCCTCCGTCCTCATCACCCGCAACACCGCCGTCGAGGGCCCCGCGCCCGGCGAGTGGAACGACAGCCCGCTGGCCCTGCCGGTCCGCTGGGAGCGCGTGTCGGACGGCGCGCCTCCGCAGGCGTGCGTGACGGTGGTGTAGGGGCGGTGTAGAATAGGGGCGGTAGAAGGCGGGCTGGCATCGCGTTGCGCCGGCGGGGGGCCCCTCCCCCGGCCCCTCCCCGTTCGTTCCTCACGGAGAGGGGTGAATTCGAGCGCGCTTCGGCAGGGATTCTACTGCGTCGGCGGGCGCCCCCTCCGGCTCGCTTAGGCTCGCCACCTCCCCCAAAACTGCTGGGGGAGGTTGGTGAAGCCGCTGGGACTGTGGCTCGGCGATGAGCACTGAACTGGCGCCCGCGGGGGGCCCCTCCCCCGGCCCCTCCCCGTTCGTTCCTCACGGAGAGGGGAGAATTCGAGTGTGCTTCGGCAGGGACACTGCTGCGTCGGCGGGCGCCCCCTCCGGCTCGCTTAGGCTCGCCACCTCCCCCAAAACTGCTGGGGGAGGTTGGGGGTGCGGACGGTCCAGTGGTTCGGCGACGGGCGTCGCACTGGCGTCGGCGGGGTGCCCCTCCCCCGGCCCCTCCCCGTTCGTTCCTCACGGAGAGGGGAGAATTCGAGCGCGCTTCGGCAGGGATTCTACTGCGTCGGCGGGCGCCCCCTCCGGCTCGCTTAGGCTC
>NZ_DASWNM010000049.1:0-65645 GCF_036399255.1 Longimicrobium sp.
CAGCAGAACGACGGGGCTGGTCCCGTGCCCTGATCTGGCCCCTGCGCCACCGAAACGAGGTCCTTCGGTCGCGCGCAATCCGTAGTGTGGCTTCTGGTTGGACGTGGTGCGCTCCCTCAGGAAGTCACCGCTTCGTTATGGGTTTGAGGTTTAGCAACACCCTCTCAGGAAGTCATCGCTTCTTTGTAAGGTTAGGGGTTTAGCAACACCCTCAGGCCATCCTGGGCGAGCACCCCGATGCCCCGCTGCCCTGCGCATGTCGGTGGAAGCCGACATCGCGCCCGAGCGCGTGATCGACATCGACGGCGTGCTGGGGGAGCTGTCGATGTTCCACGAGACGCACGACTTCTACGTCCACGGCGTACCCATCGAAAGCGCCACCCTGCCGCACCGGTGGGAGGACCGGACCTACAAGCTGCAGAACGCCAACACGCTCCGCTTCATCGGGTGGTGCGTGGAAGGGCACGACCTTGCCGCCAGCAAGCTGGCCGCGTTCCGGGACAAGGACCGCGACTTCGTGCGGGTGCTGCTGGTGGAGGGGCTGATCGACGCGGACGTGCTGCTGGAGCGCATCGAGACGATGGAGCTGGAGCCCGAGCTGCGCGACCGCATGGTCCGCTGGACGGGCGCCATCGCGGCGGAGCTGGACTGAGCCGGATCGCTCGAAGCGGGTGCCGGTGCCCGGATTCCGGACACGCCGTCGAATCACTGATCCTACCGGGGTTTATCGCGCCGGACCGCTCTGGCTGTACGAAAAGTACGCAGGGTGCCGGCGCGTCTCGCATTCCCAGTCTTCCCCCTGCGATCCCGGTGTGGACAGGGATCGAGCCCCGTCGCGGGCCGGGGAACGGGGTTCGCCATCGCGCGTGGGTTCCGGCCGCCCGGCGAACCTCTTCCCGCGGCGGCGTTCGACCCCCTGCATCGAGGCGTACGTGACCACCACCCTGCAGCCGCGCATTCTGGCGGCCGACGACGACGCGTCCGCCCTGAAGGTGCTGGAGAAGATCCTGTCGCGCGCCGGGTTCGGCGACATCCGCACCACGACGAACGGACACGAGGTGCCGGCGCTGTTCCAGGAGCACGCGCCGGACCTGGTGCTGCTGGACCTGCACCTGGGCTGCCTGGAGGCGCCCGACATCATGCGGTGGCTGCACCCCCTGATCCCGGCGGGCGCGTACCTGCCCATCCTGGTGGTGAGCGGCGACCTGACGGAGGAGGCGCGCGTGGGCGCCCTGGCGGCGGGCGCGGCCGACTTCATCCGCAAGCCCTACGGCCCGGCAGAGGCGGTGCTGCGCGTAAAGAACCACCTGCACACGCGCAGCCTGCACCTGGCCGTCGCGCGGCAGAACGAGGAGCTGGAGCAGAAGGTCCAGGCGCGCACGCGCGAGCTGGAGGAAACCGCCTGGGAGGTGCTGGAGCGGCTGGCCCGCGCCGCCGAGCTGCGCGACGACGACACGGGGATGCACACCCGCCGCGTGGGCGAGCTTTCGGCCCGCATCGCCGCGGCCATGGGGATGGAAGCGGACGAGGTGGAGATGATTCGCCGCACGGCGCCGCTGCACGACCTGGGCAAGGTGGGCATTCCCGACGGCGTGCTGCTGAAGGCGGGGCGGCTGACGGACGCCGAGCGGGAGCTGATGCAGCGCCACACGGAGATCGGCGCGCAGATCCTGGCCGCCGGCCGCTCGCGGATGGTGCGGATGGCCGAGGAGATCGCCCGCGCCCACCACGAGCGCTGGGACGGGACGGGCTATCCGCGGCGGACGGCGGGCGAGGACATTCCCCTGGCGGCGCGCATCGTGGCGCTGGCCGACTTCTACGACGCGCTCTCCAGCGACCGGCCGTACCGCGCCGCCTGGCCCCGCGAACGGGTGGTAGAGGAGATCCTGGACGGGCGGGGAACCCACTTCGACCCCTGCGTGGTGGACGCATTCGTGCGCAGAGTGCTCCCCGCGATGGGGTGAGAGGCACCGACCGCTGGCATCAACGGCACCGGGGCGCAATCTTACTGGCGCACTTCGTCCGCCAATCCATAAAATAGCCGATGCCGCGATCCATCCTGATCATCGACGACGATCCCGGAGTCCTGGGCGTCCTGAGCAAGTACTTCCAGCGCAAGGGCTGGGAGGTGTCTTCGGCCGCCAGCGGCGAGGACGGCGTGCGCGTGTACGAGGCGCAGCGGCCGGACGTGTGCGTGCTGGACCTGGACCTGCCGGGGCTTTCGGGGCGCGACATCCTGGACATCCTGGTGGCGCGCGGCGCCGCGGTGGTCATGCTGACGGGCCACGCCGAGGTGGAGGTGGCGGTGGACGCCATGCAGTCCGGCGCGGAGACCTTTCTTACCAAGCCCGTCAACTTTGCCCACCTTGAGGCGGCGGTGGAGCGCGCCGCCGAAAAGGTGGAGCTTCGCCGCACCAACGAGCTGCTGGCGCGCTCCATGGCCGAGCGCACGGAGGCCGGCGGGCTGGGCGCCTCGCCCATGATGCGCGATCTGGCCCGGCAGGTGGACCTGCTGTCCGGCTCGGGCGAGACCACGGCGCTGCTGCTGGGCGAAAGCGGCACGGGCAAGAGCTTCATCGCGCAGATGATCCACGCCCGCAGCCCCCGGGCGCGCGGCCCGTTCGTGGAGATCAACTGCGCGGGGCTGCAGGCCACCTTTCTTGACTCGGAGCTCTTTGGCCACGAGCGCGGCGCCTTTACCGACGCCAAGGAGATGAAGCGGGGCCTGTTCGAGGTGGCGGACCGGGGGACGCTGTTCCTGGACGAGATCGGCGACCTGGCGCCGGAGCTGCAGCCCAAGCTGTTGAAGGTGCTGGAGACGCGCAGCTTTCGCCGGCTGGGCGGCACCCGCGAGCTGCAGGTGGACGTGCGGCTGGTGGCGGCCACCAACCGCGACCTGGAGGCGGAGGTGCGCGCCGGCCGCTTTCGCGAAGACCTGTTCTACCGCCTGGCGGTGTTTCCGCTGACGGTGCCGCCGCTGCGCGAGCGCTCGCGCGAGGACGTGCTGGAGCTGGCGCACCGCTTTCTGCGCGAGATCGGGCAGCGGCACCGCAACTCGCCCACGGATCTTTCGCCCAAGGCGCTGGAGGTGCTGGCGGGGTACGCGTGGCCGGGCAACGTGCGCGAGCTCAAGAACGTGCTGGAGCGGGCGCTGGTGCTGGCGACGGGGGCGGAGCGCATCGAGCCGGAGCACCTGCCGCCGGGGCTCAAGGCCTCCGGCGCCCCCCGTGCCTCGCGCGACGAGCCTTCCATCGTGACGCTGGAGGAGGTGGAGCGGCGGCACATCGAGCGCACGCTGTTCCTGCTGGGCGGCAACCGCACCGCCGCCGCGGACAAGCTGGGGATCTCGCGCAGCACGCTGCACACGAAGATCCAGCAGTACGGGCTGGAGGCGGTGGGGCGGGGGTGAAGGGGTGGCGGGGTGGCGGGGTGGCGGGGTGGCGGGGTGAAGGGGTGAAGGGGTGAAGGGGTGAAGGGGTGAAGGGGTGAAGGGGTGAAGGGGTGAAGGGGTGAAGGGGTGAAGGGGCCTCCGCTCGGTAGATTGCAAAAACCTCGGACTCAGCGGAGTCCGAGGCCTTTTGCTATTCCACAGCCTGCAAGGGCGAATGAATTCGCTGCAACGACCACACGAAGCCCGCCTTCGCGGACTGGCGGGCTCCTGGAAACGGAGGGTGCGGTGCGCGCCTGGACCTCTTGGCGGGTCGGCCGCTCCGATCGCGAGCAGGCGAAGCCCCGTTCGGCAAGCGTAGCGAGCCGAGACGGGGCTTATGGCCTTTCTAGCCGCGGGCTTTAGCCCGTGGCGGGCGGCGGGCCACGGAACCTGGCGCGTCGCACCCGCCCACCCGCCCACCCGTTCACCCCTTCACCCGCTCACCTCGGCAGTACGCGCATCAGCGTGGACACGGCCTGCGGATGGAACCGCGTGCCGGCGCCGGCGCGCAGGAAGGGCTCCCAGTAGTTGCGGGGCAGCGCCTGGCGGTACGAGCGCTCCGACGTCATGGCATCCCACGCGTCCACCACGCGCAGCACGCCGATCAGCAGGAACTCGGGGGCCACGGGCGACACCTCGCCGGCCAGGTCGCAGTGGTCCGTCATCTGGTGCTCGATCAGCGGCGCCAGGGCACGAAGCGTGGGGACTCCGCGCACGATTCCCGCGCCCACCTTCGTGTGCGAGCGGATGCGCTCCAGCTCTTCGGCGGTCAGCGGCGTGGTCTTCTGCAGCAGCTCCAGCGGCACCGACATCTTGCCGATCTCGTGCAGGATGGCGGCCTGCGCCAGCATCTCGGTCTGCTCGTCGGGCAGGTGCAGCGCCACGGCCACCTTGCGGCACGTCTCCGACACCCGCTCGCAGTGCCCGTGCATGAAGTGGTCGCGCGCGGCGATGGTCAGCGCCAGCGCCTGCACCATCTCGGCACGCGCATCCACCACCTCGCGCTTCAGCCGGTCCATCGACCGCCACACCTCGGCGCGCAGGGTGCGGAACTCGGCCTCCATGCGGGTGAGCGCCTCGTCCACGGTGCGGCGCACGGCGTCGGGCGCAAAGGGGCGGGGGAGCACGGCAAAGCGCTCCTGGGCGGCCGCGGGACGGGCGCGGGGGTCCACCGGCGCGCCCGGCTCGGTCACCACCACGTGCGCGCCGGCGCGGTTCAGCTCGCGAAAGCGGCGAACGTAGCCAATCCCCTCCAGCGACCGCTCGCTTCCCATGTCGCTGATCACCACGTCGGGCACCATTCCGTCCGCCAGCACCTTCATGGCCTCTCGTCCGTCCGGGACCACGCTCGACAGGTGGCGGCCGGCCCGGATGACGGGCTCGAGCTCGGCGACGACTTCGGCCCGGTCGCTCACGATGAGGATGCGTCCACTCAGCAGCATGATTTTGTCTTCGGGTTGATTGAATGAGGGATTGTGACTGCGGATCTTCAGACCAGCGAGCCGGCGAACGCGGCCGCCGCGAAGGTCGCCACGGTGGCGAACGCCTGGAGCACGGGGCGCACACGTGCGGCGAGGGTCTGGGTCTTTGCGTAGCTGCGGCGGCTCATCGTTCTGTCTCCTGTCGCTCGTTGAATCGGTAGATCTGCTTCGGTTGATCGACTTCGATGGATCTGCTTCGGTGGATCGGCTTCGTTGGATCGGTCGGTTCAATGGACCCGGATCGGTCGATTCCGATCGATCCGGTTCGCTCTGGTCACCCCTTCACCCCTTCACCCCTTCACCCGCTCACCGCACCCGGGCGATCATCCAGCGCGCATCCGGGGTGCTGCTGACGGCGCTGAGCGTGCTCTCGGCGCGGGCGCCGCGGACGCGGACGTAGAAGCTGCCGCCGGCCACCTGCGTCACCGCCGCGCGCTCGCCGGCCCCGGCGCGCACCTCGGCGGCGGGCTTCCAGCCGTAGCGGGCGTCGTCGCTGCCCACGCCGTAGTAGTTGGGGTTGGCCAGCACCGTGTTGGGCGTGCGGTCGTCCGCGGCCTGCGAGGCGGTCCACAGGAGCACGGCCGAGGCGGCGTCCCACGTGGCGCCGAGCCGGGCGCGCATCCGCTCCACCAGCCCGGCCTGCGCGCCGCCGTCGCCGTCCGCGCCGTACCACCCCGCCACGGCGCCGCGCGACACCTCGGCCATCGCCGCCTCGGGCGACATCCCCGCGCCGATCAGGCGGCCCTGCAGGTCGCGCAGCAGGCTGCTGGCGTCGTAGTAGCCCCAGCTCAGCCGCCCCTTGGCGTCCGCCGGCTCCAGGGCAAAGATGACGCTGGCGTGCGACGGCTGCAGGTGCTCGGTCCACTTCCAGTTGCTGCCGAAGCCCACGTTCAGAAAGCGGCGCACCAGGTCCATGGCCACGAAGTCGGCCCCGCCCTCCACGCTCCACCCCGGGGCGGCGGCGATGGATCCGGCGTTCGCCTCGTGCATCCAGGCCGCCTGCCAGGCGTGCGTCAGCTCGTGGCCCAGCACCTTCACGCGGAAGCTGGCGTGGTCGTACATCTCGTAGCCCTCGCCCTTGCCGGGGCGCAGGTTCAGGTTCAGCCACACGAAGCTCGAGACGCCCGACGCGTCCTGGCGGTGCCACGTGGCGCCGGCGCCGCGCGCCGGGTCCCACGCGGTCGCCAGCACCAGCAGCTGGCCGGAGCCCGCGGTGGTGGGGACGGTGCCCGAGAAGGTGGACTGCAGAAGCGGAACGCCGCGCTGCGCCAGGAACTGCAGCGCCTCTTCGGCCTGGTCCAGCACCTTGCCGGCGCCGGCCTCGTCGCTCTCCACCACCGCCAGGGCGAACTTGCCGCCCACGATGCGGACCACGCGCGCCTGCACCGGGGCGCTTCCCTCCAGCGGCTTCACCATGAAGCGCTCGCCCTCGCGCCACGCCGTCTGCCGCGAGTGCGGGTCCGCCGGGTCCACCGCCGCCGCCTGGCTGAAGACGACGTCCGCCGCCCGCGCGCTTCCCGCCGGCGCCGCCGGGCGGGCGGAGACGCTCTGCGAGCCGCCGCGCGTGGCGTCGGCCACCGTGTACTGCGGATCGGCCAGCGCCGAGGCCGCCTGCCCGGCCCGCGAAGCTTCCAGCGCCCGTGCGTCGTAGCCGGCCAGCGCGTACTCGGCCCCGTCGCCGGCCGACAGGCGGAAGCAGGCGGCCTCGGCGGCCGTCAGCGCCCGCGTCTCGCCCGGGGCCAGCGACACCGTGGCGGCGGCCGTGCACGCCGGCCGCGCGGTGTCGTCCACGGCGGTCGGCGGCGTGGAGCCGGACCCGCCGCCGCTGCAGGCAGCAAGGCTGGCGGCGGTCGAGAGCATCAGGGCGAAGGGGCGCATGGAAGGCATTGCGGGGGCTCCGGTCGGGCGGGTTCGTCATCATCTGCCCGCGAGCCTCACTCGTCGCGGGACGGCCTGCCCATAGGCGAGCATCGTTCCGGCCTCGAGCGCCACATCCAAGTGCTTGCTGGTCAATGAGTTGTGCGTGATTCGGGTGCCCGCGGAGGAGGCGGAAACGTGTTCGGATTCCGAACAGCGGCAGATGCATGCCGCGCATCGGCATGCGCAGATCAGCAGGTAGTTGCTGGGGTTTTCCGGCGCGGTGTTCGGAATCCGAACAGATCAGGAGGCGGATCTTACGCGCGAGCGAAATCCGGTCGGTTCGACTCCCGGGCACTCCAAAAGAATGATCTCACACGGAGGACGCAGAGAAACAACTCCGCGTCCTCTGCGTCTTCCATGTGAGACCGTTCTTTTTCGTTTACCGGGGATGGAGACGTGCCGTAAAAGGAGCGGGCTCCTGCGCCAGACGGCGAGGAGCCCGAGATCCCGATCCGAACCATCCACGTCTTTTCATCTCACGCACTCTCGTGCTCCGGCACCGCGCGCAGCAGCGCGTCGACAGCCTGGGGGTGAAAGCGCGTGCCGGCGCCGGCGCGCAGGAACTGCTCCCAGTACGCGCGCGGCATGGCGGGGCGGTAGGAGCGGGCGCTGTTCATGGCGTCCCACACGTCGACCACGCGCAGGATGCCGATGAGCAGGAACTCCGGGGACGCCGGCGAGAGGTGGTTCGACAGCTCGGCGTAGTCCGTCATGTGGCGCTCGATGAGCGGCGCCAGGCGGCGCAGGCTGCTGACGCCGCGGACGATGTCGGCGCCCACGCGCGGGTGGCTGCGGATGCGCTCCAACTCGTCGGCCGTGAGCGGCTCCGTCTTCTGCAGCAGCTCCACCGGCACCGAGATCTTGCCGATCTCGTGCAGCCGCGCCGCCTGCATCAGCAGCCGCGTGTCGTCGTCGCTGATGTGCAGCGCCAGGGCGACGGTGCGGCATCCCTCCGCCACGCGGTCGCAGTGCCCCTGCATGTAGCGGTCGCGCGCGGCGATGGTCATCGCCAGCGCCTGCACCATCTCGCCCCGGGCGTCGGCCACTTCGCGCCGCAGCCGGTCCATCGACCGCCACACCTCGGACCGCAGCGCGCGAAAGTCCTCCTCCACGCGGCTGATGGCGCCTTCCAGCGTGGCGCGTACGTCGTCCGGGCGAAAGGGGCGGGGGAGCACGGCGAAGCGGTCGGGCTGCGCGGATCCGCTCGCGCCGGTGAACGGCGCCCCGGGCTCGGTGACCACCAGGTGCGCGCCCGTGCGGTTGAGCTGGCGAAAGCGCTGCACGTAGCTGATGCCGTTGAACGACCGCTCGCATCCCAGGTCGCTGATCACCACGTCGGGCACCATGCCGTCGTCCAGCATCAGCATGGCCTCCTCGCCGTCGGGCACCACGCTGGGCAGGTGGTCGCCGGCCCTGATGATGGGCTCCAGCTCCGCCACCACCTCCCGGCGGTTACTGACGATGAGGACGCGCCCGCTGATCATTGGCTCGGCTTTCGTGGTTCGCGAGTCGGGAGGGCGAGACGATCAGACCAGGGCGCCGGCCCAGGCGGCCGCGGCGCAGGTGGCCACGACGGCGATGGCGTTCAGCACGGGGCGGATGCGGGCGGTCAGGGACTGGGTGCGGGCGTAGTCGCGACGGCTCATGGCTGGATCTCCTTGTGTCGGGGAAACCGGTTTCTTCTTCGTCTTCCGCGGACGCGGCGTCCGGGCTGTTCCTGGCGCGGTGGAAGGCGAAGACCGTTCCCGTTCAGAGGAGCGCACGTAATCGGTTGATGGATATGGACCTATGCTGATTTTTGCCTTTGTCCCGGCGGGCTGGAAAGTGTTTGGATTTCGGACGCTTGCATGCCGCGTGATCGCCGATGTCACCGCATCCTCATCGTAGACAAGGAGATAGGAAGAGGTGTTCGAGAATCGTACGAATTTGACCGCGCCTGGAGGGGTGACGAAAAAGGCCCGGCGTGCGGCCGGGCCTTCTCTCAACAGCGGATCATCTACTTCGCACGCGTCTACAGTTCGTGGCCCGTGCGGTCGGCGGCGGCCTGTCTGGCGATGCGGGAGACGTTCTGGGCCTGGCGCTTGACGGCGTAGCGGGCCATGGCCTCGATGATGGTGGTGCGGGCGCTCTTCTCGTCCTCCCAGCCCATGGGCTGCACGCGGACGTGCTCCAGGTCCTTGTAGATGCTGAAGAAGTGCTCCACCTCGCGCAGGTAGTGCGGCGCCACGTCGTCAAGGCCGCGGTACTCATCGTACAGCGGATCGCGGGCGGGGACGCAGAGCACCTTTTCGTCCATCTCGTCGCGGTCCGTCATGCGAAAGATGCCGATGGGGCGCACCTCGATGACGCACCCGGGAAAGGTGGGCACCGTGGTCATCACCAGCGCGTCCAGCGGGTCGTCGTCCTGGGCGTAGGTCTGGGGGAAGAAGCCGTAGTCGCCGGGATAGTGCACCGAGCTGTAGAGCAGCCGGTCCAGCTTGAACATGCCGGTCTGCTTGTCGAGCTCGTACTTGTTGCGGCTGCCGCGGGGGATCTCCACCACCACGTTCATCCGCGCGGGGGCGTCGGGACCGGCTTCCAGCTCGTGCCAGGGATGGAACATCAGAACTCCGTCACGGGTCGCGAAATCGTCGATAGTCGGATTGGTTGCGGCGGCGCGTACGCCGTCGCGTGCGGGAAGAATCTACCACCGCAATTCCCCCGCTGACACCCCCGAGAGGCGCCCGCCGACTCGCTCGAACGTCCGTTCTGGAAAGGGGTTAGGCCCCGCCGGGTCCGCAGTGATGAGCGGGTAAACCCGCCGCTGGGAAAGCGAGAAGCCCCGTCCCGGCTCGCCAAGGCTCGCCAGACGAGGCTTCAACCGCAAACGGTTCGACTTGTGTCTGCCTACCAGGAAGCTTTCCGCGAATGGAGAGGCCTGCCCACGCGAGAAGGCGAAGCCCCGTTCGGCGACGCGTGAGCGGCGCCGAGACGGGGCTTGTCGCAGTTCCAGCAGCGGGTTCACCCGCTCATCTTGCGGGGCTCTCCGTTCTGGGCTCGTATTCCACTCCCGCACTCCCGCACTCCCGCACTCCCGCACTTTCGCACTTGGCCCCGGTCGTCTACCTTGGGCGCTTCCGCATCCAAACGCCCGCTCCGGAAGGAAGACCGCAGTGCTGCTGGGAGCCCACGTCTCCACCGCCGGGGGGTGCCGCAACGCCCCCGCGCGCGCCGCCGACATCGGCGCCGTCGCCATCCAGGTGTTCACCAAGCAGCCCAACCGCTGGGCCGAGGTGCAGCTGTCCACCGACGAGTGCCTGGCCTTTCGGCTGGGGCTGGCGGAGCACGGCGTGGCGTACGCCAACGCGCACGACAGCTACCTCATCAACCTGGCCACGCCCGACCCGCTGCTGCTGGACCGCTCGTACGCCGCCTTTGCCGCGGAGCTGCGGCGGGCGAACGAGCTGGGGCTGGACGCGCTGGTCACGCACCCCGGCAACGCCACCGACGGCGACGTCCCCCGCGGGCTCGCGCAGAACGCCGACATGATCGGCCGGGCGCTGGAGGAAGTGGGCGGAGCGGCGATGGTGCTGCTGGAGACGACCGCGGGCGCCGGAAAGGTGCTGGGCTCGCGCTTCGAGGAGCTGGCGGAGATGATCGAACGCATCCCCCCGCACGTGCGGGAGCGCGTGGGCGTGTGCGTGGACACCTGCCACGTGTACGCCGCCGGCTACGACCTGCGGGAGGATTACGACGGGGTCATCAACCAGCTGGCGGACGTCATCGGCCTGCACCGCGTGCGCCTGTTCCACCTGAACGATTCGGCGACCGCGTTCGCCAGCCGTCGCGACCGCCACGCCGCCATCGGCGAAGGCTCGCTGGGTGACGAGCCGTTCCGCCGGCTGATGAACGACCCGCGCTTTACCGCCGTCCCCATGGTGCTCGAGACGCCCAAGGAGCATCCCGACAACGTCAAGGACCTTGTGACGCTCGATCGGCAGAACCTGGCGCGGCTGCGGGGATACGTGGGGGTGACGGGGTGAACGGGTGAACGGGTGAACGGGTGAACGGGGGGGGCACGCGGGGATCCGTGCCGCGCGGTCGCCATGGGCTAAAGCCCGCGGCTGGAAAGGCCATAAGCCCCGTCTCGGCTCGCTAGCGCTCGCCGAACGGGGCTTCACCTGCTCGCGTCCGGAGCGCCGGCCCGCCAGGAAGGCCCGGGGCGCGCACCGCACCCTCCGTTTCTCCGGAGCCGCCAGCCCGCGAAGGCGGGCTTCGTGTGGTTGTTGCAGCGAATTCATTCGCCATTACGCAGACTGCAGGGATAACAAAGGCCTCGGACTCTCATGAGCCCGAGGCCTTTTGCATCCACCCTGCGGCGGCCTCTTCACCCCATCACCCCATCACCCCATCACCAACGGCATCGTCACCGCCGCCTCCAGCCCGCCGCCCTCCACCGGATTCAGCTCCAGCGCGCCCGCGTCTCCGTAGAGATGCCCCAGGCGGCTGCGGATGTTGCGCAGGCCCACGCCGGTCCTGGCCAGCAGTAGCAGCACCCGGCCCGCCGTTGCCGCCTGTCCCCTATTCCCTATTCCCTATTCCCTATTCCCTATTCCCTATTCCCTATTCCCTATTCCCTATTCCCTTCCGGAACCCGCCCCCACGGCACGGTGTAAGCCGCCCCACATGAACGGCATCCACCGACCCTCGCGTGCGCGGCGCTTTACGCTGCTGTTCGGGATGCTGCTGCACCTGCTGGGTGCGGTGGCCATCCCGTTCCACGCGTGGTCGCCGGTGGACGGGGGCGGCGACGTCGCCTTCGTCGCGGAGCGGCACGATGAAGGATCGTCGCTGCCGCCGCACGACGAGCTGCACTGCGTGCTGTGCCATGCGGCCGGCTCGCTGGCGCTTCCCGCCGCCGGCGCCGAGCTGCCGCTGGCGCAGGCCGAAGCCCGGGCGGAAACGCCCGCGGCCTCGCACGCGCTCCCCTTCCGCCCGTCCTCCCCCGCGCGGGCCCGCGCACCGCCACACGCCTGAATCCGCCGCGTCCGCGGCAAACCAAACGTACATCGCATCCGGCGGGTCCGCGTCATCTGGCGTCGTGCTTCGCCGTACGTTCCGGATTCAGGAGATCTCCATGTTCCGTACGCTCACGCGGCGCGCCCTGGTGGCGCTGGCCGCCGTCGTCTCTGCCGCCGGTGCCGCCCACGCCGCCCCCGCGTCCGATTCCGTCGAGTTCGCGCCGCCGATCGTGGGCGTGGTGCGCGACGCCGCCGGCAACCCGCTCCCCAACGCCCGCATCGTCATCAACGAGCTCAACCGCTCCATCCTCTCGGGTGGGGACGGCGGCTTCGTCATCCGCGCCATCCGGCCGGGCACCTATCACCTGGACGTGACGCTGCTGGGCTACGCGCCTTCGCACGCGGTAGTCACCGTGCCGGTGGAGGGGCCCGACGTGCGGGTGGAGATCACCATGCGCCCCACGGTGCTTTCGCTGGAGGGGATCAACGTCACCGCCAGCCCGCGCAGCGCCGACCCGCTCAACATCACCCAGAGCACCGTGGAGCTTTCGGGCAAGGCGCTGGAGCGCAACATGGGGACGAGCGTGGCGCAGACGCTGGCGTCGCAGCCCGGGCTGTCCACGCGCTACGGCGGCCCGGCGGCCTCCACCCCCGTCATCCGCGGGCTGTCGGGCGAGCGGGTGCTGGTGGTGCAGAACGGCCAGCGCACGGGCGACCTGTCGTCCACCAGCGCCGACCACGCGCTCTCGGTGGACCCGCTGGCGGCCAGCCGCATCGAGGTGGTGCGCGGGCCGGCCAGCCTGCTGTACGGCAACAACGCGCTGGGCGGCGTGGTGAACGTCATCTCCACCGACATCCCCACCACCATTCCTGGCGAGGCCTCGGGCTTCGTGGCCGCGCAGGGCGAGTCGGTGAACCCCGGCGGCGCACTGACCGGCGAGATCACCCTGCCGCTGGGGCAGACGCTCGCCGTCTCGGCCCGCGCCGGCGGGCGGCGCGTGGACGACGTGCACACGGGCGGCGGCGGACGGCTGGACAACACCTTCTACAACAACCTGTACGGCACGGCGGGCGTGGGATACGTGACCGAGCAGGTGCAGGGCGGCGTGTCGGTGGGCGGCTACACCTTCGACTACGGCCTTCCCGCGGCTCCGGGGGCGGAGGAGGCGGGCGTCAGCATCGAGGGCGACCGCGTGGACGCCAACGGCCGGGTGACGGTGACGCTGGGCGACCGCGGATTCACCACGCTGCGGCTGGACGCCAACGCGCAGCGCTACCGCCACGACGAGATCGAGTCCAGCGGCGAGGTGGGGACGCGCTTTCTGCTGGACACGCAGACGGGAAGCCTGAACGCCAAGACCCGCTTCGGCCGCCTGGACGGCGCGGTCGGGATCTCCGGGCTGCGCAAGGACTACTCGCCGGAGGGCGAGGAGGCGCTCACGCCCGGCGCCGAGAGCCGCACCGCGGGCGTGTTCGTGTACCAGGAGCTGCCGCTGGGGGCGGATGACGACGGTGCGTCGCTGCAGGCCGGCGCGCGCTACGACGTGTACCAGGTGCGCCCCGAGGCGAGCTCCGATCCCCGCTTTGCCGGGGTGCGCGAGCGCGAGTTCAGCAACGTCAGCGGCTCGCTGGGGCTCAACGTGCCGGTGACGGACCAGCTTTCGGCCAGCGTGAGCGTGGCGCAGTCGTTCCGTGCGCCGACGGTGGAGGAGCTGTTCTCCAACGCGTTCCATCACGCCGCCGGCACGTACGACATCGGCGACCCGGACCTGGAGCTGGAGGTGAACCGCGGCGCCGAGGCGGTGCTGCGGGCGCAGTCGGAGCGCATCAACGCGCAGGTGGCCGCGTTCTACAGCCGCATCGACAACTTCATCACCGCCGAGGTGGTGGGCGACACGACGATCGAGCACGAGCACGACGAAGAGGGTGAGGAGCACGACCTGATCGTCCCCGTGAACCGCTTTCGGCAGGACGATGCGCAGCTGCGCGGGCTGGAGGGGCAGGTCGAGGCGGTGGTGGGGCGCAACGTGGTGCTGGGGGTGATGGGCGACCTGGTGCGCGGCGACTTCGTGGACGGGGGGGCGCTGCCCTTCATGCCCGCGGCGAGGGTGGGCGGCAGCGCGCGCTGGGACGACGGCACGTACTCGCTGGGGGTCGAGGCGCGCCACGCATTCGCGCAGGAGCGCGCCGAGGTGGCCGCGTACCGCACCGACGCGTACACGCTGCTGAACGCCAACGCGGGGCTCAGCCTGCGCCGCGGCAGCCGCATCCACAGCATCGTGCTGCGCGCCGACAACCTGCTGAACCAGGCGTACCGCGAGCCCACCAGCCGCCTGCTGGTGCTTTCGCCCGGGCGCAACCTGTCGCTGGTGTACCGGATTCTGTTCTAGGGAAAGGGAAGTGCGTGAGTGCGGAAGTGCGTTAGTGCGGGAGTGGTCGATCGAACCCACGCACTCACGCACTCACGCACTCACGCACTCCCGCACTCCGTTGCCCGGAACTTGTCGGCACGTTTACTGTAGATGCTGCGCCGCGAACAGGTTGCGGCTTCAAACCGACTTTCTGGACCAGCCATGAAGACTTTCATCCGCCGCCGCCGCACGCTTGGCCTTGCCGCGCTCGCCGCGATCACCGTGTCCGCCGGCTGCACCGACCTCACCGGCGACCTGGGCGGGGCCGTGGTGTCCGGGCTGACCATCGAAGACACCGGCGGCGGCACGGTGGTGACGGTGGGCTCGTCCGGCTCCGTCTCCGGCACGCTCACGGTGGCCCGGAACGCCCAGCGGCCCATGGCCATCCTGCTGCGCAGCGCCAACGGCTCCGTGGTGCTGCCGGGGATCAACGAAACCGTCCGCGTGACCATCACCAACCCCAACGTGGCCTCGTGGGCGGCGGTGGGAGGCGGGACGGGGACGCTGCGGGGCCACACCGCAGGCAGCACGTCCATGACGGTGGACGTCATCCAGTCGGGCACGGTGGAGTACACCTCGCCCCCCATCCCCATCCAGGTGAACTGACGGCGGGATTAGGGGGATGGAAGCGGCCCCGGCCTGAAGTCGAGGCCGGGGCCGCTGGTCGTTCCAGATACCGGCCCCGGCAGAAGAACGTGTCATCCCAGGTTCTCGGCCCGATCGTGCATTCCTCCACCGGCCGTCTCATCCTCGTCCTGAAAAAGAATGATCGTACAGAGGAACAGGGTCAGACAGAGAAAGCGATCCGAACCATCCTCTGTCTGGCTCTGTTCCCCTGTACCCATGAAGGTGCTGTTTTCCTGGATTGCGCCGGGCGCGGAGAAGCCCGTCTCCGCGGCCTTCGCGTCTCTGCGTGGGGCCCTGTCCTGTCCAGGAGCGGCGATCAGGAGCCTCGTGCCGCAGGGAAGGCTTGACGTAGCGGGGGCGCGGCCTATCTTTGGCGCTGTCGGAGGTAACGGGAAGCTCCATTTTTGAGCCAACAGTTTTGAAGCCGGGGCCATCTTTTGCGGCCGACGCCACGCCCCTTGCGGGAAGGCGGAGTGCAGCGAGGAAGCCACCCAACATGTTCCGACATGGCTTCAAAAATCCTTCCCGTTGCCCCCGGTTCAGGCCGGCCCCGCCTTGCGGGGCTGGCCTTTTCTCGCTTTTTGAGGAGGATGACTTCGTGCCCACGGTTCGCGTAACCCGCCGCGTGCACTTCAGCGCGGCGCACAGGCTGCACAGCCCCGCGCTCTCCGACCAGGAGAACCAGCGCATCTTTGGCCTGTGCAACAGTCCCAACTGGCACGGGCACAACTACGAGCTCGACGTGACCGTCGAGGGCCAGCCGGACCCGGTGACCGGCTACGTGGTGGACCTGGCCGCCGTGCGCGACGCGGCGGAAACCGTGATCGTGGACCTGGACCACCGCAACCTGAACCTGGACGTGCCCTGGCTGGAGGGGACCATCCCCTCTACCGAGAACCTGGTGGTGGCCATCTGGGAGCGCCTGGCGCCCCGGCTGCCCGCGGGTGGCCGGCTGGTGCGGCTGGTGCTGTGGGAAACGCCACGCAACTCGGCGGAATACTGGGGAGAATAGGATGACGGACATTGGTGTGCCCCGCGGGCAGGCGGCCCCCGAGGCGGAGACGGAGTTCCAGGGGCTCGTGCGCCGCATGCTGGGCGAGCTGGGCGAGAACCCCGCGCGCAACGGGCTGCTGAAGACGCCCGAGCGGGTGGAGAAGAGCCTGCGCTGGCTTACCCGCGGCTACCGGCTGTCGGTGCAGGACGCCGTGGGCGACGCGGTGTTCGACGAGGACCACCACAACATGGTGCTGGTCAAGGACATCGAGATGTACTCCATGTGCGAGCACCACCTGCTGCCGTTCTTCGGCAAGGTGCACGTGGCCTACATTCCCAACGGCAAGATCGTGGGACTCAGCAAGCTGCCGCGCATCGTCGAGATCTTTGCCCGGCGGCTGCAGGTGCAGGAGCGGCTGACGGAGCAGGTGGCGCAGGCCATCATGGACGTGCTCGAGCCGCAGGGCGTGGGCGTGGTGATCGAGGCCGCGCACCTGTGCATGATGATGCGCGGCGTGGAGAAGCAGAACTCCAAGACGGTGACCAGCGCCATGAAGGGCGTGTTCCTGGACGACCTGGGCACCCGCGAAGAGTTCCTGCGCCTGGTGCACCCCGGCGGGGGCTGAGGGGGGAGACGCCCCCTCCGGGCTCGCACTACTCGCCCCCCTCCCCCAAAACTGCTGGGGGAGGTTGGGTGGGGCAGGGGACTGGGTGCCGCGAAAGCGAGAGGGCAATGGCGGATGAGTGTTCCCGCTGGCCCGGGGCAATGGCGAATGAATTCGCTGCAACAACCACACGACGTCCGCCTTCGCGGACAGGCGGCTGTGGGGGCGGGGGCAAGTACCTGCCACGTTGCGGGGCTGGACGTAAGCGGCCACCGTGGCACCCTGCCGAAGCGCGATCGAATTCTCCTCTCCCCCATGCAGTTCATGGGGGAGAGGCCGGGAGAGGGGGGCCCCGTCGGGCGCCAGTTCGTGGTTTGTCGTCGAGCCCAGATCCCTCGGCAACTCCCAACCTCCCCCAGCAGTTTTGGGGGAGGTGGCGAGCCTAGGCGAGCCGGAGGGGGCGCCCGCGGACGCAGCTCGGCGTTGTCCGAAGCGCCTCAGGGAACGGTCCCCGTAGAACCTTTCATCGCAGGACCCACTTGATTCCGATTCGCAATCATTCGGGAGCGCACACGAACAGGGAGGGGAGGCGGAGATGGCTGAGCTGCAGGGAAAGACGGCGCTGGTGACCGGCGCGTCGCGCGGCATCGGGCTGGCGGTGGCGCGGGAGCTGATCGCGGCGGGGGCGTGGGTGGCCATGGTGGCGCGCTCGGCCGAGCCGCTGACCCGCGCCGCGGAGTCCGCGGGCGGGCACGCCATCCCGGCGGACGTGTCGACCACGGAGGGCGTGCACACCCTGGCCGCCTACCTGGGCGAGCTGCTGGGCGACGCGCCCGACCTCATCGTCAGCGCGGCGGGCGCGTTCAGCCTGGCGCGGCTGGACCAGGCCTCGCCCGAAGACTTCGACCGGCAGATCTCCGCCAACCTGCGCGGGCCGTTCCTGATGGTGCGCGCCTTTCTGCCCGCCATGCTGCGGCGCGGCACGGGGCACTTCGTCACCATCGGCTCGGTGGCGGGGCGGGCGGCGTTTCCGGAAAACGGCGGATACGCGGCCAGCAAGTTCGGCGTGCGCGGGCTGCACGAGGTGCTGCGGGCGGAGGTGCGCGGCACGGGGGTGCGCGCCACGCTGGTGGAGCCCGCCGCCACCGACACGCCGCTGTGGGACCCCATCGACCCCGACGCGCGGGCGGACCTTCCGTCGCGCGCGTCCATGCTGCGGCCGGAAGACGTGGCGCGTGCGGTGCTCTTTGCCGCGCTGCAGCCGCCGGGCGTACAGATCTCCAGCATCGCCGTAGAGGCGGCAGGCTGAGGCCATGTTTCTGCTGAACGTAAAGGCCAGCTACGACTCCGCGCACTTTCTCCGCAACTACCACGGAAAGTGCGAGAACCTGCACGGCCACCACTACGTGGTCGAGGCCGGGCTCGCCTTCGAGGACGTGGGCGAGGGGGGGATGGCCTTCGACTTTACCGACGCCAAGCGCCACCTGCGCGCCATCGCCAACGAGCTGGACCACCAGAACATCAACGACCTGGAGCCGTTCACCACGCTGGAGCCCAGCGCCGAGAACCAGGCGCGCTGGATCTTCCAGGAACTGCGGCGGCGGCTGGAGGACGTGGGCGAGAACCTGGTGTACGTGCGCGTGTGGGAGACGCCCAACCAGTGGGCGCAGTACTCGCCGAAGCCCACCTGGTGAGCGGCGGATGTACATCCTGCTCACCGACGCCCTGACCTGCCCCCGCTGCGGCCCCGAGTTCGGCCTGCTGGTGCTGGCGGACCGCATGGAGGAGCGCCGGGTGGTGGAAGGCCGGCTGGGGTGCCCCAACTGCCGCTCCGCCTATCCCATCCACGACGCCGCGGCCGACCTGCGCGTCCATGGGCCCGCATCTTCCGAATCCGCCGTCCCCGCCGTCCCCGCCGTTCCGGTGGACGGGGACGCGGAGCCGCCGGTGCGGCTGGCGGCGCTGATGGGGCTGGCGGGGGCGCACGGGCTGGCGATGCTGGCGGGCCCCGGCGCGCGCCACGCGGCGGCGGTCTCGGCCCTGGTGCCGGAGCTGGAGGTGGTCGCCGTCACGGAGGGCCCGGATGCGCTGCCGGGGCGCGCGGCGGGGGTGAGCCGGCTGGCGGCGGGGCGGGCGTCGCTGCCGTTTCGCGACGGGGCCCTGCGCGCGGCGGCGCTCACGGGCGGCGCGGACGATGCGCTGCTGCGCGAGGCGCTGCGCGTGCTGGCGGCGGGGGCGCGGCTGGTGGTGGACCCGGCGCCGGCGGGGACGGCGGAGCGGCTTGGCGCGCTGGGGGCCCAGGTGCTGCTGGAGCAGGAGGAGACGGTGGTGGCGCGTGCACCCGGCCGGCCGGTGGAGCCGCGGTACAATGCGGTTCGCTAGGGCGCGCGGGGCTCGGTTGCGCGCCACCGGCTTTGGAGCGTACCTTGGATCGCTTCCGAAGGCGCGGACGCGGCTCCCGTGCGTGTCCATCGCCGCCGCCCGGGCGGCTGTCCCAGGTTCTTTCTTCGCATCTCCCCAGTTGTGACCATGTCCTGGCTCACGAACCTGATTGGAGGCCGTTCCGACTCGCGCGAGAGGGAGCCGGACTACTACGAGGAGGGCGCCGCCCTTCTGCACCAGGAAAAGTATCACGAGGCGCTCACCTCGTTCCGGCTGGCGCTGCGCGAAAGCCCCAACGACACCGACGTGCTGCAGCAGATCGCGGTGACGTATACGCGCATCGGCATGACCGACGAGGCCATGAAGACCTACCGCCGCGTGCTGGAGCTGAAGCCGCACGCGGCCGGGGCCCACTACGGGCTGGCCTTTCTGCTGCTGCAGGGCGGCAGCCACGACCAGGCGGTGGCGCACCTGCGCGCCTTTCTGGCCCGGCCGCCCGCCAGCAACGCCGACCGGCACGTGGCCCACGCCCGCGCCACACTGGCGGAGCTTACCGGCGAGGGCGAGGGGTCGCCGGAGCTGCAGCTGGACCTGTGACGGCGGGGTTGGACGACGCGTCGGACCTCGTGCTGGCGCTGTCGACGGCGCCGGACGCGGAGCAGGCGCGGCGCATTGGCCAGGCGCTGGTGGAGGAGCGGCTCATCGCCTGCGCAAACCTGGTCCCGGGGCTTACCTCCATCTACCGCTGGGAGGGCCGGGTGCAGGTGGAGGGCGAGGTGCTGATCATCATGAAGACCCGGCGGGCGCTGGTGCCGCGCCTGAAGGAGCGGCTGCCGCAGCTGCATCCGTACCAGGTGCCGGAGCTGGTGGTGACGCCGGTGGTGGAGGGGCTGGACCCGTACCGCCGCTGGGTGCGGGACGAGACGGACGGGTGAAGGGGCAGGGCAGGACCGGAGGTGCCGGCCTTTCCCGTGGAACTTTGCAGCGGACATGGCTCGGATGATCAAGTCGGAGGACGAAGCCGAGAAGCAGCCCCAGGAGGCCGCGGCCGTGCAGGAGGAGGAGGCTCCCCGCAAGCGCGCGGCGCGCAAGCCCGCGCGCGCCGGCGAGGCGGCCGCCGACGGCCCGGACCCGCACCTGCCCAGGCTGGAGCGCGCCGAAAAGCTGGCGGCCGCGGGGAGCCACGCGGACGCGGCCGAGGCGTTCCAGGCCGTGGCCACGGCGCAGCCCGACAACCTGCGGGCGGCGCTGGGGCTGGGCTCGGCACTGGCCGCGCAGGGCCGGTACGACGCCGCCGAGAAGGAGCTGCGGCGGGCGCACAAGCTGGCCCCGGACAGCGCGCAGGTGAACTACCAGCTGGGCTACGCCCTGTACAAGAAGGGCGTGTACGCCGCCGCGGCCACGCAGCTGCGCCGCGCCGTCGAGCTGGAGCCGGAAGACGGCGCGGCCTACCTGGTGCTGGGCGAGGCGCTGAACCAGATGGCCGAGTCCGACGCGGCCCTGGAGGCGCTGGAAGAGGCCGTGCGCCTGGCGCCCGAGAACCACAAGGCCTACTACGCCATGGGGATCGCCTACGACCGCAAGGGCAACCACGACCGCGCGGCCGAGATGTACCGCCTTTCCCGTGAGGGCGCCAAGACCTGACGCGGCGGACCTTCCGCCCGATCGCGAACCGCCCGCGCCGGATCTCCGGCGCGGGCGGTTCGCGTTTGGGGGGCGGATTGGGAGAGCAGGACGTAGAGGCTCGGCGAGAAGCATCGAACTGGCGCCCGACGGGGCCCCCTCTCCCCCGGCCCCTCTCCCCCGCGGAGCGGGAGAAAGGGGAGAATTCGATCCCGCTTCGGCAGGTTACCGGCCGATGTTACTCAACTCTGCAACGTGGCAGGTACTTCCTGCAGCCCTCCAGCCGCCTGTCCGCGAAGGCGGACTTCGTGTGGTTGTTGCAGCGAATTCATTCGCCCTTGCGGGGGCGGCTTCCCGATTGTCGGGGTCACCGCCGGGATCGAGGCTCGGCGAACGACATCGAACTGGCGCCCGACGGGGCCCCCTCTCCCCCGGCCCCTCTCCCCCGCGGAGCGGGAGAAAGGGGAGAATTCGATCCCGCTTCGGCAGGTTACCGGTCGATGTCGCCCAACCTGCAACGTGGCAGGCCCTTCCCCCCCGCGCCACAGCCGCCTGTCCGCGAAGGCGGACTTCGTGTGGTTGTTGCAGCGAATTCATTCGCCCTTGCGGGGGCGGCTTCCCGATTGTCCGGGGTCACCGCCGGGGGCCAGCCTCGGACGCAGTTCGATGGCTGTCGTCGGCCGGCCTCCGCCTGCATCGCTCTGGTGTGGCAGATCTGCGACGAACGTTTACTTGTGCTACGCGCGATGGGTGTTTAGCATCGGAGGGAGGCCTTTGACACTTCACGCCCATTCCTGCGCGAGTGCCGGGGCCGCAACCCCCTCCCGGAGAGGTTCCCCATGAAACACGCCACGCTCCTTCTCGCCGCGGTCCTGGCTCCCGCCATCGCCTCGTGCGACCGCGCGCCGTCGCCCACCGCCGCGCGCACCGCGGACGAGGTCACCATCCTGGAGACCGGCACCGCCAACGCCTCGGCCGTGGGCGTGGCGCGCTACGTGTTCGGCGCCACCACCGCGCACCTCAGCTTCATCGTCAACAACAGCTCCACCAGCGTCACCACGGGCAAGGCGCTGTACTACTCGTCCGCGGCCGACATCGTGATGGACATCAACGTCACCTGCCTGCACAAGTCCGGCGGTACGGCCACGTTCCTGGGCACCATCAACGAGAGCAACGACACCAGCATCGAGGGCAAGGACGCGTACTGGCAGGTGGTGGACGGCAGCCCTGACCAGGCCAGCATCGTCAGCCTGGCCGACCCGGGCCAGGGGCCCAGCTGCACCACGCCGGGCGAGTTCGACCTGGTGAACATCGCCGCGGGCACCATCATCATCAGCTGACGGGGTCCACGGTGGGGGACGCGGCTCTCGCCTCTCCGCGCGCCCTGCCCGTGCAGGATGGACGTCCACCGCCCGCCGCTCTCCGGAGCCGCGGGCGGTTTTCGCGGGCGCCCGACGCGGCCGCGAAGGTCCGGCGTGGCGGCGCCCTGTGCGGACATGGGCGGGGTGCCGTGCACCGGCATCCTGAAACAAAATGCTCCCACACAGCGTCGACGGAATCAGCAGAGTTCCTCCCACCCTTCCGCCGCGCTTTCCATCATGATGCCCAGAATCCTTTTTGCCCTCGCGCTCGCCGTGTCGCTGGCCGCCCCCGCCGCCGCGCAGAGCAAGCTCGTCCCGGCCGACTCGGCCGAGGTCGCCAACCACCAGGTGACGGAAGCGGAGCTCGCCCGCGTCGCCGCCATCGTGCAGCGCATGGACCGCGTGTACCAGAGCGATCCCCGTGCGTTCGCGGGGCTGGAATGGAGGATGGACGGCCCCATGACGCTGGATTCCATCGGCGCGCGGTTCGAGTCGAAGCCGGCCATGCGGGCGGAGCTGGAGCGGGGCGGCATGACGGGACGCGAGTTCGTGGTGCCGCTGTTCGCGCTGGTGAATGCCAGGGCCGACGCGGAGGAGGATCCGTCGCGGCTGGGCGCCGCCCGGGCCGCGAACGTGCGCTTCGCGGAATCGCGCCGCGGCGAAATCGGCCGCCTCTTCATCATCCTCCGCACCGTCGGCCAGGAGAATTGAAGAGCGAGGATGTCGGACTTCCGGCGTCGGGCGCGCGATTCCGCGCGGGGAGGATGCCGGCCGGGTAAACCGACCCGGTGGACAGACGGGCGCCTCCTGACCATCTTTCCCCTGCCCGCCGCATCCGGCACACCCGGACCCGGCGGGCTCCCCGCCCACCAGACGAGAGAGACACGCATGCGGCTGATCCTGACCGGTGTTCACCCTACATCCACCGTCAGGACCGGAGCGTGCTCTTTTGTCTACTCAAACATCCGACGTTCGCGTCGTCGCGGATCGGCTGGCGTTTTCGCTGGCTGACGGCCGCACCCTCTTTTCCGACCTCACACTCGGCTTCGGGCACGAGCGCACGGGGCTCACGGGCGCCAACGGCACCGGCAAGAGCACCCTGGTGCGCCTGCTGGCGGGCGAGCTGCGCCCGTCCGCCGGCACCATCGTGCGCGCCGGGACGCTGAGCTACCTGCCGCAGGACTTCCAGGTCCGCGCGGAGCAGCCGCTCGCCGGCGTGCTGGGCATCAGCGACCGCCTGGCGCGCGTGGAGCGCGTGCTGGCTGGCGACGCATCCACCGAAGATCTCGATCTCGTCGCGGGAGACTGGGACCTGCGCGAGCGCGCGGAGGCCGTGCTGGCGCGCCTGGGCCTGCCGCACCTTCACCTGGACCGCCCCGTGCTGGACGTGAGCGGCGGCGAGGCCACGCGCGTGGCGCTGGCCGGCGTGCTGCTGGCCGAGCCGGACTTTCTGCTGCTGGACGAGCCCACCAACAACCTGGACGCCGCCGGGCGCGAGGCGCTGTACGGGTTCGTGGAGGGCTGGACGGGCGGGCTGCTGGCGGTGAGCCACGACCGCGGCCTGCTGCGGCGGATGGACCGCATCGTGGAGCTTACCCCGGCCGGGGCGCGGGTCTACGGGGGCGGATACGACCTGTACCGCGAGCAGCGCGGGGCCGAGGCGGACGCCGCCGCCCGCGAGCTGACCAGCGCCGAGGCCGCCCTTCGCGCCGCCCGCCGCGAGGCGCAGCAGATGCGCGAGCGGCAGGCCCGGCGCGACAGCCGGGGCAAGCGCGTTGCCGCGGAGGGCGGCATCCCGAAGATCATGCTGGGGATGATGAAGGAGCGCGCCGAGGGCACCGGCGCCCGCGTGCGCGAGACGGGCGCGCGCCTGGTGGAAGACGGCCGCGCGCGGCTGGACGCGGCCCGCGGACGGGTGGACGAGCAGGCGCGGCTGGCGCTGGACCTTCCCTCCGCCGCGGTCCCGGCCGGCAAGACGGTGGTGGAGCTGGATGCGGTGCGCTACGCGCACCCCGGCGCCGCGTCACCGGTGGTGGACGGCGTTTCGCTGCGGATCACCGGGCCGGAGCGCGTGGCGATCGTGGGACGCAACGGCAGCGGAAAAACCACGCTACTGCGGCTGGTCACGGGTGAGCTGCGGCCCGATTGCGGGACGGTGCGGCTGGGGCTGCCGGCGGAGGAGGTGGCGTTCTTCGACCAGCACACGCGGCGCCTGCGGGACGACGCGTCCGTGCTGCGGAACTACCGCGTGGCCAACCCGGACGTGGACGAGACGGCGGCCCGCCACGCGCTCGCCCGCTTTCTGTTCGAGGGCGACTCGGTGCACCAGTCCGCCGGCTCGCTGAGCGGCGGCCAGCGGTTGCGCGCGGCGCTTGCCTGCGCGCTGAACGGCTGGCATCCGCCGCGCCTGCTGCTGCTGGACGAGCCCACCAACCACCTGGACCTGGACAGCCTGGAGGCGCTGGAGCAGGTGCTGCGCGGCTACGACGGCGCGCTGCTCGTGGTGAGCCACGACGCGGCGTTCCTGGACGCCATCGGGATCGAGCGGCGCATCGAGCTCGCGGTCCGGTAGCCGCGCCGGGGAGGCGGGCTCCACGCGCGCGCGAAGGCGGTCCGCGGCCGGATCACCTCACTGCTCGCCGCCCCCCCCCCCCCCGGATTCGAGCGGCGTTCGCTGCTCGTGGGCGTCGTCTTTTGCGCGAGTGCAGGTGGCGCTTTTGGGGCGCTCCAGCCGTTGGGCGGCACGGGCTCGCAACGCCCGCGATTCCGCGATGCGCTTCATCATCCGGGCCCGGGCCTCCTGGCTCTGCTTGATGAGCAGGCGAATCCGGATCAGGCGGTCGTCCGTGGGATACATGCGCGTTTCATGTTGATCTGCGGCGAATCCTGGGCCGGCACAGCGCAGCACGAGTCCTGCCGGGCGTGCGACAGGTGCCGCCCGCCCGGCCCCGGTTGTTCCCGCGCCGGTGCCGTCGGGGTGCGGCGCAGCGGGGGGCGGGGCGGACCTTTTGTCCTGTCTCCTGGCAATTTCCACTGGGGAAAACGTGCGGCGCGCGCATTTGCGATGGCGGGCGCCGCCGGTTATCATCCCCCGCTCTTCATCCCCGGACCGGCAGGGCGCACGGGCGTCGGCGGGCACCATTTCAGCGCAATCGGCAAAGCAAGGCATGGCGGACAACGACCTGATGGAAAAACTCGTCTCCCTGAGCAAGCGCAGGGGGTACGTCTTTCAATCGTCCGAGATCTACGGCGGCACCGGCAGCGTGTGGGACTACGGCCCGCTGGGCGTGGAGCTCAAGCGCAACGTCAAGGACGCCTGGTGGCGCGCCATGGTGCACGAGCGCGACGACATCGAGGGGCTGGACGCCGCCATCCTGATGCATCCCAAGGTGTGGGAGGCGTCGGGGCACGTGGCCGAGTTCACCGACCCGCTGGTGGAGTGCCGAAACTGCCACCGCCGCTACCGCGTCGACATCCTGCTGTCCGAGACGGGCGCGGCGGACCTGGAGCACGCGCAGTGCCCCAGCTGCGGCAAGCGCGGCGAGTGGACGGAGCCGCGCAACTTCAACCTGATGTTCAAGACGTTCATGGGCCCCGCCGAGGACTCGGCGAACGTCGTGTACCTGCGGCCGGAGACGGCGCAGGGCATCTACGTGAACTTCCTGAACGTGCAGCAGAGCGCCCGGCAGCGCGTTCCGTTCGGCATCGCGCAGATCGGCAAGGCGTTCCGCAACGAGATCACGCCCGGCAACTTTACGTTCCGCACGCGCGAGTTCGAGCAGATGGAGATGCAGTTCTTCGTCAAGCCGGGCACGGACGGGGCGGCGTTCGAGGAGTGGCGCGAGCGGCGGTTCAGGTGGCACACGGACGTGATGGGCCTGTCGCCCGACCGCCTGCGCTACCACCCGCACGAAAAGCTGGCGCACTACGCCAGCGCGGCGGGCGACGTGGAGTTCTTCTTCGGCGGCACCATCGGCGACGGCGGGTGGGGCGAGATCGAGGGGATCCACAACCGCACCGACTTCGACCTCAAGCGGCACCAGGAGTACAGCGGCAAGAAGCTGCTGTACGTGGACGCGCAGAACAACGAGCGCTACATCCCGTACATCATCGAGACGTCGGTGGGCGCCGACCGGGTGACGCTGGCGGTGCTGGCCAACGCCTACCGCGAAGAGGCGGTGGAGGGCGAGACGCGCGTGGTGCTGAGCATCAAGCCGTCGCTGGCCCCACTCAAGTGCGGGGTGTTTCCGCTGGTCAAGAAGGACGGCATGCCCGAGCGCGCCACGGCGATCCACGAGGACCTGCGCCGCCGCGGCATTCCCAGCTTCTACGACGAGGCGGGCGCCATCGGCCGGCGGTACCGGCGGCAGGACGAGGCCGGCACGCCGTTCTGCATCACCATCGACGGCGAGACGATGGAGCAGGGCACCGTCACCATCCGCGACCGCGACACCATGGAGCAGACGCGCCTGTCGCAGGACGAGATCGTCAACTGGCTGCAGGAGCGGATCAACGGAAGTGCGTGAGTGCGGAAGTGCGTGAGTGCGTGAGTGCGTGAGTGCGTGAGTGCGTGAGTGCGTGAGTGCGGCGGCCGAGGGATCTCGGCCGTCGCTTCTCGTTTCGCGGGCAAAAAGCTTCCTCGTGCTGATCCAGAACAACACCTGTCATTCTGAGGAAGCGCCCACCCAAGGCTCCCGGAAAAGCCACGAAGCCCGTTGGCGCGACCGAAGAATCTCCCTCCCCTCGCGCGGAACCTTCTTCCAGGCATAGCCCGGAAACTCTGCGTGACCGACGAGTCCGGCCGCCCAGCATGCAGATTCTTCGGTCGGGTTTCGCGGGCAAAGCTGCGTCCGACCAATCCAGAAAACACCTGTCATTCTGAGGTAGCGCCCACCCAGGGCTCCCGGAAAGCCACGAAGCCCGTTGGCGCGACCGAAGAATCTCCCTCCCCTCGCGCGGAACCTTCTCCCGGGCATAGCCCGGAAACACATCGTGACGGAAAGATCCTGCCGTTCCCGACAAAGATTCTTCGGTCGGCGCCATGCTGCCGGGCGAAAGGAAAGTATCGCGCGGCGCCTCCCTCAGAACAGGTTTTGTCAGGTCTGGTTTGAACAAACCTCCGGAAAACACCTGTCATTCTGAGGTAGCGCCCACCCAGGGCTCCCGGAAAGCCACGAAGCCCGTTGGCGCGACCGAAGAATCTCCCTCCCCCCGCGCGGAACCTTCTTCCGGGCATAGCCCGGAAACTCTGCGTGACCGGCAGATCCAGCCGTCGAGCATCCAGATTCTCCGGTCGGCGACACGAACCATCCTTCCGCCGGAACCGGTTGGCCGTACTCGTTCGTGCCGCTCACCACGGCCGTGGACGTGGCGGACGGTTCTCAAGATCGCGCATCAGGTGGTGCGTACCGCCTGTTCCTGTGCGCTGCGGAAACCATCGCGCGATCCGCATCCTTCCCCGAAAAATTTCTCATGGCCCCCTGCCGCATTCCATCTTCCTCCCGTTCCCGATGCTCCACGCCGGCTCGTGCCTCGTCGACGTGAGCGCCATGCCTCCGCTCACTACGAATCACCTTCCCGATGGTCAGTGCAGAGGAAACGGCACGAGAAAACTCCGTTGACTCCGTTGACTCCGTGTGAGGCCTGATCTTTCTGCGGATCGCGATCACCCGGTTCCACGGCCGGCGCGCCCACGCAAAAGCGCCCCGCCGCGGCGGCGTCGGGGTGCCTTCGGCCTGCGTCCAGGCATGGGGTCAGCTGTTGGCGCACATCTGCTGCAGGGCATCGGGTATCACGATCTGGCCGACCGCGACGCTCGCGTTGGGAGCCATGTCCTGCATTAGGACCGGCTGGCTCTTGTCGATCTGGTAGATGGTGGACACGTGCCCCGACTGGGTCGCGAGTGACTGCGGGGTGGACGTCAGCACGCGCTTGATGAAGCACCTGTTCACGGTCTTCGTCTGCCCGGCGGGCACGGAGACGGTGGCCAGGTTCAGGCCCGCGAGTAGACTGTTGCTCACGTCGACCGTCTCGTTGCTGGTCTTGTCGGACGTGATCGTGGCGACCTTGTGCGGGTCAAAGGTGAACGCCTTGGCCTGGGCGCCGGTGTTGCTGATCGACTTGACCTTGTACAGCACGAATATCCCGTCGCCTGCGCCCTGGGGGGCGCTTCCGTCTGGTGTCAGGCTGTATTCGGGAAAGTTGCCGAGTTGCCTGTAGTTCACGGTCACGCGGGCCGCATTGTTGGGCTGGCACGCGGTTGCGGCCAGCACGGCCGCGAGAACGCTGCAGTACGTACGCGCCTTCATCGAATCTCCTCTCACCGGGGTGGAATGGACGTGAGGTGCTGCGGGAGGGCTGCGGACGCGAGAAAAGGCCGTCGTGCAGGGCAGGTGGGGTGTCTTGCCCGCGGACCGGCATGCGTCCGCGGCCGATCAACCGCATTGCGCGGACCCGCCGCGGTGCGAGAGAGCGGAAAGCCCCGCAGGTGGTTTGAAGGCAGGGCATTAAGGAGGGGACAAGCGGTTCCGCGCGGCACCGCCGGTATCCCCGTAGTGACCATTTCATGTCCCAGTCGATTGCGGCGGGGGTGTCTCGATTCCACCTCGATCTCGTGTAAATCTCCGGCAGGAAAGCCGTTCTGAAACACGCGAACGGCCAGTTGATCCAGGGATTCACCGCGGAGCCTTGCCGGAGCAGAGCGGGCGCGGTGGTGGAGACCACCCTTGCGATGCGCCGCTTTATATTGTAAAGTACTTTCAGACGAGAGATTTTTCTCGCTGCCCTCGTCTCGCCGCCTCTCGGACGATCAGGAAAACGGTTATGGAGCTTCACATCCGCGACGTATCCAAGCGCTATCCCAACGGCGTGCAGGCGCTGAAGGACGTGACCCTTACGATCCCCGCGGGGATGTACGGCCTGCTGGGTCCCAACGGGGCGGGGAAGTCCACGCTGATGCGCATCCTGGCCACGCTGCAGGAGCCGGACGCCGGCACCATCCACCTGGGCGGTATCGACGTCGTAAAGCAGAAGGACGAGGTGCGAAAGACGCTGGGCTACCTGCCGCAGGAGTTCGGCGTCTATCCCAAAGTGAGCGCGGAGGAGCTGCTGGGGCACTTCGCGCTGCTCAAGGGCATCGCCGAGCGGCGGGCGCGAAGGGAGGTGGTGGAGGCGCTGCTGCGGCAGACCAACCTGTGGGAGGTGCGCAGGCAGAAGCTGGGCGGCTACTCGGGCGGAATGCGGCAGCGGTTCGGGGTGGCGGTGGCGCTGCTGGGCAACCCAAAGCTGCTGATCGTCGACGAGCCGACGGCGGGGCTGGACCCGGCCGAGCGCGTGCGGTTCCTGAACCTGCTGAGCGAGCTGGGCGAGAACAGCGCGGTGATCCTTTCCACGCACATCGTGGAGGACGTCAGCGAACTGTGCACGCGGATGGCGATCATCGACCGGGGCGAGATCCTGCTGGAGGCCGAGCCGCTGGGCGCCATCGACGAGATGCGCGGACGGATCTGGCGCCGGGTGATCGAGAAGGGCGCGCTGGCCGAGGTGGAGCGGACGCACGCGGTGATCTCGACCAAGATGCTCGGCGGAAAGACGGTGGTGCACGTCTACGGCGGCACGGCGCCCGCCCCCGGCTGGGAGCCCGCCGAGCCGGACCTCGAGGACGTCTACTTCAGCACCATGGCCGGGCACATCGGCCGGCGCCGCGCGCCCACGGAGGCGGCGGCATGAAGCTCCTGGGCATCTTTCGCTTCGAGTTCGCCTACCAGGTACGCCGCCTTTCCACCTGGCTGCCCTTCGCCGCCCTGGCCGTCGTCGCCTTCCTGTTCGTCCGCCAGAACGTCGTTTCCGACGCGCTGTACGCCGACTTCTTTCTGAACTCGCCCTTCATCATCGCGGTCGTCACGGTGTTCTGCAGCCTGTTCTGGCTGCTGGTGGCCGCGGGCGTCGCCGGCGAGGTGGCCGCGCGCGACGTGGAGACGGGGATGCACCCCCTCAGCTACACGGCGCCCGTCACCCGGACCGAGTACCTGGGCGGGCGCTTTCTGGCCGCCCTGGCGCTGAACGCGCTGATCCTGCTGGCGGTGCCCCTGGGCGTGGTGCTGGCCGTCTATGGGTCCGGCGTGGACGCCGCGACGGTCGGTCCGTTCCGGCCGGCCGGCTACCTGGCGGCCTACGGCTTTCTGGCGCTCCCCAACGCCTTTCTGGGCACGGCGGTGCAGTTCGCGTGGGCCACGCTGGGCCGCCGCGCCATCGCCAGCTACGTGGGCAGCGTGATGCTGTTCGCCGTGGTGTACGGCGGGATCTTCGCGGTGATGTACTTCCTGGAAAGCCAGCAGCTGGCGGTGCTGCTGGATGCCTTTGCCCACCTGTTCGTCACCTCGGACCTGGTGCTGGGGTGGACGCCGGCGGAAAAGAACACGCGCCTGATCGCCCTGGAGGGCACGCTGCTCCACAGCCGGCTGCTGTGGTTCGGCGTGGCGCTGGGGGCGCTGGCGCTCACCTGGGCCCGCTTTCGCTTCGAGCACCTGACGGTCCGCCCGCTGTGGAGCCGCATCGCGCGGCGGCGGGACGCGCACGCGCCCACGCCCGGGAGCATCGCCACCAGCCCCATCTCCGTCCCGCACGTCCGGCAGACCTTTGGCTGGGCGACGCGCGCGCGCCAGACGCTGGACATCGCGTGGACGTCGTTCCGCGTGATCGCCAGGAGCCGCGGCGGGCTGGTGGTGACGATCCCCATCGCCCTGATTGCGGTGATGGTGCTGCCCGAGCACATGCAGGACCAGGGCACGCCGCTCCTTCCCCGCACGGAGTACGTCCTCTCGTTCCTCACGGCGCCGCTGACGGATCCCATCACCGTCTGGGTGATCATCCCCATGCTCACGCTGCTGTGGGCGGGTGAGCTGGTGTGGCGCGAGCGGGAGGCCGGCCTGGGCGAGATTACCGACGCGGCGCCGGTGCCGGAGTGGGTCCCCTTCGCGGGCAAGTTCCTGGGGCTGGGCGGGGTGCTGGCCGTGTGGATGGCCGTGCAGATGGCGGTCGGGATGGTGATCCAGATGAAGATGGGGTACGGCCGCTTCGAGGTTGGCCTGTACCTGCAGGTGCTCTTCGGGCTTCAGCTTCCCCAGTACCTGCTCTTTGCCCTGCTCGCCCTGGTGGTGCAGGGGCTGGTCAGCCAGAAGTACGTGGGCCACTTCCTGGCGCTCATCGTCTACGCGTTCATCCTCTTTGCCGCGCGGCTGGGGATCGGCCACAACCTGCTGGTCTACGGGTCCGGACCGGACTGGTACTACACGGACATGCGCGGCTTTGGCCCGTCGCTGGGGCCGTGGCGGTGGTTCATGGCCTACTGGGCCGCGTGGGCGCTGCTGCTGGCGGTGGCGGCCCGGCTGCTGTGGGTGCGGGGGCTGGAGCGCGGTGCGCGGGTGCGGCTGCGGCTGGCGCGCGGCCGGTTCACCCGTCCCACGGCCGTGGCCGCCGCGGGGGCGGCGGGGCTCGTCCTGGGGTTGGGCGGGTTCATCTTCTACAACACCAACGTCCTCAACACGTACCGCAGCGCCTCCGGCGTGCTGGAGGTGCGCGCCGAGTACGAGCGCCGCTACGGGCGGTACGCCAACGTCCCGCAGCCCCGCCTGGCGGGGGCCAGCCTGCGAATCGAGATCCATCCGCGGCGGCGGGCGGCGGAGATCCGCGGCACCTATCGCCTGGTGAACAACACCGCGGCGCCCATCGACACCATCCACCTGGCCCCCGCCCCCAGCGTCCGCACCGGGTCCATCACCTTCAGCCGGCCGGCCCGGCGCGTGAACGCGGAGGACGGCCTGTGGCACCACGTGTACGTGCTGGCGGCGCCGCTGCAGCCCGGCGACTCGGTCCGGCTCGGCTTCGCGGTAGACTACGCGCCGCGCGGGTTCCGGAACGGTGCCTACGACCCGGTGCTGTCGGTGACGGAGGCCAGCACCTACTTCCGCAGCCAGGACGTGCTCCCCGAGATCGGCTACCAGGCCGCGCGCGAGCTGCTGAAGCCGGCCGAGCGGCGGGCGCACGGTCTGGCCGCGCGCCCCGTCATCCCCACGCTGGCGGACGCGGAAGGGGGTCAGGACGTGATCCGCGAATCGACGTCCACCCGCGAGCGCGTGGCGTTCGAGGCGGTGCTGGGCACGGACGCGGACCAGGTGGCCGTGGCGCCGGGAACGCTGCGCCGCACGTGGACGGAAGGCGGGCGCCGCTACTTTCACTACGCGACCGACGCCCGGATCGGGTCGTACTCCTTCTTCTCCGCCCGCTACGCGGTGCACCAGGAGCGCTGGACCCCGCCGGCGGGCGGCGGCGAGCCCGTGACGATCGAGGTCTACCACCACCCGGCGCACGCCGCCAACCTGGACCGCATGCTCCGCGGCGTGCGCGCGTCGCTGGACTACAACACCCGCGCGTTCGGCCCCTATCCGCACGGCCCCGTCATCCGGCTGGTCGAGAACCCCGGGCGCGGGATGGGCGCGCACGCCGAGGCGACCACCATCGACTACACGGAAGGCTTTTCCCGCTTCAATCCCGCGGACGACCCGCGGGGGCTGGACTTTCCGTTCGCGGTCATCGCGCACGAGATGGCGCACCAGTGGCAGGTGCCCCACGCCTTTGCCGAGGGCGCCCCGCTGCTCTCCGAGAGCTTTGCGTGGTACGCCGCCATGGGGGTGGTGGAACGGACCTACGGGCGGGAGCACCTGGAGCGGCTGCGGCGGTTCTTCCGCCAGCCCGGGCCCATCCCGCCCATCCGCCAGTCCGTGCCGTTGCTCCGCGCGCTGGACCCGTACGCCGCCTACCGCAAGGGCCCCTTCGCGCTGTTCGCCATGCGCGAGTACGTGGGCGAGGCGCGGGTGAACCTGGCGTGGCGGCGCGTGATCGAGCCGCACCGTACCGCGGACCTCCCCGGGGCCACGTCGATGGACCTGTATCGCGAGCTGGGGGCAGTGACGCCGGACTCGCTGCGGTACCTGCTGCGCGACCTGTTCGCGGCAAACACCTTCTGGGAGCTGGAGACGGAGCGGGCGTCGGCGCAACAGGTCGCGGGCGGCGCCTGGCGGGTGACGCTGCGCATCAGGGCGCGCAAGGTGACGGTGGACCCGGCTGGAAAGGAGGCGGAGGTGCCGATGGACGAGTGGATCCCGGTGGGCGTCTTTGCCCCCACCACGCAGGGCGCGGACTTCGGCGAGACGCTGTACCTGCGCAGCCACCGCATCCGCTCCGGCCCGCAGACGATCACGGTGACGGTGCCAAAGAAGCCCTCCGACGCCGGCATCGACCCGTATCTGCTGCTGATCGACCTGGAGCGGTTCGACAACGTGGAAGAGGTGGAGATCGAGGAGTGAGGGCGGGGCGCGGGCGCATGGACGCGGAGGAGTGTCTTCTTCGCGCCCGCGGCCCCGACGACAGGGCCCCGGGAAATCCCATCGCGGGGCCCTGTGCGCCGGGAGATCGTGCCGTTCAGCAGATGTTCATCCAGCAGGTTTCCGGCTGGGCACACGTGGCGTAATCGCACGTGCCCTGGCAGGTGTTTCCCCCGCAGGTGAACGCGCAGCTTGGGCCGCAACTGCCGCAGGTTGCGTCGCAGGTAAACTGGCACGACATGCAGCTGGCTGGATAACAGGTGTGGTTGCAGGTTCCGTTGCAGCTTTCGTCGGCGTAGGTGGTGCCGGAGCGCCCCTCGACGGTGCCACGCGGCCCGTTTTCGGCGTCGGTGGCAAACGACTCGACGGTGAGCGATTCGAGCGACAGCGACAGCTTTCTCATGGCGGGCCTCTCTCTGATGAATGGTGAAATAGAACGGCGATTGACAAAATGTCCGATTACGTCGCCAAGTCAACCCTCATTGGCCATTCTCTGCCCTCCATGTGATGCCCTCAGTGGTACGCAGGCCCGGACTCTGGCGAGACGCTGTACCTGCGCAGCCACCGCATCCGCTCCGGCGCGCAGACCATCACGGTGACGGTGCCCAGGAAGCGTCCGATGCCGGCATCGACCGGATCTGCTGCTGATCGACCTGGAGCGGTTCGACAACGTGGAGGAGGTGGAGATTGAGAACTGATCCCGGATCCGCGGACGCTCGCTGTCATTCTGAGGAAGGCGCCGCCCCAGCCCGTCCGGAACGCGCCGCGGCTCGGATTGATCGCCGATCCGTGGCCCCTCGCTGTCATTCTGAGAGAGGCGCCGCCCCGGGCCGTCCGCAATGCGCCGCGGCTCTTTGCGCCGACCGAAGAATCTCCTTCGGAAACGGGTGGGCCGCTCGCGCCAGACCCGGCGTGGCCGATGCGACGATGCGCGGATTATTCGGCCGGCGCGCGATCACCGGCTGGCCCTGGAGGCGATCGATGCAATGCGGACAGGAGACAAGATGACGAGAACGGAACAGCTCCACCGGCGAGTGCGCCTGCTGCTCCTGCTGTTCATCGCGGGGCTGGTCGTCAGCGGCGTGACGGCCTTTCCGCTGGAGACGGAGATCCGGTGGCTGACCGGCGCGCTCGGCGCCGGTCCCGATACGCGGCCGGAGGAGGTCACCGGCGTGCTGCGGTGGCTGGTCATCGTGCGGGACGCGCTGATCGCGACGAACGCCCAGTATCCGTTCCTGGCCTACGGGTACGACTGGCTTGCCTTTGCCCACCTGGTGATCGCCGTGGCCTTCGTGGGCCCGCTGCGCGATCCCGTGCGGAACCGCTGGGTGGTCACGTTTGGCCTGATCGCGTGCGCCGGGGTCATTCCGCTGGCCCTCATCGCCGGCGCGGTGCGGGAGATTCCGCTGTACTGGCGGCTGATCGACTGCGCATTCGGGGTTGGGGGTGCCGCGGTGCTGTGGCCCTGCGCGCGGGCCATCCAGGAGCTGGAAGCCGGCAGTGGCACCGCGGAGGGTCCGCGGGCCGAATCCGAGCGGACGATTTCACGTTGAGCGAGGCGCGCGCCCTTTCCGATTGCGCCATCGCCGGTGCGCTGACGAAAGAATCTGCCGGATAGGCGGACGATCCCGCCGGCTGCGTCTGGCTTCGGCGCGAAGGGCCGCCCGTTCCCGACGGAGATTCTTCGGTCGCGCCAACAGGCTCCGCGGCTTTCCCGAGAGCCAGGGGTGGGCGCTTCCCTCAGAATGACAGCGATCTTCCGGGCGATGCGTCACACAGGCGAACAGGAACAGGAGGGGTTGTGAGAGCGGTTGTACGGCGGATCGCGGTTTCGGGTGCGCGGAAGGCCGACGCCGGGCGTGCTCTGTGGAGCGCACCCGGGTCAGCGGGGATGGAGCTACCGGCGATCGCCGCCGCGAATCAGCAGTAGTAGTACGGGCCCGACTCGCAGGTGTCGCCTCCTCCGAACTCCCTGGTTACGCAGATCCGGCCGTCATACGACGCGCACTCGACGCCGCACATCGAGTAGTAATTGTACGTCCTGGACAATGCGTGCACGTCTCCCCCGTTGGCCTCGGGGGCGAACGAGCTCACCTGCAGGTCTTCGATGTGGAGCTTCATGGTACTCTCCTGGAGCGGGTTGCCTGTGATTATCTTTTTAAGACGTATTTGGATAGTAACGAGCATCGAGATCATCGACAAGCTCGGTGCGCGGCTGTGCCCGCGCGGATTGCGAAGCGCCCGCCGGAGGTTGGGAATCGGCCAGTCGCGGCGACAAGGTAGCGGTGCACAGGCCGAACCCTCCGGCTCGATCAACGGGACGCAGGGGCCAATACGGTGAGCGTATGCATGCGGACGATCTCTCGGTTCATCAGGGTGGTGCCGCGGTGTTTTCCTTCTGGACGTGCTGGCAAGCGGGGGTGCAGTGGCTGATTTCGTGGATCGAGGTTCCATCGTGCGGAGGATCTGGGGAGACGGAGACATGGTGCTCCTGGTCTTTGCCGGCTCCGCCGCCGAGTTCGCGCTCAATCGCGCGGTCGACTGGCTGTTCTTTACCGGAAAGTTGCCCGCCGATCCCATCGGCCGGCTGTTCTCCACGGCGGGCTATGCGCAGGGGATCGTCTTTGCCGATGCGGCGACGGCCGCGCGCACGCTGGCGCGCATCCGCGCGGTGCACCAGGCGGTCGAGCGCGAGCGCGGCGAGCAGATCCCGGACTGGGCCCACCGCGACGTGCTCTACATGCTCATCGACTACTCCGAGCGAGCCCACGAGACGTTCGCGCGGCCGCTGACGCCAGACGAGCGGCACGAGCTGTACGACGTCTTCCGCCGGGTGGGCACCGGCCTGGGGATTCCCGACCTCCCGCCGACGTACGCCGAGTGGAGCATCGATCGCGAGCGCCACCTGCGCCGCGACCTGGTGCACGGCGGGGGCACCGGCGCGCTGTACGACCAGTACCGCAAGCACCTTGGGCCCTGGCGCTATCACCTCCTTTTGTGGCTGCAGTCCATCCTGACGCCGGAGCACGTGCGCGTCCTGCTGCGGCTGGAGCGTGCGGCGTGGCTGCGCCCTCTGGTTCGCCTCTACCCTGTCCTGGTCCGCGCCGGGTTGCGCTCGATCATCCAGCGGCTGCTGATGCCGTCCGCGCACCTTCCCGCCATACGGGCCCTGGATCACCTGCAGGCAGGGCCCTCCCGGGCCGCGCGGCTCGCGGGCGCGTGACGCGGGCCCGGCTGCCCGGCGCGCGTTCCGCCGCCGCCCTGGCCGGATGCGGATCATCCTGAAGGTCGTCCACGGGGGAACGCGGCTGCGGAATTGCGAAGGATGACGTGCGCGCCGCGCCGGCGGCACCCCCTGGTTCCGGGACCCGATAGCCTCTCGCATGGACAAGCCCCCCGTGGATGAAGGCACGGCCCGGCCCGGTGACATCCTCCCGTCCCATAGCCTGATCTCGGCCCTTCCGGGGCTCTTCCTGATCCTGCGCGCCGATGCGCCGCGCTACACCATCGTTGCCGCGAGCGACGCGTACCTGCGCGCCACGCGGTCCACCCGCGACGGACCGCGGGGAATCGTGGGCCGCGGCATCTTCGAGGCGTTTCCCGATCCGCCCGAGCAGCCGGACGCGACGGGCGAGCAGAACGTCCGTGCCTCGATCGAGCGTGCCATCGCGACCCGCGCGCCGGACCCCATGCCCGTGCAGCACTACCCGGTCCCGCTCCCCGACGGCACGTTCGAAGAGCACCACTGGAGCCCCATTCATACGCCGGTCCTGGACCCCGGCTCCGGCCGCGTGACGCACGTCATCCAGCGCGTGGAGGACGTCACGGAGCAGGTGCGGCTGCAGGCGTCGCTGGAACAGCTTACCGGCGAGCACGCCGACAGCGAGCGGGCACGCGGGATGGCGCTGGACGCCGTCGCCGAGCTGACCCGGGAGCGCGCCGCGCTGACCCGGGCCAACGAGATGCTCCAGGAGCAGGCGGCGGAGCTCGAGATGCAGACCGAGGCCCTGCTCGAGAGCGAGGCGAAGTACCGGTCGCTCTTCGAGAGCATCGACGAGGGGTTCTTCATCGCCGAGGTGCTGTACGACGCGGACGGCCGCGCGGTGGACTACCGGTACCTGGAGGCGAACCCCGCCCTCGCGGAGCACACCGGCCTTCCGGACCCGGTCGGACGTACGGCGCGCGAGGTGGTGCCCCAGCTGGAGGACCACTGGGTGGAGACGGCGGGCAGGGTCGTGGCCACGGGGGAGCCCGCGCGGTTCGAATTCCCCGTCGCGGGGCTGGGCCGGTGGTTCGACGTCTTTGCGTTCCGGGTCGGCGCGCCCGGGGACCGGCGCATCGCCATGCTGTCTACCGACATCAGCGCCCGGCGCGCCATGGAACGGGAGCGCGAGACGCTCCTGGGCGAGCTTCAGGTGGAGCGGGCACGGCTGGAGGACGTGTTTCGCCAGGCGCCCACGTTCATCGCCGTGCTGCGCGGGCCGGAGCACGTCTTCGAGCTGGTGAACGACGCCTACTACCAGCTCGTGGGCCACCGGGAGCTGCTGGGCAAGCCCCTGTTCGAAGCCCTTCCCGAGGTGCGCGACCAGGGGTTCGGCGGGGTGCTCGACCACGTGCTGGCGACGGGCGAGCCTTCCGTGGGCCGGGAGGTCCCGCTGCTCGTGGAACGCCAGGCGGGCGCCGCGCTGGTGGAGCGGTTCATCGACCTTACCTACCTTCCGCTCATGGAGGTGGACGGGACGTGGTCCGGGGTCATCGCGCACGGCGCCGACGTGACCGAGCAGGTGCTGGCGAGGCGTGAGGTGGAGCGGGCCCGGGACGAGGCAGAGGCGGCGAACCGCGCCAAGAGCGAGTTCCTGGCGGTGATGAGCCACGAGCTGCGGACCCCGCTCAACGCCATCGGCGGCTACGCGGAGCTCATGGAGATGGGCATTCGAGGGCCCGTGACCCGCGCGCAGCTGGACGACCTGCGGAGGATCCAGCTGAGCCAGCGCCACCTGCTGGGGCTGATCAACGAGGTGCTGAACTACGCAAAGCTCGAGACCGGCACCGTCGTCTTCGACGTCGCCGACGTCCCCGTGCAGGAGGCGCTTTCCGCGGCGGAGCTGCTGGTGATGCCGCAGGCGCGCAGCAAGGGGCTGACGCTCGTCGTTCACTCCGCGCCGCCCGCGCTCGTGGTGCGCGCGGATGCGGAGAAGCTGCGCCAGGTCCTGGTGAACCTTGCGTCCAACGCCGTGAAGTTCACCGATGCGGGCGGCCGGATCGAGATCTCGTGCGCGCGCGACGGCGACCGCGCCCGCATCCAGATCCGCGACACGGGGATGGGGATTCCGCCGGACAAGCTGGACCTGATCTTCGATCCGTTCGTGCAGGTGCGCAGCGACCTGTCACGCCCCCACGAAGGAACGGGGCTGGGGCTGGCCATCAGCCGCGACCTGGCCGTTCGCATGGCGGGTGACCTGACCGTCGAGAGCTCGCCGGGCACGGGGAGCACGTTCACGCTGACCCTGCCGATGGCCTGATCTCTCCGCGCCGATCCCGCGGTGTGCGGGGCCTGCCGCGGCTGAAGCGTGCGGCGTGGCTGCGCCCCTGGTCCGATTCGATCCCGTCCTGGTCCGCGCCGGATTGCGCTCGATCATCCAGCGGCTGCTCATGCCGCCCGCGCACCTCCCCGCCATGCGGGCACTGGATCATCCCACCGCAATCCCCGCGGAGCCGCGCAGCTCCCCGTGATCGTGTGTTCAAGAATCCGACGCTGCACATCCAGGCAGATCTACCAGCACTGAGTCCGGTCTAAAAAGTCCGGAGCGGCGGCGGATGCCGCGGATTTGGGGGTCCTCCGCAGTATCCCCGCGTCGAGATCGTGCGTCTGAGCGCATCCTCCGAAGTCGACTTCTCCACACCTGTGTGGATCAAGCGGCATGGGCGACTTCTTGGACCGGACTCAGCACTGTCATTCCGAGGCCCGGCCATGCTGTAGCCTGCTTTCACACCAGAGGCTGCAGGGCCGAGGAATCTGCTGTCGGATTGCTGGAGGGCAGACGCGGTAGCCCGTGCTGAACTCGCGGCTACGACACGGGCGGACAGGGCCAGTGCCGGGGCGGTACGATGGGGCACCAGCAGCAGACAGTAGATTTCTCAGTCCGCGCGCAGGACTTCGTGCGAGCCGACAATGCGGTGTGGCGCCTCCTTCGAAATGACATACGGGCGCGAGCGCAGGGGATTCCTGAACCAGGGCACGCGCGAACGGCCCATCCAGCAGAAATACTACCGCAGCTGGGGCCGCCTGGGCTTCCGCGTGTCCCGGGGAGGCGCGCGATGACGATGCGGATCGAGACCGGGCGAGGGAACGGGATGCGGATGCGCCGCGCGGCGTCGGGATTTTGCGCGGCGGCGCTGGGGGGATGGATGACGGGATGCGCGCCGGCGATGCGCCCCGCCACGGTGCCCGTCTCCGCGCCGGTGACGGTGGCGGAGGCGTTCACGATGCCGCGCGACACGCTGGACAACATCGACTCGCCCGCGGTGTGGCACGGTCCGGATGGCCAGCACTGGCTGCTCTCCACGGCCAAGACGGGCGACATGATCGTGATCAGCGACGCGGCCACGGGGCGCACGCTGCGCCGCGCAGCGGGCCGGGGACGGGTCTGGGGCAGATGGAGCGGCCCAACGGCATCGCCGTCGTCGACGACCTGGCGTTCGTGGTGGAGCGCGACAACCACCGCGTGCAGGTGTTTCGCCTTCCCGGCTTCGACCCCGTGGGGACGTACGGCGCGGACGACCTGGCGCTGCCCTACGGCATCGCCGTGGTGCCGGACGGGGCGGGCGCATACACCACCTGGGTGACGGACCACTACGAGCAGGCGGACGAGAGCATTCCACCCGACGCCGAGCTGGGGCGCCGCGTGCGCCAGTACCGCGTGACGCTGGCGGACGGCGGCCTGCGCGCGGAGCCCGTGCGCGCGTTCGGCGCCACGGGCGGCGCGGGGACGCTCCGCGTGGTGGAGTCCATCGCCGCGGACCCGGCGAACGGCCGGCTGATCGTGGCGGAGGAGAACCCGGGCGAGTCGGCGCTCAAGGTGTACACGCTGGCCGGGCGCTTTGCGGGCCCGGTGATCCCGCCCGCGTTCTTTCCCTCGCAGGCGGAGGGGATCGCGCTGTACGCCTGCGGCGCGCGGGACGGCTACTGGATCGCGACGGACCAGAGCCACGAGGCCAACACCTTCCACGTGTTCGACCGCCGCACGCTGGCGCAACGCGGCTCGTTCCGCGGCCCCACGGTGCGCAACACGGACGGCGTGGCGCTCACGCAGGTGGGCTTCGGCCCGTTCCCCGCCGGCGCCTTCTACGCCGTGCACGACGACGGCAACGTCGCCGCCTTCTCCTGGTCCGCCATCGCCGATGCGCTGGGGCTGCGGAAGGACTGCACGCTCCCGGCGCGGTGATCCTGCGCGAGGCCAGCAGATGCGCGAAGGGGCGGGGGAGAATGTCTCCCTCCGCGCCCTTCCATTTCGCCGCCTTGATAAGGTGGCCCGCGCCTCAGCTGGTGTACAGGCGCGGCGCGGTCGAGGTGGTGCGGCGGCTCGCGCTCTGACCGAGATGAACGCGGCAGCCGTGGTGAAAGTCTTCCGTAGCCGCTGCGCGTTGCCAGGCGGAATCCACGATTTCCGCACCAGGAGAGACATTCCTTGCGCCATTGCCGGAGGGGGTTTACAATGGCCTGAAACGCACGCGTTGAATCTCCGCAAGCGGATCTCCCATGCAGCGGTTCCAGGCGTTTGCCTCGCTTGCCGCCCTGATCTCGGCGGCAGCCCTCGTTTCATGTGACGCGTCACGTTCCCGGACGAGCGTTCCGCTCGCCCCGGCCGCGTCGTTCTCCGAGGTGCTGCAGCCCGTTCGGACCCTCGTTCTGCAGACCCCGGCATCGTCGCCCATTGTACGCCTGTCCGGCGTGGACATCGCGGCCGATGGCAAGCTCGTGGTGACCGACGGGGCCGATGCGTCCGCCCACCTCTTCTCGGCCGACGGCCGCCTGCTGAAGGTCCTGGGCCGCAAGGGGTACGGCCCCGGCGAGTTCCAGATTCCGCTGTCACCGCGCTTTGGGCCAGACGGGCGCATTCACGTCCTGGACGTTCGCCAGAACCGCATCTCCGTCTTTCACCCCGATGGAAGCCTGGACCGCGAGGTACGGCTGCGCCACCTGATGCGGGTGACGGACATCGAACCCGAACGCGGCGGAACGTACCTGGTATCCGCCATCCGTACCGAGACGGACTCCAACACGCTTTTCCGGCTGGACCGGGACGGGCGCGTGATCCGCGGATTCCTGCCCATACGCCACCATGCGCCCGCCGGAATACGTGATCCAGGCGTGCTGGACGGCATGCGCCGCGCCGTTTTTTCACTCAGCGCGGATGGCGATTCCGCGTACGTCGCCCTTTCCACGGCCGATTCGCTCTGGACGCTCGACACGCGGACCGGCACCTACCGGGTCGCGCACGTGGCGGTGCGGGGCTACAAGCCGCCGGTCGCTCCACCGCCCGGAATGCTGAGCCTGCGCCAGGTGACGGAGTGGGTAAAGAGCTGGACCGAGGCGGCGGCGGTGATGTTCACCAGCGGAACGGTGGCAGTCCCGTTCGTGCGCGGCACTCACCTCCAGGGCGACTCGTCTACCGTGGCGGTACGCCGCCCCGACGGCACGTGGGCCAGCGTGGACGACCCCCCGCTTCTCGTCGGGGCCGGCCACGGGCACTTCGTCGGCGTGAAGGATCCTTTCGCGGACACGCTGGAGGTGGTCATCTACCACCCGCAACCGCGGTGAGCCCCCGTGCGGCCGTCGCGGCCACGCTGCTGCTTCTCAGCGCCTGTGGCAACACCGTACCGGAGCCCCGGTCCGGGCGGGCCTCGGAGCAGCAACGGGTCGAAGCACTCTCGGCCCAGGTCGTCCGCATGGGACGGCTGGACCTGCCGGGCACGCACTGCGGCCCACCTCCCGTGGCGGGCCGGAACGCGGTGGTCTTCGCGACCGCCGACCTGTGCCTGAGCTGTCTCGAGGCCGGTGCGCTGTTGCGTGACATCACCCGGCGGGGTGTCCCCGCGCCGGACCGCGCGGTGGTTACGCCCGCGGCACATTTGCGGGAGGTTTGCGATTATCTGCGGCGCGAGAAGGTGCGGTGGCGCGTGGTCGGGATCGCGGACGAAGATCTTCCCGCGGGTCGCGTTCCGCGCGGCATCGTCTACTTCGAGCTGGAGCCGGATGGCCGGATTCGCCGGCGCGAGCATGCGGCCACCCCGCTCGATCTGGCCGCGATCATCCTTCCCGGGCCCGGCGCACCCGCGCCGGCTCAACCCTCGCACCAGGACATGCAATGAGGCTCAACCGGAAAATCATGATTCGCGCCACCGCACTCGCGGCGATCGGGCTCGGTGCAGTGAGCACCGCGGACGCCCAGGTATGCCGGCACATCGGCAGGTGGACCCGCACCGCGGACGGCATCAGGTGCCTGGGCGACTACGTCTCGGGCGACTGCCTCTGGTACGACGACTGCCGGAAGAGCGTCGAATAGGACCGCCGGCAGGTCCGGGCGTTCGGAGGCGATGGTCGGCCCTCTCCCACATGCGGGGCCGAAGAGGGGCGCGGTCCGCACGGCGAACTGGTGTGCGTGACGGTCTACAAGCGCGGATCGGTCGAGGTGGTGTGGCGGCTCGCGGCGTGACCGAGGGATGAACACAGCAGCCGTGGCGAAGTCGCCACGGCTGCTGCGTCATATTTCTCAAGTCCGGGGCGACGCCGGTCCTGCTGCACGACGCGTTGGAGGCAAACCCCTTGCGGGCTTCCTCGGAATCGGCCTACTTGGGCAGCAGCTGCGCGGCGGCGATCACGCGGACACGTCATCGTTGCGAACGGCGGGACGTCCCGTGGCGGTATCGTGGACGATCGCGTTCGCGGCGTGGTTTTCACAACATTTACCCGCAGACCTGGCCTCCTGATGCTTCATCGCTGCTTGCACTCCCGGTGGCTCGGTGCCCTCCTCGTCGCTGGTGGACTCCTGCTGGCTGCCACGCCGGTCCCGGCGCAAGCAGGCGCAATCTGGGCCGACGTGCCGGCGCAGGTACGCCCGGATGCGCGGTACCTGATCTACCTGCACGGGCGAATCGTGGAGGAGAAGGGCCGCCGCCCCACGGACGAGCGCTTCGGTGTCTACGAGTATCCGCGGATCCTCGACACGCTCGCAGCCTCGGGAGCCGAGGTCATCTCGGAGCAGCGTCCGGGTGGAACGGACTTCCGCGCGTTCGGGGCTCATGTCGCGGACCAGGTGCGCCGGCTTGTGGCCGCGGGCGTGCCCGCCGAGCGGATTGCGGTGGTGGGGTTCTCCAAGGGCGGGGCCATCGCGATGATCGCCTCGGCGCTGCTCGACGATCCGCGCGTCACGTTTGTGTTCCTGGGCTCCTGCGGCGACTGGGTGCAGGGCCGCGACGACGTGGACGTACGCGGGCGGATTCTGTCGATCTACGAGGCCTCGGATGAGCTGGGGACCTCGTGCGAGCCCCTGTTTGCGCAGGCGGGCGACCCGGGCGAGCACCGGGAGATCCGCATCGACACGGGAGCCGGGCACGGTGCCTTCTTCCGCCCGCGTTCGGAGTGGCTCGATCCGCTGTTTCAATGGGTCGAGAGGCAGTAGACGGCCCCGGCGCGACCGCTGGACGGCCTGCGGCAGCCGTGGCGAAGCCGGGCGGGTTCCGCGTTGCTCCCGGCCCTGTGCCGGCAACGTGCCGCGGCTGGGGCGGGCGCCGCCCGGGGGGCGTGGTCCACATGGCGGGGGGCCGGGCTGCGGAGCCCTTTTTGTCTTTCCGCACCCCGCGCCCTTGCGAGCGCGGGTGAGACCGTCACCTTTGTGGCCGCGAACGCACCCACGTCTCATGCGGACCCCCGAATCAAATGAGCATCGAACGCCGCTTCGAAGCACTTCTCTGGAACAGCCGCCTCATCGTCCTGGTGGCCGTCGTGGCCAGCCTGGTCGTCGCGGGCGCGATGTTCTTCGTCGCGACCATCGACGTGATCGGGCTGGTGAGCCACCTGGGTGCGTACGCAGACTTCCACCTTGCCCCCGAGGCGCGCGCCGCGCTGCGCTCGTCGACGGTGACGCACGTGGTGGAGGTGGTGGACGGATACCTGCTCGCCGCGATCATGCTGATCTTTGCCCTGGGGCTGTACGAACTGTTCGTGAGCCGCATCGAGGTGGCGGAGGGCTCGGAGTTCGCCGCGCGGCTGCTCCTCATCCGCAGCATGGACGACCTGAAGAGCCGCCTGGCCAAGGTCGTCCTGCTCATCCTGGTGGTAAAGTTCTTCGAGTACGCCCTGCGGATCGAGATCAACACCTCGCTCGACCTGCTGTACCTGGGGCTGGGTACGCTCCTGGTTTCCGGTGCACTGTGGCTCAGCCACGGCAAGGACGACACGTCTCCGCATGCACCCGCGGACGAGACCGGCGCGTAGCCGCAGCACCAGGCACGTCGAACGGAGAGGTGGTGCAGTGGCCGATGTGATCGTGTTTCACCACGCCCAGGGTCTCACCCCGGGTGTCCTCGCCTTCGCCGATGAACTGCGGGCGGCGGGTCACCGGGTGAGCACGCCGGACCTCTACGAGGGCAGGACCTTCGAGACCCTGCAGGCCGGGATCGACCACGCGGAAGCAACCGGCTTCGACGTGATCATCGGGCGAGGCCACGCGGCCGTCGGCGACGTTCCGGCCGGAGCGATGTACGTCGGCTTCTCGCTGGGGGTGATGCCCGCACAGCACCTCGCGCAGACGCGCACGGGGGCAGGGGGAGCGGTGCTCGTCAGCGCCTGCGTGCCTCCTGGGCATTTCGGACCGTGGCGGGAAGGCGTCCGGCTGCAGATCCACGTCCAGGAAGAGGATGAACTCGGCGACGTGGACGTCGCGCGTGAGGTTTCCGGCGCGGTCCCGGCGGCGGAGCTGTTCCTGTACCCGGGTGGCCGGCATCTCTTCGCCGACCGGAGTCTGGACGACTACGACCCGGCCGCCGCGGCGCTGTTCACCCAACGCGTGCTTGCGTTTCTCGGCGATGTCCCGTAGCGGCCTGGGAACACGCTTGCGCAGTCCCCAAATTCCGCTCTGCTGAGCCAGCCGTCAGCGGCAATCAATCGTGAAATTCCCACGCTCGTGACCCTACGCGACACGCGGCTCCAGGCGGCCATCGTCCGGGACGGCCGGCTGCTGCTGGTGCAGTGCACGCCGCCGGGCGAGCCGCCGTTCTGGGTGCTGCCCGGCGGCGGGCGCGAGGCGGGGGAGAGCGACGCCCAGGCCGTCGCGCGCGAGGTGCGCGGGGAACTGGGGGTGATGGTGGACGTGGGCGCCGTGCTGGACGACGTGCCGGCCGACCCGCCGGACGGCACGTATACGCGCTGGCGGACCTTCGCGTGCCGCCTGCTGGGCGGCGAGCCGGTGGCCTGCGGGACAGACGGAGGGGCGGAGCTCACGGCCGTGCGCTGGCTGCCGCTCGCGGAGCGCGACGAATGGGATGCCGCGCTGCGAAGCGACCCGTTCCTGTGTCCGCAGCTCGAGCGGATTCGCGCGGTGCTGGGGCTGTCCTGACTCGCTCGTGTTTCGCGGGTGCGGACGAAGCGTTGGGCTTCTTTCTGGCGGGAGAGCGTTCAGCCCGGCCTTTCGCCCGGCTGCCGACAAGATGGATGGTACGAACAAGGCTGCTTTTTCACTCCACCACGATCCAGGAGGCGACAATGAAGAAGGTGCGTCACATCGTGATCTTCAAGTATGCGGCGGCGGCGACCGCCGAGCAGATCCAACAGGTGACGGATGCGCTCGCGGCCCTGACAAGGAAGATCCCGGGCATCAGATCCTTTGAGCACGGCGTAAACAACAGCCCGGAAGGAAAGAACCTGGGCTTCACGCACGTCTACCAGTTCACCTTCGAAAACGCGGCCGCGCGCGATATCTACGTTTCCCATCCCGAGCACCAGAAGTTCCAGCAGTTTCTTGCGCATTCCGGCATCTTCGAAGATGCGTTCGTGGTGGACTATCAAGTCGCTCTCGCGATTGACGTGCGGCACGTTGGCTGAAGCCCTGCGCCACTGAAGCTTTTCCTTCGGCCGATGGCAGCAGGCGCAGTGGGATGCCTCAGCGTGTGTTTGACTTTCCGAGTTCCTGACGCGAGCGCCTGACTTCCTGAGAGGAGAAGCCGGTCATCTCGTCTTCTCCGTGTCGATCCCGGAGCCGGGGAAACAACACCTTCAGGAGTACAGAGGAACAGAGTCAGACAGAGGAGCCAGGATGATCTTTCAGCTCGTTTTCTCTGTCTGACTCTGTTCCTCTGTACGATGATTCTTTTTCTGGTATGCGGATGAGATGAGCTCGGAGGTGATGGTGTACTCGGTCACCTGTACCGCGGCCTCCGTGGCGTACGCGGACCGGGACTGCTCCCGCACACCCGACCCGCTGCGGCGGACGAACCGCCCCGTCCGCGGGGCGAAGTAGATGCGGCCCCGCTCCGTCTGGTACGTCGATGCCCCGGCCGGCGGATAGTACGGCATTCCCGGGTCGTATCGCATGGTCTGGCGGCCGCGGAGCTGGCTCCGGGTCAGCAGCTCGTACTCCGCCACGATCACCCGCTCCCCGCCGATCGCGTCGCTGCCCACCACGCGGTAGTGCACCGTCCGCGTCTGCGTTCCCGTCCAGTCCTTGTCCGACAGGTCCCGCGTGGAGGACTCGTCCCACTGGCGCCCGCGCGACAGGGGACCGCCCGGCAGCCGGGGAAAGAAGTCCCGGAGCTGGTCCGCCACGCCCGGCCGTGTCCGCGGCAGCTCGGGCGGGGCGGCGATGCTTTCGATCCCCCGTGGACCCATGCGCAGCGTGAACGGCGGCTCCCGCGGATCCGCCTCGGTGGCGGGCCTCCCGGTCCGCGGCGGCTCGATCCACACCTGCGCCTGGTCCCCGTCCGTGAAGCGGATGGCCAGGCGGACGTCGTGCACGGCGCGGGAGGCTTCGCCGTCCGGCGCGGGCATGCCCATCCCGATGCGGGAGGACGACCGGGACACCTCGCGGTAGTGCAGCGTCTGCCCGGGCGTACGGGCATACGCCGCCTCCTGCTCCAGCGGCGAGGGCCCCCGGGCCGGAGCACACGCCGCCACTGCCGCCGCGAGAAGGAGCACGGGCGCCGGAGAAAGGGAGAGGCGCATGATGAGGATGTCCGCGAGCTGGACGACGTGAGATGGCGCGGAGAGGTCCGCCGCCGTCCATGGATGGCGCGCCGCCGCTCCGCACGCAAGAGCACGCGTCCTGGATGAGGGTGGATGGATGGCGCGGCGTCGCGTCCGCGGGCGCCGGCGCGGCCGGCCGAGGGAGGCGGGAGGATGGCGAGAAGGAGGCTGCCCGCCGCGCCATCTTCCGCCGGCTGCCCCAAGGGAGCAGATTGTCGCGTTCGCCGCAGCCTCCCCATCCCACTCCCGGACCCCGCGGTCATGTCAGAGGCCCAATCGCCTGCCTGGATGCAGGCACTGCTGCCGTACGCCGAACGGACGGACTACCGGGTGCCGCTCAAGGTGCCCGTGCACATGCCCAGCGGCCGGATGATCACGGACGTGGCCGGCGTCTACCTGCGCCTGCCGCGCTGGGAGGGCCCTCCGTTCACCGACGACTTCGGCAAGAAGGCGGCGGGGATGGTGGAGCTGGACGGCGAGCACACGTTCGCCGAGCTGGCGGTGCTGCGGCTGCTGGAGCGCGAGGGGTGGAGCGGGCGGTGGGTGAACACCTACAGCGCCAAGGGTGAGGTGTGGAAGTACCTTACCCGCTGGGACGACGTGCCCCGCGCCGAGCAGCGGAACCGCGTCATCGAAGACGAGGATCCACGCGTCGTGCTCGCCGGGGTCGCGCGGCGGGCCAAGAAGCGCTACGCCGGGTGCTGGGACGTGTACGCCTGGCGCGGCGGCGACTTCGCCTTTCTGCAGACCAAACGCGGCGCGCCGACGGCCAAGGCCGAGCTGGGCGCCGCCCAGGCGGAGTGGCTGCACACGGCCCTGCTCTTCGGAGACCAGCGGATCAAGCTGGATTCCTTCGCCGTCGTGCACTGGGACTACCGCTGACCCGCCGGGCGTGTCCCGGATGAGCCGGATGCTCGTCCCCCTTCTCGTCCCCATCGCTCGATTCAACGATGTACTCGGTATCGATCGGAGATGTGCGCCTGCCCGTGCCCGTCGACAGGCTGCGCTACGTGGAGCGGCTGCCCGGCTGGGCCTGCACCTGGCCGTACGGCGAGCGCGAGATCGAGCTGCGGATCAGCGGGAATGAGGGATCGCCGGATAGGCGGGCGGGCGCGCTCGCGGAGCTCATCCTCCCTCACCTCGAGGCGCTGGAGGCAGCCGCGGACGCCTACCTGCGCTCATTCTTCACACATAGGGGCGAGTTCGGCGGGCCCTGGACGCTCCAGAAGCTGCGGCTGGGGATGCCGGCTCCCTGGCATGGGGCTGCGACGGAGTTCGACGTGATGCTCGCAAACCGAGGTGACGACTACGGGGAGTGGGGTGTGGGCTTTCGCCGGCACTCCATCCCCCGGAACCAGGTGGCTGCCGAATCCCTCTTCCGGCGGCAGTGGTAGCGTTCGCAACCGGCGATTCGGTCCGCCGCGTCCGCCACGCCGCTCCGCATTCCGCCGGTGGTTCCTGCTGGGGGGGCGGGGGACCGATGGGATGGGATTCAGCAGGGGCCGGGTGGGGCGAACGCCAGCAATCCGCCCTGGTACACTTCGTGGACCTCGGCGATGGGGCGGTTGTCGCGGCCCAGCAGGACCGCGCGGTGCTCGAAGAGCGCGTCGGGAATGGCGAGCGGGCCCGCGCTCAAGCACGGGGGCGCGGGGTGGGGAGAACGCTCCCACCCCTCCGGCAGCGGCGACCAGAGGAGCCGGGCCGCGAACGTCTGGCGATACGGTTCCAGCGGCGCCACCACGCGCCCGAACGGCGTGTCGCCCGTTTCCAGCGCGTGGTTCATCTCCGGCGTCAGCCGCCCGGGGAGGTACCAGTTTTCGGCCTCCGAGAGAACCTGGCCGCCGCAGCGAAGGCGCACGCGGCGGTACCGCACCACCTCGCCGGAGTCCGCGCGCAGCCGCTGTCGCTGTTCCGCGGACGGCGCGACCGGCTCGCCGCCCAGCACCTCCGCCACCACCCGCGGCTCGGCGGCCAGGGCGTGTTCGCGGCACCACTTCTCCAGCGTGGCGGTGGCGCTGCGGCTGGCCAGGATCTCGGCGTTCAGCCCCTGGACGAGCGCCAGCGCCTGGGTGCGGGGGAGCAGCGCGTCGGGCCACGCGGGCGCGCGCTGGGCCTGCACGGGTGCCGCGAGAAGCACGGCGGCCATGGCCAGCGCCCGCCATAGCGGCGAAACGGGGCTGGGCAGATGGAAACGGATGAGGCGCACGCGTTCAGTCCGTCAGGGAAGGGAAGCAGGGACGGACGAACAGTAGGTCTTTCGAACCGGCGAGGGAAGCCGGCCGGCAGCCACGGGAATCCCCGCATCCGCCCGGATGGCGGGGATTTTTGTATCGTTCGCGCATGCGGGCGATGGTTGACGCCGCCGCGGCGAGCAGGGCGGGGCGTTGGCGAGGCGGGAGCGAAGGTCGGGTCAGCGGGGTTGTATCGAGAAATTGCAACTCGTGAACGCAATGGGGCGCCGCCTTGTTGCACCGGGACGCAGGTGCGTTCGCGCGCCGCTGCGCGTAAGTGCATAAACCTCAAACAGATGCAGAAAGTGAGGCGGCTGCGCGGCATTCTGGCGTGCCCGTTGCCCCTGTCCGGGGCCGTCCGCCGTACAGTTCTTCCTCCATCTTCAGGAGCACACCACAATGAGCGAGCCGAACGTCAACGCATGGATCTTCCTCCTGGAAGACGAACCGTCGGGCACCAGCTACAAGACGCCGGGCAGCTGCTATCAGAATCTGATCGATTACGGCGTGTACAACAGCACCGACATGGTGAGCATCTGCTGGGTGGGCATCGTCCCCACCAGCGCCACCACCATCCCCGCCGGAACGGGCGCTGACTTCACGGTGCAGCTGCAGTCGGGCACGCACCCCGACGGATCCACCAACCAGCAGTACATGGACTGGCTGATCCAGGACGCGCGGGCGGTCAATCCCAACATCAAGCTGCAGGTGATGCTGGGGTACGGCGCCACCGACATCACCCAGATCTTCGCCGGCCCGGAGAGCGGATGGCAGCAGGCGGCCACCGGCTTCGCCAACAACCTGGTGGCGTACCTGCAGCACTACGGCCTGGACGGCTTTGACGTGGACTGGGAGTCGCCGCTCTCCGACAACGGCACGCCGCAGCAGTTCGAGCTGCTGTTCACGGCCATCCGGCAGGCGTTCAACGCCACGGGCAAGCAGTACTACCTCACGCTTTCGCCCGCCGCGGTGGGCACGCTGGACGCCGGCACCGTCAACAGCTCGTTCGACTTCGTGAACCTGCAGCTGTACTCCGGCTTCACCTGTCCGGGCGAGTTCCTGGCCGCCGGCGTGAACCAGGACCTGCTTGCGTACGGCGCCAAGTTCGAGCCCAACAGCGGGGTTCCGTACCAGACGGCGCAGCAGGCGGCGGCCTTCTACGCCCCGTACTGCCCCGACCAGCTGCAGTACAGCGTCTTCACCACCTGGCGCCTGAACTCCGGCAACTTCCAGTACGAGCAGGCCCAGCAGATGATCCTGCACCAGCTGGTGAACGGAACTCCGGGGCAGTCGTTCGATGACACGAGCATCGTGGGCGCCGCCGGCAACCCGCCCATCTCGCAGCTGGTGGTGCAGGCGGGAGAGGTGCTGGATGCCATCCAGGCCACCAGCACGGGGAGCTCAGCGGCGAATGCCGGGTCATACCAGCTGCCGCAGCACGGCGGCAACGGCGGCGGCGCCAGCACCATCAGCATCGCGTCCGACGATCCCATCGTCACGGTGTCGGGCTACACGGGGAACTGGTTCGGATGGCAGTGCGTGCTGCAGATCACGCTGACCACGCAGAGCGGCGTGGTACATGGTCCGTTCGGCACCATGGCCAATTCGTCGTCCCAGACGCCGTTCAGCTACACGGCGCCGCAGGGCGAGTCGGTCGTGGCGTTCCGCGGCTCCACGGTGCACGTGCCCCTGGCCGGCGGCGGCAGCACGGACATCATCGCCACCCTGCAGCCGGTCTTCGGCGCCACCGCGGGGTCGCCGTTCTTCGACGACACCAGCGTCATCGCCGAGGCCGGCAACCCGCCCATCTCGCAGCTGGTGGTGCGCTCGGGAGAGGTGCTGGACGCCATCCAGGCCACCAACACGGGGGCGAACGGCGTTGTGTACGAGCTGCCGCAGCACGGCGGCAACGGCGGCGTCGCCCAGACCATCAACGTGGCGGCCGGCGATTCCATCGTCACGGTGTCGGGCTACACCGGCGTCTGGTACGGGTGGAACTGCGTGCCGCAGATCACGCTGACCACGCAGAGCGGCACGGTCTACGGCCCGTACGGCACCATGGGCGGCGTCGACTACTCGACCCCGTTCAGCTACACGGCGCCGCAGGGCGAGTCGATCGTGGCGTTCCGCGGCTCCACGGTGCACGTGCCCCTGGCCGGCGGCGGCAGCACGGACATCATCGCCACCCTGCAGCCGGTCTTCGGCGCGGCGCCGGCGGCGGCCGCGACGGCGCAGGCCGAATCCTCCGCCGGAGTGCTGGCCGGCGTGTAAACGCCGCGGGGCAGACGAGGCGCGAAGAACCCCTCTCCCACGACAGCGTGGGAGAGGGGTTTCACGTCATCATCATGACCGCGTGCTCCCGCGCGCAGACGCACGCCCCAGTAGAGCGCCGTTCGGCAGCGGACCCCTTGCGTAAGGTTGCTTTGTATCGTAAAGTACTTCGTAGTGTGGAAGCTTACGGCTCGAACTCCTGGATCAACCATGCGTAACCTGTCGAAGACCGATCCCGCTGGCGTCTCGCCCGGCGCACGCCGATGAGCGCGCACGTGGACGTGCTGGTGGTGGGCGCGGGGCTGGCGGGGCTGGAGTGCGCGCGCCGCCTGGGCGAGGCGGGCGCGCGGGTGATGCTGGCCGACCGCAAGCCCGCGGTGGACCACGCGGTGCACACCACCGGCATCTTCGTGCGGCGGACGCTGGAGAGCTTCGACCTGCCGGACGACTGCCTGGGGCCGCCGGTGCGGCGCGTGGCGCTCTACTCGCCGCGCGGGCGGTCGCTGGTGCTGGAGAGCCCGCACGACGAGTACCGCGTGGGCCACATGGGACCGCTCTACCGCCGCGGCCTGGACGCGTGCCTCCGCGCCGGCGTGCAGTGGGCGCCGTCCACCAGCCTCGCCTCGCTGCAGCCGGACGAGACGGGCTCCACGGCGACGCTGGAGCGCGCGGGGCGGCGGGAGCGGCTGCACGCACGCTTCGTCATCGGCGCGGACGGCGCGGTGTCGCGGGTGGCGCCCGCGCTGGGGCTGGACGAGAACCGCGAGTGGATCGTGGGGGTGGAGGAGGTGTTCCGCGGCGTGCAGACGGGGTACGCGCCCGCGTTCCACTGCTGGATCGACCCCGAGGTGGCGCCCGGCTACATTGCCTGGGTGGTGGACGACGGCGAAGAGGTGCACGTGGGCGTGGGCGGGTACGCCTCGCGCTTCAAGCCGGCGGAGGCGCTGCGCCGCTTTCACGCGCGCGTGGCGCCGCGCTTCGGGCTGGCGGGCGCGGCGGCGAGCGAGCGGCGTGGCGGACGCATCCCCGTGGGCGGGGTGCTGCCGCGCATTGCCTGCGCGCGCGGGCTGCTGACGGGCGACGCGGCCGGCGCGGTGTCGCCGCTCACGGCGGGCGGGCTGGACCCGTGCCTTCGCCTCTCGGCGCTGGCCGCGGAGGTGGCGGAGGATTTCCTGGCCACGGGCCGCGAATCCGCGCTGGCGCCGTACGACGGTGCCGCCCTGCGCGCCCGCTTCCGCACCCGCCTTCTCATCCGCCGGGTGCTGGCGGCGGTGCGCTCGCCCGCCGCGGCCGAGCTGGCCGTCGCGGCGCTCCGCCTTCCCCCGTTCCGCGCCGCCGCGCACAAGGTGTTCTTCGGCCGCGGATCGTTCCCCGACGTCGCGCGGGGCAGGGGAGTCCCCCGGCGGGCGGCGGGTGCCGGGCTCGCGGCCGCGCTCACTGGATCCGGATCATGATGCCAGATCCTGAAAAAGATAATCGTACAGAGGAACAGAGTCAGACAGAGAAGGCGAGCTGCAATAGCGTCGGTTCCTCTGTCTGACTCTGTTCCTCTGTACCCATCAAGGTGTTGTTTTCCCGGATTCGGGATGATGATGAGAGCAGCGGAACCGGCACGGGAAAACTCTGTGGACTCTGCTGACTCTGTGTGAGGATCAGTCGTTGGACGAGTGGCACGATCCAACCCTTGTGTGCATCCTCTTTGTGTTGTAAAGTACTTCACGGCGCGGGTGTCGGGTTGCCTGCGCGAAATCGTCCGGACACGAATCGGCGGTCGGAGAGGGCGTGATGAAGAAGTGGCTGAGACGCATCCGTGGTGCGGTGGGGATGGGGCTGACCTGGGCGCTGGTGTGGGCGCCGGTCGCCGTCCTGATCGGGCTGATCGTGGATCCGGACGGGTCCACGGACGAGATGTGGCCGGCGATCGGGGCGTATCCCGGCTTTCTGGGCGGTGTGGTCTTCTCCGTGGTGCTGGCGGTCGCGGCGCGCCGCCGCAGGCTCGAGGAGCTGTCGCTTGGGCGGGTCGCCCTCTGGGGCGCGGCCGCGGGCCTGCTGGTGGGCGTGCTTCCGTTTACCATCGGCGAGCCGACGACCGACGTACCGCTGTGGCTGCTGGCGTCCCTCGTAATCGGCACCATCACGCTGCTGAGCGCGGTGTCGGCCGCCGGTTCGCTGGCGCTGGCCAGGAGGGCGGAGAAGCGGGCATTGCCCGACGGCGGAGCGGACGTGGCCGGGGTGGGCGCCGGCATCGGCTCCCGCACGATGATCGGCCGCCAGCGTCTGGGCGACGTGGCGGGTGCGGACTCCAGGGCGGCGGCCGCGACGGCCGTGCACCCTTCATCGAGGTAACTCTTCAGGAGGTGGCATATGGACGCTGACAACATCATCCGGCGCCTGCGCGCCGCGGTGGGGAACGCCGTGGTGTGGGGGGCGGGCTGGTCTGCCCTGGGATTCGCGGCGTTCACCGTGCTGAAGGTCGCCGGCGCCCTTCCCGCGTCGGCGCACTGGCTCGACGCAATCCTGCTCGCCGGGCGGTTCGGCATCGTGGGCGGCGTCGCGGGGGCGGCCTTCTCCGGCTTCATCGGGGTGCTGTACCGCGGGCGGCGTCTGTCCGACCTGGGCGCGGTGCGCTTCGGGGTGGCGGGGGCGGTCCTGGCGGGGCTGTTCGTGCCGGTGTTCTTCCAGGCGATGAACGTTCTTACGGGCGATGGAATGGTGCCGATGGGGCTCGTGCTGGACGACGTTCCCTGGGCGGCGCTGTTCGGCGGCGTGGCGGCCGGCGTTTCGCTCAAGCTTGCCCAGCGCGCGGCCCCCCTGCTCTCCGGCGGAAGCCAGGATCAGCCCGGCATCCTGGGGAGCGGAAGTCCGTTCGCCTGGGCGGGAGATCGGGATCATCCGCGACACACCGCTCCCGCCCGGCGCGGCGATGTCTGACGGCAGCGGGCATCCGCCCCTCGCGGATGTCCGCCTCGCCGGGCACCTCACTGCGGCACGGGGAAAGCGGAGATGAGCGAGAGCGCCGGAGCGGCGGGACGGACGCCTCGGCGCCTCATCTGGCGGCGCGTGCGGCTGATCGCGCTGGCACTCGCCGCCGCCCTGTTCGTGGTGCTCTTCGGCAGGTGGCGCGAGGCCAGCAACCGCGGGGGGCAGCTGCCGGCGGAGCCGTTCCGCATCGCCGGAAACCTGTACTACGTGGGCGCCAACGACGTCGCGGCCTTTCTGATCACCGGGCCCCAGGGCCACGTCCTCATCGACGGCGGCTATCCCGGCACCCCGCCGCTGATCATGGCCAGCATCGCGAAGCTGGGCTTCGACATCCGGGACGTCGAAGTGCTCCTGAACTCGGAGCCGCACAGCGACCACGCGGGCGGGCTGGCGGAGCTGCAGAAGGCGTCCGGGGCCCGGCTGTGGGCCAGCGAGGCGAGCGCGGACGCCATCGCCGCCGGCGGCGACGATCCCGACATCCTTTTGCCGCTGCGGCTTCTCTTCTGGACCGGGATCAGCGGCTACCCGCCCGCGCGCGTGGACCATCGCATCCGGGACGGCGACACGGTGCGCGTGGGTCCCATCGCGCTCACCGCGCACGTCACGGCCGGCCACACGCGCGGCTGCACCTCGTGGTCGTTCCCCGTCCGCGACGGTGGCCGCGTGCTGAACGTGGTGAGCGCCTGCAGCCTGATCGTGCTGGGAGCGGTGCGGTACCCGGAGCAGGCGGCCGACCTGGAGCGCAGCTTCCGCGTGCTGCGCAGCCTTCCCGCCGACGTGTGGGTGAGCTCGCACGCACGCCTGTGGGGGCGGTACCGCAAGTTCGTCGCGCGCGACACGGCCAGGAACCCGGTGGATCCGTTCATCGACCCCGCCGGCTACCGCGCCTACGTCGACAGCGCCGAGGCGCGCTTCCGCCGCGGCGTCGTGCAGTAGCGCCGCCGCTGAGGTTGTGGGTTAAGAATCCGACCCTGTACATCCAGTCAGATCTGCCAGCGCTGTCATTCCGAGGCCCGGCCACGCCGTAGCCTGCCTTCCCACCAGACGTTGCAGGGCCGAGGAATCTACTCTCGGATCTACTGGAGGGCAGACGCGGTAGCCCGTGCCTGCTTCGCGGCTACGACAGGGGCGGAGGGCCAGCGCCGGAGCGGTGCGACAGGGCGCCAGCGGCAGACAGTAGATTTCTCAGTCGGCGCGCCGGATTTCGGGCGAGCCGATGGTGCGGTGTGGCGTCTCCTTCGAAATGACAGTCTCAGAACCCGATGAAGGAGCCGATGGCAAGCATCCTCGCCTTGCCCCCTCCGTCGCTGATCCTCCAGTAGTAGCCGGCGGTAACTCCGGCGATGAAGCCCACGGCAATCTCCGGCCCGACGTACGACTGGTCCGCCCACACGCCGCCGTGATCGTCCCACGTCCGGATGTAGCTGAGCTGGGCTCGCCCTGTGCCAAACCCCACGGATGACCAGCCCAGCGAAACCCGCCCGCCGTCCTGGCCCACTTCCCCGATGAGCGTTGGACCGGAATAGCCGGCAGGGTGCTGCCGGCCCAGCATGACACCGCCGTAGAGCGAGAATCCAAGCGGAGCCCCGTAGCGCAGGCCGGGAAACGGGAGAAGCTTTCTTTTGCTCTCTGCATCGGCCGGTTCCGGCGCACCTTCCTCCGTGTCCTGTCCGTGAACGGGCGCGGCACTCAAGGCCAGGCCCAGGACGAGTGCCCAGCGAAGGAGACGAGATGTCATGGTCTGGTCCTGTTTGCGTGGAAGGGCGAACGGTGGTCTCATCATGGGGCGTGGCGCTGCGCCCGGACATCCGCCGCAACGTATGTCCGGCCCTCCGCCCCCTGCAAGCAGTGTCGGGAGATGTCATTTCAGCGTCGGCTGATGATCCGGGGCGCTGCCGCGCACCTCGAACGTAGAGGTGGCGGATGGTTCGCAAGATCGCGCATCAGGTGGTGCGTACGGCCTGTTCTGGTGCGCTACGGAGAACATCGGATGATCCGCATCCCTCCCCCAAAAATTTCTCATGGCACCCTGCCGCAACTCCATCCCTCTCCCGTTCCCGATCGTCCACGCCGGCTCGTGCCTCGTCGACCAGAGCGCCATGCCTCCGCTCACCACAGCGTTTCAGACGGTGAGCGCAGCGGAAACGGCACGAGAAAACTCTGTTGACTCTGCTGACTCTGTGTGAGACCTTTTTCTTTTGACGCGCGGCGGTCTGGTTTTCGCGACACATTCCAATCGGGGCCGTGGGTCGCGCGCGTGGTGCCCGCCCCGGCGCGCCAGGGCCCGGCCCTTTCGCCGGGGGCGGCAGACTGCTACCCTACGGCGATCAAAAGGCGGCGCCAGACCATCAGGGAGATACCGGGGATGAGGAACCAGGAAGAGCACGACGAGGACGACGAGAAGGAGCCGGGTGCAAACCAGACTCCTCCCAACGCGTTGACGGATACCATCCGCGACCGCCTGTTCAAGTCGCGGACGCTCATCATCAGCGGCGGGATCGACCAGCAGCTCGTCTCCAACGTCATCGGCCAGCTGCTGGCCATGTCGGCCGAGAGCGACAAGCCCATCAACATCTTCGTCAACTCGCAGGGCGGGCACGTCGAGAGTGGCGACACCATCCACGACGTCATCCGCTTCATCAAGCCGCGCGTGCGGATGATCGGCACGGGGTGGGTGGCCAGCGCCGGCGCGCTGATCTACGTGGCGGCGCCCCTCGAGGACCGCTACGCCCTGCCCAACACGCGCTTTCTGCTGCACCAGCCGGCCGGCGGCGCGGGCGGCACGGCGGCCGACATCGCCATCGAGGCGCAGGAGATCATCCGCATGCGCGGACGCATCAACCGCATCTTCGCGCGCGAGACGGGGCAGTCGCTGGAGCGCATCGAGCACGACACCCACCGCAACTTCTGGCTGGACCTGCAGACGGCCAAGGAATACGGCTTGGTGGGCAAGATCATCGAAAGCATCGACGACCTGGACTGACCCGTCCGCCGGTGCACGCTGGATGAAGGGCGCGGACGTCTGTGGTCCGCGCCCTTCGCGTTCGGGCAGGGAAGTAGGGGACAGGTTACAGCGGGATGTCGCCGCCGCCGGCTCGATGCGTGGCCGCGGGCTGCGTCGACACGGATCATTCGGAATCTCACCGTAGCCATCATCCATGGACGCGCTCCGCCGACTGCTGCTTCGCCACCGGGAACCGTTGCGGCGCGCGTGCGGGGGGTGCGCGGTGGCGGTGCCGCTGGGGTTCGCGGCGGGGGCGCTGGTGGTGGATGGATGGGCGGCGCGCCGCTTTCTGCTGCTGTACGTGGCGCCGTTCTTCGTCGCGCTTTTCGTCTGGGCGCGTATCCGGCTGGGGCGGATGCGGGAGGACCGGACCGCCGCGCTGCTGGTCGATGCGGCCGCCGTCGCCCTGGGGGCCGTGCGCTTCGCCGGGCCGTTCGTCCCGTTCAGCGGCCACATGCTGTTCTTTGCCTACTCCGCGCTGACCACGCGGTCCGCGCCGTACCTGCTGCTCGCCCTCGTGCTGGCGGCGGAGACGACGTGGTTCAAGCTGGTCCTGTGGCGCGACCCGTACTCATGGGGGCTGGGGATCGTTGTGGGCGTGGCGCTCGCGGCTGCACGCATCCTCATCCACCGCACCGCCCTGACGACCGTACGATGACCTTCGACCAGTTCGAGCGCCGCGCGCGGCAGATCTTCGACGCCATTCCGCCGGAGCTGCGGGGCGGGGTGGAGTACGTGGCCGTCTCCGAAGAGGCGGTGCCGCACCCGGAGCTTCCCGAGGTCTACACGCTTGGCGAGTGCGCCACGGGCGAGCTGGACCTGGGCTTCGACATGCCCGACGAGATGCGCTCCGGCGTGCACCTGTACTACGGCTCGTTCGCGGCGCTCTCCCGCATCGATCCGGAGTTCGACTGGGAGGCCGAGCTGCACGAGACGGTGATGCACGAGGTGCGGCACCACCGCGAGTCGACCGCGGGCGAGGACGCGCTGGAGGACTTCGACTACGCGGCGGACGAGAACTTCAAGCGCCGCGAGGGATTGGCCTTCGATCCGCTGTTCTACCGCTCCGGCGAGCCGCGCGACGACGGCGGGTGGGAGGTGGACGGCGACGTGTTCGTGGAGCAGGTGCTGGACCTGGCGCAGTTCGGGCGGCTGGAGGAGGTGCAGGCCCAGATCGATGGCCGCCGCGTGACGCTGCCGCGGCCCGAGGCGCTGGGGGACGTGGCGTTCATGTACCTGGAGGAGTTCGGCGCCGGGGCGGGCGAGACGGCCGTGGTCCTGGTGCGCCGCCGCGGCTTCGGCGAGTCGCTGCGCGGCCTGTTCCGCCGAGACGAGCCCGAGGTGCTGGAGTGGTCGGTGGAGCCGGAGGACTGGTTTGTCGAGGAGGGGTAGGCGGCGGCTGGTAATTTGCCGGGAGAAAGGGATCGCACTGCGTCCGCGGGGCGCCCCCTCCGCTCGCTTAGGCTCGCACCTCCCCCAAAACTGCTGGGGGAGGTTGGTTGATGGGGCAGGGGCGGTGCGCTTCGGCTGAGGCGGGCGCGAGATGGTGGGCGCCCCCCTCCCCGGCCCTCCCTTGCAAACTGCGCGGGGGAGGGTGACGCGTACGGAATCTCCGGTGCGCTCCGGGGGGGGGGGCGGATGCGAGCACAGCCTGTCGAAGCGGGATCGAATTCTCCCCTTTCTCCCGCTCCGCGGGGGAGAGGGGCCGGGGGAGAGGGGGCCCCGTCGGGCGCCAGTTCGATCTCTTTCGCCGAGCCACTGAGCCGGCGGCCAGGCCCGCAAAGGCGAATGAATTCGCTGCAACAACCACACGAAGTCCGCCTTCGCGGACAGGCCGGGGGTAGGGCAGGGCAAGTACCTGCGGCGTAGCGGGTGAGAGCAGGCAGCCCAACGGGCCTGAAAACCCGTCGAAGCGGGATCGAATTCTCTCCTTTCTCCCGCTCCGCGGGGGAGAGGGCCGGGGGGAGAGGGGCCCCCGTCGGGTGCCAGCCGGATGCCTTTCGCCGAGCCCTCGAATTCTCCCCTCTCCGCGAGGAACGAGCGCGGAGGGGCCGGGGGGAGGGGCCCCCCGCGGGCGCAGTTCGAGGGTGATCGTAGCGGCTCGCTTTCCGCGGCAACCCAACCTCCCCCAGCAGTTTTGGGGGAGGTGCGAGCCTAAGCGAGCGGAGGGGGCGCCCGCGCGGGTGCCTGCCGGAGCGATAAATTGCAGGAGGGATGCGGTGGTGGAGGAGCGAGACAACGGGCACGGCATCGGCCCGGCGGATCCGGTCGAATCGATCGAGCGCGACGGCGGCGGCGAGGGCGATGCACCACCGCCGGCGGGCGCGGCGGGGGCGGCGCGGCTGACGCCGTACGAGCTGGCGTTCATGGACGGCGACTTCGAGTCGCGCGTGTTCCCCAACATCCAGAGCGAGGCCGAAGGGCGCCGCGAAGATCCGGCGCGCCTCGAGCGCTTTTCGTTCCTGGGCACCAGCGGCGACTCCATCCGCGACATCATCCCCCCCGGTGCGCCGCCGGAGATGCTGGAGGAGTACCGCGCACTCTTCTACCACGCCTTCAACTTCTGGCGCTTCGGGCGGCGGCTGTACGTGCTGGACCCGGCGGTGGCGCGCTACCTGGTGGAAGGCGCACCCAAACTGGAGGGATGGGCGTTCACCGCGCCGTTCGACAGCCTGTACCTGCAGCTTCCACCCAACCTGTTCTGGGCCAGCATCGGCACCGACGTGCCGCCGGAGCCGGTGGACGGCTTCTTCGTCACCGTCTCGCAGGGGGCCGACCCGCTGGGCATCCCGTTTACGGACGTGCAGGCGCTGATGGTGCTGGGCATCCATCGCATGCGCGCCGGCTTCAGCGTGATCCCGTTCGACACGGAAGTGGGCGCCGGCATCCCCCCGGTGTGGACGGAGCCGGGGCGCGACGCGGGGATGGACTTCGAGAACGTGCTTCCCGGCGGCGAGATGGCGGGGCTGTACTCCATCCTCACCACGGCGGAGGCGCTCAAGCTGATCGCCCGCGCGCTCTGGTACGTCGAGACGCACACCGAGGACGTGACGACGGCGCCGGCTCCGGAGCGGCGCAGCGCGGACCGGCCCGGAAGCCCGCCGCTGTCGCGGCTGGACTTTCACCGCGTGCGGCTGGGCGGCGGATGACGGCGCGCGAAGCCGCGGCGGCCCTGGGCGAGATCGCCATGCTGCTGGAGGTGGTGGGGGGAAACCCCTTCCGCGCCAAGGCCTTCCAGTCCGCCGCCCGCTCCCTGGAAACCTCCGCCGCCGACCTGACCGCCCTGGCCGCCGCCGGCCAGCTGCGCACCCTGCCCGGCGTGGGCGAGGGGATCGCCGGCGTGCTGGGCGAGCTGGTGTCGACGGGCACCTCGCGGATGCTGGAGGAGCTGCGCGAGCAGACGCCGGTGGGGCTGTACGACGTGATGCGCATCAAGGGCGTGGGCGCCAAGCGCGGCCGCACCCTGTTCAAGGAGCTGGGGATCGACTCGCTGGACAAGCTGGAAGAAGCCGCGGCGGCCGGCCGGCTGGCGGCGCTCCCCGGCTTCGGCGCCAAGACGGCGGAAAAGATCCTGGAAGGCGTGGCCTTCGCGCGCTCCATGCGCGGCCGCCGGCGCTGGTTCCAGGCCATCGAGGCCACCTCCGCGCTGCTGGAGCTGGTGGAGAGTCTCCCGGGCGTCGTCCAGGCCAGCAGCGCCGGGCAGGTGCGGCGGCGGCTGGAGGTGGTGGATTCCATCGACTTGGTCGCCGCGGCGGAGGATCCGGAAACGGTGCTGGCCGCCTTCCGCGCGCTGCAGGGGGTGGAGCGCGCGGACCACGACGACGCGGATGCGCGCGCGGAGGTGCGGTTCGCCGACGGGCTGTGCGCCACGCTTACCTGCGTACCGCCGGAGGAGTACGCCACGGCGCTGGTCTTTGCCACGGGGAGCGACAAGCACCTGGCGCAGCTCCGCGCGCGGGCCGAGTCGCAAAAGCTGCGGCTGGAGGCCGACGGCGTCTATGCGGGAAAGCGGCGGCGGGCGGTCAGGGATGAGGCAGGGGTGTACAAAGTGCTCGGCCTCGATTTTATTCCTCCCGAGCTGCGCGAGGGGTGGGGCGAGGTCGAGGCGGCGGCGGAGGGAACGCTTCCAAAGCTGGTGGAGACGGACGACCTGCGCGGCACCTTTCACTGCCATACGACGTACTCGGACGGGCGCGCGTCGGTGGCGGAGATGGCCGAGGCGGCGCGCGAGCGGGGGTGGCGGTACCTGGGGATCGGCGACCACTCGCAGTCGGCGGGGTACGCGGGCGGGCTGCCGGTGGCGGCGGTGCGGCGGCAGCACCGCGAGATCGACGCGTGGAACGCGGAGCACGGGGGGAAGGGAAAAAAGCGCTTCCGCGTGTTCAAGGGAATCGAGTCCGACATCCTGGCCAACGGCAGCCTGGACTATCCCGCGGACGTGCTGCGCGCGTTCGACTACGTGGTGGGCTCCGTCCACAGCAACTTCGCGCTGACGGAGAAGGAGCAGACGGCGCGGCTGATCCGGGCCGTGTCCAACCCCCACATCACCATGCTGGGCCACGCCACCGGGCGGCTGCTGCTGAAGCGCGGCGCCTACGCGGTGGACGTGCGCGCGGTGATCGACGCGGCGGCGGAGCACGGCACCTGTGTGGAGATCAACGCCGACCCGCACCGCCTGGACGTCAACTGGGAGCACGCGCGCTACGCCGCCCAGAAGGGGGTGCTGATCCCCATCAACCCCGACGCGCACAGCACGGGCGCGCTGGGGAACGTGGCGTTCGGGGTCAACGTCGCCCGAAAGGCGTGGCTCACCGCGCCGCAGGTGCTGAACACGTGGGATCTTGATCCGCTGGAGGAGTTTTTTGCCCAGAGAAAGCAGAAAGGCGCGGCGTGAGCGCGTCGCGTCCATCCTGAACGAGCTCGCCTCGCTGTATCCCGACAGCCGCTGTTCCCTCGACTACCAGAACCCGCTTCAGCTGGTGGTGGCGACCGTGCTGAGCGCGCAGACCACGGACGCGGCGGTGAACCGCGCCACGCCCGCCCTGTTCGCGCGCTTTCGCACCGCCCAGGACTTTGCGGAGGCGTCGCAGGAAGAGATGGAGGCGCACCTGAAGACCCTCAACTTCTTCCGCAACAAGTCCAAGGCACTCATCGGGCTGGGGCGCGCGCTGGTGGAGCGGCACGGCGGCGAGGTGCCGGCGGACCTTGACGCGCTGACGCAGCTGCCCGGCGTGGGCCGCAAGACCGCCAACGTGGTGCTGGGCGTGGGCTTCGGGATGGCGGAGGGCGTCGTCGTGGACACGCACGTCAAGCGCATCGCGGCGCGGCTGGGGCTTACGCGCGAGGAAGACCCCGAGAAGGTGGAGCAGGACCTGCTGCGCGTCCTGGAGATGCCGGAGCGGGTGATCTTTACCCACCGCATCATCGACCACGGCCGCGCGGTGTGCACGGCCCGCCGCGCCTTTTGCGAGCGCTGCACCGTGGCGCCGCTCTGCCCCACCGCGCCCGAGGCGTACCGCGCGCCGCGCCCGCTCGCGATGGAGGCAATGGCCGTCTCCGGATAGCGGCGGGCGGGGCAGGGCTGGGGGCAAACGGATTGGCCTCATACCGGAGTCAACGGAGTTGGCGGCGGACTGGATCTCCGCCGCCCGTGGACCCCGGCGTGAGGCCGATTTTTGGGAAAACGGATCTCCACGGACGCGGATCGTCGCGGGAGTGCCGATCTCCAGATCCTATTCGGTTGCCGTTTGACGACAAGCATTGAAAAAATGATTTGGCTTCGATAGGTTCGAGCCACCGCGCGAACGCGTGGGTTTTTCCCTTTTCTCCGGAGATCCCCTGATGACGCTCGACCTGAACCAGATCCACGTAGAAACCTTCGAGGTCAGCACGCCCGATCTCGCCAGCGTGGCGCCCATCGTCTCGACCGACCAGGTTCCGCACTGCGACGGATATACCGCCGGATACTGCTGATCCTGGCACGCACGGAGCCGGCGGAAAGGCTGTCGGCTCCGCTGTGCCGCCGTGCGTGGAGCAGTTCGGTGCAGTGTTGGGTAGCTGTAACGAGTGTATACCTTACCCGACATCACTTGCGGATACCGGCGGGGCGCGGTATCGTCTTCATCCCGGCCGCCTGCCGTGCGGCTTCCATCGGTACATTCCTTCGCGGAGCCCGTCCATGAAGCCCACGCTGAATCCGGAAGACCTGAAGGTTTCGAGCTTCGAAACCAGCGCCGCCGACAAGGTCGCGCACGAGGCCGTGTGGCCGTGCACCGGCTGTATGAGCGGCTGCGGCATCCAGCCGCCCGCGTGATTTTCCGGGAGCGGCCCGGCGCCACTGGCGCCGGGCCGCTTCTCCGTTCAGGCGCGCACCCATCGTCCCCCGCCGTCCCCGCCGGGCCGGCGAAGCCCTCACCTCCGAAAGGAGATCCTCATGTCCAGGCTCAACCCCGAGACCGTGTACGTGGAGTCGTTCGAGCCCGAGGCCGACAGCCCTAACGCGATGGCCGACGCCATGAAGTGCACCGGCTGCCCCAGCGGCTGCGGCATCTTTCCCGAGAACCCGTAAGCCGCGGAGGCCGCGCGTGGCCGCCGGCGCCAGGGCCCGGACCTGGCCGCGCGCCCACGCTCCGCCTCGCCGGTTCTTTTGCCCGTTACACGCCCCTGACCGGAGGACGACCATGGACAAGATCGTGCTGAACCTCGACGACCTGATGGTAGACTCGTTCACCGCCGCCGCCAGCCCGGCGGAGCTCAACGACGAGTGGACCGGGTGCATGAGTGACTGCGGCGCTCCGAACTGCATGTAAAGGCGGTATCCGCCGCTGAGCCGGCGGGTTCTGCACCGCGATCGCCGGCAGGGCCGCGCCGCGCCGGTTTCTTTTTCCCGTTACCCTCCCCCTGACTGACTGGAGCAAGGCCATGGACAAGATCGTGCTGACCCTCGACGACCTGATGGTAGACTCGTACGCCACCACCGCCGAGTCGTCCGTGATCGGCGACCAACACACAGGCTGCATCGGCCCCTGCGAGGACCGGTTCACCGAAGGCTACTACTGCTGAGTGGACGAGGCCTCGCCGCTGAGCGCCCGCGCTTCCGGACAGCCGGCCCGTGGGTTTGCGACAGGGCCGCGGCCTCGCCGGTTCTTTTCCCGTTGCCTTTCCCCTGACTGGAGCAAGACCATGGACAAGATCGTGCTGAACCTCGACGACCTGATGGTAGACTCGTACAGCACCACCGACGCGTCGTCGTCGGACGTCGTCGGCATCGATTGGACCGGGTGCATGAGCGAGTGCACCGCCTGCTGAGCATCGGCGGCCTGAGCGTGGGTTCGTCATAAGACCCACGAGGTTTCACGGCACGACGGCCGGCGCCTTTCCTGGCCCCGGCCGTTCGCGTACGAACGGCGGCAAACCCCCGGCACCACAGGAGAACACGATGGACAAGCTCAACCCCGAGACCCTGAACGTGGAGTCGTTCACCCCCGACGAGACGGACGCCATGATCGGCATGGACCAGAACTGCACGGGCTGCGACAGCACCTGCGGCATCGTCTGGCCCTGAGAGGGTGTTGCCAAACCTCCCAGCGTGATTGACTTCCTGAGGGAGGCGCCACCCCGTACCTCGTTTGTACACTGCACCTTCGCGCCGACCGAAGGACCTCGCCAGCAGAACGACGGGGCTGGGCCCGCGGCATGAAGCCG
>NZ_DASWNM010000050.1:0-36935 GCF_036399255.1 Longimicrobium sp.
GTGAGTGCGTCAGTGGAGACGTGCGGAAACCACTCCCGCACTCACGCACTTCCGCACTCACGCACTATCCTGCCTCAGTACGCCTCCGCCACGAACTGCGCGGCGTTGGTGCGGTCGAAGAAGCGGTCGGTGATCAGCTTCTTGACCGGGACCGTCTCGCCCTTGCGCACCTGCTCGATGGTCTCGAAGGCGATGGGGCCAAAGCGCGGATTGCTCTCGACCGTGGCGCCCAGCTCGCCGCGCTGAATGGCTTCGAGGGCGGCGCGCTGGCCGTCGATGGAGACGATCTTTACGTCCGTCCCCGGGGTGCGGCCCGAGGCACGCAGCGCCTGGATGGCGCCCAGGGCCATCTCGTCGTTGTGCGCGTACACGGCGGTGATCTGCGGGCCCAGCGACTGCGCGATGTTTTGCATCACCCGCTGCCCGTTGGCCCGGCTGAACTCGCCGGTCTGCGAGGCCAGGATCTTCATCCCCGGGTGCTGCGCGATCACGTCGCGAAAGCCCCTGGCGCGATCGGCCGCCACGGACGAGCCCGGCGTGCCGGTCAGCTCCACGATCCCCGCGGTGCCGCCCGTCTCCTTGACCAGCCACTCCGCGGCGCGGCGGCCCTGCTCCACGAAGTTCGATCCCAGGAAGGTGACGAAGTCCTCGCCGGGCGTTCCCTCCGCCTCACGGTCCACCAGGATCACGGGGATGTTGGCGTCGCGCGCGGCCTGCAGCGCGGGCGCCAGGCCTTCGAACTCGCGCGGGGCAAGGAGGATCACGTTCACCCGCCGCGCGATCAGGTCCTCGACGTCGGCCACCTGCTTGGCGGTCTGGTCCTGCGCGTCGGTGACGACGAGCTCGTAGCCGCGCTTGGCCGCCTCGTCCTTCAGGCTGGCCGTCTGCGCCATGCGCCAGGGGTTGTCGTGGCCCATCTGCGAAAAGCCGACGGTCCACTTTTCTTCACCGGCGGCCTTGTCGCCGCCGGCGGCCCCACCGCCGCCGCTTTCCTTGCGGCAGCCGGCCAGCGGCGCGAGGACCAGCGCGGACAGCACGCCCGCGCGCAGAAAGGTTCGAAACCGCGGCAGCAGCGACATGGGGTGGCTTTGGCAGGTAGGTGGCTGGATTCCGACGGACCGCCCGCGCCTTTCGAGAGCCGCGGGCCTGAACTGATCCGAAACGGTTCAGGTTGGTTCAGAGACAGTACATTTGCGGGGTGCACGCTGTCAAGCACCTTCTGCGTCGCATCCCTGCATCCCTCCCGTTCCCGAATGTGACCGACCGACCGAACCCGCCCCTCGAAACAGATTGGCCTCACCCAGAGGCCACAGAGGCCACAGAGGGGTGGCCGCATTCCAACTCTGCCAACTCTGCTGACTCTGTGTGAGGCCTGCAGTTACGGGACAGGACGGCGCCACCTCCCTGTCCGGAGCATCGGGAGGACGTGGCTGAAGAGAGGAAGGCGCATTTGGACAGTGGCTGAACATGATGCTTGACAGGCCAGAACTGAACCTCTAACCTGAACGCACCCGAACCCGTTCAATGCAGTTCAAGCGCCGTTCGAAAGCTGGTTCGCGCGGCCGCATCCACCCCGCTCCCCGCCCCGTTCTCCCGTCCCCATGAAGAGCAATCAGCCGACCATCAACGACGTTGCGCGGCTGGCGGGGGTGTCGAAGGCCACCGTCTCGGCGGTGCTCAACGACACGGGAACGGTCAAGCGGTCCACGCGCGAGCGGGTGCTGTCCGTCATCGAATCGCTGAACTACCGCAAGAGCGGCCCCGACGGCCGCGGCGCCGGCCAGCAGATGCGCAGCCTGGCGCTGGTGATCAAGGAGATCGACAACCCGTTCTACGGCGAGGTCATCACCGGCGCCCGCGCCACGGCCGAGGAAGCGGGCTACACGCTGCTGGTGATGAGCTCCGAGGGCGCGCACGAGGCGGAGCGCCGCGCGGTGGAGCTGCTGCAGCGCAAGGAAGTGGACGGGCTGATCCTGACGCCGGTGCTGGACGTGGACGCCGACCTCAGCCACCTGTTCGAGCTCAAGCGCCGCAACTTTCCCTTCGTCCTCCTCGAGGAGCTGCGCGGCGTTCCCGCCAGCCTGATCGACGTGGACAACGAGGAGGCGTCGCAGCGGGCGGTGGAGTTCCTCATCGAGCAGGGGCACACCCGTATCGTCCATTTCGCGGGGCCGGAGTACTCGTCGCACAGCCAGGAGCGCATCGACGGGGTGCGGCGCGCCTGCAGCGGATCGCACGTGATCTTTACGGACGCGGACGTGGTGCGCGCCGGGGCGCACCTGGCGGACGGCTACCGGGCGGGGCTCGAGTACTTTGGCGGCCGGCCGGCGGCGGAGCGGCCCACGGCGGTGACCTGCTACAACGACCTGGTGGCGCTGGGGCTGTGCCGCGCGCTGGCCGAGCTGGAGATCCGCGTTCCGCACGACGTGTCGGTGGTCGGCTTCGACGACATCCAGTGCCTGGACTACCTGCCGCTGCGCCTGACCACCGTCCGCATGCCCAAGGCCGAGATGGGGCGCCGGGCCGCGCAGCTGCTCATCCGGCACATCGAGTCGCGCGAAGCGCTTCCCCCGCAGAAGGTCTACCTGGAGGCCGAGCTGGTGGTGCGCGACTCCACCCGCCCGCTGCGCGTGGTGGCGGCGGAGCGGCCGGCCCGCGTCCGCGTGGCCGCGACGGACGCGGACGGCACGGGCGTCCGCCGCGCGCCGAGCGAAGCGGTCGGATGAACGCTCCCCAGAGGCACGGGGCGATGGAGCTGAAGGTCGAGGCGGTCCCCGGGATGCGGGCGGCCCGCATCCGCCGGTTCCGCCACACGCGCTAGACGGGATCCGGGGGACGGGCGCGCGAAGCCCGATCCGCCGGCCCCCTTTTCCGTTCCGGGTTCCACCGTTCGAGGGAAACACCGCGCGGCAGGGCACCGCCGCGCCGCCTTCACGCCGCACCTCCGCAGGCCATGACCGCCACGCGACCCAGCCGGTCTCCCCCGCGGCACGCCGCCGCCGCCACCCGGCGCACCCCGTTCTTCACCCGGTGCCGCGCAACGCAGCCGGCCCCGATCACCCGCTCCCACTCGAGGGGACGTCCATGATGACGCCTGTCGTACGCACCTCCAGGGCGATGTCCGCGCTGCTTCGCGCGGCCGCGTGCCTGGCCCTGCTCCTTGGCCTGGGCGCCGTGCCGCTGGCGGCCCAGGGCACCGGCCGCATTACCGGCACGGTCACCGGCGCCGAAGGGGCGCCCGTGGCCGACGCCACCGTGGTGGTGGTCGGCACCACGCTGTCGGCCCGCACCGGCGCCGATGGCCGCTACACCCTGGCCGGCGTGCCCGCCGGCAGCCGCCAGGTGCGCGCGTCGCGCCTGGGCCTGGCCTCCGCCGCCCAGACGGTGAACGTGGCCTCCGGCGGCGACGCCACGGCCAACTTCCGGCTCACCGCGCAGACGCTGCTGCTGGACACCATGGTGGCCGTGGGCTACACCACCCAGCGCCGCACCACGGTGAGCGACGCCGTGGCCGAGGTGAGCGCCGAGCAGATCGAAGACCAGCAGGTCGCCACCATCGAAGAAGCGCTGCGCGGCCGCATTCCCGGCGTGACGGTGCAGAGCACCGGCCAGCCCGGGCAGGAAAGCTCGGTGGTGGTCCGCGGGCAGAACTTCGTGGAGGGGACCGCGCCGCTGTACATCGTCGACGGCATGTACACCCGGCAGAACCCCAACCTGAACCCCGAGGACGTCGAGAGCATCCAGGTGCTCAAGGACGCCAGCGCCGCCGCGCAGTACGGCGCGCAGAGCGCCAACGGCGTCATCATCATCACCACCAGGCGGGGCCGGGCGGGCGAGACGCGCATCAGCGTGAACTCGTACTACGGCGTGCAGGACGCTCCGCGGCGCATGGACTTCGCCGGCGCGCAGCGCTGGCGCGAGATCAACAACATGGCGCGGGTGAACGGCGGGCTGGCGGCCGACAACTCGCCGCTCACGGCCGACACCGACTGGCAGGACGCCGTCTTCCAGACCGGCAACATCCAGGACCACAACTTCTCGGTGTCGGGCGGCTCCGACGACGCCAGCTTCCTGCTGGGCGCCGGGTACCTGGAGCAGGAAGGGACCATCATCAACACCGGCTTCGAGCGCTTCAGCTTTCGCGCGAACAGCGAGATGCGCGGCAGCCGGTGGCGCATCGGCCAGAACGCCGCCGTCAGCCGCTCCACCCGCGACAACGTGGTGGGCTTTCCCCTGATCGACGCGGTGCGCCTGCAGCCGGGAATTCCCGTCTACGACCCCGACAACCCCAGCGGCTACGGCTACGGCAGCGGCAACGGCGCGCTGGCCTCGTTCGGCACCAACCCGGTGGGCGCCTTCGAGCGCGAGGACAACCGCGACATCAGCAACCGGGTGCTGGGCAACGTGTTCGGCGAGCTCAACCTGCCGTTCGGCTTTCGCTACCGGCTCAACCTGGGGGTGGACTACAACGACCTGAACTGGAACCAGTTCGTCCGCCAGCAGCAGATCCGGCAGAACACGGTGCCCACCTACAACGAGGGCACCGACCGGCGCGACACCTTCCTCTCGCTCCTCGCCGAGAACCTGCTGACCTTCGAGGGCAGCCGGGGCGGGCACGCGCTCAACGCCGTGGCGGGCGTCTCGGAGCAGACCATCCGCTTCGAGCGGCTCGAGGCGTACCGCCGCGGCTTCAGCGACGAGGACATCACCGAGATCGACGCGGGCACCGGCAGCTTCGCCAACCGCGGCTACGAGATCCCCAGCGCGCTGCGCGGCTACCTGGTGCGCGCCAACTACTCGTTCAGCGACCGCTACCTGCTCACGGGCACCTTTCGCCGTGACGGCAGCAGCCGCTTTGGCCCGGGGAACAAGTGGGCCGACTTCTGGTCGGGCTCGGCCGGCTGGGTGGTGAGCGAGGAAGCGTTCTTCGGCGGCGTTCCCGTGCTGGGCGGCGCCGACTACCTGAAGCTGCGCGCCAGCTACGGCTCGCTGGGCAACCAGGACATCCGCGACTTCGAGTTCGCGGCATCGGTGGTGGGCAACCAGGCCTATCCGTTCGGCGGCGGCCTGGCCTCGGGCTCGACGCAGACCCAGCTGGCCAACCCCTTCATCCGCTGGCAGGACCAGACGCAGTGGGACGTGGGCATCGACCTGGCGCTGCTGGACGAGCGGGTGCGCGTGACCACCGACTACTACGTCAGCGAGTCCGACCGGCTGCTGGTGCAGGCGCCCATTCCGTGGAGCCTGGGCGCGTCGGGGTCCCCGTACGTGAACGCGGGCACCATCCGCAACCGCGGCTTCGAGTTCGGCACGCAGCTGGAGCTGCGGCGCGGCGACCTGCACGTGAACCTGGGCGCCAACCTCACCACCATCAGCAGCGAGGTCGTGGCGATCGGCGACGACCAGCCCCTGCCGGGCGGGTTCGAAAGCGTGAACTGGACGGCCGTGGGGGGCGGCCTGGCCGACTTCTTCGTGCTGCGCACGGACGGCATCTTCCAGTCCGAGGCCGAGGTGCAGGCGCACCGCAGCAGCGGCGGCACCCTGATCCAGCCCAACGCCAGGCCGGGCGACATCCGCTACGCCGACCTGAACGACGACGGCCTGATCGGCCTGGCCGACCGCTACGTGGCGGGAAGCCCGATCCCCGAGTTCGAGACCGGCTTCACCCTGGACGCCGACTGGCGGGCCTTCACCTTCGGCATGTCGGCGCGCGGCGTGCACGGGGTCGAGGCGTTCAACGTGGTGCGGTTCTGGACCGACCGCATGGACGAGAACAGCAACTACCGGGCGGACCTGGACCCCTGGACGCCGCAGAACACCGACACCGACGACCCGCGCGCCGTGTTCGGGGCCTCGGGCGCCGACAACGCGCGCCCCAACAGCGACCGCTGGATCGAGGACGCCTCGTACCTGCGCATCCAGAACGTGATGCTGGGGTGGCGCATTCCCGGCAGCCTGACGAACCGGCTGGGCGTGGGCGGCGAGGGCACGCGCATCTACGTGAACGTGCAGAACGCGTACACCTTCACCAGCTTCTCCAACTGGGACCCCGAGATCCGCTCCGCCAACGCCATCTCGCGCGGCGTCGACGACGGCGGCATCTACCCCAACCCGCGCACGTTCACGCTGGGCATCGACGTAAACCTGTAAAACCCGGGATCAGAGGCAACCGAGCCATGACGAAGAAAATCCGAGGGATCCCGGTCCTTGCCGCGGCGCTGCTGCTGGCGGGGTGCGCGGACCTCACCATCGAGGACCCCAACCGGCAGACGGTCGAGACCTTCTGGCAGGACGAGCAGGACGCCCTGCTGGGGGTGAACGCCGCCTACCGCGGGCTGCAGGAGAACGGCACCTACGGCCGCTGGCTGCAGTTCGCCTACGACCTGCGCAGCGACATCGGCTACAGCCGCAGCCCGTGGGGCGACCTGGCCAACTTCACCAAGAGCGTGCTGGGCGGATACGACTTCGAGGTGAACCGCGAGATCTGGCAGCACCACTACCAGGCCATCTTCCGGGCCAACCAGGTGATCGCGTACGTGCCCGACATCGAGATGAACGCCGCCACCCGCGACCGCATCGTGGGCGAGGCGCGCTTCATCCGGGCGCTGATGTACTTCAACCTGGTGAACCTGTACGGCGGCGTGCCGCTGGTCACCGCGCCGCCGGTGCCCACCGACCGGCCGGCCGAGGGGACGATGGAGGAGATCTGGGCGCTCATCGAGAGCGACCTCACGGCCGCCCGCGCCGTGCTCCCCGCCTCGTACGGCGGCGCCGACGTGGGCCGCGCCACCCGCGGCGCGGCCACGGGGCTGCTGGGCCGCGCGCACCTGCAGCAGCGCGAGTGGGGCTCGGCCTCGCAGATGTTCGCCGAGGTCATCGGCGGCGGCTACACGCTGCTGCCCAACTACGGCGACAACTTCATCCAGTCGCAGGACAACAACGCCGAGACGGTGTTCGAGGTGCAGTTCGGCGGGCCCGAGGTGCTGGCCGCCGGCAGCCGCGGGCAGAACGTCATCAAGATGATGGGGCCCTGCGACGTGGGCTTCTGCGACGGCGAGCCCACCAGCTGGTACTACGGGGTGCTGGCGGCCGAGACCACGACCGGCGGGCAGCCCGACCCGCGGCTGGACGCCACCCTGTTCTACAACCGCCCGGGCGGGATGGACGTGTACGGCACGCCCTTCGCCACCCGCTACGCCAGCCGGCTGGGCGACCGCTTCTGGAAAAAGTTCGGCGAGCACTACAAGACGGCGCAGGACTGGGACAACCCCATCAACATCAAGGTGATGCGCCTGGGGGGAATCCTGCTTCTGCACGCCGAGGCGCTGAACGAGGCCAGCGGCCCGGCGGCCGCCAGGCCGTTCGTGGACCAGGTGCGGGCGCGCGCGCGCCTGGCTCCCCTCCCGGGGACGCTGACCCAGGCGCAGATGCGCGAGGCCATCGAGATGGAGCAGCTGCGCGAGCTGGGGCTCGAGAACGAGCGCTTCCTGTACCTGAAGCGCCACGGCTGGCTCACGGACCCGGCGCGCATCGCCATCCTCAGGACGCACGACCCGGACTTCAACGTGTTCGAGCCGCACCGCGCCGTGCTGCCGATCCCGACGACGGAGATCCTGCTGAACCCCAACGTTTCGCAGAACGAAGGCTGGTAGGCGGTGTACCGGCCCGGGCGGGGTGAAACCCGTCCGGGCCCCTTTTTCGCGAACCGGCCTCCGTGCCGGCCCTCGTGCGACACACCCGCGGGAGACGTGATGGACCGACTGTTTCGCCTGCTGCTGGCGGGCTTTGCGCTTTCCGCCGCGGCGTGCTCCGGCGGCGGTGGGGGCGGCACCACCGAGCCGCCGCCGGGGCCCCCGGCAGCGTGCACCTTCGTCAACCCCGTCGCGGCGGGGGCGGACCCCTGGGTGGTGCGCGAGGGCGGCGCCTACCACATGGTGCAGTCGCGCGACAACGGCATCTACGTCTCCCGCTCCGCTCGCCTCACCGACGTGGCCGGCGCGGGGACGCGGGTGTGGGCGGCGCCCGACACGGGGTGGAACCGCACCAACGTCTGGGCGCCGGAGCTGCACCACGTCGACGGCCGCTGGTACATCTACTACGCGGCGGGGCGCGCGGGGCCGCCCTTCGTCCACCAGCGCGCCGGCGTGCTGGAGTCCACGGGCGACGACCCCATGGGCCCGTACGTGGACCGCGGGATGCTGTACACGGGCGACGACCAGGCGGGCGGGGCGCCCAGCCGCTGGGCGATCGACCTGACGGTGGGGCGCGTGAACGGGCAGCTGGTGGCCGTCTGGTCGGGGTGGGAGAACGACGCGGCCACGGACCGCACGCCGCAGCACCTGTACGCGGCGCCCATGTCCAACCCGTACACCATCGGCGGAAACCGCGTGCGCATCAGCTCGCCGCTGGAGGCGTGGGAGCGGGGGACGGAGCTCGACCTGCAGGAGGGCCCGCAGTTCCTGCAGCGCGGCGGGCAGACGTACATCATCTACTCCACCCGCGAGTCGTGGCTCCCCGACTACCGGCTGGGGCAGCTGAAGTTCATCGGCGGCAGCCCCTTTTCGCCGGGAAGCTGGAGCAAGAGCGGCGGGCCCGTGTTCCAGTCGGGCGAGGGGGTGATCGGGGTGGGGCACGCCAGCTTCACGCAGTCGCCGGACGGCACGGAAGACTGGATCGTCTACCACGCCAAGACGGGCGCCACGCCGGGGTGGGACCGGGTGATCCGCATGCAGAAGTTCACCTGGAACGCGGACGGGTCGCCGTCGTTCGGCCTTCCCGTCCCCTCCGGCCGCCGCACCGCCGTCCCCGCGGGCGAGACCTGCGGGACCTGACCGATCCGCGAGGCGCGCCGCCGCTCACTGGCGGCGCGCCTCGCGGTTCGTTCCATTGGTGGCGGCCCGCGTCCGATCCGATGCGGTCCATCCTTTTCTTCGCCGGCGGATTCCGGCCTTTCACCTTCCCTGATCCACCACGTTCGATGATCAGCAGCGGGTCGCAGCCTTCGGGCGTCGAGCGGTCACTCTTCGGGCACCTGCCGGACGGAACGCCGGTGGAGCGGTTCGCGATGCGGAGCGCGTGCGGGCTGCGGATGGAGGTGAGCGGCTACGGCGGCGCCATCCTGTCCCTGCGCACGCCGGACCGCGACGGCCGCCTGGGCGACGTGGTGCTGGGGTTCGGGTCGCTGGACGACTACTTGGCGGACCGGGCCTACTTCGGCGCGCTCATCGGCCGCTACGCCAACCGCATCCGCGAGGGACGCTTTCGGCTGGACGGGCGCGAGCACGCACTGCCGGTGAACGACGGCGCCAACCACCTGCACGGCGGGCCAGGGGGGTTCCACAAGGTGGCGTGGCGCGCGGAGCCCTTCCGGGAGGACGGCGCGGTGGGCGTGCGGCTGGACCGTCGCAGCCCGGACGGGGAGCAGGGATATCCCGGGACGCTGGACGTCTCAGTGACCTACCGGCTGGGGGAGGGCGCGCTGGTGATCGACTACGCGGCGGCGGCGGACCAGGCCACGCCGGTAAGCCTGACGCAGCACACCTACTTCAACCTGGCGGCGGACCCGACCCGCGACGTGCTGGGGCACCAGCTGCAGCTGGACGCGGACCGCTTTACCCCCGTGGACGCCGGGCTCATCCCCACCGGCGAGCGGGCGCCGGTGGACGGCACCCCGTTCGACTTTCGCGCCCCCGCCCCCATCGGCGCGCGGATCGGGGACGGCGACCCGCGGCTGGTGCAGGCCGGCGGCTACGACCACAACTTCGTGCTCGCGGGCGGCACGGGAACGCCGCCGCGTGCGGCGCGAGTGCGCGAGCCGGTGAGCGGCCGGGTGCTGGAGCTGTTCACCACCGAGCCGGGGCTGCAGTTCTACTCGGGCAACTACCTGGACGGCTCGGCGACCGGCAAGGAGGGCGTGCCCTACGCCTACCGCTGCGGCTTCTGCCTCGAGCCGCAGAAGTTCCCCGATTCGCCCAACCAGCCGGACTTCCCCACCTCCATCGTCCGCCCCGGCGAGCGCTACACGTCGCGGACGGTCTACCGCTTCAGCACGGACTGAGCGGGTCCGCCAAACGCCTCGCCGCAATTCAAACTCTGGGCGGGGCGCATTGCTTGTTGGTGAGTCGAGCCATTGAGGGGCGGGCACACGGGACGGGACGTCTTCATAGACCTGGGGCGTAACCGAAGTCCTGACAGTGACTTGCCATACGCCCGCCGTGAATCCTCTCCGCAACTCACACCCATCCCCCGCCCCTGAGCCACGAAGTCCGAAGAGCGAACCACTCCCATTCAACTTGACCCCCGAACGGCGTTCGGTGTATCAATCCCCGCGCAAATGCATGAAAGAACGTCAGGAGGAAAGAAGCGTGGCAGCAGCGGGGCGCGACGTGCGGGTGGCCATCATCGGCAGCGGGTTCGGGGGGCTGGGAACGGCCATCCGGCTGAAGCAGCAGGGGATGCACGACTTCGTGGTGCTGGAGCGCGCCGGCGACGTGGGCGGCACCTGGCGCGACAACACCTATCCCGGCTGCGCCTGCGACGTGCAGTCGCACCTTTACTCGTTCTCGTTCGCCCCCAACCCCGGCTGGAGCCGCAGCTTCTCGCCGCAGCCGGAGATCCAGGCGTACCTGCAGCGCTGCGCCCGCGACGGTGGCGTGCTCCCCCACGTCCGCTTTCACCACGAGGTCACGGAGGCGCGGTGGGATGACGAGGCGCAGCGCTGGCGGATCGAAACCACGCGGGGCCCGCTGACCGCGCGGGTGCTGGTGATGGCGGCCGGCGCGCTGAGCGACGCCGTCATCCCCGACCTGCCGGGCCTGGGCGGATTCCAGGGCCGCGCCTTTCACAGCGCGCAGTGGGACCACGGGTACGACCTGACGGGCAAGCGGGTGGCGGTGATCGGCACCGGCGCGTCCGCCATCCAGTTCGTGCCGGAGATCCAGCCGGCGGTGGAGCGGCTGTACGTGTATCAACGCACGCCGCCGTGGATCCTTCCCCGCCACCAGCGCGACCTGCGCGCGGCGGAGCACCGGCTGTTCCGCGGGGTTCCGGCGACGCAGCGCGCGGCGCGCGGGGCCATCTACCTGGCGCGCGAGGCCATGGTGCTCGCCTTTCGCCATCCCCGGGCAATGGGGCTGGCGCAGCGCGTGGCCCTGCGCCACCTGCGCCGGAGCATCCCCGATCCCGCGCTGCGCAGGAAGCTGACCCCCGACTGGACGCTGGGGTGCAAGCGCGTACTCCTCTCGAACGACTACCTTCCCGCGCTCACGAAGCCCAACGTGGAGGTGGTGACGGAGGGGATCGCGGACGTGCGCGCGCACTCCATCGCCAGCGCGGACGGGACGGAGCGGGCGGTGGACGCCATCATCTTTGGCACGGGGTTCCAGCCCACGGACCCGCCGCTGGCGCGCCACACGTACGGCCGCGGCGGGCGCACGCTGGCGCAGGCGTGGGCGGGGAGCCCGCGTGCGCACGTGGGGACCACGGTGGCGGGGTTCCCCAACCTGTTCATGCTGATGGGGCCCAACACCGGCCTGGGCCACACCTCGGTGGTGTACATGATCGAGGCGCAGGTGGAGCACCTGCTGGGCGCGCTGCGGCACATGGGGATGCACGGCATCGGCGCGGTGGAGCCGAAGCCCGAGGCGCAGGAGGCGTTCGTGGCCACACTGGACCGGCGGATGAACGGCACCGTGTGGACGTCGGGCGGGTGCCGCAGCTGGTACCTGGATGCCACGGGCCGCAACTCCACGCTGTGGCCCGACTTCACCTGGCGCTTCCGCCGCCGCGTCGCCCGCTTCGAGCCGGCGGAGTACGCGATGCGGCGGGCGGGGGAGCCGGGCGTGGGCGCGGAGGCCGCCACGAAGGGGGCCACGAAGGAGGCCGCCACGGAGGCCGCCACGGGCTAAAGCCCGCGGCTAGAACGGCCATAAGCCCCGCCCAAGGCTCGCAAAGCTCGCCAGGCGGGGCTTCACCCGCTCGGGTCGGCCGGGGCCGGCGCGCCGGGATAGGACAAGCGTGAACATCGGGAATCGGCGGGAACGCGCCGCCGGTTTTTGCGCCGTTTATACCCTCTCCCGCTCGCGGGAGAGGGTGCGAGCCCAGGCGAGCGGGTGAGGGTCCCCGCGGACGCAGACCCGTCTACATCGACGATCCACATCCCATGTCCGACCGTCCCGAAGGCCTCGACCACCCCCTCCGCCTCGTCGACCGCATCGAGCGGTTCGCCGCGCGCATGCTCGTCCGCCTGCCGGGGCACCTGCACGTCCGCCTTTCGGGCGAGCCGCCGGTGAGCGTGGACGGGCTGACGCTGGATCCGCACGCGCAGCTGGTGCGCACGCTGCGCCGCCGCCGCAACAAGCACGGGCTGTGCGAGCCCACGGTGCCGCAGGGGCGCGCGCGCTACCGCCGCGAGTCGATCCTTTTTCGCGGGCCGGTCACGCAGGTGGGCGCGGTGCAGGACTACACCATTCCCGGCCTGGGCGGGCCCCTGCGTGTGCGCCACTACGCGCCGGCGGTGGAGGGTCCCCGGCCGCTGACGGTGTACCTGCACGGCGGCGGCTTCGTCATCGGCGACCTGGACACGCACGACGAGGCGTGCCGCATCCTGTGCCGCCATGGCGATGTGCACGTGCTGGCGGTGGACTACCGCCTGGCGCCCGAGCACCCCTTCCCCGCCGCGCTGGACGACACCTTCGCGGCGCTGCGGTGGGCGCAGGCGCACGCGGCGGAGCTGGGCGCGGACCCCGGCCGCGTGGCCATCGGCGGGGACAGCGCGGGGGCCAACCTGGCCGCGGTGGTCTCCATCCAGACGCGCGCGGACGCGCCGCCCGCCGCGCAGCTGCTCATCTATCCCGTCACGGACAGCAAGAACACGCGGCCCTCGCAGCAGCTGTTTGGCGAGGGGTACTTTCTGACCAACGCGGACCGGGCGGCGTTCACGCACCACTACCTGGGCGGCACGGGCACGGCCGAGCGCGACTGGCGCGTGTCGCCGCTGTACGCGGACGACCTGGGCGGCCTGGCGCCCGCGCTGGTGGTCACCGCCGGCTTCGACATGCTGCGCGACGAGGGCGAGGCGTACGCGGACGCGCTGCGGAGCGCCGGGACGACGGTGCGGCTTACGCGGGTGGATGCGCACGGCCACGGCTTTGTGCACATGACCGGCGTGTCGCCCGGCGCGCGGGAGGCGATGGTGCAGGCGGCAAGGGACTGGCGCGCGCTGCTGGACCCTCACCCGCTCGCCGCCGCCACGGGCTGAAGCCCGCGGCTGGAACGGCCAGAAGCCCCGCCCTGGCTCGCTGCGCTCGCCAGGCGGGGCTCATCGATCCACCAGCCGTCTCACGATTCGACAGTACGTCACATCCAACCGAAAACCAGGAATCGATCGATGGCTTCATCCCTCGCGGGCAAGGTCGTGCTGATCACGGGGCCGGCGCGCGGCATCGGGGCCGAGACGGCGCGCAGGCTGGCGGCGCGCGGGGCGCGGCTGTCGCTGGTGGGGCGCGAGCCGGCGCTGCTGGCGGCGCTGGCGGCGGAACTGGGCGCCGGGCACGCGTGGTTCGAGGCGGACGTGACCGACCAGGCGGCGCTGGACCGCGCGGTGGCGGGGACGGTGGAGCGGCTGGGCGGCATCGACGTCGTCTTCGCCAACGCGGGGATCGCCAGCAACGGCACGGTGGCGGTGACGCCGGTGGAGGCGCTGGTGCGCACCATCGAGGTGAACCTGATCGGCGTGGTGCGGACGATCAGCGCCACGCTGCCGCACGTGACGGCGCGGCGCGGCTACTACCTGCTGATGTCGTCCGCCAGCGCGCTGGCGCCGCTGCCGGCGATGGCGCCGTACTCGGCGTCCAAGATCGCGGTGGAGCAGTTTGGCAACGCGCTGCGGCTGGAGGTGGCGCACAAGGGCGTGGACGTGGGCGTGGCGCATCCCTCGTGGATCGACACGGACCTGGTGCGCGACCAGCAGCGCGAGCTGGGCACCTTCAACCAGACGCTCAGGGCGCTCCCCGGCCCCTTTGGCAGGGTAACGCCGCTGGCGGAGTGCGTGGACGCGCTGGTGGACGGAATGGAGCGCCGGCGCCGCAAGGTGTTCGTGCCGAAGTCGCTGGCGCCGCTGGCCGCCATCCGCCAGTTCTTCAGCAGCCCCATGGCCGAGCGCGCCACGATGAAGTCCGCCGCCCGCATGGTCCCCCGGCTGGAGGCCGAGGTGCAGGCCCTCGGCCGCGCCTTCGGCGAGCACAGCGTGGGGCGCGGCGACGTGCCGGCGGAGCCGGGTGCGGGAGGGTCGCCGGGCTGAGGCTACGCCGCGGGCGCGAGAGCGTTGGGCGGAGAAGGCCTTCGGTCCAAAGGTCCTCGTCCAGCTCCGCCGGCGGAGCCCGAACCCGGCTCCGGCAGCGAGCCGGACGGTCCGCCAACGGGAAGCAATCGGCCGATCAGCAGGACGGCCTGGAAACTCGGCACTCCGAAGGTTCACCCGCGGCGGGCGGCACTGACTGGGCAGAAGAAGATCGGCCACGCCTTCACGCCGCGCTCCATTCACCTATAAAGACACAATACGCATGATGCGGAACACGGATTGCGGGCGGATGAGGCGCAACCACGTGTCATCCCTTTTCACCACCGATGGGAGAATTCCGATGAACAAGATGAAGCTGAACCTGGACGGCCTGCAGGTGGAGACGTTCGACACGGTGTCCGACACCGCGGAGCGCGGCACGGTGATGGGCCACTGGAGCCAGCGCGGCACCTGCGACGGGCGCGCGGCCACCTGCCAGGTCGCCTCCTGCACCGCCTATTGCGGCACCGCCGCCTGCACCGAAGTCATCTAGCGCCAGCCTGAAGCCGATCCGCCGCGCGCAACGGGCCGCGGCGGGAGGAAAAAGCGGGAGCGGAGGATGCCGATCCTCCGCTCCCGCTGTTTCCATAGGTATATCAAAATCCCGTTTCAATGCACGGCCACCTTCCGGTGGTTGGGCAAAGACGCTATTCTATCAGACCGTCCGAGCATTCAGAGTCACAAACTTTCACTCCTCCATGACGAACACAAGCAAGCAGTCCACACAATCCAGCGGAGAACTTGCTGCTCGATGCCACGAAATTCAGGTGTGCCTCGGACAACATGAAGTTTCGGATTTTGAGACGATTACTGAAGTGGGAATGGCCGTGCGGCTCGCTCTGCATCTGCGCGGTCAGGCGATCATTCCATACGAGCATGTCCGTCTCGTGGCCATTCATCTGCTGGGCATTCCTGCCTTGGCAGTATCCCGTATTCTTCACCTGCTTGCGGATGTCGAGTTTGTCTTCCTGTCAACGCAAGGGAAAACGATTCGATCCGTACTGTCGAAGGTACCCTATTATGAGGATCTTTACACCCAGCTCGGCGATTATGCATTAGGAGGATCGATGAACGAAGCCGAACAATTGACGATTGAAATTGTCCGGCGTCTTGCTCGATCACCAAACAACGTTGAAAGCTTACGTAACACAGTTGGTGCCGAATCAAAACTCTTCGATCGTGCTCTGAGGATCGGAGAAGAGGGCTCATTCCTCATCAAACGTCGTGCGCGCGGACGTGACATTCTCATTAGCCCTACGTATTTCAGTGAGAATGCCGACGTCTTTGCTGATGAGGTTGCGGCTAAAGGTGCGAAAACGGTGGGACGCGCTCTGGAAGCAGTAAGATCGTTACAAGGCGTTCCGCTATCGCTCGTTGAGAAGGCCGGTCGAATTGGTGCGTTCGAGCTTTCTCCCGCAGAAATAGGCGTTCTTCGGCGTATGGCACAGGATGGGATGGTAAAGCCGCCCAGCATTCAAACTACCCATGCTGGAGAAAATCATTTCTTGTTCACCCCTACACCGACAGGAGCCGCATTATCGCCGACAAAGCGTGATATCTACGAGCGAGCAATGGCGGTAGTAGCGGCCGTGCGCCAAGGTCAACTCCTGTCACACAAATATGCGATTCGTTCGCCCGGAGCTGTGATTTGGACCCTACGTGAGCGAGGCCGGCTAGGAAGGGCCACAACTGAGGCCACAGAACAATACCGCAAGTTGGTTCACCTACGCATCGGCCGACTGGTAAGCGCTGGCTCTGGGTTTTCTGAGTTCCATATCATCCAGACGGATGAGAACAAAGAGGCTCTAACAATTGCCTACGATCTTGTTTCAGGTGGAAGTGCACGTGGTGTTGAAGTCGATGAGGAAGCCCGCAAGGCTTTGCAGCAGGATCAGACGTATATCGAATCACTCGTTGCTGCTGCTGAACTCAGGAAACGTGAGGTCATTTCCCTAGACACTGAACAGGCCGAGCAGTTGGACCTATTGCTCGCCGGGGGTGCATTCTAATGATGAAGGATCGTGAGCAGAAAGCTCGAGCCCTATCCTACGCAGTCTCCAAGCGATGGTTTCCGCAACTAGAGTTGGATGTGTCTACGCATATCACAATTCAACCTAAACCCATCAGTATTACTGACATCGATGTTTTTGCTTCCATCCCTGGTGATCTGGGCTCATACCAGCACATACTTATAGATTGCAAAACCGGAAAGAATGAATCTCCTATCGGTAGAGCTTTGTGGTTACGCGGCCTTATGGAGAGAATGCATGCAGACCGAGGAATGTGTATTTTACGGACAAAGAACATAGCAACTGATCACAGGTACAGTGCTGCGCAATTGGGAGTCACGCTAATAGCTGAAGATGAGTTTTCCACGTTTGGCAGAGCTACATCCTTCGCATTTGAGAAACCAGTCGGTGCCATAGGCGACATCTCTATATGGGATAGGTTTTTCTCCATTGGTGATAGGTACAAGGCCATTGCACCTGCAGTGAGTTTCTCGCGATCCATATTTTGGATGTCGGAGAGCGACGTCGAAGCATGCACCCGGACGCTCTACCTAACTCGACGCTTAAGCGCTGAGCTAGATCCTGCCAAAGACGAGCATATGGCGGTCGTCGGTGACCTTGCTGCGCTATTTCTGCACGCGCTCGCCAGGATCGTCAATACGATCTTTGCCGGGTACTTGCAACCGGAAAATCGGGGGCAACTATCTTCGGCGCTCCTGCTGTTGTTATATGGAGGAAGAAGCTCTTACATGGTCCGCAATCGTTTGAAAAAAATGGTTAGAGTGACTAGCGACGAACCATCGGATCTGTCACTACCTGAGTGGAACCGTTTTGTCCAATTGGTACGGCAGGCTCTTGACGCCCCATATGAACTTCTGCGGTCTCCACTGATCGTACGTGAGGCCGCATGGTCGATCTTAGACCATAACGACTCTCCGAAATTCTTGCGCACGCTTGCTGCAGAGTCCCCGCAAGGAGTCAGACTCGCTGTACTGGGAATCGACTATTTATGTCGTGCTTCAAAGCTTCCGCCGGAGTTTATGTCACGATTAGCGAATCTTTTGATGGAAGCACAAACACCTGCAGAAAACAACGGCAGTGGGAGTAGCTTGGGCATTGATCAATCCGCCGATGCCTCCCTAGAGGACACAGAAGTGGATCGCTCTGATGCATCACACCCGCAGAAGTCTAGGGGTTCGAACACGCTGGAGCACCAGAGACGTACAATTGAAGCAAAGGCATCGGTGGAGCAGATCCATGCTGCATCTATCAATTCAACGGCTTCCACTCCGGAAGTTGGGCCGAACGATGCGCCCAGCGAAAGGGTTATTGATGAAATTCCTGAATGGGCCCTAGGGAATCCATCAGCGTTGGAAGACTAGGTCACACGACGGCTTTAGTTGAATCATCCGCAAGCGCCACCGAACTGGATGTAATCAACCCGTAGGGCGCGCTGGTGTGCCTCACGCTTGTAGAAGCGTAGGCCCGAAGAGGTGGCGCGATGGATGGCAGGACGACGGGTGAAAGAAGAGGCAGCCGTGGGGCAAGGACCCGCGGCTGCCTCCCTCGTAAGAAGATGGACGCGACGGACATTTCCCTTGCAAAGGAAAGAGATCGCCGTCCGCGACGGCGGAACCCGAAGCCCTGGGCGATGCGCTGGCTGAACCGACTGGCCGCAGGCCTTGCCGGCGCCATCACGGGGATGAGCATCCTCCTCGTCCTGATCCTCGCCGGGTCTGTAGGACTGGCTTGGTTCGACGCAGATCACGGTGCCTTTCCCTGGGCGCTGCTCCTCGGCGGGTTTGGCGCCGGGCTGGCGTGGCCGCTGTTCGCGCTGATCACCGCGGCCATGCTGGTCCTGCTGGTGGCGGCGGGCGTGCGCGCGGCGCTGAGGACCACCCGGCGCGGATCGGCGCTGCTGCTGGGGGCCACGGCCCTGCACGCGGCGTGGCTGTTCGGCATCCGGCCACCCGCCGAGCGCACCGGTGTGTTCACCGGCAAGTTCGTCTACGGGCACATGGGGTTCCGGCCCGACTACCTGCACCTCTGCGACGATCCCACCCGTCCGCTGCCGCGCGGCTCAGACCTGGTGAAGGGTGCCCTGCCGGTCGATTTTCCCCTGCTCGCGGCCATCTACCTTCCGGAAGACGGATGGCACGGCAGCCACCCGCGGGACTGGCCCTCCACCGAGTCGGACAGCCATGGCACGCGGCACTGGCTGGTGCGCATGCGCGGCACGCTGAAGGGGCCCGGACAGTACGGCCGGCCGGGGCTGATGCCCTACCGCCTGGACGTGGACAGCGTGGTGAGCGTGGGACGCAGCCGCATGTTCCAGGACGAATGCGGCGTGTACGATCCGCCGCCGGACTGGCTGCCGCGCAGGTGAGGCACGACGCTCCTCGAGGCGACGCTCGCGCCGACATCATACCAGATCCTGAAAAAGAATAATCGTACAGAGGAACAGAGTCAGACAGAGAAAACGAGATCATGCTTCCACTCGCTTTCTCTGTTTGACTCTGTTCCTCTGTACCCTACACGTGTTGTTTTTCCGGATCTGGTATCAACCCCATCCACGGACGATTTGTCTCACGGACGGAAAGCAGAGGAAGCGGCGTGGCTTCCTCTGCTTCCCCTGCGTACGACCCTCTTTTTGCCGGAGCTCGAATTCAGGCGATGCGGATGAGGATGCTTTCGTCGATGGCGCCCACCGCGGCGGTGCGGGAGGGAAGCCAGAGCGAGAAGCACGAACCCCTGTCCTTTTCGCTGCGCAGCGTAAGGTCGCCGCCCATCAGCCGGGCCAGCTGCCGGCTGATGGTAAGGCCCAGCCCCGTGCCGCCCTGCGTGCGCGTGCGCCCGCCCTCCACCTGCACGAACGGCTGAAACACGCTCGCCACCTCTTCGGGGCTGATGCCGATCCCCGTGTCCTCCACCTGCAGGCAGGTCCACGGACCGCCGCCGGCCAGCGCCGCCTCGGGGTGCGGCTGCGTGGTGGTGCCGCAGCGCACCGCCACCGATCCCCCCGCCTCGGTGAACTTGACCGCATTGGAAAGCAGGTTCAGCAGGATCTGCCGCACCCGGTCGCGGTCGCCCACGTAGGGCGTGGCGGGCTCGGTGCAGTCGTTGCGCAGCGCCACCTCGCGCTCCGCGTACTGCGCCCCCACCAGCGCCACCGCCTCGCGGATCACCTCGCCCACCGTGTCGGGCTCGTGCTCCACCGTCAGCTGTCCGGCCTCGACCTTGGCCAGGTCCAGGATGTCGTTGACCAGGGTGAGCAGGTGACGGCTGCTGGAGCGGATGCGGTCGATGTGAAGCCGCTGCCCGGGCGTCACCGGCCCCGCGATCTCCAGGTCCAGCAGCTCGCCGTAGCCCAGCACCGCGTTGATCGGCGTCCGCAGCTCGTGGCTCATGGTGGCCAGGAAGTCGCTCTTGGCGCGGTTGGCCGTGTCGGCGGCGGCGCGGGCCAGCTCCGCCTCTTCGGTGCGCGCCGCCAGCGCCTCGTTCAGCATCTCCATCTCCGAGGCCTGCTCCTGCAGCTCGGACGCCTGCGCCTGCAGCTCCTCCGTCACCTGCTCGGCGTACTCGGCGCGAGCGCGGGCCTCTGCGCGCGCGTCCTCGGCCGCGTGCAGCGCCTCCTCCATCCGGCCGCGCACCTGCTGAAGGGTGCGGTTCAGCACCCGCGCGCGCTCCGCCGCCTCGTCCGCGGAGCGCGCGCGCACCTCCACCGCGTCCACCCTGCGCTCCGCCTGAAAGAGTGCGCCCAGCACCGGGAGCACCGGCCGCAGCCCGTGCAGCTCCGCCAGCGCCGCCCCCTCGCCCGTCACCACCAGCACCACGCCGCCACCCGGCGCCGCGCACCCCCGCGCCGGCACCGGGCGGCCGTCCATCCCCGGGAGCTCGCCCGTGCAGGCGCCCTCCTCCGCGCACCGCCGCACGAAGGCGCGCCACGCGGCCGCGCCGCCCAGCGTCTGCCGCAGCCCGGGCGCGGGGAGGTACACGCCGAGCTCCGGGTCGGGCGCAAAGATCAGCAGGTCGTCGGCGCCCAGGTGCCGCGCCAGGGCCGACGCGGCGTCCGCGCGCCCCGCCGGGTCGGCGAACGCGCCAACCAGCCCCGCCGCCTGCACCGCGTCGGCCACTAGCGGGGGAGCACGCAGACCACGGCGGTGCAGTTGTGGAAGCCGTTGAACTGCCCCTCGGACTGCGCGATCTGCCCGTAGGTGTTGAAGCCGGCGAACGGCACCGGCCCCAGCGCGCCCTGCACGGCCGCCAGCTCCTCGCCAAACGCCTGCCCCAGCCGCAGCCGCGTGGCCACGCAGTCGAACAGAAAGGCCACCGCCGGCTCGTGCCCCTCCAGCTGCTCCAGCGCCGAGCGGGTCGCCACCGCGGCGGCTTCGGCGGCGGAGGCGGGGGTGGTGGCCATGATGCAGGCGGTGGATCCCGACGGCACGTCGGCCGCGCAGGCCACGGCGCCGTCGGCCTCCACCGCCAGCGGCACCCGTAGCCGGTACCCGTCGGCCGACTCCACGCCCAGCACGTTGTGCAGAAAGAAGGGGATGGGCTGCGCGTGGTCGAACGCCTGCCCCGTGGCCTCGGCGTGCGCGTCGAACACGTCCACGGCCGGCGCGGCGTTCAGGCTCCCCAGGCGCATTCCCGCGGCCTCCGTCACGCGCATGCGGTCGGGGCTGGGCTCCCAGCCGTGCCGCACGCCCACGCCCACCGGCTTGTGCGAAAGGATCTCCAGCGCCACCGCGGCGTCGCTGGCCACCTCGGTGCCGCAGAACACCACCGTGTGCTCGAAGCGCGCGTCGTCCCCCGCCCCGCCGCCGAAAAAGCGGTACATCCCGCCCGTCAGCAGCGTCAGCCGGTCCACCAGGTCGTCGGCGAACCCGGCCAGGGCGTCCGTCAGCACCAGCGCCGAGCGGTAGCGGTGCGATCCCGCGCCCAGCCCCGAGAAGCCTTCCACCATCCGTCCCGCCGCCGCCGCGCGGTCTTCGCGCAGGCCGCGCCCCAGGCTGGCGGTAAACACCATCTCCGGCGCGCGCAGGGCCACGGCGCAGGTCATTCCCGTGCCGCTGTCGTCGCTGGTGAACTCGCCGGCGGACGAGCAGCCCACCAGCACCGCCGTTCCCGTGGACGTCTTCAGCGCCTGGAGCAGCGCGCCGTGGTCCTGGTCGGGCGAGGCAAAGACGATCAGCGCGTCCGGCGCGCCGCCGCCCAGCCCCTTCGCGATCTGCGCGGCGAGGTCCTCGCCCGCCGCCTGTCCCGAGGCGTGGGTCTGTGCGACGACTGCTTCCGTCATTGTGCTGCCTTGGGGAACAGGGAGAACGACGAGGGGGGGCGGCAATCCGCCGCGCCCCCGCGCTGCGGAGCTACCTCCATGCACGAAGCATACTTGCAGGGTCTGAGAGGGTGTTGCCAAACTTCCCAGCGTGACTGACTTCCTGAGGGAGGCGCCGCCCCGCAACTCGCATGTGCACTGCATCCTGGCGCCGACCGAAGGACCTCGCCAGCAGAACGGCGGGGCGGGTGCCGTGCCCTGATCTGGCCCCTGCGCCACCGAAACGAGGTCCTTCGGTCGCGCGCAATCCGTAGTGTGACTTCTGGTTGGACGTGATGAGCTCCCTCAGGAAGTCACCGCTTCGTTGTGGATGTGGGGTTTAGCAACACCCTCTGATGGGGATGTGGAAGAGGGGAGGCCCGGTCTGGAGAGGAATGACGGGGCGGCAGCGGTGCGGGTCATCACCGGTGATCGTGTGTAGCGTCAGGTGATCGGGCGCACGTGGACCACCTCACCCGGCTCCACCGCCGCAACCGCGTCCCGCAACGCGGGGGCGAGCGGAAGGCGACGTCGTGGTGCGGCAATTCGGCCGCGAGCTGCCGCGGCACGTTCTCGTCCAGCAGAACGCGCCGACGCCGCGGGGGCCCGGGCTCCGTCACGCGGCGTCGGGCACGTTTGCCAGGAACAGCTGCGCGGCCTGCTCGATGAACGCAACCGCCTGCTCACGCGTTACGGTGGGAAAGCTGTCCAGGAAGCTGTCGATCGTATCACCTTCTTCAAGGAAATCGATCAGCGCCTGTACCGGCACCCGTGTCCCAACGAACACCGGCGTCCCGCTCATGATCTGGGGATGGCTGTGCACCACGGGCGTCGTGGACATCGCTCCCGGTCCGGCCTGGGTGATTGTGACGTCGCTCGAAAGCGAATCATTCGGTGTGCAGCGCCAAGCCGGATCTCTGCTCCGCGGCCGTGGCCTCCTTTCCGCATCCATCCCCATCGGCCATGCAGCGGGGCGAACCAGGACGATGGGACGAGGGATGATCGAGCTGATTTGCGTGGACGTGGATGGAACGCTGGTGGGAAGCTCAGGCGACGTGGCGGCGGAGGTGTGGCCGGCGGTGGAGCGGGCGCGCGCGGCCGGCGCACGGCTGGTGATCTGCTCCGGGCGGCCGGCGTTCGGCCTTACCCGCGAGCTGGCGGAGCGGCTGGATCCGCAGGGATGGCACGTCTTTCAGAACGGCGCCAGCATCGTGCACCTGCCCTCCGGCCGCTCGCGCTCCGGGCACGTCCCACGCGACTCGGTGCAGCGGCTGGTGGACCGCGCGCGGCGGACGGGGCGCATCCTGGAGCTGTACACCGACACCGAGTACGCCGTGGAGAGCACCGACGACCGCGCGCGGCGCCACGCGGGGCTGCTGGGCGTGCCCTTCACGCCGCGCCCGTTCGGCGAGCTGCGGGGCGACGTCGTCCGCGCACAGTGGCTGGTGCCGCTGCCGGAAGAGGCGGCCGTGCTGGTGGAGGACCACGACGGCCTGCTCCTCACTCCCTCCACCTCGCCAGTGATGCCGGACACCGCGTTCGTCAGCATCACCGCGCCGGGGCTGGACAAGGCGGGCGCCGTGCGCGTGGTGGCCGAGGAGTACGGGATCGCGCTGGAGCGGGTGATGATGGTGGGCGACGGCGGCAACGACCTGCAGGCGATGCGGATCGTGGGCTTTCCCGTTGCCATGGGCAATGCCGAGGCCGAGGTCCGCGCCGTCGCCGGCCACCACGTCGCGCACGTGGACCGCGGCGGCCTGGTGGAGGCGCTGGACCTGGCGATGACGCTGTAAAGGCGTTCGTCCGGTTGGATTGATGATCGCGAGTCGATCGGCGGAACAGAGTCCGCCGCACGAGTCTGTCATTCCGAAGGAGCGCACACCCCGCACTCGCCTTCACGACGATGCCGGCGCGCGAGTGAGGAATCTACTTTCCGAACCTCGTGACCCGTCGCGCGCCTAGGGCTTGCCCTGTCCGGCTGTGGCGCAGCCGCGCGTCTGGTGCGGGCTGCCGCGTCCACCCTCCAGGTTGCCGACAGCAGATTCCTCGGTCCTGCAACCCGCGGCGCGAGCGGACAACCCTGCGCGACCGGGCCTCGGAATGACAGACTCTGGCTGCACTCCAGTCTGTCATTCCGAAGGAGCGCACACCCGGCACTCGCCTTCACGACGATGCCGGCGCGCGACTGAGGAATCTACTTTCCGAACCTCGTGACCCGTCGCGCGCCCCGAGTCCGGCCCTGTCCGGCTGTGGCGCAGCCGCCAGTCCGGCGCAGGCTGCCGCATCCGCCCTCCAGGTTGCCGACAGCAGATTCCTCGGCCCTGCAACCCGCGGCGCGAGCGGACAACCCTGCGCGACCGGGCCTCGGAATGACAGACTCTGGCTGCACTCCAATCTGTCATTCCGAAGGAGCGCACACCCGGCACTCGCCTTCACGACGATGCGTGTGCGCGACTGAGGAATCTACTTTCCGAACCTCGTGACCCGTCGCGCGCCTCAAATCTGGCCCTGTCCGGCTGTGGCGCAGGCGCCAGTCCGGCGCAGGCTGCCGCGTCCGCCCTCCAGATCGCCGACGGCAGATTCCTCGGCCCTGCAATGCCCGGCGCGAGAGGGACACCGCTGCGCGGCCGGGCCTCGGAATGACAGACCCTGGCTGCACTCCAGTCTGTCATTCCGAAGGAGCGCACACCCGGCACTCGCCCTAACGACGATGCCTGTGCGCGACTGAGGAATCTACTTTCCGGACCTCGTGACCCGTCGCGCGCCTCGAATCCGGCCCTGTCCAGCTGTGGCGTAGCCGCGAGTCCGGTGCGGGCTGCCGCGTCCACCCTCCAGGTTGCCGACGGCAGATTCCTCGGCCCTGCAACCTGCAGCGCGAGCGGACACGACTGCGCGGCCGGGCCTCGGAATGACAGACCCTGGCTGCAATCCACTCTGTCATTCCGAAGGAGCGCACACCCGGCACTCGCCCTAACGACGATGTCGGCGCGCGACTGAGGAATCTACTTTCCGGACCTCGTGATTCGTCGCGCACCTCAAATCCGGCCCTGTCCAGCTGTGGCGTAGCCGCGAGTCCGGTGCAGGCTGCCGCGTCCGCCCTCCAGGTCGCCGACAGCAGATTCCTCGGCCCTGCAACCCCGCAGCGCGAGCGGACACGACTGCGCGGCCGGGCCTCGGAATGACAGACCGTGGGTGCAATCCCCGAATCCGGCCGCCAGAAACGCATGATCAACGGTAGTGGCTCCGCGGGTGTCATTCATCGTACGCAGAGGATCGGAGCCCGGAAGGGCACAGCAGTGGCCGCGCGGAACAGGCGTTCCGTCGCGGCCAAAACCGTACGTTGCATGATGCTTGCAGGCCAGGGAGTGCTTGAGCCCCCGGCAACCTTGTACAGAAACTGGACATGACGAAAGACGTCCTCACGCGCAACAACGTGAACGTGTTTGGCAGCGGCACGCAGCCCATGGTGTTCGCGCACGGCTTTGGCTGCGACCAGAACATGTGGCGGCTGGTCACGCCGGCGTTCGAGGACGACTACAAGATCGTGCTCTTCGACTACGTGGGCTCGGGCAAGAGCGACCTGAGCGCGTACGACGCAACGCGCTACGGCACGCTGGACGGCTACGCGCAGGACGTGCTGGACGTGGTGCGCGCGCTGGACCTGCGCGACGTGGTGCTGGTGGCCCACTCCGTCAGCAGCATGGTGGCCGTGCTGGCCGTCAACCAGGAGCCGGACCGATTCGAGCGGCTGGTGCTCATCGGCCCGTCGCCGCGCTACATCAACGACGCGCCGTACGTGGGCGGCTTCGAGCAGGCCGACATCGACGGGCTGCTGGACATGATGGACCGCAACTTCATCGGCTGGGCCAACTTCCTGGCGCCCGCCATCATGAAGAACGCCGACCGCCCCGAGCTGGGCGAAGAGCTCACCACCAGCTTCTGCAGCACCGACCCGGTGGTGGCGCGCCGCTTTGCCGAGGCCACCTTCCTCTCCGACAACCGCGCCGACCTGCCCAAGGTGCGCGTGCCGTCGCTGATCCTGCAGTGCTCCGAGGACATGGTGGCGCCGCTGGAGGTGGGCGAGTACCTGCACCGCACGATGCCCGACAGCACCCTGCGGGTGATGAAGGCCACCGGCCACTGCCCGCACATGAGCCACCCCGACGAGACCATCCAGCTGATGAAGGAGTACCTGCAGCCCGCGCTGGCGGGTTGACGGACGCCGGGACGGCCCCGGCGGCGGAGGGCGCGGCGCTCGGCGAGCTTCTGGACCGGGCGCCGTGCGGCTTCGTCTCGTTTGCCGACGACGGCACCATCACCGCCGCCAACACCACGCTGGCGGAAATGCTGGGCTACACCCGCGCCGAGCTGGAGGGCCGCCGCATCGAGAGCCTGATGGGCGTGGGCACGCGCATCTTCTACCAGACGCACTTTTTTCCCTTGGTGCGGCTGCACGGCCGCGCCGAAGAGATCTTTCTTCTCCTTCGCGACAAGGACGGCGCCGACGTGGGCGTGCTGGCCAACGCGGCGCGGCACCAGAACGCCGGCGTGTGGGCCAACGACTGCGTGTTCATGCGCGTGCACGAGCGCCGCAAGTTCGAGGACGAGCTGCTGCGCGCCCGCAAGGCGGCCGACGCCGCGCGCGCCCTCGCCGAGGCGCGCGCCGCCGAGCTGAACGAGGCGAACGAGATGCTGGAGCAGCAGGCGATGGAGCTCGAGCTTCAGCACCAGCAGCTGCAGGAGCAGACGTTCGAGCTCGAGACGCAGGCCGAGGAGATGCAGGCCATCAACGACGAGCTGCTGGAGCGCACCGAAGAGCTGGACCGGCAGCGCGCCGCCGCCGAAGAGGCCAACCGCGCCAAGAGCAGCTTTCTGGCGGTGATGAGCCATGAGCTGCGCACCCCGCTCAACGCCATCGCGGGCTACGTGCAGCTGCTGGAGATGGGGATCCACGGCCCCGTCACCGAGCCGCAGCTGGGGGCGCTGGACCGCATTGGCCGCAGCCAGAAGCACCTGCTGCGGCTGATCAACGACGTGCTGAACCTGGCGCGCATCGAGTCCGGCCGCGTGGAGTACATGCTGGAGGACATCCAGGTCCCCGAGCTGCTGTCGTCCGTGATGCCCATGGTGGAGCCGCAGATGCAGGCCAAGGGGCTGCGGCTGGAGGTCGAGGTGGGCGTTCCCGCCCCCGTGCGCGCGGACCGCGAGAAGGTGCAGCAGATCCTGATCAACCTGCTGAGCAACGCCCTCAAGTTCACCCCGGAGGGCGGCCGCGTCATGGTGGACGCGCGGGTGGACCCGGAGCGGCCGGGGCAGGTGTACATCCGGGTGACGGACACCGGCATCGGCATTCCGCCGGAAAAGCAGACGTCGGTGTTCGAGCCCTTCGTGCAGGTCGACATGAGCCGCACCCGCCGCTCCGAAGGCACCGGGCTGGGGCTGGCCATCAGCCGCGACCTGGCGCGCGGCATGGGCGGCGACCTGCGCGTGCGCAGCCAGGAAGGCGTCGGCAGCACCTTCACCCTCACCCTCCCCGCCGCCCCCACGGAATCGGGCGATCCGGCCGCCTGACGCAGCCCCCGCCGCACCTCCCGTCTGTCATTCCGAAGGAGCGCCCACCCGCGCTCGCCCTTACGACGATTCTTGGGCGCGACTGAGGAATCTACTTTCCGAACCTCGTGATCCGTCGCGTGCCCCGGAACTGGCCCTGTCCGGCAGTTGGCGTGGCCGCGAGTCCGGCGCGGGCTGCCGCGTCCGTCCTCCAGCTCGCCGACAGCAGATTCCTCGGCCCTGCACCCCCCGGCGCGAGCGGACACGACTGCGTGGCCGGGCCTCGGAATGACAGACTCCACGCCCCAGACTGTCATTCCGAAGGAGCGCCCACCCCGCGCTCGCCATTATGACGATGCCTGCGCGCGACTGAGGAATCTACTTTCCGGACCTCATGATCCGTCGCGTGCCCCGGAACTGGCCCTGTCCGGCTGTGGCGTGGCCGCGAGTCCGGCGCGGGCTGCCGCGTCCGTCCTCCAGCTCGCCGACGGCAGATTCCTCGGCCCTGCAACCTGCGGTGCGGGTTGACGCCTCTATGTGGCCGGGCCTCGGAATGACAGATTCGCGTTACCCGTAGCGGGGCCTGAGACCGCAGAACGTGGCCGCACTCGGACTGCCTCACCCCTTCACCCCTTCACCCCTTCACCCCTTCACCCCTTCACCCCTTCACCCGCTCACCCGCACTCGCCCACCCCTACTCCGCCCGCTCCAGCTCCGGGATGCGCCAGGCGGCGAGCAGGGTGACCAGGGCCAGCAGCGCCACGCCCCAGAACACCACGTGCAGGCTTTCCGCCAGCCCCGTGCGCAGCACCGCCAGCACGTCCGCCGGCAGCCGCGCGGCGCGGGGGGCGGCCTCGCCCAGCAGGTCCTGGATGCTGTCCAGCGACACGCGCCCCTCCAGCCCGTTGCGCCCCAGGTAGCGCGCCATCTGGTAGTTCAGAATGCCGCCGAACAGCGCCGCGCCCAGCGCGTTGCCCAGGATGCGCATCAGCATGTTGCTGGCGGTGGCCACGCCGCGCCGGTTCCACGCCACGCTGCTCTGGATGGCCACCAGCGAGGTGGTGTTCACCAGCCCCAGCCCAACGCCGATGACGAACGAGCCGATCCCCGCCGGCAGCGCGCCCCGCGGCGCCAGCACCGCGATCACCAGGCTGCCCGCGAGCAGGCAGGCCCCCCCTGCGCGGACGATGCGCGGCACCCCGGTCTGCAGGATGCGCCGCCCCGCCAGGAACGCCGCCAGCGGCCACCCCAGCGTCATGGAGCTCAGCGCGAACCCCGCCAGCAGCGCCGATCCCCCCAGCACCCCCTGCACGTAGGTGGGCAGAAAGGTGATCAGCCCGATCATCATGATCCCCGACGTGAGCGTGGCCACGTTGGCGTAGCGGATGAGCGGGCTTGCCCACAGCCCCAGGTCCATGATGGGGTCCGGCGCCCGGCGCTCCTGCCGTACGAACAGCGCCAGCGCCAGCAGAAACACGCCGAACAGCGGCAGCACGGCCCCCAGCCCCCACGCGCTCACCTGCGTCAGCGCCAGCATCAGCGCCCCCACCCCCACCAGCAGCAGCACGGCTCCCGCGTAGTCGATGCGCCGCGCCTCGCGCTCCACCCCCTCGTGCAGGTAGATGGAGACCAGCGCGATGGCCGCGATGCCGAAGGGAACGTTGATCCAGAAGATCCACGGCCACCCCACCGTGTGCACGATGAGCCCGCCCGCCAGCGGCCCCAGGATGCTCGACAGCCCCCACACGCTGCTGATGTACCCCTGGATGCGCCCGCGCTCCTCCAGCGAGTACAGGTCCGCCGCCAGCGTGGTGGTGATGGGCTGCACCGCCCCCGCCCCCAGCCCCTGCAGAAAGCGGAAGGCCACCAGCATTCCCATGCTCCCCGCGAATCCGCAGAGCACCGAGCCGGCCAGAAAGACGACGATGCCGCCGATGAACACCGGCTTGCGCCCCACCAGGTCCGACAGCTTGCCGAAGATGGGCACCGCCACCGCCTGCATGAGCAGGAACGACGAGAACACCCACGCGTAGAGCGAAAAGCCGCCCAGCTCGGCCGCGATGCTGGGCAGGGCCGTGGCCACGATGGTCCCTTCGATGGCGGCCATGAACATGGCCAGCAGCAGCGCCGAGGTGACCAGCGCGCGGTGGGTGGTGGTTTCCTTCACCAGGCGATCGGGTTGGATGGGGATGCACGGCCGCGGCGCTTCCGCGGCCCGGCGCCGGCGCCGGCGCACAAGGTAGCGGGTCGCCGCCCATCCCGCAGAAACAGGGTGCGAAGACGCCGAAGGGGCGCGCGCCGCACGCAATGCGCCCGGGCGTCGGGTCAGTTGTGTAGCAGATGCGCAAACCCGCGCCACCGCTGGAACATCGGGGTGGCTCTTCTTCGCGGGCTGGCGGAATTAGAGTTTGCATGGGGTTGACGAACGAACAGCCGTTCGATATCTTAATGGCACGCCGCAAACATGTCTAACTCGTTTGAATGCAAACAGATAGACATTTCCGAAGCGGCAGCCCTTCCCTGCACCACCGACAAAGGCACCCCGGTCGCGAGGCCGGTCCGCAAAGCCAGGGGTCTCGTCCCGAGACGGCCCAGCTACCGAAGAGGTAACGCCGCCGGTCGAATAACCGGCAATCCTCCGTGCCCTAGTGGAGCTCCCCGTATGAGGCGAATCGCCCCCCTGTTCCTGTCCGGCCTGGTCGCGCTTGCGGCCTGCTCCGACGAGATCACCCCGCTGCAGAGCACGGCCGCCGCGCCGAGCTTCGACGAGTCCGCCGGTTCCGACACGTACCTGGTTCGCTTCAAGGGCAACGGCGTTCCCGCCGGCTTCGCCTCGCAGGTCTCCGCGCTGGGCGGCGAAGTGATCTTCGCGCACCCCTCGGGCATCGCCGCCGTCGCCGGCCTCAGCAGCACCGCCGCCGGGCAGCTGGCCGCCACGTCGGACATCGCCGCGGTTGACGCGGACGCCTACACGGCCATCGAGGACGCCGAAGCCGCCACCGTCGAGGCCGCCGACGCCGCCGTCGAGAGCCCGGCCAACCCGGCGCTCGCCGTGCGCTACCCGCGCCAGTGGAACATGCAGGTGATCCGCGCCGCGCAGGCCTGGAACGCCGGCAAGCGGGGCGCCGCTTCGGTCAAGGTGGGCATCCTGGACACGGGCATCGACTACCTGCACCCGGACCTCGCGGGCCGCGTCGACCTGGCCCTGTCGAAGTCGTTCCTGTCCGCGGCCGAGAACGCCCGCGTGCAGGCCACCTTCCCGGGCGCGCACGAGATCGCCGACCTGAACTACCACGGCACGCACGTGGCCGCCACGGTGGCCAGCAACGCCTACATCGCCGCCGGCGTAAGCTCGGGCGTCACCCTGGTGGGCCTTAAGGTCTGCTCGCCGGGCACCGCCGCCAACGGCTTCCGCGGCAGCTGCCCCACCAGCGGCACCCTGGCCGCCATCCTGTACGCGGCCGACAACGGCATCCCGGTCATCAACATGAGCCTGGGCGGCCGGTTCAACCGCCGCGACGCCAGCGCCGCGGGCGGCTTCGGCCCCTCGTTCCTGGCGACGATCAACCAGGTGTTCAACTACGCCCACCGCAAGGGCACCACGGTGGTGGTCTCGGCGGGCAACGACGCCCTGGACATCGACCACGACGGCAACGGCTACAAGAGCTACTGCAGCGTGCCCACGGTGATCTGCGTGTCGGCCACCGGCCCCACCGGCCAGACCACGGTCAACGGGCCCTGGGCCAACATCGACGCCCTGGCCTCGTACAGCAACTACGGCCGCTCGGCCATCAGCGTGGCGGCTCCCGGCGGCAACGGCGTGTCCATCACGGCGGCGTGCTCGGGCTTCACCATCGTGACCAGCCTGCTGCCCTGCCGCGGCCGCTTCTACAACTCGCCGACCAGCTGGTCGGGCTTCTCGGTGGGCATCAGCGGCACCAGCATGGCCTCCCCGCACGTGGCCGGCTTCGCGGCGCTCATCGCCAGCGAGGGCAACACCAGCCCGGCGCACATCCGCAGCCGCATCCAGCAGTCGGCGGACGACCTGGGCCAGGCCGGCACGGACCCGGCCTACGGCAAGGGCCGGATCAACGTGGGCGCCGCCTTCGGCCTGTAATCCAGGCGACGGACGCAGCACGAACGGCGGGGCGGTGCCAACTCGGCACCGCCCCGCTCTTTCTTTGTCCGGCAGGCGCATCCGCCGCGAAACGCCCCTTCTCGTTTCGCCCGGGAACAGCGAAGGGGTACAGAGGGGCAGACAACAGCCAGAGGAACAGAGGACCGCCAATCCTCTGTTCCTCTGGCTTTTGTCTGCCCCTCTGTACTCTCGCCGTTGTTCTACCGGACTCCGGGGTCAGGGAACGCGGGCCAGCAGTAGCGGCATCCGTCCCGCCGTTGCCGGCTATTCCCTGTTCCCTATTCCCTATTCCCTTCCCCTGCGTCAGTGCGAAACCGGCGTGGGCACGTTGCTGTTGCTGGTGGTGTTGTCGCCGAACTGGTAGAAGTCGTTCTTGCCCCAGCACCACGCCTGCCCGATGCCGTCCAGCGCGCAGCCGGTGTACGACTGGTTCGACACGACGTCGAAGGTCACGCCGCTGGGCTGCGAAACGGCCACCGGCGTCCGGCGCTGCGTAAAGCTGCCGTCGCCCACCTGCCCCTGGCTGTTGTAGCCCCAGCAGTACGCCTGCCCGGCGCTGGTGCGGGCGCAGGTGAACGCCGCGCCCGTGGTGATGGACGCAAAGGTCACCAGCCCCTGCGAAACGGCCACCGGGGTGTAGCGCCGGGTGACGGTGTTGTCGCCCAGCTGCCCGTTGCCGTTGCCGCCCCAGCAGTACGCCTGCCCGCCGGAGGTCAGGGCGCAGGTGTGCTTGTACTCCGTCGTCAGCGAGGCGAACGTCACGCCCACGGGGTGCGTGACCGCCACGGGAACCGAGTCACCCAGGCTGAACCCGCCGCCCATGGCGCCGTCGCCGCCGTAGCCCCAGCACCACGACTGGCCCGTGGTGTCGAGCGCGCAGGTGTGCATGGAGCCCGCCGAGATGCTGGTGAAGGTGACGCCCGAGGGGTGCTGCACGGCCACGGGGACCTTGGCGTAGTCGGTGGTGTTGTCGCCCAGCTGGCCGTAGTCGTTGGCGCCCCAGCAGTACGCCTGCCCGGCGCTGTTCAGCCCGCAGGTGTGCTCGCCGCCCGCGTGGATGCTGGTAAAGGCCACGCCGCCCAGCGGCAGCACCGCTACGGGCGCCAGCCCCAGGCTGGTGGTGCTGTCGCCCAGCCGCCCGTCGGCGTTGTAGCCCCAGCACCAGGCCTGCCCTGCGCTGGTGATGGCGCAGTTGTGCACCTTCCCGGCGCTCACCTGCGTAAAGCTCACGCCCGAGGGCTGCAGCACCTGCACGGGCGCGGTGCGGGTGGTGGCCGTGCTGTCGCCCAGCTGGCCGACGGCGTTGCGCCCCCAGCACCAGGCCTGTCCGGACGCCAGGGCGCAGGCGTGGTTCTCGCCGCCGTCCAGCGTGTCGAAGGCGACGGTGGGAATGACGGTCAGGTGCGCCGCGGGCGGAGGCGCCGCGGCGGGGCCCGTGGGCGCGCGGTCGGAACAGGCCGACAGCAGGGCCGCGCCCAGCAGCGAAAGCACTGCGGCGCGATGGAGCGTGCGGGACGTCATGGGGTGGTCTCCGGATTCGGAGTGGAGGGAGGCACTACCTTGGTCGGACACAATCTGCGTGACCCACCTCCTCCAAGTCAACGAAACAGTTGTACCTTTTCGTTCACGATGCGAACTGCTACGCGTCACGTATCCAGGACCGTTTCAACACGCGATCATGATCCCGGACCGTTCGGGTTGGAGGTTGGAACGGCGAAGGGCGCGGAGAGAACTCTTCTCCGCGCCCTTCGCATCCCGGGCTGAATCCGCCAATCCAGAAACGTTTCTCACGCAGAGGCCCCGGAGGCCCCAGAGAACACCGCTCCGCTTCCTCTGTTTCCTTCGCGTGAGAACATCTTTTGTGGATTCGCGAATCAGTACGCCACGCCGAAGCGGCGGCCCACGTGGCGCGGGTTCTCGAGCTCGTCCAGCAGCGCCACCGCGTAGTCCTCGTACGAGATCACGCTGTTCCCCTTCTCGTCCGTCAGCAGCGCGTCGCCGGTGGTGCGGTAGCGGCCGGTGCGCTCGCCGGGCTGAATGACGATGGCGGGGCTCAGAAAGGTCCACTCCAGCCCGTCTGCCTCCGTGCGGTAGACGGCCAGCGAGTCGCGGCCCTGCGTGGCCTCGCCCAGGTACTCGGCGGGAAAGCCGGGCGTGTCCATCAGCGCCACGCCGGGCGCCACCTCCAGGCTTCCCGCCCCGCCCACGGCGATCAGCCGCCGCACGCCCGCCTCGCGCAGCCCCGCGATCAGCCCCCGCGCCGCATCCACCAGCGACGGCGCCTGTCCGGTGCTCCCCGGCCGCGGCGACACGGCGCTCACTACCGCGTCCGCGCCCTGCACCACCCCCGCGACGCTCTGCGCGTCCGTGGCGTCGCCCTGCACCAGCGGCACGCGCGCATCCGGCGCCCGTGACGCGCTCGCGTCGCGCACCACGCCCAACACCTGGTGCCCGCGCTGCAGCGCCTCGCGCGCAATGCGCTGCCCCACGTGCCCCGTCGCGCCGAATAGAACGATCTTCATCCCTGCATCTCCGTGTCCGTTCAGAAAAACGAAGGTGCCGGCCCGCGCCGGCACCTTTCCCCCATCCTGGAATCCCGCGTCTCAGCGTCGCGCGGGGCGCCGGCCGTCCAGCGCCGCATCCACCGAGTACCCGCCCGCGCCGGCCAGCGCCAGCGCCAGCGAGGCGCCCAGCAGCGACAGGGCGAACTCGTATCCGTCGGGAAGAAAGAAGCCCGCCTTCACGTGCACCAGCAGAATGGCGCCCACCATGTTGCACGCCAGCAGCGCGGCCACCAGCGGCGTGGCCACGCCCACGATGAGGGCAATGCCGCCCAGCAGCTCCAGCAGGGCGATTGCGGGCCCCACGATCCCCGGCAGCGGCACGCCCATCTGCCCGAACCCGGCCGACACGCCCGCAAAGCCGTACTGAAACACCTTCTGCCAGCCGTGCATCACGAAAATGATTCCCACCACCACGCGCAGAATGAACAGCGCGGCGTCGAGATTGTAGGGCGTGGCGGCGAACAGTCTTTTCATCTTCCGTCTCCGTCCAGGGTACAGGGTGAACTGCTGACGACAGAAAAGTGTGAATTCACGATGGATACACACTCGGGCAAACAAACGGGCAGCGGGCGCGTCAGCCGGCCTTCCGCGGCGCGTCGGCCGCGTCGAGGGCGCCGATGTCGCTGCCCAGCTCCGCGATGGTGGTGCGGTCCAGCTCGGCCTGCATGGCCCGCTCGGCCGCGCAGATGCGCGCCTGCAGCACCGCCTGGATGTTGCGCCCCACCGGGCACGCCGGGTTGGGCTCCTCGCGGTGCATGCCGAACAGCTCGCCCGCGTCCACCGCGCGGTACACGTCGCCCAGGGTTATGCGGTCGGCCGGGCGGGCCAGCAGCGCGCCGCCCCCGGCGCCCAGCTGCGAGGTGGTGAGCCCCGCGCGGGCCATCATCCCCAGCAGCCGCCGCACCAGCGAGGGGTTGGTGTTCACGCTTCCCGCCACGTACTCGGACGTCATCGGCGTGCCCCCGCCCTGCTGCAGCAGCGTAAGGATGTGCACGGCGACGGCAAAGCGGCTGTTCATGAGATGCGGCTCCTGCTCGGCATAAGTGTATCTATGATAGTAACAATTCACCGCGCGGTCAATCCCTTAGTGCTGAAGTTCTTTGATGGATGTCATAATGCTCGTTGCGATGCTAATCCGGTAACGTGCCGTCCGCTGGAGCGAATGAATTCGCCGCTGGAAAATCGCAAAGTCCGCCTTCGCGGACTCGGCGGCCCGGCTATTACGGCGCCCCAAGCACCTGCGCGTCCGCAACCCGGCGATCACCGAATCAGATCCGCAATGAGCATCATGACAGGTTCCGACGCGGCCCCACTCTGTCATTCCGAAGGAGGCGCCACACGGAACCGTCCTTCACCCCGTACTCCGGCGCCGACTGAGGAATCTACTTTCCGCATCCTCGTGGCCTGTCGCGGCGCCCCGCACCGGCCCTGTCCGGCCTCGTCGCAGCCGAGGCGGCGGCGCGGGCTGCCGCGTCCGCCCTCCGAATCGCCTCTGTCATTCCGAAGGAGGCGCCGCACGGAACCGTCCTTCACCCCGTACTCCGGCGCCGACTGAGGAATCTACCTTCCGCATCCTCGTGGCCCGTCGCGGCGCCCCGCACCGGCCCTGTCCGGCCTCGTCGCAACCTCGGCGGCGGCGCGGGCTGCCGCGTCCGCCTTCCCGGTGGCGGAGAGTAGATTCCTCGGCCCTGCAACCCGTGGTGCCAAGGCTGGAATCCGGGTGGCCGGGCCTCGGAATGACAGGGACCCGGCGCGGTGGACGGATGCGGATTGCCTGCGCGCGGCTCAGGCGTACTTGCGCGCGTCCAGGGTCTGGCCGTTGTGGGCGCCCTGCACGGCGTCGACGTACGCGCGGGCCACCTGCACGGCCGGCATGCCGCCGGAGGGATCCATCCCCATGGCCTGCAGCGTCTCGGCGACCCACGGCGGGCTGACGACGTTGACGCGGACGCCGCGCGGCGCCTCGAGCGCCGCCGCGCGCGCGAAGCCCTCCAGCCCCGCGTTGACCAGGCTGATGGCGCTGCTGCCGGGCATGGGCTCCTGGCTCAGCACGCCGCTGGTAAGGGTGATGGAGCCGCCGTCCGCCACCTGCTCCAGGCCAGAGCGCACCAGGTTCACCTGCCCCATCAGCTTGTAGTGCAGGCTGTGCTCGAAGTCCCCGTCCGAAAGCTGGTCCAGCGGCTTCCACGCGCCGCCGCCCGCGCACGAGACCACCGCGTCCACGCGCCCCGCCTGCCCGTACAGCTGGCGGATGGAGTCCGGCGAGGTGATGTCCACGCGCAGGTCGCCGCTGCCGCGCCCCGCCGTCACCACCTCGTGCCCGCCGCCGCGCAGCGCATCGGCCACAGCGGCCCCGATGGTCCCCGATCCCCCGATCACCAGCACCTTCATCCTGGCCTCACTCTCCCCGGTTTTTAGCAGAACGGATGCGCCTGGGCGGATGGGCCGCGGCGCCCGCTGAACTTCTCGTACTCGCGGCCGTACGGCAACACGGGCGAATGAATTCGCCGCAACCACCACACGAAGTCCCCCTTCGCGGGCTGGCGGCTCTCTGCCCGGGCCAGGTGCCTGCCACGTAGCGGTTGGGAGCAAGCGGCCCCCGATCACTCGCCGGAGCGCGATCGAATTCTCCCCCTCTCCGAGAGGAACGAGGCCGGGAGGGGCCCGGGGGGAGGGCCCCTCGCGGACGCGTGAGGCCCGCGTCGCCGAACGGGGCTTCAACCGCTCGCGCGGGCCGGGTCCGCCGCAGTGTGGAGAGCGCGGCGTGAACGAACCCCCCTCCGACACACCCGGGATCGTCGCGCGCGTGCAGGTGAAGCCCGGTTCGGCGAGTGCAACGAGCCGAGACCGGGCTTATGGCCGTTCCAGCCGCGGGTTTCAACCCATAGTTGTCGAAAGTTAAGTTTGTGGGGCTGGTTCGGGGATCCCGAAGGCGATCCGCAGGGCTCCGTCTACCCATGCGCGCAGATCGTGGGCGAACCAGGCGCGCACTGATCGCCAGCCACGGTCGATCCCCGTAAGC
>NZ_DASWNM010000051.1:0-33136 GCF_036399255.1 Longimicrobium sp.
CAGTTGTATCGTTGCCTACGGCGCGCGCAGCCCGACCCGGAGCGCAGCGGAGGGACACGCCCACATTCGCCGTTCGTCCTTTTGGTTCCGGCTACGCCGGGTTAGGGAATAGGGAATAGGGAATAGGGAATAGGGGACAGGTTACAGGGGACAGCGGCGACGGCGGGGTGGATGCCGCTACTGCTGGCCCAGGGTCCGTGAGGGAGGGTCTGCGCGGCAGGTGGGGAACTCACACGGAGTCAACGGAGTTCTCTCGTGCCGTTTCCTCCGTGCTCATGGTGCGAAACGCTGATCCGTGGTGGGCGGGGGCATGGCGCTCCGGCCGACGAGGCACGAGCCGGCGTGGGCTGCCGGGAACGGGAAGGAGTTGGAATGCGGCAGGGGGCCATCCGCGTTTTTTGTGGGGAGTGATGCGGATCGCCCGACGCTCTCCGCGTCGCACCGGGACAGGCCGCCACGACCACCTGATGCGCGATCTTGAGCGCCATCCACCCACGCGGAAGCCCATCCTGACACCCGCCCTCCCCGACACCGGCCACCGCTGATGCAGATCCGCTCGCTGGGGTATCGCACGGACCTGATCTTTTCCCGCTTTCAGGGAATGATCGTGGATCGCGGCGACTGCCTCGTCATCCGCACGCCCTCGAATCCCGGCTGGTACTGGGGCAACTACCTGCTCTTCCGCGACCCGCCGGGGGACGGCGCGCTGCGCGAGTGGACGCAGCGGTTCCACGCGGAGATCGCGTCGCACCAGCCGGCGCCGCACATGGCGTTCGGCTGGGATTCGCCGGAGGGGGAGCCGGGGGTGCTGGAGCCGTTCCTGGCCGAGGGCTTCATCCTGAACGGGAACGTGGTGCTCACCGCCGACGCCGTGTCGCCTCCGCCGCACCCAAACGCGGAGGTGCGGATCCGGTCCCTGGCGACGGACGCCGAGTGGATGCAGGCGCTGGAAAACCAGGTGGCCTGCCACGCGGCCGAGTTCCCGCTCCCCGCGTACCGCGCGTTCAAAGCGCGGCAGATGGAGGATTATCGACGGATGGCGGAGGCGGGCCTCGGCGCGTGGCTGGGGGCGTACCTGGACGGGCGGCTGGTGGCGGACCTGGGCGTGTTCGCGGACGGACCGGTCGCGCGCTTCCAGGCGGTGGAAACGCATCCCGACTTTCGCCGACGCGGAATCTGCGGGACGCTGGTCTGGCACGGCGCCCGGCACGCACGGGCCGTGCTGGGCGCGGAGCGGCTGGTGATGCTGGCCGACGAGCACTACCACGCCGGCCGCATCTACGAATCCCTCGGCTTTCGCCGCACCGAACGCCAGCTGGGGCTGGAGCTGAGGCCGGCACGTGAGCCGGCCGGCGGATCCAGGCCGCGAAAGACCCGTCTCAAGACGGCTGCAGAGTCTGTCTGAGCCGAGCGGGTGAGCGGGTGAGCGCGTGAGCGGGTGAACGGGTGAACGGGTGAACGGGTGAACGGGTGATGAGGTGCGGACACAGCCGGTGGATGCTCCGCAAAGCCCGGTGAGATGAGCGGGTAGGCCCGTGGGGGAAGGCGACTCGGATGATGGGAATCCGGGTCGAGGACGCCGCCCGAGCAGCGCTGCCATCTCCCGTGAAGCCGTTCCGCATCAGCGCCGCGCCACCATCCGCAACAACGCCTCGCGCGGGAGCGCCGCCTAAGAGGGTGTTGCTAAACCTCACATCCATGACGAAGCGGTGACTTCCTGAGAGGGTGTTGCCACCCCCCAAACTCACGACGAAGTGATGACTTCCTGAGGGAGCGCACCACGCGTAACCCGATGCCAGACAACCGCCTGCGCGCGACCGAAGGACCTCGTCCCGGTGGCGCAGGGGCCAGATCAGGGCACGGGACCAGCTCCGTCGTTCTGCTGGCGAGGTCCTTCGGTCGGCGCCAGGGTGCAGTGTACAAGCGAGTTGTGGAGCGGCGCTTCCCTCAGGAAGTCAATCACGCCGGGAGGGTTGGGCAACACCCCTCTCAGAGTGGGTTTAAGAATCCCCTGCGCTCGCGCCCGTCTGTCATTTCGAAGGAGGCGCCACACCGCACCATCGGCTCGCACGAAATCCTGTGCGCCGACTGAGAAATCTACTGTCTGCTGCTGGTGCCCCGTCGCACCGCTCCGGCACTGGCCCTGTCCGCCCGTGTCGTAGCCGCGAAGCAGGCACGGCTACCGCGTCTGCCCTCCAGCAATCCGACAGTAGATTCCTCGGCCCTGCAACCTCTGGTGTGAAAGCAGGCTACGGCGTGGCCGGGCCTCGGAATGACAGCGCTGGTAGATCTGCCTGGATGTGCAGCGTCGAATTCTTGAACACCCTCTCATTATCAGGCATGGGCCGCCGCCGGCACGGGGACCAGCGCGTCCAGCTCGTCCCACGCGTAGCGCTCCAGCGCCGCCTCCTGGGCGGGCGGCTGGGCCCCGACGCATTCCCAGGTGTGCCGGCTGGGCCAGTCGCTGCTCTCCGAGAGCGTGGGCCTTCCCGTCACCGCGCAGTGCGACAAGGGAAATCCCCCGCGCTGCCGCTTTCACATCCCCCTGAAGCCGCCGGTCCCGCAACGCTTTTGAAAACCCGGATCCATCTGGTGTGAACCAATTTACGATCCGCGGGTACAGAGCGGGATGGAAACATTTGAGGAACAGAGGCGACCCTCGCCGGGGCCTCTGTTCCTCTCTGTTTTCCTCTGCTCCCTCCCTGCCCCGACTCCTTCGCCGGACCTGGGATCACATCGAACGGACGCGCGGAACGGCGGACCCTGTCCGCGCGGCTCCATCAGGAATTCGATGTGAGACAAAGCAGTTCCACTCCAGACGCGGGGTCGCGAAGAGAGCGCCCGTGCGTCACCTCGTTCGCATCCGGCGCAGCGGTTTCAACGGCTCGGCCGATCCGTCCGGCTTACGCAGTGGCGTGAACCGGAAATCGAAGCCCGGACACGGCACCAGGGCCGTGCCGCCGGGATCCGGACGCTGAAACCTGCCCCGCGAACGCTGCGTAGCGCCCCCTGTCCCTGGAACCACCCCGCTGCCGCAAAAAGACCGCGGCGCGCCACGGACCCCAGACGATCGACGGTCCCCTTCCCCCCGGAGTTCCTTCCATGAAGCGCCTTGTCGTTGCCACCGCCCTTACCCTGCTGAGCGCCGCGCCCGCGCTGGCCCAGGCCCCCGGCCAGAGACCGCCCGGCCAGCAGCCGGCCCAGCCGCCCGCCGCCGGCCCCGGCGAGATCCGCGGCACCGTGGTGGACGCGGAAAGCAGCGCACCCGTGGGCGCGGCCAGCGTAGAGGTGTGGAGCACGGCGGATTCCGCCCTGGTCGCGGGCGCCATCGCCCGGCCGGACGGCTCCTTCCGCATCCAGGGGCTGCGCCCCGGGACGTACTACCTGCGGGTGAGCATGATGGGGTACGGCCCCCAGCGCACGGCCCCGCTCACCGTGGCCGCCGCGTCGCCGCGGGCCAACGCCGGCAGCGTGGGGCTGACGCGGCGCGCGCTGGTGCTCGACGCCATCGGCGTCGAGGCGGAGCGCCCCGCCATCTCCATCGCCCCCGACCGCAACGCCTACTCCACCCGCGACGTGGCCCCCGCCGCCACCACCGCCAGCGAGGTGCTCGAGGCGGTGCCCTCGGTGCAGGTGGACGCGGACGGCAAGGTGAGCCTGCGCGGCAACGAGAACGTGGTGGTGCAGATCAACGGCCGCCCCTCGCCCATCCGCGGCGAGCAGCTGGCGGGGTACCTGCGGCAGCTTCCCGCCAACACGCTGGACCGGGTCGAGGTCATCCCCAACCCGTCGGCGCGGCACGACCCCGAGGGAATGGCCGGCATCATCAACATCATCCTCAAGCAGAACGTCGACCTGGGGCTGAGCGGCGGGCTCACGCTGGTCGCCTCCACCGCCGACCGCTACACGGCGTCCGGCAACCTGGGGTACCAGCAGGGCCCCGCCACGATGTTCTTCAGCTACGGCTTCACCACCGACGACCGCAGCCAGAGCGGCATCAACGACCGCACCCGCCTGGGCGCGCAGCGGGCGCCCACGTCCATCACCGAGCAGGACATCAGCGGCAGCAACGGCAACAGCGGCCACAACCTGAACGCCACGCTGGACTACCGGCTGGGCGAGCGCGACGTGCTGAGCAACGCGCTGCTGCTGAACCTGCGCGGCGAGACGGACGAGTCGCTGAGCGCGTACACCGAGCTGGACGGCACCCGGCTGCTGCTGGACGCCTACGACCGCGTGCAGGACTCGCGGACCGACAACTGGATGGGCGACTATACCCTGGCCTGGAAGCGCACGCTGGAGCCGCAGCGCCACGAGCTCACGGCCGAGGTGCGCGTGAACGCCAGCGACGAGGACGACCGCAACCTGCTCTGGCGCCAGGCCGGCGAGGGCGGCGCCCTGACCGACGCGGAGGACAACCGCACCGACGCGCGCACGTACCAGCTCACCGCGCAGGCCGACTACACCCGCACCCTGGCCGAGCGCACCAAGCTGGAGACGGGGTACCGGGGCAACGCCCGCTGGCTGGACCGCGACTTCACCGTGCTGCGCGACGTGTCGGGCTCCGGCGTGTGGGTGAGCGACCCCCTGAGCAACGCCCTGGAGTTCGACGAGACGGTGAACGCCGTGTACGGCGTGGTGAGCCACGGCACCGGCGCGCTTGAGCTGCAGGCGGGGCTGCGGGCCGAGTACGCCACCCGCGAGTTCTCGCTGGCCGACAGCGCCGGGAGCTTTCCGTACGACTACACCAGCTTCTTTCCCAGCGGCCTGGCCAGCTACAGCCTGAGCGACCGGACCCAGGTCAAGCTCAGCTACTCGCGCCGCATCCGCCGCCCGGGAAGCCAGGAGCTGAACCCGTTCCCGGCGTTCTTCGACCTGCAGAACGTATTCCTGGGCAACCCCCGGCTGAACCCGGAGTACACGGACGCCATCGAGCTGGGGGTGCAGCACTCGGGGCAGCTGGGCTCGCTGCAGCTGTCGCCCTTCTACCGCCGCACCACCGACGTCATCCGCTTCATCGTCAACACCGACGACGTGGTGGCGGGGCGCGAGGTCACCTCCATCAGCTTCAGGAACCTGGCGACGGGAAGCTCGTGGGGCGCCGACCTGAACGGCACGCTGCGGCTGGGCTCGCGGTTCAGCGGCCTGGCGGCGCTCAACGTCTTCAAGATGGTCACCGAGGGCGGATCGGGTGAGGCCAGCCTCTCGTCCGACGCGGTCACTTGGTCGGGACGGGTCAACGGCACCTTCAACCTCACGCCCCGCACGGCGGTCACGGCGGCGTACTTCTACCGCGCGCCCATGAACGTCGAGGGCGGCCGCTTCGACGCCTTCGGGTTCGCCAACCTGTCCGTGCGCCAGAAGATGCGCGGCGACCGCATGACGGTGACCCTGCGCCTGTCGGACCCGTTCAACACGCAGCGCTTCCGCATTCGCGCGGGCGACGACAACGTCATCCAGCTCACCGAGCGCACCTTCACCTCGCGCGCCATTCACCTGGGCGTGCAGTACACCTTCGGCCGGCCGCCCCGCGTGCGGCAGCCGCGCCAGGACCCGCAGCCCGAGCCCACGACGCCGTTCGGCGGCTGACGCCAGACGCCTCACGCAGAGGCGCGGAAACGCGGAGAGAGGAAGGGACGGCCCTTCCTCTCTCCGCGTTTCTGCGTCCCTGCGACTGCGTGCGGCCGATTTTTTTCGATTGATCGCAGATGTGGCTGCGGGCAACGCCGCGGGTCCGCCGCGCGGCACGGCCTGCCGTCGTGCCGTCGCAAGCTCCCGCAACGGTGAGTATCGCGGACTCTTCCATAGACACCGTTCCCGCCGTGTACGCGCCGCGGCCGGCGGGCGCCTCCACCTGCCGCGCGTCTTTTTCAAGAGCCTGCCCCCGCCGTCGAGCCGGAAGGGAGCGCCGGTGCGTCCGCTGGACCGGGACGCCGCTCCACCTTCCGTGCGTCCGGGAGTCCACGGGATCGCGCGGCGGGTATCGGTGACGGCTGGCTCCCGGGCGCTCCGGCGGCATGGGTGCCTCCCTCGAAAAACGCGGATGGCCCCCTGCCACGTTCCACCCCTCCGCCGACCCGTATGCTTTGCCTCGACCGGGTACCGTGCCGCGGCGATGGATCGGGTGCTCACCCCCCGCCGGCCCATGATCCGCCGCCCCCGCGACGAATCGGCGAAGAACCTCGTTTCCGAATCCTGGACCGACGACGAAGCATTCTCCGCGCACCGTTATCTGGCGGAAACTGGACAGGCACCGGGGCGCGTAGGAAGGCCCGGCGCGGCTGGCGAAATCCGCATCGCGCCCCATGCAAACCTTTCGGCGCGCCCGGGCATCAGAGCGTCGTACGGTCCCGTCCCGCCTTCTACCGCGTTTTCCACATGCGTGCTTCCCGATATTCGCTGCTTGCCGCGGCGGTGCTCGCCGCCGCGCCCGCCGCCGCCCAGGACGGCGCCCATCCTAACGAGGGGCCGGCGGTGTCCGCGCACCGCGCCACCGGCGTCGTGCTGGACGGGCGGCTGGACGAGGCGGTGTGGGCCACGCCGGCCCCGGCCACCGGCTTTCGCCAGCAGGACCCGCGCGAGGGCGAGCCCGCCTCGCGCACCGAGGTGCGCTTTGCCTACGACGACGGCGCGCTGTACGTGGGCGCCCGCATGTACGACTCGCTGGGCGCCGCCGGCGTAAGCCGCCAGCTCACCCGCCGCGACGCCGAGGTGGAGAGCGACTGGATCCAGCTGGTCTTCGACACCTACCACGACCACGCCGGCCGCACCGTCCTGCAGGTGAACCCGTCCGGGGTGAAGTACGACGCCGGCCAGGCCTCCCCCAACGCCGACCCGTCGTGGGACCCGGTGTGGGAGGTGGAGACCGGGGTGGATTCGCTGGGATGGACGGCGGAGATGCGCATTCCCTGGAGCCAGCTGCGCTTCAGCAGCGCGGTGGACCAGACGTGGGGCGTGCAGGTGTGGCGCTACGTGCAGCGGCTCAACGAGATGTCGATGTGGTCGTTCTGGGGGAAGGAAGAGCCGGGCGGCCCGCCCCGCTTTGGCCACCTGTCCGGGATGCGCATCGAGCGGCGGCCGCGGGGGCTCGAGATCATGCCCTACGCCCTGGCGCGCGCCAGCTACGTCACCCCCACGCAGGCGGGAAGCCCCTTTCAGAACGAGCGCGACTACGACACCCGCATCGGCGCCGACGTCCGCGCGCTGCTGGGAAGCAACCTTACGCTCAGCGCCACCATCAACCCCGACTTCGGGCAGGTGGAGCAGGACCCGGCGGTGGTCAACCTGAGCCAGTTCGAGAGCTTTTTCGACGAAAAGCGCCCCTTTTTCGTGGAAGGGAGCGGGCTGCTGAGCTTTGGCGGGTTCAGCTGCTTCAACTGCAGCAACGCCAGCAGCATGTCGCTGTTCTACTCGCGCCGCATCGGCCGGTCGCCGCAGGGCGGGCTGCCCGACGGCTACGACTTCAGCGACCGGCCCGCCAACACGCGCCTGCTGGCCGCCGCCAAGCTCACCGGCCGCACCAGCGGCGGCTGGCAGATCGGCGCGGTCGAGGCGGTAACGGCGCGCGAGACGGGGCGCGTGCGCAACCTGGACGGCACGGGCCAGGAGGTGACGGTGGAGCCGTTCACCAACTACCTGATGGGCCGCGTAAAGCGCACCACCGGCGGGGGCAGCCGCACCTGGGGCCTCATCGCCACCTCCGTCTTCCGCGGCTTCGGCGACGACGACGGCGCGCTCCGCGGCCAGATCCCCGAGCACGCCGAGGCGGTGGGCGCCGACTGGTCGCTCACCTGGAAGAACCAGACGTACCGGCTGATGGGGAACGTGGCGCTCAGCAACGTCTCGGGCGACTCGCTGGCCATCCGCCGCCTGCAGCGCAGCAGCGCCCGCTACTTTCAGCGGCCGGACCGCGAGGCGGGGGGCAACGGGCTGTTCAGCAACGAATTTGACGGCGGCGCCACCTGGCTGCGCGGCTTTGGCGGATACGCCCGGCTCAGCAAGGATAGCGGGCCGTGGATGTGGGAAACGCAGGTGAACTACCGCAGCCCGGGGTTCGAGGTGAACGACATGGCGTTCCTGAGCACCGCCGACTACGTGTGGATGAACGCCAACCTGGTGCGTCAGTTCACCCGGCCGGGACGCTGGTACCGCGACCTGTGGCTTTCCGCGGGCGGGCAGCAGCAGGTGAACTTCGACGGCGACCGCAACGACCTGCAGTTTCACCAGTTCACCCAGGCCACGTTCCACAACTACTGGCAGGCGGCGGTCTACGCGCACGTGCGCCCCGAGGTGTACGCCGACCGCACCACGCGCGGCGGCGCCACGGTGCGGCGCCCGGCCAGCTGGTTCGTGGGGCCGCGGTTCAGCACCGACTCGCGCAAGAAGCTGGTGTTCTCGTTCGAGCCCGGCTTTGGCGGCACCTCAATCGGCGAGCGCTTCTTCGAGGGCGGCGCCAGCGTGCGCTACAAGCCCACCACCAACGTGCAGCTCAGCTTTGGCCCCTCGTACAACTACGGGGTCAACGAGACGCAGTACGTGGCGGCCTTCGACGATCCCACGGCCACCGGCTTCTTTGGCCGGCGCGTGGTGTTCGCCGAACTCGAGCAGCACGTGCTTTCGCTGGACACGCGCGTCAACTGGACCTTCAGCCCCACGCTGTCGCTGGAGCTGTTCGCCCAGCCGTTCGTGGCCACGGGCGACTACCGCGACTACAAGGAGTTCGTGCGCCCGCGCTCGGCCGACACGCGCGCGTTCACCCCCGGGGAGCTGGCGGTGGTCGAGACGGCGGCGGACGGGCGGCCGGTGCGCTACCGGCTGGACACGGACGGCGACCCGGCCAGCGACCAGAACTTCCGCTTCTTCAACAACAGCTTCAACGTGCGCTCGCTGCGGGGCAACGCGGTGCTGCGGTGGGAGTACCGTCCGGGGAGCACGCTGTTCTTCGTCTGGCAGCAGCAGCGCAGCGGCGACGAGCCCTTCGGCGACTTCCAGCTGGGCCGCGACACCGGCGCCATCTTCGACTCGCGCCCCGACAACGTGTTCGTGATCAAGGCCACCTACTGGCTGGGCACCTGATCCACGGCCGTAGCACAAGAAAGGGGGGGGTACAGAGGGGCAGAGAACAGCCAGAGGAGCAGAGGAGACCGATCTTCCTCTGCTCCTCTGGCTTTTGTCTGTCCCTCTGTACCCCCGCTTTTCAGGGAGCCCGCATCACGCCCACAGGTCGCCCACCTCGGCGACGCGCGCGGGCATCGACTCCAGCGTGAACCGGCGCGGATCCAGCCCCTCGGACAGCTCCGTCCACGCCAGCGGGGCCGACACGGTGCCGTGCGGCGTGTTGCGCGCCGCGTAGGCGCCGGCCACGTTCGCGCCGCGCCGCGACATCAGGTGGTCCACGTACACGCTGCCGCGCGGCCGCGCCGACGCGCTCCGCTCGATCGTCGCGCTCCCCTTTGCCCGCCGCGCCACCTCGCGCGCCAGCTGCTCCACCGCCTTTCCCGCCGTGGCGACGGGCGTGCCGGCGGGCATCGTTACGTACACGTGCAGCCCCGCGCGCCCGGAGGTCTTGAGCCGCGCCCGCAGCCCCGCCGCGTCCACCACCTCGCGCGCGGCCATCGCCACCTCCACCACGCGGGCGAAGTCCGCGCCCGGCATGGGGTCCAGGTCCAGGACCACGTAGTCCTGCGTGTCCGGGTGCTGCACGCGCACGTGCCAGGGATCGTGCGAGATGGCGCCGCGGGCGATGGTGAACAGCAGCGTCGGCAGGTCGCCGCCCACCAGCATCCGCTTTTGCGCGCTCCCCACCCGCACCGTCTCCACGCGGATGCCCGGCGGCGTGTCGGCGGGGGCGCTCTGGCGGTAGACGGGCCGCTTTCCCGGAAACCCGGGAAAGTACGCCACCGCCAGCGGCCGGTCGCGCATGGCGGGCAGCACGTACGGCGCCATCCGCACGTAATAGCGCAGCAGGTCGCCGCGGGTGAACGGCGCTCCCGGGTACATCGACCGCTCCAGCCCCGCCACCTGCAGCGGCACCCCGTCCACCTCCACCGTCCCCGCGCCGCCCGCGTCCTCCATCTCCCGCAGCGCCTCTTCCAGCCGCGCGGCGCCCGCGACCTCCGCCGCCGACGCGGAGGCGGATGCGCGAAGCTCCGTGGCGGACTTGTCGTCGCGCAGGCCCAGGTAGGTGGAGTCGCGCAGCTTGCCCGCGGAGGTGCGCTCGGCGTAGCGGATCTCGGCCACCAGCCGCGGCTGGGCCCAGTGGTGCCCCTGCACCAGGTGCGGGACGGGATCGAACGGGCTGTCCGCGCGCTCCAGCGCCAGCAGCGCCTCGTGCAGCGTGCGCAGGGTGCGGTCGCTGAAGCCTTTGCCCGTGTGGCCCACGTACCGCAGCCGCCCCTCGGCGTCGTACTCGCCCAGCAGAATGGCGCCCAGCCGGCGCGCGGCGTTCGTGGGGTCCGTCCATCCCCCGATGACGAACTCCTCCTGCGGGGTCAGCTTGATCTTGAGCCAGTGCCGCGACCGCGCGCCCGGCTCGTAGGCGGACTCGGCGCGCTTGGCGATGATCCCCTCCCAGCCGCCGCGCCGCGCGCGCTCCATCAGCGCCGCCGCGTCATCCGCCCGCTCGCCCAGGCGGATGCGCTCCGTCTGGCGGCCGCGCAGCAGCTTCTCCAGCGCCGCGCGGCGGCGGGAAAGCGGATCGCCCACCAGCGCGTCGCGGCCGGTCAGCAGCAGGTCGTACGCCACGTACGCCGCCGGCTGCTCGCGCGCCAGCCGGGCGATGGCGCCGCGCTTTTCGATGTGCATGCGCCCCTGCAGCGCCTCGAAGCGCACGATCTCGCCCTCGCGCAGCGCCACGATCTCGCCGTCCAGCACCAGGTCCGCGTCCACCGCCGCGCGCAGCTCGCCCAGCGCGGCGACGAGCTCCGGAAACTGCGCCGCCTTGTCGTTGCCGTTGCGCGTCAGCAGCACCACCGCGCCCCCGGTGACGATGGCGATGGCGCGGATGCCGTCGTACTTGGGCTCGAACACCCAGTCCCCGCCCTTTGGCGGAGTCCGGGCGAGCGTCGCGAGCATCGGGCGAAAGTCGGGCGTGGCCATGCGTGCGGATGTGCGGCGGAAGCGGGCTCCAGAGCCGCCCATCGCGCACATATCACGCCATCAAGAGTACATTCTGTACACTTACGATCACGGCAAAAACGCCGCAAGTCTCTGTGGATAAGAGACTTGCGGCGTAGTTGCCCCCGGAGGATTCGAACCTCCACTAACAGTTCCAAAGACTGCTGTGCTGCCCTTACACCAGGGGGCAATGCCGCGCGGAGGCCGGCCGGAACCAGACCTCCGCGCGCCCCAAAAAGCTATGCAGACAGCGGGTTTGGGTCAACCCGCACCGCCTTCACCCGCGTTGGCGGACCGGGCGAGCGCCGCGAACGCGGCCCGGATCGCGCCGACAGCCTCGGGTCCCGCGGTCGGCGCGCCCTCAGCCGTGCGGTCCAGCGGTGCGTCGAACGGCGAGCCGGGCACCAGGTCGGCGGACATCGTCCGCAGCGTCTCGGCAAGCGATGCCTGCGCGTGCGTGGAGCGCGGCGACGCATTCAGCAGGGCGATCGGCTTTCCCGGGATCTCGCTCCCGCCCACCAGCCAGTCCAGCGCGTTCTTCAGCGAGCCGGGAACCCCGTGCGCGTACTCCGGGCTGGAGATCAGGATCGCATCCGCGCCCGCCACCCGCATCCTGAGGTCCCGCACCGCCGTAGGGAGATCGGGATCGTCCAGCGCCTTGTCGAGGTCCGGATTGAAGTGCGGAAGATCGCCCAATCCATCGTACAGCGTCACCTCCACCCCGTCCGGCGCCAGTTCGGCCGCGGCCATGAGCAGGATGGTGTTGGACGACGAGGCGCGGAGACTTCCCGAGATCGCGAGGATTCGCACGGCGGATTGATGGATGTCGAGCCAGTGATGTACGGCGGCGTGTCGCTTTCCTCGCACGCCGCGGCAAACCGACTCCGCCCGCGGCCTCAGAGGGTGTTGCTAAACCCCAAACTCACGAAGAGGCGATGACTTCCTGAGGGAGCGCACCACGCGTAACCAGAAGCCACACAGACGCCTGCGCGCGACCGAAGGATCTCGTCCGCCTTCGCGAAGGACCGTCCTCCTCCGGGCGCGGCAGCCGACCCCTCGGTTCTGCCAGCGAGATCCTTCGGTCGGCGCCAAAGTCCATCGTACCCGCAGGTTGCGTAGCGGCGCCTCCCTCAGGAAGTCAATCGCAGGGCGGGGTTTAGCAACACCCTCTCACAGCCCCGCGCAGTTTGCGGGGCTTTTCGCTTTTCCAGCCGCGGGTTCATCCGCCCGGGATCGAGCCCGGCCGGCGACGCACCCATCCCCGCTTTCACCCGCCCGCAACGGACCCCCGACCGACGACACGCCCAATCCGGCTTCTCCGCCCGAGACGATATCACGCAGAGACCACACGATGCTCTGCCGACGGTGATCGATCTCCGAGGCGGAGCGCCTTACCCCACCCGCACCGCCGGCTCCTCGTCCAGCGTCCGCGCGTCCCAGCAGCGCATCCCCAGCGCCCGCACGCGCTCCGCCGCCGCGTCCCGCGCGGGGTCGTCCGCGAACACGCCGAACACGCTGGACCCGCTCCCCGCCATCCGCGCCACCGTCGCGCCCGCCCCGCGCATCGCCTCCAGCGCGTCGCGGAGGATGGGGATCTCCTCCATCACCACGTCCTCGAAGTCGTTCTCCGCCAGCGCGGCGACGGACTCCCAGCCGCGGAGCGCATCCGCCGGAATCGACCGCGCCTGAGGTACGTATCCCCCGCCCCGCCGCTCCGCGATGCGCCGGAACGCATCCGCCGTAGGCATCGCGACGCCGGGGTGCGCGACGAGGACGGGGCGCGGGGGGAGAGCCGGGAGCGCCAGCAGCCGCTCGCCGCGCCCCCATGCCAGCGCGAGAGACGAGCCGCAGAGAAAGAACGGCACGTCGCTGCCCAGCTCGATCGCCATCTGCAGCAGCGCCGCACGGTCCAACGGCTCGTCGTGCAGCGCGTTCAGCGCCCGCAGCGCCGCCGCGCAGTCGGACGATCCGCCGCCCAGCCCCGCCGCGGAGGGAATGTGCTTGGTGAGGTGGATGTCGACCGCCGGCGCCTCGCCCAGCACGGCGTAGAACCTCGAAGCGGCGCGGACGCAGAGATTGCGCTCCGGCGGCCCCGTGTCCACCCCGCCCGCCTCGTGCAGCCGCACGCCCGGCGCGCCGCGGCGGACGGCCACCGTGTCCGCCAGCGACAGCGCGCAGAACAGCGTCTCCAGCGCGTGGTAGCCGCCCTCCTCGCGCGCCAGGATGCGCAGGAAGAGGTTCGTCTTGGCCGGTGCCGGGACCTCCGCCGCGTCAGGCAGGGCGCGCATCGGCGGTGGCGGGATCGGATTCCACCGCCTGCTCCACCCGCTTGTCGGTCTGCCCCAGGTCGCGCAGGCGGATGTTGAGCCGCGCCGCGTACCAGGCGCCCAGCCCCGTCACCGTCAGCCACCCCGCGATGTGAAAGCCGATGGCGAACGACACCGCGCGCGCGTTGGGTACGCCCCACAGGGCCAGCCCCAGCACGCTCGCCGCCTCGAACACGCCAAAGAAGCCCGGCCCCGCCGGAATGGCCACCGCCATGGCGATCAGCGACTGCAGGAAGACGGCGCCCAGGAATCCCGGCTCCGTGATCCCGAACGCGTGAAACGCCAGCAGGAACGACGTCGCCAGGAACGCCCACTGCGCCACCGCCCACGCCACGGAGATCGCCAGCAGGCGCGGGCTGCGCAGCACGTGCAGCCCGGCGATGAAGGCGTGCAGCGCGTCCAGCAGGGGGCGGCGGACGGCCCCGGGGAGCACCGCGTTGGCGATGCGCTCCGCGATGGCCGTGCGCCCGGGAAAAAACACCAGCACCAGCGCCCCCGCCAGCAGCACCGCCACGATGCGGATCATCCAGTCCACGCCCGCCTGCACCTCGCTCCCGGGCGCCAGGTCGGGAAACCCCGGCAGCGCCATGCTCCCCAGCAGAAAGACCACCAGCACGATGCCGTCCAGCGCGCGCTCCACCACCAGCGAGCCGAACGCGCCCGTGACGGGAATGCGGGCCTGCCGCGCCAGCACCCACGCCCGCGCGAACTCGCCCAGGCGCGCGGGGAACACGTTGTTCGCCCCGAACCCGATGCACACCGCCGCGATGCGCGGGGCAAACGGGACGTCCGGCGCAACCGGCTGCAGCAGCGGCTTCCAGCGGAGCGCACGGACGTGCATCCCCAGCGTGGAGACGAGCGTGGCCGCACCCAGCAGCCACCAGTTGGCCTGGCGCAGCTGCGCGGCGACCTCGCTCCAGTGCACTTCCCTGAGCGCCAGCCAAAGAAAGAAGACGGTCGCCGCGATCCCGACGACCGCCTTCAGGGATGATGACTTCATCGCGAGAAGGGTGATGTCGATCCAGAAAGGGTCAGGCGCGCCCGGCCAGCCCCAGCTCCACCAGGCCGAACAGCTCGTCCAGCGCGTCGCCCAGCGGCGTCCCGCGCCCGCCGGCCAGCGGCGCGATGCGGGCGCGCAGGGCCAGCGCCTCGCGCAGCGCGTCGTCCGGGGCGTAGAACAGCGCCTCCACGGGCACCACGCCCTCCTCGTCCGCGCGCGGCGTTTCCCCGGCGGACGGGCTCGATTCCACCTGCTCCACCGTTTCCGCCACGGAAGGCGCCGCGGGCGCGGCCACCGCCGGCGGCTGCGGGGCGCCGGGCAGCGCGTAGCGCAGGTCCCGCAGCGCGTCGCGCGCCTCCTCGGGCGACGTCGCGGACCGCAGGCGGTTGGCCGCCAGCTCCGCCGCCGTGGCCAGCGCCGCCACGCCGTACGTCCCCGCCAGCTCGCGCACGCTGGCCGCCAGCTCCGCCACCTCGCGCGCCGTGCGCCCAAAGCGCCGCGGGCGCGCCGGCTGGCCCGCCAGCAGCCCCTCGGCGCGGTCCAGGAACCCCGTCCCCTCCATGCGCAGGAACGCCTCCACCTCCGGCGTCATCCCCTCGCCGGACTCCGACGGCACCGGCGCCATCGGCGACGACACCAGGTGCACCCCGCCGCCGTCCGCGAACAGCCGCGTGATGGGGATCACCTCCGCGTCCTCGCCCGCGGCGGACGCCTCTTCCACCCGGTCGCGCAGGTCGCGGAACGCCGTCAGCTCCGCCGACTCCCCCGGCGCGTGCCCGCCCTCCAGCGCGGAGGCGGACGCGCGCAGCGCCGCGGCGCCGGCGGCCAGCAGCTCCAGCTCCGCGCCGGTCACGTCCGAGGTGCGGCCCAGCAGCTCGTGCGACGCGTCCTCGATCCCCTCCAGCACCTCCAGCACGGGGGCCAGCGCCTCCATCCCCGCCACCCCGCGCACCGGCCGCATCCGCCGCAGCACCACGCGCAGCGGCTCGCGCCCGTCCGGCGCCCCGCGCAGCTCCGCGATGGCGCGGTCCATCTCGGCCACCACCCCCGCGATCTCGCGCCGCACGAAGTCGAACAGCGCGTCGCCGCCGCCCGCCGCGCCGCCGCGCCGGCCGCCCTGCACGTCGGCCCAGCGCTCCGCCGCGCGGTCGGCGCGCTCGTCCTCGGCCGCGGCCCAGCTGCCGTGCCGCTGCACCAGGGCGCGCAGGTCCTCGGCCGTGCGCCGGGCGCGCTCGCGCACCTCCGGCGTCCACTGCAGCGCCCCGTCGCGAATGGCGCGCGCCCCGTCCTCCAGCCGCTCCGCCACCCGCGCCACCGCCTCCGCGCCCGCCAGCTGCGCGCTCCCCCGTACGCCGCGCGCCAGGCGAAAGAAGCGCACCGGGTCCGGCCGGTCGCCGCCGGCCAGCAGCGCGTCCATCTGGTCCAGGAACTCGCCGGCTTCCAGCGCGAAGTATTCGCTGAGCGGTTGCGACATGGGATGCGGTCGGGTGGGGGTCAGCGGCGGGCGCGGCGGATGAGGTCGGCCATGTCGCGCACCGCGCGCTCCAGGCCCGTAAAGACGGCGCGGCTGACGATGGAGTGGCCGATGTTCAGCTCCTCGATCTCTTCCACGCGGGCCAGCGGCGCCACGTTCTCGTAGGTAAGCCCGTGCCCCGCGTGCACGCCCAGCCCCAGCGAGCGCCCCAGCGCCGCCGCGCGGTGCAGGCGGCCCAGCTGCTCCGTGCGCTCCGCGCCGCGCGTGTTGGCGTACTCGCCCGTGTGCAGCTCGATGGCGTCGGCGCCCAGCTCCAGCGAGGCGCGCACGCTCTCGGGGTCGGGGTCGATGAACAGCGAGGTGCGGATCCCCGCGTCCTTCAGCCGGCGGACGGCGTCGCCCAGCCCCGCGCGCGTGGCGTCGCTGAAGGTAAGCCCGCCCTCCGTGGTCACCTCCTCGCGCCGCTCGGGGACCAGCGTGGCCTGGTGCGGCCGCCACCCTTCCGCCAGCGCCAGCACGTCCGACGCCGCTGCCAGCTCCAGGTTCACGACCGTGCGCGCCGTCTCCATCAGCAGGCGCACGTCGCGGTCCTGGATGTGGCGGCGGTCTTCGCGCAGGTGAACGGTGATGCCGTCGGCGCCCCCCAGCTCGGCCAGCACCGCGGCGCGTACCGGGTCCGGCTCGTCGGTGCCGCGCGCTTGGCGCACCGTGGCGACGTGGTCGATGTTGACGTAGAGCCTCAACTCCCCTCCCCCAGCAGTGCGCCGATCCGGTCGGCCGCCGCGGCGTCCAGCCCCGCCGTCCGCGCCAGCCGCAGGGCTTCGCGGCCCAGCAGGCAATATAGCGCCCGCTCGTCCGCCGACAACCGCGCAAGGTGCAGCGCCACCGTCTCCACGTCGCCGCGCACGATGGGCCCCGTGAGCGCCGCCGCCGGCCCCCGCGCGCCCAGGTTCTCCACCGCCCCCGCCGCCAGGGCCGAGAGCGCGGGGCGCGCCTCCTCGGCGTGCACGCCCGCCTGCTCCATCAGCCGCTCGGCCACGGAAAGCAGCGTGACCGCGTAGTTGCTGGCGAACACCGCCGCCGCGTGGTACGCCGGCTTCTTGCCCGGCGCAATGCGCAGCACCCGCCCGCCGCACGCGTGGATGATGCGCTCGGCCAGCGCCCCCGCCGCGCCGTCGCCCTCCACCCCCCACGTCGCCCCTGCCAGCCGCTCCGCCCCGTCCACCGGGTCCGCGATCGCCGCCAGCGGGTGCGCCGAGCCCGTCGGGTGCCCCCGCTGCGCCAGCGGCCGCAGGATGTCGATGGACCGGCTTCCGCTGGTGTGCAGGATGGGGATGGACGGGGGAAGGTCGATCGCCGCCAGCCGCCCCGCCACCTCGGCGATGGCGCCGTCCGGCACCGCGATCACGATGGCGTCCGGGTCCGCCGGCGCGTCCTCGATGCTCCGCCGGTACTCCGCGCCCGGAGGATGGCCCGCGTACAGCGGATGCTCGGGCGCGATGAGCCGCCGCCCCGTCAGCGTCATCCGCCCCACCGCGTGCGCGCGGTGCAGCCGCAGCCCCAGCGCGAGCCCCATCCGCCCCGCCCCCACGATCCACAGGTGGCGCGCGACCGGCTCGCCGCGATGATCCGATGCTGCGTTCAAGCGTGTCCGATGTCGTTCCGACGCACACCGGCTGCGCCGACCCTGTGTGATGAAAGCCGCCGCGCGCGCCCGCCTGTCATTCCGAAGGAGGCGCCGCACGGAACCGTCCTGACCCAATACCCTGGCGCCGACTGAGGAATCTACTTTCCGACTGCTCGTACCCCGTGAGCGGCCGCGGATCGTCCGTCACCTGCGGGCCGCGCGAGATTCGGCTCGCGCCTGAGCACCCGGTTGCGGACGCGCAGGTGCGTGAGACGCCGCATGCCGCCGGGCCGCCGAGTCCGCGCAGGCGGACTTTGCGCATTCCCAGCGGCGAATTCATTCGCTCCTGGGAACCGGCGGCACGTACCCGGCTACAGGCTGCGGCTGCGGCAGGCATTCCACCGCAAACGCAAGGCAGGCGCGGATGTCCTCCGGCTCCAGATCCGGGAAATCCTCCAGGATCTCGGCTTCCGACATCCCACCCGCCATGTACTCCAGCACGTCCTTCACCGTCATTCGAATGCCGCGGATGCAGGGCTGCCCGCTGCGCTTGCCGGGCTCGATCGTGATGCGGCTGAGCAGATCAGCCTGCACCGTCACCCGCCGCCGTACACCTTCACGCCGCGGCTGCGCAGGCGGCCCAGGGCAGCCTTGGGCAGGCGGGCGCGCAGGTGGATCTCGGCGCCGTGGTCCTCGCGGTGCAGCACCTCGCCCTCGCGGTAGATCTCCGCCAGCAGCCCGCCCTGCGACGACGAGAGCGTCAGGTGCACGTCCGGGCGAATGCGGTCCATCTCGCGGTGCAGAAGCTCGCGCAGCGGCTCCAGCGCCCCCTCCTCCACCGTCGAGACGAAGATGGACGGCTGCCCGAAGTCGCGCTCGCGCAGCGCCTGCTCCTCCTCGTGCGTCAGCCGGTCCGTCTTGTTGAACACCAGCACCGTGGGCCGCTCGCCCATCCCCAGCTCGCCCAGCACCTCGCGCACCACCTCCATCTGCTCCTCCCACACGGCGTGGGAGGCGTCGATCACGTGCAGCAGCAGGTCGGCCTCGGCCGCCTCCTCGAGCGTGGCGCGGAACGAGGCCACCAGGTGGTGCGGCAGCTTGCGGATGAACCCTACCGTATCCGTCAGCAGGATCTCGGCGCCCTCGCCCACCTCGATGGCGCGCGTGGTGGGGTCCAGCGTGGCGAACAGCCGGTCCTCCACGAACACCTCCGTCCCCGACATCTTGCGCAGGATGGACGACTTCCCCGCGTTGGTGTAGCCCACCAGCGAGGCACGCAGCTGCCCCTCGCGCCCCTTGCGCTGCGTCTGCCGCTGCCGGGCGATGTGCTCCAGCTCGCCCTTGAGCCGCGTGATGCGGTGGTCGATGAGCCGGCGGTCCGTCTCCAGCTGCGTTTCGCCGGGGCCGCGCATGCCGGGGCCGCTGCGGCTGCGCGAAAGGTGGCTCCACATGCGGGTCAGGCGCGGCCGCATGTACTGCAGCTGCGCCAGCTCCACCTGCGCGCGGGCCTCGCTGGTGCGCGCCCGCGTAGCGAAGATGTCCAGGATGAGCTCCGCGCGGTCCATGATGCGCGTGCCCACGATGCGCTCCAGGTTGCGCCCCTGCGCCGGCGACAGCTCGTCGTCGAACAGGATGAGCGTGGCGCCTTCCGCCGCCACGAAGTCCCGCAGCTCCTCGGCCTTTCCCTCGCCGATGAAGAACTTGTGGTGCGGGTGGTCCAGGCGCTGGACGAACGAGTCCAGCACGTCCACCCCCGCCGTGTCGGCCAGGCGCTCCAGCTCCTGGAGGTGCTCTTCGGTCACCTCCGCCGGCTGCGACTTCAGCGGCGCGCCCACCAGGACCGCCTTCTCCCTGGGCTCCGCCAGCTCGATCAGTTCTCGCGTGCTGATAACCGTTCCTCCGGCAAGTTCCCTGGGGCGGGGTGATTCCCCGTCACCAGCGTGATGGCTTCGCTCAAGTTCAGGTACAGCTCATCCAGCGATCCAGCCTGCGTATGCGCCCCCGGCAGCGCGTCCACACAGCCGACCAGCATGCCCTCGATCTGGCCGGGCACGACAGCGGCAGCGTGTCCGCCCACGATCATCGTCAAGGCACCCGCGCCCGACTCGCTGTACGGCACGGGCTCCCGATGCATTCTCCGATCCTCGATCACGTCCGTCGCAAGGCGCCGCACCGCGCTGATTGCCTGCTCCGGCGATGCGCCATAGGCGAGCGCGCCAGCAATCGCGGGCATTTCAGCAATCCAGCGACCGTCAGCTTCTCGATCCAGTTCGATGCTGCCCGCTGCGCAAAAAAGGCTACCGCTCGGCTCTACTCAAGTGAATCGACTCGGGGCGCCGTGACGTCAGGCGTACATCAGCTTGCGGCCCTTCGGCTCCAGGATCGGATCACCGAATTCCTGGGCAGTCGCGATCCAGCCCCGGATTGCATCCTCAGCCATCGCGAGCGCTTCTTCGCGCGTATCGCCATGGGTCATGCATCCGGGCAGTTCCGGGACCTCCGCAATGAACGCGTTGTCCGCAGTGTTCCAGTAGATGATCACTTCGTACTTGGTGCTCATTCTTCACCGCCAGCTTGTCGAGCCGGCTCATCCCCGCCCATGCATAAGGTATATCCGGGCGCCCCGCTCGGCAGCCTTGTTCCTTGGGAACGCCACGGCTCGCTCAGCCCTCACCCGCATCCCTAAGGAGCGCATCGTACAGATGCCGGGCAAGGCGAAACTGCGTCACCTTGAGCATCTCATCCAGCACTGGCCGAATCTCCGCCAGAAAGCCGTGTGCTTTCGCCTGCGCCAGAACGCCTGCGGCTCCTATCACGCGAAATCCCATCCATAGCGCGACTTCGCGTCCACGTCGTTCGTCCAGAAGCACCACCTCCGCCTTTACCTCGGCGGCGAGCGCCAGCGCCTCGGCCTCACCGTCATCCAGATCTGTCTGCAGCGCCAGCAGGTACGAATCCTGAGCCACTGGAATGACGCGTATCCAGGTAGCGGAAAGGACGTCCTGCACCCCGGGCCGCCCGTTGTGGACAACCTCGTCCCATACGGCGGAAGGGATCAGAACCTCGCCATACAGCGCGTGCAGCAGGTGGAGTTGGCCGGCGCCGGCAAGCGTGATGAGCGGAGACGCATCACTTACGACGATCACCGTTCGGCGAGACTGCGCATTGTCGCAAGATCCTGCTCCAACTCCTTCATGCCGTAGTGCATCGGGATCTCGCGGCGGGCGAGCAGGTCGTTGAACGCCCACTTGTCCATCTCGGCAAGCCGCGCGGCGCGTCCCAGCGACAGCTTTTCGCGCTCGTAGAGCACGACCGCCAGCTCCCGCAGCAGTTCGGCCTGGGACAGGCGCGGCGCAACGTGCGCCTCCGGATTCAAGGTCAGCTCCATGCTCAGCTCGCGGCTGCGGGGGCAAGGGTCCTGAAGTGCTCCGGATCCACCTCGATGTCGCGGCTCGCAAGCAGGTGCGCGAACTGGCGGCGGCCCATGCCGGCCACCTCCGCCGCGGATTCCAGCGCCATGCCGCCCCGGTGATACAGGATCACGGCTACCTCCACCGCCATCTCCTGCTCCGTCATCCGTGCGGCGAAGAGAACGTCATCCGGGATGGTGATCGTCATCGTCTCTCCTGCTCGATCGTACATTCCCTTGACTCCACGCGTGCAACACGGACGGCGGGACGATCAGGCGTACATCAGCCGGCGGCCCTTCGGTTCGGGAACCGGCCTTCCAGTTTCCCGGGCAACGTCCATCCAGGCCTGCATCGCTTCCTGCGCCATCGCGAGCGCTTCCTCATACGTATCACCGTGCGTCTTGCAGCCCGGGAGTTCCGGAACCTCGGCGATCACCACCTGGTCAAGGTCGCTCCAGTAGAGGATGATCTCGTATTTCAGCACGCCGGCCTACTCCCGAACAGGATCTGTCCAGAGCGTCACGCCCACCAATCTACACGCCTGCAAGCTCCTCGCCTACCCTTCCGGCACCTGGACCGGGTCAGCGGCCGCGGGACGCGGACCACTCCAGGCCCACGGTGAACGCACGGCCGGGCGCCGCAAGCCGCGTGATGTCCAGGTACTCGGCGCCGGTGGCGTTCTGCACGTCGGCAAAGACGCGCACGCCGCGGATGTCGTACGCCGCGCGGGCGTCCAGCCGGACGTACGCATCGTCGCCCGTCCGGCGCGCGCGGCGGCCCAGCAGCGTGAGCGTCAGCCGCTCCGCGAAGGTGCGGCGAAGGCTCAGGGCCACGTTCTCCACCACCGGCCGCAGCGCGGATTTGCTGGTGAACCCGTCGGCTTCTTCGGTCGCTACCGAAAGCCACGCGCCGGTCGCGCTCCACGCCAGCCCCAGGGGGCCGGACCACCCCGCTTCTGCCTCGATGCCGCGAAAGCGCGCCTCCTCCACGTTGCGCGTGCGCCAGGGCTCCGCCGGAGCGTCATCCGGCCTGGCCCAGTCGATCAGCTGGTCCGCGTCGCGCACGAACGCCGCGATCCCCAGCCGCACGCCGTGCCCCGGAAAGGCGCTGGCGCCCGCCTCCGCGCTCCACGACCGCTCCGGCTGGAGGTCGGGATCGCCGACGTTGGCGGGATCCTGGTAGTAGCGCTCCGTCCACGTGGGCGCGCGGAACGCCCGCGCGGCCGACGCGCGCAGCCGCACCCCCGGCGCGGGCCACCACGCCGCCGCGACGGACGGCGACCACTCCGTCCCGTAGCGCTCGTGCCAGTCGGCGCGGACCCCGGCCGTCGCCGTCGCGCGGCCAAGCGTCCCCGCCGCCGCCTCGAGCAGCGCTCCCGCGCGCGGCTCCGCGCGGTCGCCCAGCCGCGCGCTCTCCAGCTCGTCGCTGAACCACTCCGCGCCGCCGGCGAGCCGCAGCCGCGGCGCCGCGTGCCAGCGGGCCATCACCTCACCGCCCCAGCGAAGGTTCGTGTGCTGGTTGCGGTAGAACTCCGGATCGTCCCGGCGCAGCACGTAATCGTCGGCGTGGCGGCGCACGCTGAGCGTGGGCTCCACCGCCAGGCGCGCGCTGGAGAGGGCGCGAAACGCCAGGGTCGCCGTCGTCGTCCGCGTCTCCTCGTACGACGGGAACGGGCCGTAGAAGCCTTCCGCGCCAAAGTCGCGGGCCGCGTGCGCCACGTCCGCGTTCACCGTCCCCCCGCCGGCGGGCACCGTCAGCGCCAGGCGTCCGCTCGCCACGTCGTAGTCCGTCCCCGGGCGGTGGCCGTCGGAGCGCTGCCACTCACCGCCCAGGTCCGCGCGCGCCGCGCCCAGCCGCGCCGCGTACGAAGCCGACACCGCGCGCGTGTTCCACGTGCCCGCCTGCGCGCGTGCCCGCGGCCCGCCGGCATCGCGGCGCGTGACGACGTGGATCACCCCACCCACCGCGTCCGCACCGAACAGCGCCGACGCCGGGCCGCGCACGATCTCGATGCGCTCCACCTGGTCCAGCGGAACCGCCAGGTTCAGGTCGAAGTGGCCCGTCTGCGCGTCGCTGGCACGGACGCCGTCCACCATCACCAGCACCTGCTCGAAGCTCCCGCCGCGCACGGACACGTCGGCCAGCGCGGGGGAGCGCGGCATCACGTCCACCGCCAGCGCCCACTCCAGCACGTCGGCCAGCGTGCGAGCGGGAAGCGCGCGGATCTGCTCCGCCGTGACGACCTCGATTCCGCGCGTGGCGGCGGCGGCCTCGCTCGCGGTGCGGGACGCCGCGCTCACCCGCACGGTATCCAGGGGAACGGCCCGCTCCTGCGCCGCCAGAGCGGCGGGAGCGAGCGACGAAAGAACGAGCAGCGAACGTACGCGCATCAGCATCGGTCCGGAAACGGGGACCGCCGCGCCATCGCGCTTCGCGAGGGCCGGCGGTCAGGATGATCTCGGTTTCGCGAAAAGATAGAGGGTGCCGCGCCCAACGGCCAGCGGGCACGCCTGCGAACGCGGGCGGAGAATCCCTCTCACGCTTCTTCTTCCCGCGCGGAGCGGCGCATCGCCTGTCCAGACCGTGACCTCCGTCGACCTACACGCCCGCAAGCTCCTCGCCCACCCTCTCCCAGGTGGCGTAGGCTTCGGCCAGCTCGGCGGAGAGCGTGTCGCGCTCGGCGGCCAGGGCGGCGGGGCGGGCGGGGTCGGCGCCGGCGGCGTAGAGCGCGGGGTCGCCCAGCGTGGCCTCGATCTCGGCGATGCGTGCCTCGATCTTCTCGATGCGCTGCTCCAGCGCCTGCTGCTCGCGCTCGCGCCGGCGGATCTCGTTCTTGGAGAGCGCGGGCGCCCCGCCGGCCGCGGAGGATGATCCTCCACCGCCTTTCGGCTCGGCGGTGCGGGCCAGGACGGCGGTGGCGGCGGACTCGGCCTTGCGGCGCGCGCTCCACTCCAGCCACTCGTCGAAGCTGCCGGGATAGTCCACGAAGCGGCCGTCCTCGTACGCCCACACCCGCGTGGACAGGGCGGAAAGCGTGGCGCGGTCGTGGGAGATCAGGATCACCGTGCCGTCGTAGCCGTCCAGCGCCTCCTCCAGCACCTCGCGGCTCTCGATGTCCAGGTGGTTGGTGGGCTCGTCGAGCAGCAGGAGGTTGGCTTTCTGCAGCGTGATCTTGGCCAGCGCCACGCGGGCCTGCTCGCCGCCGGAAAGGTCGCCCACGCGCGCCTCCTGCTCATCCCCCGTAAACAGGAAGCGGCCCAGGTGGCTGCGCAGCTCGGGAAAGGTCAGCGACGGCGCCGCCTCGGCCACCTCTTCGCGGATCTTCTTTTCGGGATCCAGGTGCGTGAAGTCCTGGCGGTAGTACGCCGGCCGCACCCCCGTCCCCATCGTCACCGAGCCGCGCTCCGGCTGCGCCGCACCGGCCAGCACCCGCATCAGCGTCGACTTGCCGCACCCGTTGGGGCCCACGAGCGCGATCCGCTCCGCGCGCGACACCTCCGCCGAGAAGGGGGAGAAGAGGACGCGGTCGCCGTACGCGCACTGCACCGCATCCACCTTCATCACCACGCCGCCGCTGCGCCCGCCGGACGCGAACTGCAGCCCCATCGCCTTTTCGTCGCGCCCCACGGCGGCGACGCGCTCCAGGCGGTTGAGCAGGGTGCGGCGGCTCTTGGCCTGCTTGGTCCGCGTGCCGGCGATGAACTTCTGGATGAACGCCTCGGTGCGGGCGATGTGCGCCTGCTGCTGCTCGTACTGCTTGCGCTGCAGCTCGCGCCGGGCCTCGCGCTGGTCCAGGAAGCTGTCGTATCCGCCCGTGTAGGGGTACGCCGTCCCTTCTTCCAGGTGCAGCATGTGGTCCGCCAGCCGCTCCAGGAACACGCGGTCGTGGCTCACCACCATCACCGTGCCCGGGTAGCCGCGCAGGAACTCCTCCAGCCACTCGGTGGAGCGCAGGTCCAGGTGGTTGGTGGGCTCGTCCAGCAGCAGCACGTCGGGCTGGGCCAGCAGCGTCTGCGCCAGCCGCAGCCGCCCCAGCTCGCCGCCGGACAGCGCGCGGATCGGCTTGCCCCACGTGTCCTGCGGAAAGCCCAGCCCCTCCAGCGTGGCGTCGGCGCGCGAGCGCATCTCGTAGCCGCCGCGGCGCCGGAACTCCTCCACGTGGCGGTCGTACGACTTCAGCAGCCGCTCGGCGTCGCGCGGCTCCTGCACCGTCCCCAGCTCCTCCAGCTCGCGGTTGATCCGCGCCTCCATCTCCACCAGGTCGGCGAACGGCTCCAGCGCGGCCTCGTGCACCGTGGCCGCGCTCTGCTCGCCCCGATTCTGGCGCAGCAGGGTAAAGCGCAGGCCGGGGTGGCGCCAGATCTCGCCCTCCGTGGCCTCGTCGTCCCCCGTGATGGCCTTGAAGAGCGTGGTCTTGCCCACCCCGTTGCGCCCCACGATCCCCCAGCGGTCCCGCGCACCGACGGTGAACGAGACGTTGCGGAAGACCCAGCGGTCGCCGTACTGCTTGCCCGCGTTCTGCAGCCGGACGATGGTCATCTGCCCAGCATCACGTTTCCGGTCTTGCTGAACGGCACCGTGCGCGACGAGCCGGCCGCGCGCACCCGCACCGTGCCCGTGGCGCGGTAGTCCAGCCGCCCGCTGCGCATCACCGACGCCGCCGCCGGGCCCAGCTGCGACAGGCGGAACTCCACCGGCACCTGCACCGTGCGCGTTTCGCGGGCGCCGATGCGGATCTCCTCGTCGTACGTCCCCTCCGCCAGCCGCTCCCACTGCGGATTGCTGGCGTCGCCGCCGGCGGAGCGCAGGAAGAGCTCGTAGCGCAGGTCGTCCGCGCGAAAGCCGATGGCGTTGGGGTTCTCCACGCGCAGGTTCACCAGCAGCGTGCCGCCGCTCAGCCCCACGCTGCCCAGCGAGATCCCCTCCAGCTCGATCGTCGGCTTCTTGAAGCCCGTGCACGCGGACGCGAGCGTCACCAGGGCCAGGACGGCCAGCAGCGATGTGCGTTTCATCATGTCGGTTGCTCCTTCGTGGTGCAGCACTGCTTTGAACTGCACGGTTTGGGCGTGTCCCCCGCGAGCGGGGGCCGGGCTGCGCGCGCCGTAGGCAACGATACGACTGTTGCCAACGGCGTCGAGCCCCCGGCGCGCCAGGTTTCCGATTCGTTTCCTCAGGTCCGGTGCACGGCGCGCCGGTGTCTCGCCCCTGCGGGCGCGCATCCCTCACGCAACTTCGGGCGCGGTTTCCGTCGGCCCTCCGGTGGGCGAGTGTTGCGCGTCCAGCCCGGCAGCGTGCCGTCGTCCGCCCGCAGGAGCGAATGATGCTCGTTGCGATTCTAATCCGGTAACGTGCCGTCCGCCCGCGGAGCGAATGAATTCGCCGCTGGAACATCGCAAAGTCCGCCTGCGCGGACTCGGCGGCCCGGCCGCGTGCGGAATCCCATGCGGCTGCGCGTCCGCAACCGGAATCCGACCGCACCCCCGTATGTCATTCCGAGGGGAGCGCCGCGCCTGACGGTCCGTCGCTCACCGCGCCCGGCGCGCGACCGGGGAATCTACCGACGGCGACTTCCGCGCCCGTCGAAGCGCCCCGGATTCGCGGCTACAATCCGCGAAGGCGGATTTTGCGATCTTCCAGCGGCGAATTCATTCGCTCCTGGAGCCGGATGCACCGAACCCCAGCGTCGGCGCCCGCCTCCACGCCTCCCACTCCGCCCCGTCCAGCATCTTCCAGAACCCGCCGGGCCCCAGCAGCAGGCCGCGCGAGCACCATCCCCCGACGAACTCCAGGTCGTGGCTGCTGATGAGCACCGCGGCGCCCTCGGCACGCCGGGCGTCCAGCTCCGCGACCAGCCGCTCGGCGGAGGTGCGGTCAAGGCCGTTGAGCGCTTCGTCCAGCAGAATGGCGCGCGGGCGGTGCAGCAGCGCGGCGATGATGGCCGTCTTGCGCCCCATCCCCTGCGACAGCTCGCGGCAGAGCGTGCCCTCCGCGCCGCCCAGCCCCAGCAGCTCCAGCAGCCGGGCGGATTCCCCGCGGGCCGCGGACGCGTCCATCCGCCGCGCCGCCGCGATGAACTGCAGGAACTCGCCCACGGTCAGCTCGCCGTACAGGAACGGCTGCTCGGGGACGAAGCCGATACACCCCGCCGCGGCGGTCGGGTCCTTGAAGGGATCGTGCCCGCAGAGCCGCACCGTGCCGCTGTCCGGCAGCCTGTCGCCCGTGACGCACCCCAGCAGCGTGCTCTTTCCCGCGCCGTTGGAGCCCAGCAGGGCCACCGCCTCGCCCGGCCGCAGCGCGAAGGTCACGCCGTCCAGCACCACGCCGCGCCGGTACTTCTTGCGCACATCCTCCACCGCCAGCGGCGGCACGCCATCCGTCTGCATCGTCATCGCCCCGCCGCGGCAAGGGACGCGGCGGAGGCGACCAGCGCGCTCCCCGCCGCCGCCGCGATCCACAGCCACGCGGCCGATCCGCCCAGCACCAGCGCCCAGGTGATCGCGACCGGAATCACCAGCGCCAGCGCCATTCCGAACGCCGCCGCCCAGCGCCCCAGCAGCCGGTCCGCCGCCGCGAGTCCCGCCGCGCGGTCCAGCCAGCGGCGCCCGCCGCGCTCCATCCGCCCCAGGCCGATGACGGCGGCGGCCTGCATCGCCAAGACCACCGCGCCCGCGCCGGCCACCCACCCCTGCACCGCCGGCCGCTCGCCCGCACGCAGGATCGCCAGCACGCACACCACCGCGACGGGCCACGCCACGCGCCCCGCCCAGCGGAACCGCCGCGCCACCACCGCCGCGTCGCGCGCGCGGACGGCTCCCGCCCTCGCCGGCAGAACGCGCGCCAGCCCCCGCCCGATCACCAGCCCCGCGTCCCCCGCGTCCGGCGCCGGCGCGTACGCCATCTCCGCGGCCTGCGGCGAAAACCGCGGCGCCGCCCGCTCGAACCGCCGCGCGCCCACCATCGCCAATCCGAGGCCGATCGCCGCGAACACCGCCGCCCACGCCACCGGTGGCAGCGAACTCACCAGGACCAGCCGCGCCGCGAAGGCGCCGCAGATGACGGCCGGCAGCGGCGCCCACACCATCGGCCCGGCGCGGACCAGCTCCGGGTCGGGCCCCATCATCATCGACGTAAGCTCCAGCCGCCGTCCCGGGTTCGCGATGCGCGCCGCCGCCCCGGAGAGCGAGGAGAGCGCCATCCCCCACGCCGTCAGCCCGGCCGCGGCCGCCACCGCGATCGGGAGCGCGCCCAGCGTGCCGGTGGCGGCGTACGGAATCATCAGCAGCAGGAGGATCAGCAGCACCAGCGCGCCCAGCCGCAGTGCGCGCAGCCCGTACGCCGCCCGCGCGGGGATGCCCAGGCGGCGCAGCAGCCCGTCGTCGGCGGGGCGAAAGAGGATTGGATACGCCCAGAACGCAATCGGCGCCGCGACCAGCAGGCCCAGCGCGATGGCTCCGTCGCCGTCGGCGGCGTCCGGGCGTACGGATTCCGCGCCCAACCACAGCGCCGCAATCCCCAGCAGCGCCGGCAGCCCCACGCCGATCCACGCGCCCGGCCGCGGATGCCGCACCGGGTCCGTGAGCCGCCGCGCTTCGAGGTTGAGGAGAAGACGAAGGGCGGTTCGGGTCACGGTGCGCGGGGAAAGAGCGATACAACATCAAGCCTGCCGAGCGGCGGAATATGAGAGAGCGCGCGAGGCGGGGCAACGCCGAGACTTGCTTTCCGATGCCATTGCACCCAAATTTCGTGCATGAACATACTGGAATCGACGTGGCACACGACGCCTGCGCGTCCACCCAACATTCGCAGCCGCAAACGCACGGACGCTCTCTCAACCGCACTGGCGTCGGGAGCGATGGCCCGCGTCGTCATCGACTTTGCCGTGCATCCGGAGGATGCGTCGCACGGACGAGAGATCCAGCGCCGCACCGGCCTAACGCCGCGGTCCCTGCAGACGGAACTCGCCCGGCTCGAATCGCTCGGCTTGGTGCGCCGCCGCCCAGATGGCCGCCTGGTCCGCTACGAGTTGGTGGAGGAAAACCCGCGCTGGCGTGCGTTGCGAGCCATGATCCGGGACTTTGCTGACCCCGTCGACGTGGTTCGCAACGCGCTCGCGGACATTCCGGGGATCGCCGCCGCATTCGTGTTCGGCTCCTTCGCGCGGGGTGACACTCGCGAGGACAGCGACGTCGACGTGTTCTTGATCGACGATGGAATCCCGGAGGAGCGGCTCGCGCGCCGGACGATCGAGGCAGAAATCCTGCTGGGTCGCGAAGTCAGCGTGGTGCAGATGACGCGCGACGAACTCGCCGGGCGGACCGAGGCGGGTAGCTCCTTCATCCGCAACGTTTTCCGCGGGCCAAAGGTGTGGCTGGCGGGGAGCGAAGCTGACCTTCCGATCGCAGTAGAGAGCACGTCTTGAGCACACCACGACGCATTCAGCAGCTCATGGAGGGACGTCAGCTGGAGGAGTTCCCCACCCCGGATTCGGACGTCGCGGCGCTGTGGCAGAAGGCCACGGCATCTGCGCGTGACGCGCGGAACAGCACGAACTCTCCAGACAACCAGTACGTGCTGGGATACCAGGCTTTGCTGCAGATGGGGACCGCCGTGCTCGCCTGCGCGGGATACCGAACGCGAGGGGCGCAGGGGCATCACGCAACCACGTTCTTTGCCGTGGCGGCACTCGAGATCGAGGGATTGCAGGAGATCGACATCCGCACCGACCGAATCCGCAAGATGCGGAAGGTGTCAGCATACGAAGCGGGCTCCCCCACGCCCGAACAGATCCGCGGCCTCAACGAGTTGCTGGATACGGTGATGCCGCCCGCCCGACGGTGGCTGGCCCAACAGCGGCCGCACGCATCATTTCCGCAGCACCAGAGCTGACCACGCGGGCTGTCCGGTGTCGGCAAGCACCGAGCAGTCCGCCCCTGGCACGAACGGTCCGCGCAGGCGGACATCGCGTTTTCCCAGCCGCGAATTCATTCGCCACCTTTGACGGCACCCCCGATCTCACCCCGGGTCGCCGCGCTCGCGCATGCGGGCGGCGATCTTGAGTTCGTAGCCGCGGTCGGTGGGCTCGTAGAAGCGCGCGTCCTGGATCACATCCGGCAGCGTCTGCAGGGGCGTGTAGCCGCCCTCGTAGTCGTGCGCGTACTTGTAGCCCGCACCGAATCCCCACTCCTTCATCAGCGCCGTCGTAGGGTTGCGCAACGCCAGCGGGACCGGCGCGTTGGGATGCTCCTTGGCCGCCTGCGCCGCCGCGCCCCCCGCCATGTACGCCCGGTTGCTCTTGGGCGCGTTGGCAACGTAGAGGATGGCGTTGTACAGCGGCAGCAGCCCCTCCGGCAGCCCCAGCCGCTCGAAGGCGAGCATGGCGTTCACGCAGACGATGCCGGCCTGCGGATCGGCCAGCCCCACGTCCTCGTAGGCGGCGGCGATCAGGCGGCGGAACACCGTCTTGGCGTCTTCGCCGGACTGGATCATCCGGCTGGCCCAGTACAGCGCGCCGCTGCCGGAGCTTCCGCGCAACGACTTGTGGAACGCCGACAGCATCTCGTACATCAGCGAGGTGTCGTAGCGCGCCGTGGGCTGCTGCAGCGCCTCGCGCGCCTCGCGCACGGTGATGCGCCCGCCCGCGCCCGCCAGCCGCCCCGCGATCTCCAGTCCCGTGAGCGCCTGCCGCGCGTCGCCGCCGGTGTTGCGCACCAGCACGTCCTCGGCCTCCTCGTCGATCGACAGCCCCGCCCCGCCCAGCCCGCGCTCCGCGTCGTCCAGCGCGCGGCGCACCAGGCTGCGCACGTCGTCCTCCGTCAGCGGCTGCAGCACCAGCACGGTGGACCGGGAGAGCACGGCGGGGTTGATCTCGAACCCCGGGTGCTCCGTGGTGGCGCCGACGAGGGTCATGAGCCCCGACTCGATCCACGGAAGCAGAAAGTCCTGCTGCCCCTTGTTCAGGCGGTGGATCTCGTCAATGAACAGCAGCGTGCGCCGGCCGCCCTTTCGCCGCGCCTCGGCCTCCTTCACCACCTCGCGCAGCCGCGGCACCCCCTCGCTCACCGCGCTGAAGGGGACGAACGAGGCGTCGCTGTCCGTCGCGATCACCCGCGACAGCGTCGTCTTTCCGCTCCCCGGCGGTCCGTGCAGAATCAGGTTGGGCAGATGTCCGGCCGCCAGCAGCTTCCGCAGCGTTCCATCAGGCCCCACCAGGTGCTGCTGGCCCACGATCTCGTCCAGCGTCCGCGGGCGCATCCGCTCGGCCAGCGGCGCGGACGGGTCCGGCGGCGGCGGGGCGGACTCGCCGCGCGGTGAGGGCGCGGGCGGCTCGTCGCCGAAGAGGGAGAAGTCGCTCACGGATGCTCCAGGTATCCGCGCACCAGCAGGTAGGTGGCGTAGAACAGCCCCGCGCCCAGGAACACGGCGATGGAGGTGGACGCGCTGCGCTTCTTCTGCACCTCGGGGACCAGGTTGCTGGCCGCCACGTACAGCGTGACGCCCGCGCTCAGCGCCAGCCCGGTGGTGGAAAGGATGCGCACGTACTCCGTCAGCACCACGCCCAGCACCGTCGAGACGCCCAGCAGCGCCACCGCGCCGATGGCCCGCTTGGCCGAGTTGCCGCTGGCCAGCATGATGGACGCCACCGTGACGCCCTCGGGCACCTTGTGCAGCAGGATGGCGATGAACACCAGCATTCCCAGCCACTCGCCCGCGTGAAAGCCGCTGGCGATGGCCACGCCGTCGAAAAAGGTGTGCAGCAGCAGCCCCAGCAGCGCGGTGATCCCCACCCACCGGCTCACCATGTGCTCCGAGTGCGTTTCTTCGCCAAAGTGGAAGTGTGCCACCAGCACGTGCTGCGTAAGGTGCACCAGCAGGTAGCCCACGAGGACGGCCGCCGCCGCGGCCTCGCCCCCCTCCTCCACCGCGTGCGGCACCATCCCCACCAGCGCGGTGGCGATCATGAACCCCGCGCCAAAGGCGATCAGAAAGCGCTGCGTCGCGCGTCCCGCCGCCGACGACGCGGTGATGACGAACCCGCCGATCAGGTTGGCGGCGGCCGCCGCCAGGGCGTACCACAGCGCCGTACTCAAGACGTTCCCACGATATCCGCCAGAGTGAACAGGGTGAAGCGCGGGAAGGTAGTGCGAGAGTGCGAGAGTGCGAAAGTGCGGAGGGGAGAGGTGACAGGGGACAGGTTACAGGGGACAACGGGCGGGGGATCAGGATTCGAGGACGACGAAGGCGGCGGCGGTGTCTTCGGTGTGGGTGAGGGAAAGGTGGATGCGGGATACGCCGCGCTCGGCGGCGGCTTCCGCGGCGCGGCCGGACAGGCGCAGCGACGGCGCGCCTGAGGGGGCGGTGACCACCTCCACCTCGGTCCACCGCCCGCCCAGGCCCCAGCCGGTGCCCAGCGCCTTGAAGAACGCCTCCTTGGCCGCGAACCGCCCCGCGAACGACTCCAGCGCGGATCTGGACGCGCGGCACCGCTCCGCCTCGGCGGCGGTAAAGAAGCGGGCGAGCGCCGCGTCGCCCCGCCGCTCCATCAGCTCGGCGAAGCGGGGGATGGAGACCAGGTCCACGCCGACGCCCGCGATCACGCCGCGCGCCTTGCGCGGAGGGCGCGCACGCCGCAACGTGAGCGCCGAACGCGCGGGCAGGCACGCCATTCGCAACCGGCGTCGCGCGGCAAGCTCACCGGAACCGGAATCGGAGGCAGGAAAGACGTGGCGCGGAAGCCCTGGAGGGCCAGAATGCGGATGTGGTCCGCGATTGCCGCGGGCATAGCTGCCGGCATTGCGTTCGGCTGGTTTCTGGTTGAGATGCTGATCCTGCGGTGAACTGCAGGAAATAGGGAATAGGGAACAACCTGCGAGGCTCCTGCGCGTGGGCAATCCATGCCTCGCTTCGGCGAATCCCGCCCACCACCGTGAAAGCCGCCTCCTGCCCGGCCTTCTCGCCGAGCACCCGTCGCCGAGGCCGTTTTTTCCCGCTATTCCCTGTTCCCTGTTCCCTATTCCCTCCGGTGAACTGCAGGGAATAGGGAACAGGGAATAGGGAATAGGGAATAGTCTCTGACCAGTGAAATCCTGCGCAAGTTGCGCAGGATTTGCGCGAGGTGACCACCTAAGCCGTTGCAAACGCTGACGGTCACCTGTCGCAATCGGAGCGGTTCGGAACACGCGTTCG
>NZ_DASWNM010000052.1:0-2745 GCF_036399255.1 Longimicrobium sp.
GGCGCGGGGTCCTGGCGCGCGGCGTCGCCCAGGGCGCGCAGGCGGACGAGCGTGGCGCGGCAGCGCGCGCAGCGCTCCAGGTGGCGCAGCACGTGGGCGCGGCGCGCGTCGTTCAGGGTGCCGTCCACGAAGCGCGACAGCGTCCGCAACGGGGGATGAAGGATCACAGCGATCTCCTGAGCAGGGATTGCAGCAGCTTGCGCGCGCGAAAGAGCCGGACTTCGGAGGTGCCGGAGCGGATGGCGAGGGTTTCGGCGATCTCGGCGTGCGAGTAGCCCTCGACCTCCTTGAGCACGAAGACGGTGCGCAGCGGCTCCGGAAGCGCCGCGAGGGCGCGGTGCAGCGCCGCCGCCAGCCCCGGCTGCGCGGCCGTCGCGGCCACTTCGTCCGCGCCCTCCAGCGGCACCTCGCGCCGCCGCCCGGAGCGGCGCATGCGCATCAGGGCGGTGCGGACGGCCACCTGCCGCAGCCACCCTTCCAGGCTGCCGCGCGCGCCGTACTTCTGCAGCGCCTCGGGAAGGCCGATGAAGACGTCCTGCAGCACGTCGTCCGCCTCGGCGGCGGAGCCCGTCACGCGCCAGGCGGTGCGGTGCACCAGCTCGCCGTAGCGGTGGTACAGCGCCGCGAGCGCGTCCGCGTCGCCGGCCGCGGCGCGCCGGGCGAGTGCGTGGGGCGGGGGAATCTCGGTCACGCAGGTAGACATCGAACGAAGGGGCGGTGGGGAGACGAGGGCCTCACTTCTCCTGATGCCGCACGGGGTGCCGAATCTTACAACCTGCCGGAAACGTGGCGCATCCGTGCGGCGTGGTGGTGGCTGGCGAAGCGAGCCGCATGACGCGCAGGTCGTGTCCGATCCCGCGGCCCTGGTGTGCACGGCGGCGAAGGCGGATTTCACGCGGAGACGTGGAGGACGTGGAGGACGTGGAGGACGTGGAGGGCGTGGAGGACGTGGAGGACGTGGAGGACGCTTTCATCCGCGCCTCTCGTTCCTGTTGGACGGCGGTTTCAAGCCCTGATGACGCACGGCGCGGTGATCGCGCGCGAGTACGGCCTGCCGGCGGTCGTGGGGTGGGTCACGCCGCCGGGCGGATCCGGGATGGGCAGCGGATCCGCGTGCATGGAACGGACGGGTACGTCGAGATCCTGCTCTGGCCGGCCCGCCCGACAGGTAGTCCGGCGGCACGTGGCCCCTCAGCCAGGCGCCGATGGCGGCCGGGTAGAAGGCGTGGCCGCCCGCGTGCATGGCTGCGGCGCCCATCGCCGGGACGACAGGCGGCCCGCGGCGCGCGGGCGGTCTGCGTTCACGCCGTCGGTCAGGCGGGGCCCAGGACCCGGCTGCTGGACCAGCCGGCCATCCCCGCGCCGTCGTCGATCTTCCACCAATCACGGCCGCCCGCCTGCCGCGGCCCGTCGGTGATCGACACCGGGGTGCCACGCGGCAGCTCCGCCACCTCGGGCGAGCCCACGCCGGGGGCGCTGCGCACCTTGCCGTCCTGGCTGAACACGGCCTTTCCGCCCTTCTCCAGGCCACCCAGGCGGAACGCGGCCAGTTCGGCCTCTTCGCCGTTGAAGCGGTTGCGGTCCACGCCGCTGCCGATCCCTTTCACCTTGCCCTGGTCGGTGTACTGCCACACCGCGTGCGTGGTCCAGCCGCCCACCAGCGTGGGCTTCTGCACGCCGTAGCGGGCGATCCACAGCGGGCACTCGTCGGCGAACTCCCTGGAGTTGCCGGTGAGCTCCACCCAGGCGGACGGATACGTGTAGATCATCGGCGCGCGGCCGATCGCCTCCTTCACCGCGTCGACGACCACCCTGATCCGGCGCACCACTTCGGCCCTGGAGTAGGTGACGCGCCCGCCGCCGTCACCCTCCGCCTCCACGTCGATCGCCGGAACCAGGTCGCCGGGGTGGCGGGGCAGGAGGTTCAGGAAGAATCTGGCCTGCTTCTCCGGATCGACGTCGTGGCGGTAGAAGTGGTATCCCCCGGGTACGATGCCCACCTCGCGGCACCTGGCGTGGTTCGTCCCCGACCTGGGATCGGCGAACGTGTTTCCCTGGCTCGTCTTGATCAGCGCGAACGCAATGCCGGCGTCCCGGACCTGCGTCCAGTTGATGATGCCCTGCTTGTGGTACACGTCCACGCCTTCCAGCTGTGCCATGATCTCCTCCGCTTCCGATGATTCCGGCCCCATGCTCCACGCGATCGAGGACGTGCCGCAATCTACTCTTCGCCGCGCGGGAGTGGTGAGGACCTCGTGCAGTGCCTCCGCATGGTTGGATTGGAGGGCACCCTGCGCCTGTTTTCCCGGAGAAGGAGGACCGCTGGCGGGCGGATGGCAAGCTGGTGGTAACGGACGGGTCCGATGCGTCTGCGCACCTTTTCGCGGCCGACGGCCGGCTGCGGAAGGTCCTGGGCCGCAAGGGATCCGGCCCGGGCAAATTCCAGATTCCGCATGCTCCAGAAACGCGGGCTTCAGCCGTGGTCTGTGCTCCGGGTGCGCACCGCGGAAGGCGCCGCTCCTCGATCAGCGGGTACGAAAAAGCCATGGCGCCGACCGAAGGACCTCGCTGGCACACACCCAGGAGATGGTCGCGCGGCATGAAGCCGGCCCCGCCTCGCCAGAAAGCAGGTCCTTCGGTCGCGCGCAGGCGGTTGTGTGGAATCGGGTTACACGTGGTGCGCTCCCTCAGCGCGTGTTTTAAGAATCCGCCGCTGCGCATCCAGGCAGATCGCAGATCTACCAG
>NZ_DASWNM010000053.1:0-13378 GCF_036399255.1 Longimicrobium sp.
CGAAAGACGCCGTCGCCGAACCTGAACCCCTCGGCATCCCAACCTCCCCCAGCAGTTTTGGGGGAGGTGCGAGCCTAAGCGAGCGGAGGGGGCGCCGCGGACGCAGACCACAGCCCGTCGCAGCACGACCCGACCATCTAACCCCCCCCGCCGGGCGCCACCTCGGCGAATGAATTCGCGGCTGGGACAACGCGATGTCGGCCTGCGCCGACGGGTGTGCGCCGTACGGATGCCACGGTGTGCTGGTGAAGCCCCGCGCAGTTTGCGGGGCTTTCCGCGGTGGTTGCGGCGAGTTCACTCGCTCCCGCGCGGCACCGGCCGAAGCACCCGCCGTTGCAGGCTATTCCCTATTCCCTGTTCCCTATTCCCTATTCCCTGCCGTTCACGGCGGATGCGGAATCAGCACCGTCACCCCGCCCTTCACCGCGCGGGCGCTCAGGGGCGTGTGGCCGATGGGCTCGCCGTCCACCTCGGTGACGGCGGGAGGGTCGGCGTGGACGGTGACCTGGGAGGCCTGGAAGTAGATGAGCTTTTCGTCGCCGGCAAAGCGGCCGCGCAGCACGCGGAACGCCAGCGCGGCCACGTCGGCCACCGTGCGCGGGGCAAAGATGCACACGTCCAGCTTGCCGTCCTGGTAGCTCACGTCCGGCGCCACCGTCACCTGCACGGGGGGGATGGTGTTGGCCTGGAACTGCCCCATGTTGGCCAGCAGCACCATCGCCGCCTTCACCTTGATCTCCTTGCCGTCGGCCACGATGCGAAAGCGGTGGCGCGGCGGCTTTACCCCCACGCGCAGCCCGGCGTAGATGTACGCGCCAAAGCCCCAGCGGTCCTTGAGCTCGCGGGTGGCGCCGGCCATCACCGCCGCGTCCCATCCGGCGCCCGCCGCCAGCGCGAAGTAGCGCCCATCATCGAGTTGCCCCAGGTCGATGGGCGCCGGCAGCCCGTTCACCGCCACCTCCACCGCCGCCTCGATGTCGGTGGGAATGCCCAGGTTCGACGCCACCTGGTTGGCGGTCCCCTTGGGCACGATCCCCACCGGCACGTCCGTCCCGGCCACCCCGGTAATCACCTCGCCCACGGTGCCGTCGCCGCCCACGGCCACCACCGCGCGGTAGCCGTGCGCCACCGCCTCCTTCGCCGCGCGCTGTGCATCCCCCGCCCCGGCGGTCTGCAGCACGTCGAAGCTGGCGCCGCGCACGGCAAAGGCGCCCGCCAGCAGCCGCAGCACCCGCTCGGTGTCCTGCTGCCCCGCCGCGGGGTTGATGACGATGAGCGTTCGCGAGCCCGGCTGGATGGCCGGCTTGTCGGACGCGGGGACGAGGGGTTTGGCGGTCAAGCAGGCTTTCTGCGCAAGAGAATGTCGGCGGTGAACGATGAGTAACGGTGCCTGGTAGCGAGTATCCAGTGCCGAGAATAGTACCTAGTACCGAGTACCTAGTACCGAGTACCTAGTGTCGAGCACTCAGGCACCAGGCACTCGGGACTAGGCACTTGATCCTTCACCTCACCACGAACGCGTCGTCCTTGGGCGTGCGGCCTTCCCACTCGGCCTTCGCCTGGTCGAAGCCCGGGCGGCCCATGATGCCGTACGTCAGCTGCTTGCCCAGCTCCACCCCCGGCTGGTCCATGGGGTCGATGCCGTAGAAGTGCCCCGCGTACACGGTGGCGATCTGCAGCAGCATCATCAGCCCGCCCAGGGAGCGCGCGTCCACGCGGGGGACCTCGATCGTCATGTTCATCCGCCCGCGCTGCGCCAGCGCCGCCTCGGTGGCCAGCATCTCGGTGCGCAGCAGCTCGCCCAGGCTGTGGCCGCCCAGGTACGCCAGCTCGGCGTGCTGGGGATGGGCGGAGGGGATCTGGATGTCCTCCGCGCCCTCGCGCTCCGTAAGGAACGTGATGGTCTTGTCGAACGGGCCCTCGACGTACAGCTGCACCTGCGAGTGCTGGTCGGTGGCGCCCAGCGACTTTACGGGCGTGGGGCCGGCGAACACCTCGTCGCCGCCGCGCGTGCGCTGCTTGCCCAGGCTTTCGGCCCACAGCTGCCGGAACCAGTCCGCCACGTCGCGCAGGCGGTCGGAGTAGGGCATCATTACGTGGATGGGCGCCCTGGCCTCCGTGTCGGCCAGGTACTGCAGGGCGGCGAAGAGGCCGGCGGGGTTGGCGCGCAGGTCGGCCGTCTCGCACCGCTCCACCATCTCCCGCGCCCCCGCCAGCAGCTCGCCGATGTCGATTCCCACCATCGCCGCGGGAAGCAGCCCCACGGCGGAGAGGACGGAGAAGCGCCCGCCCACGTTGGCGGGAACAGGAAGCGTGGCGACCTCCTCCTCCCCCGCCAGGGCGCGCAGCACGCCCTTTTCGGGATCGGTGGTAAAGAGCAGGTGGCCGCGATACGCATCGCCCAGCTCCGCCTGCAGCCGCTCGCGGACGATGAGGTACTGGCTCATGGTCTCGGCCGTGCCGCCGCTCTTGGAGATAACGTTGAACAGCGTGCGGCGCAGGTCCACGCGGTCCAGGAAGGCGCCGAAGGTGGCCGGATCCACGTTGTCGAGCACGTACAGCCGCGGATAGAACTCGCGCGCCTCGTCGTCCAGCTCGTTCCAGTACGGGTGCAGCAGCGCCGTCCGCAGCGCCACCGTCCCCAGCGCGCTTCCGCCGATGCCCAGCACCACCACGTTGCTGAACGCCTGTCCGCCGCCCTCGGCGAACTCCTGGATGCGCTGCACCGTGTCGCCGCCGTCGGCGAGGGCGTAGAAGCCCAGCTCGCCGGATTCGCGGCGGTGCACCGTGTCGACGTGCGCCTGGCGAAAGCGGTCGCCCATGGCGTCCAGCGCCGCCGGGTCGATGCCGCGCCCGCCCAGCCGCGGAGCCAGCATGTTGTTGTAGTCGAGGACGATGGACATGGCGTCGGAGTGCGTGAGTGCGAAAGACGAAGTGCGAAAGACGAAGTGCGTGAGTGCGTGAGTGCGTGAGTGCGAAAGTGCCCAAGGCGCCGGATCCGTCTGCGTCGGCGGGGGCCTCACCCGCTCGCTCAGGCTCGCACCCTCTCCCGCAACGGGCCCGCAACGGGAGAGGGTATAGACATCGCAAAAACCTCCGCAGGCGTTCCCGCGGGTGCGAGGGTATCACAGCCCCGCGCGGCCAGGCGAATGAATTCGCGGCTGGGACCACGCGATATCGGCCTTCGCCGACGGGTGTGCACCGAACGCAAACGACGGTGTGCCGTTGAAGCCCCGCGCAGTTTGCGGGGCTTCCCGCTTTTCCAGCCGCGGGTTCACCCGCCCGGGACGAAACCCGCCGCCGACGCCCTGTTCGTTCCGCGCCCGACCGTCCGATCCCGCCCGCGATCCCGTCCGCCGATCCACCCAGGCGAATGAATTCGCGGCTGGGACCACGCGATGTCGGCCTGCGCCGACGGGTGTGCGCCGCGCCGCGTGTTGTGGTGTGCCGTGGATGCCCCGCGCGGTTTACGGGGTTTTCCGCGTTTGTTACGGCGAGCGGGGGTTCACCCGCCCCACGAGAAGACGCCGTCACCGAACCTGAACCCCTCGGCATCCCAACCTCCCCCAGCAGTTTTGGGGGAGGTGCGAGCCTAAGCGAGCGGAGGGGGCGCCGCGGACGCAGACCACAGCCCGTCGCAGCACGACCCAACCATCTAAACCCACCGCCGCCGGGCGCCACCTTGGCGAATGAATTCGCGGCTGGGACAACGCGATGTCGGCCTGCGCCGACGGGTGTGCGCCGTACGGATGCCACGGTGTGCTGGTGAAGCCCCGCGCAGTTTGCGGGGCCTTCCGCGTCGTTGCGGCGAGTTCACTCGCTCCCCCGCGCGTCACCAGCCGAAGCGCCCGCCGTTGCTGGCTGTAACCTGTCCCCTATTCCCTATTCCCTATTCCCTGTCCCTATTCCCTATTCCCTGCCGTTCAAACCTCCACCTCCAGCCCGTCGTACGCCGCGAACACGCCTTCCGGCAGGCGCGCGTCGAGCTCGGCGTGGCTGGCGCGGTGGCTCAGGTGCGTCAGGTAGGTGCGCTCGGCGCCCACGGAGCGCGCGGCCTCGACCGCCTCTTCCACGCTGAAGTGCGTGGGGTGCGGATTGCCGAACCAGAGCGCGTTCAGCACCAGCACCCGAACCCCCCGCAGCGCCTGCGCCGTTCGCTCCGGCAGCTGCTTGCCATCCGTCACGTATCCCAGGTCCCCCACGCGAAAGCCGTACACCTGCAGCGGCCCGTGCGGCACCGGAAGCGGCGTGACGTCGAAGCCGGCGATTCGCACCGGCTCGTACGCGCGCACCTCGGTGATCTGCGCCTCGGGTTTGCTGGTGCCCTCCAGCGGGCGGATCCGATGGTCGAACACGTAGGCAAAGCGCTCGCGCAGCGTGGCCGCGCAGTCCGCCGCCGCGTACACCGGCAGCGGAGCGCGGCCGCGCTCCGAGAACACGCGCACGTCGTCCAGGCCGTGGATGTGGTCCGCGTGGCAGTGGGTGAACCAGATGGCGTCCACCATGGGCACCCCCGCCGCCACCAGCTGCAGCCGCAGCTCCGGCGGCGTGTCGACCAGCAGCCGCCGGTCGCCCTCCGTGACCAGCGCACCGTGCCGCGTGCGCCGGTCGCGCGGGTCCTCGCTGGTGCAGGTGGCGCACCGGCAGCCGATCACCGGCACGCCGAAGCTGGTGCCGGTGCCGAGGAAGCGGAGCCTCACGACGAAACGGAAGTGCGGGAGTGCGTCAGTGCGTCAGTGCGGAAGTGAACGGCGCCGGCTCGCGCGCCGGGCCCGAACCCGGCGTGGAAGCCACTCCCGCACTCACGCACTTCCGCACTCACGCACTCCATCAAACCACCGAAACCTGGATCAGGTTCGTCGTCCCCGGCTGGTGCATGGGAAGGCCGGCGGTCACCACCACGCGGTCGCCGGGCTTTGCCAGGCCGCGCTTGATGGCCTCTTCGCGCCCGCAGGCCAGCATCTCGGTAAAGCTGGCCTCCACCGAGCAGATGATGGGGATCACCCCCCACACCATCGCCAGCTGGCGGTACGTGGGCTCGTTGTCGGTGATGGCCAGGATGGGCACCGGCGGCCGGAACGACGACACCACGCGCGCCGTGCTGCCGCTGGTGGTGAAGGTCAGGATCAGCGGCGACTTCAGGCGGCGCACCGCCTCGACCGTGGCGCCGGCGATGGCCCGCTCGGTGGGCGTGGTGCCGTCCTCGTCGGCGACGATGGCGATGTCGTAGTGCGGGCCGCTCTCCAGGATGTGCGAGTCCTCGATCTCCTGCGCGATGCGCGCCATGGCCTGCACCGCCTGCACCGGGAACTTGCCCGTGGCGGTTTCGGCGCTCAGCATCACCGCGTCGGTGCCGTCGATGATGGCGTTGGCCACGTCGCTCGCCTCGGCGCGGGTGGGGCGCGGGTTCTCGATCATCGACTCCAGCATCTGCGTGGCCGTGATCACCGGCCGGCTGGCGATGTTGGCCATCTGGATCATCCGCTTCTGCGCCAGCGGCACCCGCTCGAAGGGCAGCTCCACCCCCAGGTCGCCGCGGGCCACCATGGCGGCGGACGAGACCTCCAGGATGGCCTCCAGGTTCTCCAGCGCCATCCCCTTCTCCACCTTCACCACCACCAGCGGCCCGCCGGGGGGAATGCGGCTCACCAGGTCCTTCACGTCCTCGGCCGAGCGGACGAAGGAAAGGGCCACGTAGTCCACCTGCTGCTCCAGCGCGAACTCCAGGTCGCGCAGGTCCTTTTCGGTGAGCGACGGAATGCTGACGGCGGTGCCGGGAAGGTTGATCCCCTTGTTGCTGGTGAGCGTGCCGCCGTGGATGACGCGCATGGCCACCCGCGGCGGCTGCACGTCTTCCACGATCAGCTCCATCAGCCCGTCGGCCAGCAGCACCACGTCGCCCACCTCCACGTCCTGCGCCAGGCCGGTAAAGGTGGTGGGCAGCTCGTCGCCCGTGTGCTCGCCCTCGGGGGCGAACACCAGGCGGTCGCCGGGCTTCAGGTCCACCGGCTCGGGAAGCACGCCCACGCGGATCTTGGGGCCCTGCAGGTCGCCCAGGATGGCCACGGGCCGCCCGGCGCGCGTGGACGCCGCGCGCACGTTGCGGATGGTCTCCGCGTGGCGCTCCAGGTCCCCGTGCGAAAAGTTGATGCGGGCCACGTCCATCCCGGCCTGGATCAGCGAATCGATCCGATCCGGCGACCAGGAGGCGGGGCCCAGCGTGCAAACGATCTTGGTGCGTCTATGCATCGTGAACGGACGTCCGTTTTCTGCGCCAGCGCGGGCAAGGACCGGACCGCGGCCCCTCGACCCGTCGTCCGGGTGAGCCGGACAACTTGCCACCTCTGCGCCGCCACGCAAGGGCGCGGCCTCCCTCGTGACACGAATTCGTCAGAATTGCTGACAAAACGCACGCGCCCGCCCCCCGGATCCGGGTGGCGGGGCAACGAAGATGGCGGAGCAGGTCCACCGGACGCGGGCGGACTCGCCCACCGGCCGGCCGAGGCGGCCGTCAGGGCAGCGCGAGAAAGTCGTCCCGCTCCGGCGCCCCTCCCGCGAGTTCGCCGGCACCCGCCTTGCCCGGGGCGGCGGCGAGCCGGGCGCGCATTTCCCGCGGCGTGCGCCAGCCGGGGTCGCGGGCGGCGGCCTCGTCCAGCAGGCGGCCGGCGAGTACGGGGTTTCCAGCCGCGAGCGCCACGTTCGCGGCGCCGTACCAGCACGCCGCATCGTCCGGGCTGGCCGCCATCCCTTCGCGAAAGCGCGCCAGCGCCGCGGGCCCGTCGCCCATCGCCAGAAGACAGCTTCCCAGCTTGTATGCGCGCGTCTCCGCGGGCAGGTACAGGTCGCCGGGAATCCATTCCGTCACCGCGTGCGGGTCCAGCGACCCGCGCACGCGGGCGTACGCCTCCGCCGCCTCCGCGTAGCGCGCCAGGGCGAACAGCGCGTCACCCCGCAGGTAGTGGGCAAGGGACTGAAAGGCGAACGCGGCCAGGCTGCCCTCCACGTGCGCCAGCGCGTCCGCCGGGCGCCCCAGCCGCAGCGCCAGCGCCGCGCGCATGGCGTGCGCGGACGCACGCTGCGGGGCGGGGTGCCGCGGGTCCCCGGCGATGGCGGCGAACTCCGCGTCCGCCGCGGTGTGGCCGCCCAGGTACCAGACCGTCTTGGCGCGGTAGTAGCGCGGCCATGGGTCGCCGGGGTGCGCCGCGACTTCCGCGTCCAGCAGCGCCAGGTAGCGGCGCTGCTTGGCGGCCAGCACCTCGTCCGTACGGCTGCTGACCAGGTGCGTCAGCCGCGGCCGGTGCGTGCCGCGGACGGTGAAGCCCGCGTCGCGGATGGTGTCGCCCGGCCGCTCGTGCACGCGACCCACGTAGCGAATGCCGGGATGGCGCCGGAAGAGCCGCACCATGCCGATGGGGTAGCGCTCCGTGCGCCCGGTCTGCGGATGGCGGACCACGTCCTCGCGCTCGACCAGGAAGCCGCCGGTCTCCGCCTCCGCCTCCAGCACCAGCGGGCGCAGCGCCTCCCCGCCGATCAATCGCTCGTCCGCGTCGGCCACCAGGATCCAGTCGCCCGTCGCCGCGGCGATCCCCACGTTCCGCGCGGCGGCGAAGTCGTCGTCCCACCGGTGATGCAGCACGACGCAGCCGAACTCGCGGGCAATCCGCACGGTCTCGTCGCGCGAGCCGGTGTCCACCACCACGATCTCATCCACGGCTCCCTGGATGGAACGCAGGCAGTCGGCAAGGAAGCCCGCCTCGTCGCGGGTGATCAGGCAGGCGGAGATGCGCACGGAGACAGCGGGCGGGATGAAATGCGGGGCGCGCCGCGGGGGATGCGGCGCGCCCCGTCTGCCGATCAGGAGTGGTAGAACGCCGAGAAGTCCTGCTGCTCCAGCGCCGCGGCCGGGATGGGGGGCTGCATCCAACCTGCCAGATCAGCCTCGAACGCGTCCAGCGCGGCATTCAGGTCGGCGGCCGAGGCCGCGGGGTCACGGGAGATCGCCATGGGCTCCTTGGGGGTGAAGATGAGGGGGAGAGTCTTTGCGTCCGGTGACGGGAGAGGGGTCCGGACGAGCCCAAGGTGCTTTGGTTCCCGGGCCGCGTCAAGCGTCTCCTCGCGCACGTTCCGGCACGTCTCGCGGCGGGCGATCCGCTCGCGATCTGGCCTGCGCCACGGCATCCACCAGCGCCGGCAGCACCTCGCCGGACGGCCCCTGCAGAAAGACGTCCGCCGCGTGGGTAAGCTCCGACGGCTCGGGGTTCACCTCGATGATGCGCGCACCGTGGCGGCGGGCCACCAGCGGCAGCTCCGCCGCCGGCCACACCGTGCCGCTGGTGCCGATGATCAGCAGCACGTCGCACCGCTCGGCCAGCGACCAGGCGCGCTCCACCGCGTCCCTGGGCAGCATCTCGCCAAACCACACCACGTCCGGCCGCAGCGGCGAGCCGCAGAGGGGGCACGGCGGCGGGTCCTGCTCATCCCCCCTGGCGTACGGCGGCAGCGGGCCGTCGTACGGGTGGCCGCGGTCCAGGCACTTTACCCGGCGGATGTTGCCGTGCAGCTCCACCACGTCCGCCGATCCGGCCTCGGTATGCAGCCCGTCCACGTTCTGAGTGACCACGGTGAGCCTGGGCACGTGCGCCTGCAGGTCGACGAGGGCCAGGTGGCCGGGGTTGGGGCGCGCGTCGCCCACCCGCTCGCGGCGCCACGCGTACCAGCTCCACACGCGGCGCGGGGCGGCGCGAAAGCCGGCGACGGTAGCCAGCTCCTGCGGGTCGAAGCTGGACCACAGGCCTTCCATGGCGTCGCGAAAGGTGGGGATGCCGCTCTCCTTGCTCATCCCCGCCCCGCTGCTGACCACCACCCGGTGCGCGCCCGCCAGCATTCGCGCCGCGCGCTGCAGCCCCTCCGGCGTCATGCGCCCTCCCCGCGGAACTCCGCCACCACCTCGATGGCGCCCACGATGGCGTCGTTGAACGCGTCCATCTCTTCCGCGGGAATCCAGTGCTCCTGGTGCGCCCGCGCGCCCGCCGTTTCGACGGGGTAGCGCGCCAGGAAGTCGCTGCGCACGCGAAAACGGGTGACGTAGCCCACGTTGCCGGAGGCGGCGTCCCTGGTGTTCCAGTCGCGCGCGATCTGCACCGCGTACGCCTCAGTGGTCACGGGGTAGAAGATGGGCTGATGCGCCAGCCGCGGCGGAAACGCGCGCCAGCCGCTCGCCTCGATCAGCTCCAGCTCTTTCCGGCCCACGGGGCGCCAGAGGACGGTGGTTCGTGGCTCGTCGTTCATCGGGGAAGGCAGGTGCCAAGGGCGAATGAATTCGCTGCAACAACCACACGAAGGCCGCCTTCGCGGACTGTCGGGCGATGGTGTTGGGGCGCGGCTCCGTGCGCGACCATGCTGATCTGAGAACGGCCGCGTTTTTGCATAATTTGTCGCAATCGGTTACCAGCCGGATACGATGGCTCGTGCCCAACCGGCCCGGTGGACAGACACGCCGGGCACACCCGCAGCGGAGGATTGTCGCATGCAACGTAGCAAGACAGTGCGCCAGGGGCTGTTCGGAGCAGCGGTCACGCTGGCTTTGGGCTTCGGCGCGATGGAAGCCGTGGCCGCGCCCGGGGCTACGGCCGGCGCCACGGCTGTCTGCACCTACACCTTCGCCAGGCAGTGCAACCAGAACTGCCAGAGCTGGGGCTACGACTACGGCCTTTGCGATCCGGAAACCGGTATGTGTATCTGCGAATGATAGCCCTGGCCGAGTGAGCACTCCTCTCCCGCGGGGTCTGCGGGAGGCGTGAAGGGTGAATGGCTGTCGCAGTTGAAGCCCCGTCCGGCGAGTGCAACGAGCCCGGACGGGGCTTTCCGCTGTCGTTGCGGCGAGTTTACTCGCTCCCGCGAGGCGGGTCGCTCCGGGGCTGAAGACCACCTCCGCTCCCGGAGAGCACCTCCCGCGCCCGCCCCACCCCAGGCGAATGAATTCGCGGCTGGGACGACGCGATGTCGGCCTTCGCCGACGGGTTTGCGCCGCACGGAATGCCACGGCGCGTCGGTGAAGCCCCGCGCAGTTTGCGGGGCTTTTCGCAGTCCCAGCGGCGGCTTTAGCCGCTCACGCGAGGCGGGTCGCTCCGGGGCTGAAGACCACCTCCGGGCACGCCAAGCACCTCCCGCGCCCGCTCCACCGTCCATTCGCGCACCCGCGCGGGCGGCCACGTTCCTTCCCGCGCGTCATCCGCCAGGCGCTCGGCTTCGGCGAGGGCGCGGGCGGCGGTGGGGGCGTCCACCCAGCCGGCGGCGAGGGCGGCGTCGAACTCGTCACGGTCCAGGATCTCCACGGCGCCGTCCGCATCCACCCACACGTCCAGGAACAGGTCCGTCGTCTCCCACTTCGTGCCGTCCATCCGCACCGGCGTGAGGATGTTGGCGTAGACGCCGGTAAAGGTGCCGTCCGCCAGGTGAAAGCGGCCGACGTCGTGCCACACGTCGCCGCGCCAGGTGAACCAGACCACGGGCGCGCCGGGCTCCAGCACCACGCGCCCGCCCGCCATCACCGGCGCCTTGAGCGCGGCGGACGGAAGATAGGTGACGACGCAGCCGCCGTCGTCCTCCACCACCGGCTGCTCGAAGACCGTCACCCGGTCCGGCGGGCGGCGGTAGTGGATGGCGACGGCGTCGCCCGGCGCGTAGGCGCGCTCAGGCACCGGCGTGGCGGCCCGCGTGCTCCTGCGCATCCACCACGGCCAGCGCGGTCAGGTTCAGCACGTCGGCCGCCTCGCTGCCGCGCTGCAGCACGTGGATGGGGTGCGCCATCCCCAGCAGGATGGGGCCGAACGCCTCGGCCCTCCCCATGCGCCACATCAGCTTGTAGGCGATGTTGGCGGCGTCCAGGTTGGGGAAGATGAGGACGTTGGGCTTCTGGTGCAGCGTGCTGAACGGGTAGTTCTCGCGGCGAAAGTCGTCCAGCACCGCCGTGTCGGCCTGCAGCTCGCCGTCGATCTCGAGCTCCGGCGCGCGCCGCTTCACCAGCTCCGTGGCCAGGCGCACCTTGTCGCTCTGCGGGCTGCGCACCGAGCCGAAGTTGCTGAACGACAGCATCCCCACCCGCGGCACCACCCCCAGCCGCCGCACGAAGTCCGCCGACAGCAGCGCGATCTCGGCCAGCGTCTCGGCGTCGGGGTCGATGTTGACCGTGGTGTCCGCAAAGAACACCAGCTCGTGCTCCAGCACCATCATGTACAGCCCCGCCACCCGGCGCACCCCCGGCGCCGTGCCGATGGCCTCGAGCGCGGGGCGGATCGTCTCGGGATAGTACATGTCCTCGCCGGCCAGCAGCCCGTCCGCGTCGCCCATCAGCACCATCATGCAGCCAAAGAAGACGGGCTCGCGCATCCGCTCGCGCGCCTGCACCAGCGTTACGCCCTTGCGCTGGCGGCGGCGAAAGAACTCCTGCGCGTACCGCTCGCGGCGCTCCGGGCCGGCCCACGGGTCCACGATCTCGGCGCCGTCGATGGAGACGCCCAGCATCTCGGCCCGCTCGCGGATGAAGTCCGGCCGGCCGAGGAGGATGGGACGGGCGACCTCCTCCGCCAGCACCAGCGCGCAGGCGCGGATGATCCGGTCGTTCTCGCCCTCGGGGTACACGATGCGGCGCGGGTCGCGGCGGGCGCGGCGCATCATGTCGCGCATCACCTCGCGGCCGCGGCCCAGGCGCGCGATGAGCTCGGCCCGGTACTGCTCGATGTCGATCTGCACGCGCGCCACCCCCGTCTCCATGGCCGCCTGCGCCACGGCGGGGGCCACGAACAGCATGATGCGCGGATCGAACGGCTTGGGGATCAGGTAGTCGGCGCCAAAGCGAAAGCGCTCGTTGCCGTACGCCTTTTCCACCGACTCGGGCACGTCCAGCCGCGCCAGCTCGGCCAGGGCGCGGGTGGCGGCCATCTTCATCTCGTCGTTGATGGCGCGCGCCCGCACGTCCAGCGCGCCCCGGAAAATGAAGGGAAAGCCCAGGACGTTGTTGATCTGGTTGGGATAGTCCGTCCGCCCCGTCGCCACCATGGCGTCCGGCCGCACCGCCAGCACGTCCTCGGGCAGGATCTCGGGATCGGGATTCGCGAGCGCGAACACGATGGGCGCCTCCGCCATCCCCGCCACCATCTCCTTCGTCACCGCGCCGGCGACCGAGAGACCGACGAACATGTCCGCGCCGCGCAGCGCGTCCTCCAGCGTGTGCAGGTCGCGCGTGGTGGCGAAGCGGCCCTTGTATTTGTCGAGATTTCCACGATCCGCGCGGATGACACCCTTGCTGTCGGTCATGGCGATGTTCTCGCGGCGCACCCCCAGCGACACGTAGTGCTCGGCCGTGGCGATGGCCGCCGCGCCCGCGCCGCTGAAGACCACCTTGAGCGACTCGATGGGCTTGCCGCTGATCTCCAGCGCGTTCAGCAGCGCGGCGCCGCTGATGACCGCGGTGCCGTGCTGGTCGTCGTGAAAGACGGGGATGTCGAGGCGCTCCTTGAGGGTTTCCTCGATGTAGAAGCACTCGGGCGCGCCGATGTCTTCGAGGTTGATGCCGCCCACGGTGGGCTCCAGCATCTCGCAGAAGCGGATGATCTCGTCGGGATCCTTGCTGGCGACTTCGATGTCGAACACGTCGATGTCGGCGAACCGCTTGAAGAGCACGCCCTTGCCCTCCATCACCGGCTTGGCCGCCAGCGGCCCGATGTCGCCCAGCCCCAGCACCGCCGTGCCGTTGCTGACCACGGCGACCAGGTTGCCGCGCGCCGTGTACTTGAACACGTCCTCGGGGTTGGCGGCGATCTCGCGGCACGGCTCGGCCACGCCGGGGCTGTACGCCAGCGAAAGGTCCCGCTGCGTGCTGGCCGGCTTGGTGGGAACCACTGCGATCTTGCCCCGCCTGCCCTGGCTGTGGTAGTCCAGCGCGTCCTGCCGCTTGTTGGACATGCTTTTATCTGCCTTGCGTTTGCGTGGAGCCTGCGTTGGGTCTGGTGCGAGGGGACAGACTGGGGCGGGGGGCGGGGGGTGTCAAGCGAGCGGGTGAAGGGGTGAAGGGGTGAGCGGGTGAAGGGGTGAGCGGGTGAAGGGGTGAGCGGGTGAAGGGGTGATGGGGGTGATGGGGGTGATAGGGGTGATAGGGGTGATAGGGGTGATAGGGGTGATAGGGTGAGGCGGCGCGTTTCCGCGGGGTCCGCGCGACGCCGCCCACCACGGGCTAAAGCCCATAGTTGTCGAAAGTTAAGTTTGTGGGGCTGGTTCGGGGATCCCGAAGGCGATCCGCAGGGCTCCGTCTACCCATGCGCGCAGATCGTGGGCGAACCAGGCGCGCACTGATCGCCAGCCACGGTCGATCCCCGTAAGC
>NZ_DASWNM010000054.1:0-31100 GCF_036399255.1 Longimicrobium sp.
GCCAGTGCCGGAGCGGTGCAGCGGGGCACCAGCAGCAGACAGTAGATTTCTCAGTCGGCGCGCCGGATTTCGTGCGAGCCGATGGTGCGGTGTGGCGCCTCCTTCGAAATGACATACGGGCGCGAGCGCAGGGATTCTTAACACACTCTTAGCGATTCCGGCGGCCTGCTGTCATTCTGAGGAAGGCGCGCACCCAGTCCTGTCCAGACGCACCATCGCCCGTGCGCCGACCGAAGAATCTGCCCGATGGGCGCACCGTCTGTCGGCTACGGCTGGGTTCGGCGCGAGGGGCCCCCGTTTCCGACAAAGATTCTTCGGTCGGCGCCACGGCACTGGAGCGGGAAGACGGGTTCGCGCGGCGCCTCCCTCAGAATGACACTGTGGGGGGCCGGACAGGGGACGCTGTAGTCGGACAGGGACACCGTGGGTCCGCCAATGACGCCGTAAGCCGGAGAGGTCGGGCGGGATCAGGCTGCCGGGAAGGAGTACCGCGCCGGCGAGAACGCGCCGCGGGGTTCGCGGCGTGTATCCCCCTCTCCCGCAAGCGGGCGAGGTTGCGAGGCTAGGCGAGCGGGTGAGGGTCCCGGACGCGGCGCCGTCCCGCCGGCGCGGCGTGCTCCTCGTCGCCGTCTTCGGCCTCATCATCCGCCGCATCGGCGTCCACGTCCCCGCTCGCCGGTGCCGGGGCGGAATCCGCGTCCGCCGTGCCGTCGCCGTCCGCGCCTGAGGCTGCGTCCGTGCCGGAAGCGTCGTCCGCATCGTCCCCGCCCGCACTTCCGGAGCGCGCTTCGACGGGGGTGGGAAACGGCATGCTATCGGTGCCGCTGAGGATGCGCACGTCCAGCTTGGGGGGGAGCACCAGGCGAAAGATGCTTCCAGAGCCCAGCGTGGACTCCACCGACAGCGAGCCGCCCAGCAGCACCGCCAGCCGGCGCGAGATGGGCAGCCCCAGCCCCGTTCCCAGCTGCTGGTCGGGGTGGGCGATCTGCACGAACTCGTCGAAGATGCGCTCCAGGTTCTCGGGCTCGATCCCCCGCCCCTCGTCGCGCACGTCCACTTCGACCCCGCCGTCGTCCAGCCGCCGGCACGCCACCGTGATGGGCTTGCCCTCGCCGAACTTGATGGCGTTGGAAAGCAGGTTCAGCACGATCTGCCGCACCCGGCGCGGATCGGTGGTGATGGAGATCTCGTCCTGGCACTCCAGCGTGAGCTCCGAGCCGTGCTCGTCGGCCAGCGGGCGCACGGTGACGAACAGGTCCTGCACCAGCGCGGGAAAGCTGGCCAGCTGCACCTCGAGGTCGATCTTGCCCGCCTCGATCTTGGACAGGTCCAGGATGTCGTTCACCAGCTCCAGCAGGTGCTTGGCGGCCTGGTTGGCCCGTTCGATGCCGCGCGACTGCTGCTCGTTCAGCGGCCCGTAGATGTTGTCGAGCAGCAGCGCGCTGTACCCCAGGATGGCGTTGATGGGGGTGCGCAGCTCGTGGCTCATGCTGGCGTAGAAGCGGCTGCGCGAGGCCATGGCGCTTTCCAGCTCGCGCTGGCGCGCCTGCAGCTCGGCGTTCACCGACTGCAGCTCGCGGCTGGTGCGGGCCAGGCTTTCGGTCTGCTCGCGCAGCTCCTCCTCGGCCCGCTTGCGCTCCGACACGTCGCGGCCGATGACGGTGAACAGCCGCTCGTCGTCCAGCTGCAGGCAGCTGACCGACGCCTCCAGGGGAAAGGTGTCGCCGCTGGCGCGCTGCCCCACCAGCGCGTGCTCGCGGGGCGGAATGTCGGGCTCGCCCGAGCCCTTGCCCTCGAGCACCGAGACCGCCCGCTCCGCCGCCGCCTGGCACATGTGCTCCACCGGGCTGCCCCGCTGCTCCGGCGCGAACAGGTCGTCCACCGGGCGCCCCAGCGCCTGCGCGGCGGGAATGCCGAAGGTGCGCTCGGCCGCCGCGTTGAACAGCGAGATGCGGCGGTCGTCGCCAAAGGTGATGATGGCCTCCAGCGCCGAGCCCACGATCTCGGCGGTGCGCGCCTCGCTGGCGCTGAGCTCGGCGCGGTGCTGCAGCTCCAGCGCGCGCACCTCGCTTTCGCGCAGCCGGGCCTCCTGCTCCTTGAGCTGCTCCGTCTTCAGGTACAGGTCCACGAAGACGGCCACCTTGCTGCGCAGCACGTCGGGGTTGAAGGGCTTGAACATGTAGTCCACGGCCCCCACCTCGTACCCCGCGTACACGAACTGCTCGTCCTTGCTGATGGCGGTCAGGAAGATGATGGGCGTGAGCTTGCTGCGCTCGCGGCTCTTGATGAGCTGCGCCGTCTCGAAGCCGTTCATCCCCGGCATCTGCACGTCGAGCAGGATGACGGCGAAGTCGTGCAGCAGCACCTGGCGCAGCGCCTCTTCGCCGGAGTTGGCGCGCACCAGCTCGGGGCCCAGCGGCTCCAGGATGGCTTCCAGCGCCATCAGGTTCTCGGGCCGGTCGTCCACCATCAGGATGCGGGCGCGCGGCGCGTCGGCCGCCTGCGGCGTCATGCGGCCACCGGCCCGCAGCGGGGCACGCGCCGGCCGCGGATGCGCGTCAGGTGCGGGGCGATCTCTTCCAGCGGCAGCACGCAGGCGTCGGGCACCGCCTTGGCCGCCGAGCGCGGCATCACCCGCACCTCGGCCGACTCGGGGTCCTGCACGATGGCGTGCCCCCCTTCGTCGGCGATGCGGCGCAGGCCGCGCGAGCCGTCGGCGTTGGCGCCGGTCAGCACCACGCCGATCAGGTCCATGCCGTACACGTCGGCGGCGGACTCGAAGGTCACGTCGATGGAGGGGCGGCTGTAGCGCACCGGCTCGTCGGTGGTGAGCGAAAAAAAGCCGTCGTCGAGCAGCAGGTGGTAGTCGGGGGGCCCCACCCACACCCCGGGGCCGATCTCCTGCTTGTCGTTCACCTCGGCCACCGGCAGCCCCGAGCACTCCTGCAGCAGCTCGCACAGCAGCTCCGACTCCTTGGCGCGGTGCTGCACCACCACCACCGGGAGCTCGAAGTCGTCGGGAAGCCCCGCGACGATGGTGCGCAGCGCGTGCAGCCCGCCGGCGCTGGCGCCCACCACTACCAGGCGGTAGCCGGGCGCCACCTCGCCGCGCTCGCTCACGCCAGCCTCCGGAAGATCTTCTCGCGCGCGTCGAGCACCTCGTACTTTTCCTCGAAGTCGGTAAAGCGCAGCGTCTCCTTGCTCCCCAGCGCCAGGATGCCGAAGCGTCCCATGCTGTCGTAGAACAGGCGGTGCACGCGGTTCTGCAGCTTGCGGTCGAAGTAGATCATCACGTTGCGGCACACGATCACGTTGAACTCGGCGAACGAGCCGTCGGTGACCAGGTTGTGCTGCGAGAACACCACGTTGCGCGTGAGCGAGCTGTTGAACAGCGCGCCGTCGTACATGGCCGTGTAGTACTCGCTGAACGACCGCGTGCCCCCGGCCCGCACGTAGTTCTGGGTGTACTCCTGCATCTTGTCCAGGGGAAAGATCCCCGCCCGGGCGCGCTGCAGCACCATCTCGTTGATGTCGGTGGCGTAGATGCGCGCCCGTTCGTACAGCCCTTCCTCCTCCAGCAGGATGGCCATGGAGTACACCTCCTCGCCGGTGGAGCACCCGGCGTGCCATACCCGGATGAAGGGGTAGGTGCGCAGCAGGGGCACCACTTTTTCCCGGAACGCCGCGTAGAATCCCGGGTCGCGGTACATGGCGGTGACGTTGATGGAAAGGTCCAGCAGCAGCTTTTCCATCGTCGCCGGATCGTGCAGCACCCGGTCCTGCAGCTGGCTTACGCTCTTGAGCCCCTCCTGCTCGATGCGCTTCCACACGCGGCGCTTGAGCGAGGAAAAGGCGTAGCTGCGAAAGTCGAAGCCGTAGTGCCGGTACATTCCCTCCAGCAGCAGCTCGATCTCGATTCGTTCAAGCTCCCTGTCGTACGCGGCCGGCGTATCCGGCAGGTCCACCTTTGCGCTCGCCACTCGGTGTTGCCTCTGGTGTGTCGGTGCCCCGGCCGCGCCGTGCGCGGGGCAAGTCCCTGCTGTACGGCAAGGTGCGTGCGAAGGGATGGGGAAGGTAACGGGGGAGAGGGGGAGGGGACAGGTTACAGGGGACAGGTTACAGGGGACAGCGGGAGAAGCTTCACGGCGGGAGGGGGCGCTTCGGCACGATCCACCTGCGTCCGCGGGCGCCCCCTCCGGGCTCGCATTACTCGCCCACCTCCCCCAAGACTGCTGGGGGAGGTTGGACGCGAGACCACCTTCCGGAGCGCGATCGAATTCTCCCCTTTCTCCCGCTCCGCGGGGGAGAGGGGCCGGGGGAGAGGGGGCCCCGTCGGGCGCAGTTCAACGTTCTTCGTCGAGCCACCACAACGTCGGCGACCCGATGTCGGAATGCCCGGACAAGGGCGAATGAATTCGCTGCAACAACGACACGAAGCCCGCCTTCGCGGGCTGGCGGCATCGAGGCATGGGCAAGTGCCTGCCATGTGGCGGGTCGGGTGAGGTAGCCAGAGCGGTAGATCTTCCGGAGCACGATCGAATTCTCCCCTTTCTCCCGCTCCGCGGGGGAGAGGGGCCGGGGGAGAGGGGGCCCGTCGGGCGCAGTTCGATGTCCCCCGTCGAGCCACCACACCGGCGGCGCCCCCGACTTCGGGAAGCCCGCCGACGCAGCGCGAGCCCGGAGGATTCTCCCCCCGGGCTCGCACCTCCATCCCCCTGTCCCCTGTCCCCTGTCCCCGGTAACCTGTCCCCTACCTGTACAACCAGACCCGCATCAGCGACAGCAGCTGGTCCACGTCCACCGGCTTGGTGATGTAGTCCGAGGCCCCGGCGGCGATGGACTTTTCGCGGTCGCCCTTCATGGCCTTGGCCGTCAGCGAGATGATGGGCAGCTGCACGAACTCCGGCATCTCGCGGATGGCGCGGGTGGTCTCGTAGCCGTCCATCTCGGGCATCATCACGTCCATCAGCACCAGGTCGATGCCCTGCTGGTCCTGCAGCATGCGAATGGCGTCGCGCCCGTTCTCGGCGAACACCACCACCATCCCCTGCTGCTCCAGCACCGACGTGAGCGAGAAGATGTTGCGGACGTCGTCGTCCACGATGAGGATCTTCTTCCCCTCGAACACCGAGTCGCTCTTGTGCAGCTGCTCCAGCATGCGCCGCTTGTCGTCGGGCAGGTTGCTCTCCACCCGGTGCAGGAACAGCGCGGTCTCGTCCAGCAGCCGCTCGGGGCTCTTGGCGTCCTTGATGATGATGGTTTCGGCGTACCGCCGCAGCCGCGTCTCCTCGGCCGGCGACAGGTCCTTCCCCGTGTAGATGATGATGGGGATCTCCTGCATCTCGGGCGTGCTCTTGACCCGTTCCAGCAGGTTGTAGCCGTCCTCGCCGCTCAGCCCCAGGTCGAGCACCATGCAGTCGAAGCGGGTCTCGCGCAGCCGCTCCATGGCGTCCTCGGCGCTGGCCACCGCGGTGATCTCGACGTCGCCCTCGCCGATGAGCTCAATGATGCTCTGCCGCTGCGTGGGGTCGTCCTCCACCACCAGCAGCCGCTTGACCCCCTCTTCCAGAAAGGTGCTGATGCGGTCGAAGGCCGCGTCCAGGTTGTCCTTGCTGATGGGCTTTTCCAGGTAGTTCACCGCCCCCTGGCGCAGGCCGCGCTGCCGCTGCCCCGCGCCGGAAAGGATGTGCACCGGGATGTGCCGCGTCTCGGGCGCGTGCTTCAGCCGGTCGAGCACCGTCCACCCGTCGATCCCCGGCAGGTCGATGTCCAGCGTAAGCGCGTCGGGGCGGTACTCGCGCACCAGCTCCAGCGCCTGCTCGCCGTCCATGGCCACCAGCGCCTTGAACCCCTTTTCGCGCCCCATGTCCAGCAGGATGCGCGCGAAGTGCGGGTCGTTCTCCACGATGAGCACCACCCGGTCGCCCGGCTCGACCGTGGAGCGGTCGTCGTGGATCCCCACCTCGCTGGGGTCGCGCGGGTAGCGCCGCCGCTCCGGCCGCTCCATCTGCGGCCGGGGCTCCTGCGCGCCCTGTCCGCCCTGCGCGCGGCGCGGCGCGTCCGTCGACGGTCCGCCGCCGTATCCCCCGCCGCCGTAGCCGCCGTTCCCCCCGCCGCCGTAGCCGCCGTTCCCCCCGCCGCGCGGGTCGTGGCCGCCGCCCTCGCCCTCGTGCCCCTCGGGGTCGCCCGGCCAGGTGAGCGGCAGGAAGAGGGTGAAGGTGCTCCCCCGCCCCTCGCTGCTCTCCACCCGGATCTCGCCGCCCAGCAGCCGCGCGATCTCGCGGCTGATGCTGAGCCCCAGCCCCGTACCGCCGAACTTGCGGCTGGTGGTGCCGTCGGCCTGCTGGAACGCCTCGAAGATCAGGCGCTGCTTGTCGGCCGGGACGCCGATCCCCGTGTCGGTGACGGCGAACGCCACCACCACGTCGGCCTCGTTGAGCGCCGCGTGGCCAAAGCGGCGCCCCTTCTCGGCCTTGCGCATGGTGAGGGTGACGCTTCCCTCGTCCGTGAACTTGAAGGCGTTGCTGAGCAGGTTCTTGAGCACCTGCTGCAGCCGCTGCCCGTCGGTGTAGATGGCCGGCGGCAGCTCGGGGTCGATGTCCATCGCCAGCTCCAGCCCCTTCTGGTCGGCGACCGGACGGAAGCTGCGCTCCACGAAGTTCGACACGTCGGCCAGCAGCACGTCGCCGGCGTTGATGTCCATCTTCCCCGCCTCGACCTTGGACAGGTCGAGCACGTCGTTGATCAGGTTCAGCAGGTCGGTGCCCGAGGCCAGGATGGTCTGGGCGTACTCCACCTGCTTCTCCGTGAGGTTCTTGTCCTTGTTGTCGGACAGCAGCTTGGCCAGGATGAGCAGCGAGTTCAGCGGCGTCCGCAGCTCGTGGCTCATGTTGGCCAGGAACTCGCTCTTGTACTTGGTGCTCACCTCCAGCTGCTTGGCCTTCTCCTCCAGCTCGCGCCGGGCGGCCTCGACCTCGCGGTTCTTCTGCTCGACCTTGCGGTTCTGCTCGGCCAGCAGCGCCGCCTTCTCCTCGAGCTCCTCGTTGACCTGCTGCAGCTCTTCCTGCTGGTCGCGCAGGGCCTCTTCACTGGCCTTGAGCGTGCGGGCCTGCTGCTCGAGCTCGCTGTTGGTGCGCCGCAGCTCTTCCTGCTGCGCCTGGAGCTCCTGCGACTGGCTCTGCAGCTCCTGGGTAAGGTTCTGCGACTGCTGCAGCAGCTCCTCGGTGCGCATGTTGGCGGTGATCATGTTGAGCACCACGCCCACGCTTTCGGCCAGCTGGTCCAGGAACACCTGGTGGATCTGGCTGAAGGGGAGGAAGCTGGCCAGCTCCACCACGGCCTTGACCTCGCCCTCGAACAGGATGGGAAGCACCATGATGTTGCGCGGCGGCGCCTCGCCCAGCCCGCTGGTGATGCGGATGTAGTCGTCGGGCACCCCGGTCAGCAGGATCGGCTTCTTTTCCAGCGCCGCCTGGCCCACCAGCCCCTCGCCCGGCAGGAACCGGTTGCTGACGCTCTTGCGCTCCTTGTACGCGTAGCTGGCGATCAGGCGCAGCACCGCGTCGTGCCCGCCACCGTTGCCGTTGCCGTCGCCGTCCGCCAGGAAGAAGGCGCCGTGGTGCGCGCCCACCAGCGGGGTAAGGTCCGACATGATGAGGCGCGACACGCTTTCCAGGTCGCGCTGCCCCTGCATCATCCGGCTGAACTTGGCCAGGTTGGTCTTCAGCCAGTCCTGCTCCTCGTTGCGCTCCGTGGTCTCCTTGAGGTTGGAGATCATCTGGTTCACCGAGCGCTTCAGCTCGTCCAGCTCGCCCTTGGCCTCGACCGTGACGGTACGGGTCAGGTCGCCCTCCGTCACCGCCGTGGCCACGTCCTTGATGGCGCGCACCTGTGCGGTGAGCGAGTTGGCCATGGCGTTCACGTTTTCGGTGAGCGCCCGCCAGGTGCCCGCCGCGCCCGGCACCTCGGCCTGGCCGCCCAGCTTGCCTTCCGTGCCCACCTCCCTCGCCACGCGCGTCACCTCGTCGGCAAAGACGCGCAGCTGGTCCACCATGGAGTTGATGACGTCCTTGATCTGAAGGATCTCGCCCTTCACGTCCACGGTGATCTTGCGGGTCAGGTCGCCGTTGGCGATGGCCGTGGCCACCGCGCTCACGTCGCGCAGCTGCACCGTAAGGTTGCCGGCCATGGCGTTCACGTTCTCGGTCAGGTCGCGCCACACGCCCGCGACCCCCTCCACCCGCGCCTGGCCGCCCAGCTTGCCCTCGGTGCCCACCTCCCTGGCGACACGTGTCACCTCACTCGCGAAGGCGGAGAGCTGGTCCACCATGGTGTTGATGGTGTCCTTGAGCTCGGCGATCTCGCCGCGCGCCTCCGCGGTGATCTTGCGGCTCAGGTCGCCGCGGGCCACGGCCGTGGTCACGTCGGCGATGTTTCGCACCTGCCCGGTCAGGTTGCTGGCCATCAGGTTCACGTTCTCGGTCAGGTCGCGCCACACGCCCGCGACCCCCGGCACGTTGGCCTGGCCTCCCAGCCGGCCCTCGGTGCCCACCTCCCTCGCCACACGCGTCACCTCGCTCGCGAAGGCGGAGAGCTGGTCCACCATGGTGTTGATGGTGTTCTTGAGGGCGAGCATCTCGCCCTTCACGTCCACCGTGATCTTCTGGCTCAGGTCGCCGTTGGCCACGGCCGTGGTCACGTCGGCGATGTTTCGCACCTGGCCGGTCAGGTTGCCGGCCATGCTGTTCACGGCGTCGGTCAGGTCCTTCCAGGTGCCCGCCACCCCCTCCACGTTGGCCTGGCCGCCCAGCTTGCCCTCCGTGCCCACTTCCTTGGCGACGCGGGTCACCTCCGACGCGAAGCTGGAAAGCTGGTCCACCATGGTGTTGATGGTGTTCTTCAGGGCCAGCATCTCGCCCTTGACGTCCACCGTGATCTTGCGGCTCAGGTCGCCGTTGGCCACCGCCGTCGTCACGTCGGCGATGTTGCGCACCTGGTTAGTCAGGTTGCCGGCCATGAAGTTCACGGCGTCGGTCAGGTCCTTCCAGGTGCCGCCCACGTTGGGCACCTCGGCCTGGCCGCCCAGGATCCCCTCCGTGCCCACCTCCCTCGCCATTCGCGTCACCTCGTCCGCGAAGACGGAGAGCCGGTCCACCATGGAGTTGATGACCTCCTTGATCTGCAGGATCTCGCCGGCCGCCTCGACCGTGATCTTGCGCCCCAGGTCGCCGTCGGCGATCGCCGTCGCCACGGCGGACACGTCGCGCAGCTGGACGGTCAGGTTGCCGGCCAGCTGGTTCACGTTCTCGGTCAGGTCGCGCCACACGCCGGCCACGCCCTCCACCCGCGCCTGGCCGCCCAGCTTGCCCTCGGTGCCCACCTCCTTCGCCACGCGCGTCACCTCGGAAGCGAACGAGGAGAGCTGATCGACCATCGTGTTGATGGTGATCTTGAGCTCCAGCATCTCGCCCTTGACGTCGGCGGTGATCTTCTGGCTCAGGTCGCCGTTGGCCACCGCCGTCGTCACCTGGGCGATGTTGCGCACCTGCCCGGTGAGGTTGCTGGCCATGAAGTTCACCGACTCCGTCAGGTCCTTCCACGTCCCCGCGACGTTGGGCACCTCGGCCTGGCCGCCCAGCACGCCCTCCGTACCCACTTCGCGGGCCACGCGCGTCACCTCGTCGGCAAAGACGGAGAGCCGGTCCACCATCAGGTTGATCACCTCCTTGATCTGGAGGATCTCGCCCGCCGCCTCGACGGTGATCTTGCGGGTCAGGTCGCCGTCGGCGATGGCCGTGGCCACCGCGCTCACGTCGCGCAGCTGCACCGTCAGGTTGCCGGCCAGCTGGTTCACGTTGACGGTCAGGTCGCGCCACACGCCCGCGACGTCTTCCACCCGCGCCTGGCCGCCCAGCTTGCCCTCGGTGCCCACCTCCTTGGCGACTCGCGTCACCTCCGAGGCGAAGGCGGAGAGCTGGTCCACCATGGAGTTGATGGTGTTCTTCAGCTCCAGCATCTCGCCCTTCACGTCCACCGTGATCTTCTGGCTCAGGTCGCCGTTGGCCACCGCGGTGGTGACCTGGGCGATGTCGCGCACCTGGCTGGTGAGCGCGCCGGCCATGAAGTTCACGTTGCTGGTCAGGTCCAGCCACACGCCGGCCACGCCCGGCACCTCGGCCTGGCCGCCCAGCACGCCCTCGGTGCCCACCTCCCTCGCCACGCGCGTCACCTCGTCGGCGAAGACGGAGAGCCGGTCGACCATGGCGTTGATCACCTCCTTGATCTGCAGGATCTCGCCCTGCGCCTCGACGGTGATCTTGCGGGTCAGGTCGCCGTCGGCGATGGCCGTGGCCACCGCCGACACGTCGCGCAGCTGCACCGTCAGGTTGCCGGCCAGCTGGTTTACGTTGTCCGTCAGGTCGCGCCACACGCCGGCGACCCCCTCCACCCGCGCCTGGCCGCCCAGGATGCCCTCCGTGCCCACCTCGCGGGCCACGCGCGTCACTTCGCTGGCGAACGCGGAGAGCTGGTCCACCATCGTGTTGATGGTGTTCTTCAGCTCCAGCATCTCGCCCTTCACGTCCACCGTGATCTTCTGGCTCAGGTCGCCGTTGGCCACCGCCGTGGTCACCAGGGCGATGTTCCGCACCTGACCCGTAAGATTGGACGCCATGAAGTTCACGGAGTCCGTGAGGTCCTTCCACGTCCCCGCCACGTTGGGCACCTCGGCCTGGCCGCCCAGCACGCCCTCGGTGCCCACCTCGCGCGCCACGCGCGTCACCTCGTCGGCGAAGACGGAGAGCCGGTCCACCATGGAGTTGATGGTGTTCTTCAGCTCCAGCATCTCACCCTTGACGTCCACCGTGATCTGCTGGCTCAGGTCGCCGTTCGCGATCGCCGTGGCGACCAGGGCGATGTTGCGCACCTGGCCGGTCAGGTTGGACGCCATGAAGTTCACCGACTCCGTGAGGTCCTTCCACGTCCCCGCCACGTTGGGCACCTCGGCCTGGCCGCCCAGCACGCCCTCCGTGCCCACTTCGCGCGCCACGCGCGTCACCTCGTCGGCAAAGACGGAGAGCCGGTCGACCATGGAGTTGATCACCTCCTTGATCTGCAGGATCTCGCCGGCCGCCTCGACCGTGATCTTGCGCCCCAGGTCGCCCTGCGCGATGGCCGTGGCCACCGCCGACACGTCGCGCAGCTGCACCGTCAGGTTGCCGGCCAGCTGGTTCACGTTGTCGGTCAGGTCGCGCCACACGCCGGCCACGTCTTCCACGTTGGCCTGGCCGCCCAGCTTGCCCTCGGTGCCCACCTCCTTGGCGACGCGCGTCACTTCGGACGCGAAGGCGGAGAGCTGGTCCACCATGGAGTTGATGGTGTTCTTGAGGGCGAGCATCTCGCCCTTGACGTCCGCCGTGATCTTGCGGCTCAGGTCGCCGCGCGCCACCGCCGTGGTGACGTCGGCGATGTTGCGCACCTGGCCCGTAAGGTTGGACGCCATGAAGTTCACGGAGTCCGTGAGGTCCTTCCACGTCCCCGCCACGTTGGGCACCTCGGCCTGGCCGCCCAGCACGCCCTCCGTACCCACCTCGCGCGCCACGCGCGTCACCTCGTCGGCAAAGACGGAGAGCCGGTCGACCATGGAGTTGATGACCTCCTTGATCTGCAGGATCTCGCCCTGGGCCTCCACGGTGATCTTGCGCGTCAGGTCGCCGTCGGCGATGGCCGTGGCCACGGCGGACACGTCGCGCAGCTGAACGGTCAGGTTGCCGGCCAGCTGGTTCACGTTGTCGGTCAGGTCGCGCCACACGCCGGCCACGTCCTCCACCCGCGCCTGGCCGCCCAGACGGCCTTCGGTGCCCACTTCCTTGGCGACGCGGGTCACTTCGGAGGCGAAGGCGCTGAGCTGGTCCACCATCGAGTTGATGGTGTTCTTGAGCTCCAGCATCTCGCCCTTCACGTCCACCGTGATCTTCTGGCTCAGGTCGCCGTTGGCGATGGCCGTCGCGACCAGGGCGATGTTGCGCACCTGGCCGGTCAGGTTGCTGGCCATGAAGTTCACGGAGTCCGTGAGGTCCTTCCACGTCCCGCTGACGTTGGGCACGGCCGCCTGGCCGCCCAGCACGCCCTCGGTGCCCACCTCGCGCGCCACGCGCGTCACTTCGGACGAGAAGGCGCTCAGCTGGTCCACCATGGTGTTCACGGTGGTGGCGATGCGAAGGAACTCGCCCTGCACCGGCTTGCCGTCGATCTCCAGCGCCATCTTCTGGGCCAGGTCGCCCCGGGCCACGGCGCTCAGCACCCGCGCCACCTCGGTGGTGGGGGTGATGAGGTCGCTGATGAGCTGGTTTACGGAATTGATCTTGTTGCTCCACCCGCCGCCCACGGGGCCGATGGCGGCGCGGTCGGTCATCTGCCCCTGCCGCCCCACGGTGTTGCTCACCCGGCCGATCTCTTCGGAGACGCGCTGGTTGAGCTGGGCGATGTCGTTGAAGGTGTCGGCGATCTCCTCCATCAGGGGATCGCCGTACACCTCCGGGATGCGGATGCCGAAGTCGCCGCTGCGCAGGGCGCGCAGGGCCAGCAGCAGCCGGCGCAGGTCGCGCCGCTCGCCGGTGTCGTCGTCGCCGCCGCCCAGCGCGGGGTCCAGCGGCACGCGCCGCGCGCGGGCACCGGCCCCGCCGCCGGACGCGGCGCGGGCGCGGCCGCGCGGGCCGGGCACGGGGGCCGACGTCTCCGGCGTGGCGCCGTCTCCGTCGCCGCCCGCGCCGTTGCCCACCGCGGAGGCGGAGCGGGCGCGGCGCACGGGGGGCGTGCCGTCGCCGTCGCCCGGGGGTGCCGCGCCGGCGGCGGGGGGCCCGGCCTGCGCGGCCGGGCGCCCGCCCCGCCTGCGCGGCGCGGGGGTTCCGTCGCCGCCGGCGGGCGGGTTCACGTCGTTGCGGTCGTCACCCTGAGGCACGGGTCAGGCTCCTGCGTGGCGTAGCGTAGGGAAATCCGGGAGCCGGCGCCCACCCCGAGGGGGCGGCGCCGGCGCAGGCGAACGGCGGCGGTGTCCGGCCCGCGGGGCGGGCGGACGGTACGGAATTCAAGCGGATCCGGTCATTCGGCGCATACGGCGGCCCGCGCGCACCCGCGGCCCGGTGTGCGGGTGCGGTCGTTCACGGGTAAAGCGGTCCCACAGGATGCAATCGACAGGCCACCTCCGGCAAGTGTTCCCCGCCCCGCACCCGTGCTGCTTTCTCGAAAAATGCCCGTCCCGCGCGAAGAATCGCCCTGGCGGAGAACCGCGCTCGGCGTCGGCCCGCGGCCCCGAAGCGACCCGCCGCGCGCGTGAGCGGCTAAAGCCGCCGCTGGAACGGCGAAAAGCCCCGCAAACTGCGCGGGGCTTCAACTGAGCAGCCAGTGGCGTTCCTCGGATTGTCATTCCGAGGCCCGGCCACACTGCCACCGGATGCTCACGCCGCAGGTTGCAGGGCCGAGGAATCTACTGTCGGCCCGCACGAGGCCGGACGCGGTAGCCGCGCCACCGCCGCGGCGGCGAAACAGCCAGACAGGGCCGGTCCGTTCCTCACGCTGGCCATGAGGAAACGGAAAGTGGATTCCTCGGTCGCGCGCCGGTCCTGCGGGCCGGACAAGATACCGAGCGTGCGCTGCCCCGGAATGATGGTTCCGGGTGGGGGCGGGGTTTTCCATCCAATGAGGCATCGAAGGATCTCGCCGGCATGACCGTGGGGTGGATTCCTGCCGTACAGGCCTGCCCCTCCCCCACCGAGAGTACATCCTTCGGTCGCGCGCAGATGATTGTGAATCTTCCGGCTTCTCCGTGTGCGCTCCCAGCCATAGCTATGTCGCCTTCTCGAATGTGCCAGCATGCCCGCTGGGAGAAACGACGGCGGGGATGGTACCGCCTTCGCTCCAGATTAAGCCACTCGCCCGAGTGTGTGCTCCTGGCCTCGCGGCGGGAGTTTGCCCACGGGAGAGATAGTGGACGGCCAAGGATGCAGGGACCCGGAGGATGTGTTGCCCCCTACGGATCAACGCCCGCTTCAAGCGTACTGGTTCCCCAGCGATCTTGCTCCAGCGGCAGCCCCAGCGGGCACACGCATCTAGTTCCCGCTTCCGAACATCCCCGAGAACGGCGGATAGCCATACCTGTATTTCTTGTAGTCCGGCACCTCGCGAGGCGGGGGTGCGGGCAGTCCGTTCGTCTCGCGGGGGCGCGGCTGGGCAGCCGCCGCGGCGGTTCTTGTTTCCCGCTCTGACGGCATGCCGGGCGGCGGCGGTGCTGGCGCTGACGGCGCGGTGGCGAGTTGTGCCTCGGCGCGGTCGGGTACGACGTGACACTGCGGAGCTTCCGATGGGGTTGATTGCGCGGCTGGCTGGGTCTGCATGTCGGTTCCGCCCTCGGTCGGGGTGAGTGCAACGCGAACCCCACGAGCATATCCAGAGGCGGAAAGGGAGAGTTAGGACGGGGTTTGTCCGTTGCTGCGGTGTGTGACAAGTACAAGAGTGGCAGTGCCTGCAGGTGGCGACAATTGCAGTGGTGCTTTCTGGCGGGTCACGTATGGAGACGGTTACCTTTGTCGCGTCGGTACCGATGTCTTTGCCCCCCCCATCGAGGAGCCCAAAGGATGCAATCCCTTCGAGCCCGCTTCGTCGCCGCGATCACCACCGCCCTGGTTCTCGCCGCATGCGGCCAGCAGCCCGCGAGCATCACGGCGCCCGAGGTCCCCTCGTTTGACGGTGGCGGGTTTACGTTCGGTGGAGGAAACCGTTCGGATACCACGACGACAACGACCGCGTCCCAGGGTGGGGGCGCGGTCGTCAATGGGGGTGGGTTTACGTTCGGCGGGGGGAACTAGAGCCGCTTCCGTTCCCGGTCAGCCGTGTTGACGGGTTTCCCGTTGGCTCCGGCTCCGCGCCGGTCCGGAGCCAGCCAGCGTCGCAGCCGAATCGAAAACATCTTCTCGAGCACCTCCACCGCGTACGGGCAAGCCTCGGCGTTTTCCCGTTCGGGCTGTATGCGCGCGGCGATCTCGGCCCGCAGTTCCGACGCGACCTGCTCGACCACGGCGTCCCGGAGCACGCGTGAGGTTTGTTCGGCGCGAGCGGCGTAGTCGGCGGCTGCCTCCCACTTCCCGGCGGATCGCGATGCACATGCCAGGTGGACGTAACAGGCGTGTGCATATTCCGGGTGCGTCTTGGCGGTGTCCAGCGCGTCTTCGGCCGCGGCGCGAGACTGCTCGAATCGCCCAGCGGCGGCGGCGGCTCGCGCGATGCTGCTTTGCACGAGCACGCGCTCTTCCGGCTTTGTTATCGCGGGGGCAAGTTTTTCCAGCAGGGCCAAAGCCGCTGTGAAATAGCGGTTGCGGATTAGCAGGAACGCATAGTCATGTGCCAGGTACGGGACGCGAGGATCATGGATCGGATAGAGGTTCAGCGTCTCCCGCACCGCCTCCAGCCCATCTTCGAACGTGCCCCGTTCCGCTTCCAGCGCAAAGATGTAATGGCGGGCCACCGCGGCTTGTCGCCGCCTGCCCGTATTGACGGCGCGACGGCTGGCGCGATCGTAGAAATGCCGCGCGAGCTCGTGCTCGCCCATATTCTTGTAAACGGCTCCGCGTCCGATCAAGGCGCGGATTGCTTCGTGGCGGTTCTTGGAGCGCACGGCGAGGCGAAACCCCCGCTCATACCACTCGCCCGCGCGCTCCTGGAAATTGCAACGGCGACAAGCCCAGCCTGCATCATTCGCGTACGCGGGATTGTCAGGGACCAGGTACGCGGCTGCCTCGGCGTAGTGCGCAGCTGTGCCCAACAGCGACTCGCCTTCAGCCCATCCCCAAACAGCATAGCAGGCAGCGCCCAATTCGCTGGGCAGAACCGCCCCCGGATCCCTACGTAAGTGCATGAAAGTCCGGAGAGCAGGTGCCAGCCCGGGAGCGACGCGCATCGCGCGAAGCAGCCGAGCCCGTACCTTGTGATTCCGGTGTCCGAACAGGCCATTCCGCTGCGTTCTAGCCATCCAGTGCTGCACGTCACGCAGCACCATCCACAATCCCGCGCACACATCGTCCAGCCGGTCTTCGTATGGGTCCGCCAGGATCTCCCACCCATCAGGAGAAACGACGTCTCCGCGCCGGGAACGCGGCGCAAGCGGGGTTGGGCGCGGACGTGCTTCCGTAAGGGCTGGTGCCACTATGGTGTGCCCCATGACAGGATAATCGTCTCCCCACAATCAGACAAAATACGCGGTCCATCCGGACCGCGCCATACGGCATTTCGTACGGAATAGCTGGCTCCCTCCTCCCAGTCTCCACCGCCACGATGGTCGCGGAGGGCAGGTAGCCGCCGCCGCGAGCAAGTTGCCCCCGTGCGGCGTACTCGCCGGAGCGGGTTTTCTGCGAAACCTAAAGCTCCTACCCCGCGGTTCGACCGAGCGAGGAGCTTCGAGTCAACGCAGGCAGGTGCCGGGGGGGCACACGGATTCTGGTAAAAGACTCACGAGACGGAAGGCGCGGCAGGTCGAGGCATCCGCCGGGTTCCGGAACGCAATCCGGCACGTGACTGGGTGCGGCGGGGATGTGGATGGCGGGAATGGTATCCCTCAAAAAATTTCTCATACACACCGCGTCGGCGATCGGTGACGGCATTTCTGCCGGTCGTTCGATGGCGACGTGCCCTGGGAGCGGCGGAAGGCCGGGTTGGCGAGTGGAGCCGGCCGCGCGGCGGCCATCGGATGAGAGTGCTGGGGCCGCACTCGAAGGGCCGGAGGAGGCGGGAAGCACTGCGCGAAATCCGGCGGCGGAGGCCGCCGCCGCACATGGCGTGGCGCTTGCGACGGTGTTACGGTTTCGCCGCTTCCGGCGACGCCACTCCCGTCCGACTTTCGATGAGCCACTCCGACCCGAAGGCCCCGGACACCCGCAGGCACACGGCGCCCCTCGACGAGGTGCTGCGCAGCCAGGCCCGGCTGCGGGCACTGGTGGAGTCCGACGCCGTGACGATGTGGACCACCGACCCGGACGGGAACGTGGAAGACATGCCCGGCTGGCGCCGCCTGACCGGGCAGACGCTGGACGAGGTGCGCGGCGCCGGGTGGGTGAACGCCATCCACCCCGACGACCGCGCGTCCACCCTGCTGCTGTGGGAAACCGCCCGCGCCGCCCACGGCACCTACCAGGCCGAGTACCGGCTGCGCCTGGCGGACGGCGAATACCGCTGGCACCAGGCGCGCGGCGTGCCCGTGCTGGGCGACGACGGCGAGATCCGCGAGTGGGCCGGCACCCTGCACGACGTGCACGAGCGCCGCAAGGTAGAGGAGGAGCGCGACGCCCTGCTGCACCGCCTGCAGGTGGAACGCGCCGAGGCCGAGGCCCACGCAGACTCCGCCTCGGCGCTGGCGGCCCAGCTGCAGGAGCAGGCCGCCGAGACCGAGCTGCAGATGGCCGAGGCGCAGACCATGGCCGAGGAGCTGGAGGCCACCAACGAGCAGCTGGCCGCCGCCCACGCCGCCGCCCAGGCCGCGCTCGAAGACGAGGCGCGGCTGGTGGAGACGCTGCACCGCATCGGCGTGTCGCTTACCGGCGAGACGGAGCTCAGCCGCATCGTGCAGGCGGCCACCGACGAGGCCACCGTGCTGACGGCCGCCCAGTTCGGCGCCTTCTTCTACAACGTGGTGGGCGAGGCGGGCGAGGCGTACACGCTGTACACCATCTCCGGCGTCCCGCGCGAGGCGTTCGAGCGCTTTCCCATGCCGCGCAACACCGCCGTCTTTGCGCCCACCTTCCACGGCGAGGGGGTGGTGCGCAGCGGCGACATCCGCGAGGACCCGCGCTACGGCCACAGCGCGCCCTACCACGGCATGCCCCAGGGGCACCTGCCCGTGCGCAGCTACCTGGCCGTGCCGGTGATGGGGCGCACCGGCGAGGTGCTGGGCGGGCTGTTCTTTGGCCACGCGCAGCCGGACGTGTTCACCGAGCGCGCCGAGCGGCTGGCGGTGGGGATCGCGGGGTGGGCCTCGGTAGCCATCGAGAACGCCCGCCTGCACGAAGCCGGGCGGCGCGCGCGTGAAGCCGCCGAGCGCGCGGCCGAGCGGGCGCAGCGGCTGCTGGAGGTGGCGGGGCGCATGGCACGCGCGCTGTCGCCCCGGGAGGTGGCCGAGGTGGCCGTGGAGCACGGGATGCACGCCATCGGCGCCGACGCGGGGTCCATGGCGCTGCTGGACGAAGCGGGGACGGAGTTCGCCATGGCCGGGTCGCACGGCTATCCGGGGCCCAGCGAATCGCGGTTCCGGCACTTTCCCGTGCGCGCCGGCGCGCCCATGTCCGAGGCGGTGCTGCGCCTGCAGCCGGTGCTGGTGCGCGACACGGCGGAATGGAGGGAGCGCTTTCCCCGCACCGCGGCCGCGGCGGCGGAAACGGGCTTCGAGGGGTACGCCGCGGTTCCCATCGCGGCGGACGGACCTGCGCTGGGGGCGCTGGGGTTCAGCTTTCGCGAGCCGCAGGCGTTCGACGCAGGGGTGGAGGTGTTCCTGGAAACGCTGGCGGGGCACTGCGCCAGCGCGCTGGAGCGGGCGCGCCTGTACGAGGCCGAGCGCGCCGCCCGCGCCGAAGCGGAGCACGCCAACCGCGCCAAGAGCCAGTTCCTGGCCAGCATGAGCCACGAGCTGCGCACGCCGCTCAACGCCATCGGCGGATACGTGGAGCTGATCGAGCTGGGGCTGCGCGGCCCGGTGACGCCGCAGCAGGCCACGGACCTGGGACGGGTGAAGCGCGCGCAGCAGCACCTGCTGGGGCTCATCAACGACGTGCTGAACTTTGCGCGGCTCGAGGCGGGAAAGATCGCGCTGGACCTGCGCGACGTGCCGCTGTCCGAGGTGCTGGACGAGGTGGAGGCGCTCATCGAGCCGCAGGCGGCGGAGCGCGGCATCCGGTACGAGCGCGGCGCGGGGGAGGGCGAGGTGCTGGTGCGCGCGGACCGCGAAAAGCTGGAGCAGGTGCTGCTGAACCTGCTTTCCAACGCGGTCAAGTTCACCGATCAGGGCGGGTCGGTGTCGCTGGACTACGAGGCGGATGCGGCGGAGGTGCGGGTGCGGGTGCGCGACACCGGCTGCGGCATCCCGGAAGAAAAGGTGAAGGCCGTCTTCGAGCCGTTCGTGCAGGTGGACCCGGACCTCACCCGCACGCGCCAGGGCACGGGGCTGGGCCTGGCCATCAGCCGCGAGCTGGCCCGCGCCATGGGCGGCGACGTGACCGTGCGGAGCGTGGTGGACGAAGGCAGCACCTTCACCGTCCACCTTCCCGCGGCCGAGGTGGCATTGCCCTGACCGCTGAAGAATCCAGCACAACCACGGGTTCAGCGCGGGAGGACGTGCCCCGACAAATCCTTCCGTTCCTCACGATTTTTTCAGCGATGCGGAATGGGGCGGCGCCCTTACCTGGAGATCGCGCGCAAGCGGTGTCCGGCGATCGGGTACTCCAGATACTCGTAGCCGGCCCACCCGGGAACCAGTCCCGGGGCGGGCGCCGAGAGCGTTACCCCTACGTACCTGGTGCTCACCCTTACCGTGTCACCGACCTCGAGCCCGAGCGAATCCAGCGACGGCCCCTCGTTGGCGTGCAGCAGCGCCACCACGCGGTTCACGTCACCGCTTCGCCCCGGCTGCTGGTACACCAGCCGGTCCAGGTGAACGAGCGAAACCTGCCCCTGCCGCTCGCCCGCGGGGTCGCGAACGACGGAGCGGACCACGGCCGCCTCGTCCACGAGGTCCGCCGTCTGCGGGGCCGGACCGTCGTACGTGCCGAACAGGTTTCCACTGCACGCCGCCATGGCGAGCGCGCCAAGGACCGGCAAGAGCAGCATACGGTGCGGGCGGCCCGGCTTGCGGTACCCCATTTCAGCCTTTCGTGAGCCTAGCGGAAGTAGATGTACTTGTAGTCGGGGATCGGGTACTCGATGCCGCGCGCCGTGCTCTCGGAGATGGCGGGGTCCTGGAACTGGGTGACGAAGACCCCGTTGCGCGTGTCGTCGATGTACCGGCGCACCCGGTGCCCCCAGACGCCCCAGCTCCAGCGGTCCCAGAACCAGTGCCCACGAAAGTGCTCGTATCGCGTGGACCGGCCCAGGTCGTTGTTGTGGTAGTCCATCATCCGCGAGCCCCACGGGTTGTCGCCCCACGCCTCGTTGGTATCCATCACCAGCTTGGCGATGGGCCCCGTGCAGTAGCGGCGCAGCAGTACGTTCACGTAGGTGTGCCGGAACGCATCGCGCCGGGTGTCGCCCTCGCTCATGCTGGGATAATAGCTGCCGGCGGCGTCTACCGCACGCCACCATGAGAACGCGATGCGGGGGCCGAAGAACGCGGCGATGCCCAGCGGAATCGTCACGTAGAGCGGCAACGCCTGAATGCCGATCTCCCCGCCCGCGCCCGGTCCCATGGCTGCCATGCGGATCAGGTCGTCACGGGACGCGCCGGTGCCGGAGTATGGCTGAATACCGCCGCGAAAGTCGCCCTCGGCCAGCGCCAGCGTTTCGTAGTACTGCAGGCCGTTGCTCTCGGTGCTGGTGAGTTGAAGGCTGTCGACCTCCTCCTGCACGGTGGGCACCAGGTTCTCGTCCACGAAGTACTCCGCGTTGCCCGTCCAGCTGGGGTCAGTGGGATACTCGGTCAGCGAGGGGTCAGGGGTAGTGGTGCCGCCGCCCCCGCACTGGATGGATACCGACATCATCTGCGGCATCTCGCAGTCCACCACGATGGACCGCTCGTACTCGCGCTGGGCCGTCTCGTAGCGGCGCCAAGTTTCGCGGTTGCGCTTCATCTCCGCCGTGGCGTCACGCATCATCCCCGCGTAGCCCTGCTGCGGATACAACTCCCGCAGCCGCTTTTCCATGTAGCGCTGGTACTCGGGATCGTCCTGGCTCAGGTAGCGGATGCCAGGGTGCTTGTTCACGTACTCGCGGTACACGATGTAGACCGCGATGGCGGGGTACTGGGGCGTCTGATGCTCCAGGACCGGCGGAAGGGGTGGGCGGGAAAGACGCGCCTGGGCCGCGGGAAGGTCCGGCACGGGCGTACGCGCCGTGGTAGGGATGTCCGCGCAGGCGGCCATGCTTGCGAGCGCGAGGGCCGCCACGGCCCTTCCCGGACGCAGCGAGTGGAGGATGAGTCGGTGCATGGGGAGGGAATGTTCGGGCGGGAGAATCTGTGCCGGGCGGCATAGACATTTGGAAGAATAGGCGCGGTCGAACAGGCGGGTCAAGACTCTTGTTTCTCAGCCAAGTCAAGGCGAAAGTCTCGTTTAGCAGAGTCTATACAGAACGCTGCCCCAGGGGAGACTATGACGTTTATAGACCGAAAAGAAGTACATGCGCGCACAGGATGCGAACACGCTCATGAACGCAGGTGACCATTGAGCCCTTGGTCTGGAGATCTTCGCCAGCAGCAACCCGCCGGTTAGTGGCCTATAAGGATCTATATGCGAAAATAAGGCATCCCGAACCGGAGGCGCTGGAGTAGCACAAAGACATCGTACGGAGGGGGTGGGATTTAAAGTACGGTCAGCTGTTTTGATGTTACGTAACATACAGGGGTAAAGGAGGTGGTGATGGCGAGACGCCGATCTGCACCAACCGCTTCTCCATCTCACGCAGCAGTTCGTTTCTGTCGTGGTCAGCGGCGACCATCAGCAGAGCTTCGATGCAGCGCTCCAAGTTTGCTACGTGGGCATGTAGGGCCGCGATCTCTGCGCTCTGTCTCTCGATCGTGGCCTGCAGCTGAGTTTCCTTCTTCTCTGACCTCTTCCCGTTTTCTCTCCCGTTTTTCTGGTTCCGTTTTGTGTGTACCCCGCCGCCCATTCGTTGGGGCGCTGTTTCTCGCCCGTACTCTGCTACTGCCGAGTACAGCTCGGGGTAGGTGCGGTTGAAGTGTACCTTGCTGATTCCGCCCCACTGCCGAACGAAGTCGGCTGGGTACGTGGGTGTTTTCTCCTTGCGGAGTTTCTCCAGAAGTGCCCAGCCTGTCTGTTCTCTGAGATCCACCTTACCGACCCTGTGGCAGGTTCAGGATCGGCAGGCCGTTCTTGAATTGCGTGTCGAAGCTCACGCCGCGGTCGCGCCGGCGCTTCAGTTTCTGGCAGATCTTCAGCGCTTCACGGTACCGACTTGCGATGAGCTCCTGGTTCTCGGCCCAAGCCGGCAGGTTCGCGCGTGCGGCGTACTCTACGTTGAATTCTGCGACTTCAAGCGCCTCCTGGATGGCCGGGATGGCGTCTGCCGAGTACACGTGGTACACACAGGAGCTATCTGTCCCGGGATCTCCGAGGACACAATCCTCGGAGGTGGGGCAGGGCCCTTCCGATACAGGCAGGGCACAGTACCCGAGCAGTACGGGCGTAAGAACGCGTTTGCGAGCGGTCCAGTAGGCTGCCTGCCGCTTTCCGATGCGTTCATCCAGGACGGTGCGCGGTGCGTCGACCAGGAGCCCGGCAAGAGCGCCGCTGCGTAGTTCCAGATCGAGTTTCGCGCGTTGTGCACGGTCGCCGTGAACTGCATAATGGCGCGACGTCATGTCTGCCGACGTATGCGCTCCAGCCTGACGCGCGACGTGAAGCGGTGCGCCCCCGAGGATGATGTTCGATAGTGTTGTGGTGCGGAAGTCGTGGGTGGTGATCACCCGCGGGCTTCCGTCAGCTTCAAGGATCTGCGCCCGCTGGGTGAGGCCTGTATTCCGGCGGGTCCAGAGGTAGTCGTTCAGGGACTGGTTTTGCAGCTGCTTGGGACCACCTGCTTCTGGCAAGACGAACAGGTATTTGCAAGCAGGTGCGTCAGGATACTTCTCCCGAATCGGTTTCGTGAGCTCCTGTGCTTTCTGAATTGCATCCAGCGCGATTTCGCCGTACTCCCCGATGCAGATGACTGGGTCTTCGTCGTTCCGCAGCTTGGAGTCGTAGAACCCTATCCAGACTCCCCACTGCTGGTCACCAAACTCCCCTTCGCGTGTTTCTGGGTGTTCAGGTACCTGTGAGAGAGCGATCGATCGACGGCCTACGCAGATGGCCAGTTTGGTCGCCTGCGCGTAGAGCGCACGTCTCCACAGCACGGTATCGATGGGTGCCTTTCGTGGTGCGGCGTAGCCTTTTATCGCGCGCTTGCGAGCTCTTTCCTGGTAGATCAGTTCGTCCTCAGCGCATGCATCCAGGAGTTTCTGAAGCACTTCGCGGGGAAGGTAGTTTTCTTCTGACTGTCCCCACGCCTTTACGCCGGGGGTGCGGAGTCGTTTTGGAACCTGCACTTCGAAGTCGAGTTCTGCTTCTGCTTCTGGGTGCTCTTCCGTCAGCCAGGCGGCGAAGGCGTTGAGTGTGGTCTGAAGGTCAGCGCCGTAGCTTCCTGAGAGCTTTGCCGATTCAAGGTACTCGATGACCCGAGGAGCGTGCCGCCGGCGAAGACCGACCGCTCCGCCGGCTGGCGGATTGTCTTTCAGGGCCTCTCCCAAGTGTCGGAGACAATAGAATGCTCTTCGCACGTCTGAGAGGCTGGCACGCTCCTGTAGCCATCGCATTGCGATGAATGCCTTAGCATCTGCCTGAAGCCACGAGGCGATCAGCGAAAAGCGTAGTGTAGCCTTGCTTTGCGGCAGGTTGGGGCGAAGCAAGTCCACAACCTGCCACGCATCGTCGTTGTATTTGAACTCTGCGACAATTGACGGATCGTGTGGTGCTGCCACACGGAAGCTTCGTTCTGGCGTACGGACGAATTCAGCGTAAACGAGGGCGGCCGCGTTCGTCATACGACGGTTCTGGTCAGGTGGTCGATCTGGTTGAGGACAGCCTGGGCGAGTGAGGCTCGCCTCAAGATGTTCTCAGCTCCTCGCTGATCACTCTTCTTGGTTTGTGCTTGTGCGCGAGCGACTGCCTCGTCGCGGATTTGCTGGATCACTGGTCGCCTGCTGGTCAGGATCACTGCAGACGGGCAGTCCAAGCAACTCGCTGCCCGTCTGCATACGTCGGCCTGGCACGTACCCACGGGCGTTTCACGGCCGTTGGGGATGGTTTCCGGTGAGGCTTCGTCGATGCCCAGCGCGACACGATGTTTCAGGCCCGCTGCGAGCAGTTTCGCTTCTGGTCCAAGCGCGAATGCAACTCCGTCTGCGTACTCGCCTTCCGAGAGGAGCGTGTACTGTTCGAGCGTCGTCCGGATGTTTTTGTGTCCTAGGATTTCCTGTACTGCAGCCAAGTTGTTCTTCAGCCGGGCAGTCGTGTAAACGGAGTATGCCCGGCGGAGGTCCCGTGGTGTGGTCTTCAGTGGACGTTCCGCATCACCGACGGCATGTAGGATTGGTTGTTCAGTACCTTCTGCGGTGGTGCGTGTACGCTGGAACCACTTGAGGCAGAACTGGTCCAGATGGCGCTCCATCTGCTTTGTGGTGTAGCGCGCGGGCTTCCCCGCTTTTCCTCTCGACGAGTAGACGAGGAGTGCGTCTCCAGCTGCTTGTGGATCGCGGTGTCGGACCGCCTCACTCCATGGTAGGCAGGTATCCAGGACGTCCAGAAAGTTCTGGTCCACTGGCAGTACTCGATGGGCCTTGTTTGGCGCCCGCAGGTGGATCGCATGGTGGCCATTCGGGTCTCGCTCCACGTCTTCCCGATTTACCTGGTTTGCTTCTTCGGCACGGATCCCGTAACGCAGGATGCCGGTCAAGACGGCGGCGAGCAGTGCGAATGGTTGAGACTGACGGTACCTGCTACGACCTCCTGGGAGAGCTTGCTGATCTTGACCTACGGTGGCCAGGTGAAGCCGGCATTCCTCGACTTCTCTTGCAACTGCATCTGCAACCTGTTCGAAGGTCGAGATAGGGAATGCTTTCTTGATCGTTCGTCGGCGAATCCGGCGGTGTGCGCCACGGAATGTCCGCTGCAGGGTCTTCTGCATCCGTCTGTAGTGAGCCAGGGACCAGCCTGGCTCTCTATCGATCCCATGCTGAAATAGTCTCAGGATGGCGCGAGCTGTGTGAAGTGCCTGGTTTTCAGTAAAGGACAACTTGCGGTTCCCATGACGAGCTGAGCTTCGACCAGTTTGCGCTAGCTGCTGCAGCCAGGTGCAGAACATCTGGTAGTTTTCGGGTTCCAGGGTGCTGAAACCGTTCTGTTTCATGAAGCGCTCGTGTGTCTTCAGCGCCTGCCCATCATGTTTTACTGTTCCGCCGGAGATGGAAGGAACTCGATATAGCAGGTACGCGAGTCCTTGGTGCCGTAGCGGGTACTGTGAAAAGTCAAAGCGGAACGGGCACGTCCGCCCACTGTTCAGGGCTGTGCCGCGAACGCTGTTTCCCCAGAAGTGGATTTCGTGTCCGTCTGCGGACGTGAGCGTTTGGCCTTGATTCATGCCGACTTCTGATCTGGAAGAATCACTGGCCCATTGGACCAGCATCGCGTAAGCATCTCGCGTATGTCTGGCGTGTCGAGCGCGGTGTACGCGTCCTGACTGTTGATCGACCCGTGTCCCAGGTAGGCCTGGATGGCACCGGGATCAGCGCCAGCTTTCTTGAGTATCGTGGCGCCCGTGTGTCGTGCGATGTGGCACGAGAACGGGCGCGTCTTTTTGTCGATCCCGAGTTTTTTAGCCAAGGTGTCGAACAGATGGTGGACTGCTCCACGTGTCATTGGCGAACCTGTTATTGTGCAGAACAGGAGACGGTGATCCGGCACCTGCTTTTCGGCTATGATCTCTTCGGCAAGCTGGCGTCCGTAGAGAAGCCACTCATCGACGAACCGCATGTAAGGGTGTGCGGTCGGAAACCAGAGGATCCGCTCGCCGAGTTTCAGTCGGCCGAGCTGCCGGTGTTCCGGCCGGTCTACGACGGCGATAGTTCCTGCTTCTGGGTCCAGATCGTCGAGGCCGATCCTGATGAGTTCGCTCTTTCGTGGAGCGGACATGATCAGGAGTGCCCAGATGGCCCGGTTACGGTACCAGAGCATTTTGGCTTGCCTGTACTTCAGGCTCTCCGGTTTGCGCGGCCGCGGTGGGAATGCAGTTTCGAGCGCATCCCAAACGCGTTGTTGTAGCGCCGGCGGAAGGCCGTGCTTCCGGTATGTGTTCGACTTGTTCCGGATCCGGATGCTGAATAGGTCAGGGTCCGCTATGGCGTCGCTTTGCAGCTTCGCCATCACACCCTTCCCGGGCTTTCTCCGAGCCGGCCCTTTCGCTTGTTCTCCGAAGAAGCGTTTCCGTTCCGCTGGGCTCATCGCCCAGGCGATCAATTGACTCACCGCGGAGAGGTAAGCCTTCCTGGTTGTTGGCTTCAGGCCCAGCTGATTGAGGTAGCTTTTGAAGCTCTGGATGTGTCTGCCTTCCAAATCCCAGAAGCCGATCTCGTCCTGCTTCAAGAACTTGAAGAGGTGGAGAGCTGCAACCGCGTAGCCTTCACGGGTGGATTCCTCCAGGCCGTTGCGATGCAGATGCTGCAGCCATGCTGTGGCTGGTACGACTGGAAGCGCTTCGTCCCAAAGCGAGTACGCAACCGAGTTGTCCGCCCCGTGGTAGGGCGAACGACCACTTCGGATGTGCATACCCACTGGTTTGCGCACGCTTGTCAGCCTCTGTGATCGGAGGCTGAGCTGGCGTGTTGCCGAACTCGATCCTCCCCAATAGGAGGACGAGATCGCGGCACCGTAGGCTCTCTCCGGGTCATCCCTCTCTGGGAGGTAGACGACCCAGTGACACCGGCTACATGCAGAGAGCGCCCTATCCCCGGAGGGATAGGGCGCTCGCCCATGACGTACTGCAGAAAAGCGGAGGGGGCGGGATTCGAACCCGCGGAGCACGAAGCTCGCCAGTTTTCAAGACTGGAGCGATAAACCACTCTGCCACCCCTCCAAGGGGCGTTTGCGGCTGCGCCGCACGCCCTGACTCACGCGATCAGGTTGGTCTTCTGGCGTGAGTCTAAAGCTTGGGGTGTAACATCCCCCTAAGCTTTTGCTAAAGCAGGTGTTAGGACAGGGGTGTAACCTGTTTTGCCCAACCTGACTTTAGGGATTCGAACCCACGGCTGAGGGTTACCCAGCGGCGGTTTTCAAGACCGCTCCATTAGACCACTCTGGCACCCCTCCAGATCCGGCACCGGCCGGACGCGCGAAATCTCGTCTTTTTCGCGGCGTCCGTCAACCGGAACCGAACGCGCCACCGGTGGGGCAGGCTTTCGCGAAATCGGGGGCGGGCTTAGCTTTGGAGGCAATTGGAGTCCCCGCCTGGCAGTTCCTTTCGCCCGGTCGGCGAAATCTCCCGGAAGTCCCCTGACGGATCCCTGATGGCTACTCCGATGCGCGCCGCCCGCGCGGCGCTCGTCTTCGTCGCGCTGGTGTGCGCGCCGCTTTCCGCGCAGGCGCCCAAGCAGCAGCAGCCCGCGCCCGCCGCGGGCGGACGCCCCGCGTCGCTGCCGCCCATGCGCGCGCAGCCGCCGGCCCGCCGCCCCCCCGCCACGCAGCCGGCGCAGCGCCCCGCGACGCCCGCCGCGCGCCCGGCCACGCCGCCCGCGCGTCCGCGTCCCGCCGCGACCGCGGCGTCCACCGCGGCGACAGTCCGCGCGGACAGTCCGGTGGCCGCGGCGGGGCCGGCACGGGAGCGGTGGGCCGACATCAGCGTGGCGACCGCGAACTCGGGCACGTATACGCTGCCGGTGGGGCGCGGCCACTCGGGTCCGTCGGTGCTGCACGTGCAGGTGCTGCTGAACCGCGCCTTCTTTTCGGCGGGGATGCTGGACGGGCGCTGGGGGCGCAACACGCAGACGGCGGTGCAGTGGTTTCAGGACCGCGAGGGGCTGCCGGTGACGGGCGCGGTGGACTCGGCGACGTACGCGCGGCTGGCGGCGGTGGCGGGGCCGGACTCCACCCTGCGCCGCCACGTGCTGACGGCCGAGGACGTGCGCGGGCCGTTCGTGCAGATTCCCTCCGACATCTACGCCCACGCGCGGCTGCGCTGCTCGTGCTACGAGTCGCTGACGGAAAAGCTGACGGAGACGTTCGCGTCCTCCGCGGAGCTGCTGCGCAAGCTGAACCCGGGGGTGAACCTGGATTCCGCCGCGGCGGGCGACACGCTGAACGTCCCCGCGGTGCGCGACCCCGAAGCGCGCCCTGCGGGCGAGGTGCGGCAGATCGTGGTCAGCGGGTCGGGCGCCTACCTGCACGCGCTGGATGCGGACGGGCGCATCCTGTACCACTTCGCCGCCACGCTGGGCTCCAGCTACGATCCTTCGCCGGCGGGGGACTTCGCGGTGACGTCCATCCACCCGGACCCGTGGTGGAACTACCAGCCCAAGCTGCTGGCGCACGTGCCGGACGACCGTCCCAACGCGCTGATCCCGCCGGGACCCAACAGCTCCGTGGGCAAGGTGTGGATGGCGCTTTCCGCCCCGCACTACGGCATCCACGGCACCAAGTCGCCAGAGACGATCGGCTACGCGCAGTCGGCGGGGTGCGTGCGGCTGACCAACTGGGACGCCATCTTCCTGAGCAGGCGCCTTACGCCGGGAACGCCGGTCTCCTTCCGCAACACCCGCGACGGGGCCGCGCCCGCCGCGACGCCCGCGCCGCCGCGCCCGCAGCCCCCCGCCGTCATCGGCGTCTCCGCCGACAGCGCGCGCCGCGACTCCGCCGCCGCGCGCCCGGACAGCACGCCGGCGCGCCCGGACTCGGTGCGCGCCACGCCGGCCCCGCGCCCCGCCGCGCGTCCCGACAGCGCGCGGGCGGCCGCTCCCGTGCGCACGCAGCCCGCCGCGCCCGCACCGGTCTCGCGCGACACCGCGAAGGTGCCGCCGCGCAGCTGATCCTCCGGGAAAAGCATGACCCCGATCCGCAAGAAGGTTGCGTCCGGAAGATCACTGTCATAGTGAGAGTGTGTCCAAGGATCAGACAGGCCGCTTTGACTTCCTGAGGGAGGCGCCGCGCTTAACCCGCTGCTACGAAAGCACCTTGGCGCCGACCGAAGGATCTAGCCGGCGGTACGAATGGGCTGGATCGAAACGCAGGATCTGGCCCCGTCGTGTCCGAGAGTAGATCCTTCGGTCGCGCGCAACCGATTGTGTATCTTCCGGTTTCTGCGTGTGCGCTCCCTCAGGAAGTCACGCGCTTGTCAGGAACTCGGGAACTTAAACACGCTCTGAGGAAGGCGCCGCTCGGAACCGTCTCTGCGCCTTAGAGTCGTAGCGCCGACCGAAGAATCTCCTTCGGGGACGGGCGCCCCTCGCGCCGCCGCCAGCGCCGCCGCCGGTAGCGTGCGCCCACCCGGCAGATTCTTCGCTTGGCGCACGGACGTGGTGCATCTGGAAACGCCTGTGCGCGCGCCTTCCTCAGAATGACACCGTCCGCCGGACTCCGGATCAGCTTGTCCCGGATCGGTACGACTGGATGAAGAGCCTTGCGGATTCGCCCGGATCGCACGAAGATGCTAAAAATTCTGCATTCGCATCCATCCACCCCACCCGCCCGGACAGCATGAAACGCCGAGAGTTCATCCAGCGCGGCACCCTGGGCGCGGCCGGGCTGGCGCTGCTGCAGCCGCGGCGCCTGCACGCCGGCACCATGCAGGACGCCGACGAGCGCGAGCTGGCCGCGCGCGCCCTGGACGCGGCGCGCTCCGCGGGAGCCAGCTACGCCGACGTCCGCATCCAGCGCAACCGCACGCAGTCCATCGGCACGCGCGAGCGGCAGATCACCGACTACTCCGACGCCGAGACGTACGGGTTCGGGGTGCGCGTGCTGGCGAACGGCGCGTGGGGCTTTGCCGCCAGCCGCGACGTGACCGCCGAGGAGGTGGTGCGCGTGGCCCGGCAGGCGGTGGCGCAGGCGCGCGCCAACGCCCTCACCCTGCGCACGCCCGTGGAGCTGGCGCCGGTGGAGGCGTATCCCGACGCCAGCTGGACGTCGCCGCTGCAGATCGACCCGTTCACGGTGCCGGTGGAAGACAAGGTGGCGCTGCTGATCCAGGCCAACGAGGCGGCGCTGCGGGTGCCGCGAGCACGCTTCGTCAACAGCTCCGTCTTCTTCGTCCGCGAGGAGAAGGCGTTCGCCAGCACCGAGGGCTCGTACATCGTCCAGACGCTCACCCGCACCTACCCGGTGACCACGGTGACGGCGGTGGCCGAAGGCGGCGGCGACTTCCAGACGCGCATGAGCACCGACGTGCCGCCGCGCGGGCTGGGCTACGAGTACGTCCTCCAGAGCGACCTTCCCGCCCGCGCCACCGTCTGGGCCGAGGAAGCCGCCGCCAAGCTCACGGCCAAACCGGTGGACCAGGGCCGCTACGACCTGGTGCTGCTTCCCACGCACCTGCGGCTGGTGATCCACGAGTCCATCGCGCACCCCACGGAGCTGGACCGCATCATGGGGTACGAGGCCAACTACGCGGGCACGTCGTTCATCAGCCCCCCGCGCGACTTCCTGGGCCGCTTTCGCTACGGGCCCGACATCATGAACGTGCAGGCGGAGCGCTCCGCCCCCGGCTCGCTGGCCACCATCGGCTGGGACGACGAGGGGGTGCGCCCCGACGAGTACCTGATCGTGAAGAACGGCATCCTGAACGACCTGCAGACCACGCGCGAGCAGGCGCCCATGCTGGCGGACTGGTACCGCTCGCAGGGGCGGCCCATCCGCAGCCACGGCAACAGCACGGCGGAGAGCTGGTCCGACGTGCAGTTTCAGCGGATGCCCAACGTGAACCTGATGCCGCACCCCGAGCGCGACGTGCCGCTGGACGAGCTGATCGGCGGGGTGGAGAACGGGATCCTGATCGACGGGCACGGCAGCTTTTCCATCGACCAGCAGCGCTACAACGGGCAGTTCGGCGGTCAGGTGTACCACGAGATCCGCAACGGGCGCAAGGGTGCCATGCTGCGCGACGTGGCGTACCAGATCCGCACCCCGGACTTCTGGAACTCGATGGATTTGATCGGCGGGCAGTCGACGTATTTCGTGGGCGGCACCTTCTTCGACGGCAAGGGCGAGCCGTCGCAGCTGAACGCCGTCTCGCACGGCTCGCCCGCGGCCCGGTTTCGCCAGGTGAACGTGATCAATACGGCGCGGGGCGGGTGAAGGGGTGAAGGGGTGAAGGGGTGA
>NZ_DASWNM010000055.1:0-13762 GCF_036399255.1 Longimicrobium sp.
GCCAGTGCCGGAGCGGTGCAGCGGGGCACCAGCAGCAGACAGTAGATTTCTCAGTCGGCGCGCCGGATTTCGTGCGAGCCGATGGTGCGGTGTGGCGCCTCCTTCGAAATGACATACGGGCGCGAGCGCAGGGATTCTTAAACACACTCTCAGGCTCAGGAAGTCAATCACGCTGGGAGGCTTGGCAACACCCTCTCAGGAAGTCACTTGACGCAATCGAACGATCCTCACCACGGATCGAAGCAGTCGTAGTTGCGCTGGGCGGCGATGCGGCCGTCGCGAAAGTCCAGGAACACGCCGAACCGCGCCCGCATCTGCCCGCCGGCCGGCAGCGAGCCCAGCGGGATCGCCACCGTGCCCGTCCACTGCACCTCCAGCGCGACCCGCTCGCCACCGGCCATGGCCGACAGCACCTCGTACCGCTGCGCCTGCATCACCTTCTGGCCGCGCTCCGCGCCCTCCAGCAGCTCGGCCAGCCCGCGGCGCGCGCCATTCGGCACCAGGCGATTCGGAAACTCCTCCTGCACCACGTCTTCCGTGAACCAGCACGCCAGCGCCTCACCCGTCGCGCCGCCTTCGATGGCGGCCAGGTAGGCGCGCGCCGTCTCCAGGTTCTGCTCCTCCGTCGTCATCGTTGGATCGATGGGTGGTTGGGGATGATTTCGCGGCTCAGAACGGCGCCTCTTCCACCAGCGGCGCGCCGCCCAACACGACGACGCGCACGTTTTCGCCCGGAAGGACGTCCGTGTCCGCGGGGACGATGGCGAGGCCGTCCGCGGCGGCCATCGACGTGCCGACGCCGGAGCCCTGGGAGCCGGTGAGCCGCGCGGAGGTGGCGCCGTCCTCGCGCGCCAGCCGCACGCGGGGAAAGTGCATCATCGTCCCCCGCGCGGCGTACGCGTCGCGCATCACTGCATCGATGGTGGGGAGGTGGATGCGCGCGCGGCCGCACATCCGCAGCAGCGCGGGGCGCACGAAGAGCTCGAAGGTCACCATCGTCGAGACGGGGTTCCCCGGCAGCCCGAACCAGGGGATGCCGCCCAGCGCGCCCACGTGCCCGAACGCCATCGCGCTGCCGGGGCGAATGCGCACGCGCCAGAACTCCACCTCCGTTCGCATTTCGCGCAGCGTGCGCACCACGTAGTCGTGTTCGCCCACGCTGATGCCGGCGGTGGTGACCAGCGCGTCGCACCCCGCCGCGCGCTCCAGGTGCTCGCGCAGGCTCTCCGGCGTGTCGCGGGCGATTCCCAGGAGGCGCGCCTCCACCCCGCACTCCGCCAGCTGCGCCGCCAGCGCGTACGAGTTGGTGGATACGATGCGCCGCCCCGTGCGCACCTCGCCGAAGTCCTCCACCGGCACCAGCTCGTCCCCCGACGCCAGCACGGCGACCACGGGGCGGCGGACGACCGGCAGCCGCGCGCGCCCCACCGCCGCCGCCACCGCCAGCTCCGGCGCGCGCAGCACGGTCCCCGCACGCAGCACCACGTCACCCGTTCGCACGTCCTCGCCGCGAGGGCGCACGTTCTTCCCCGCGTCCGCGTCGCTGCGGATGCGGACGCTCCCCTCCGCCGTCCCGATCCCCGATCCGCCGTCCGTGTGCTCCACCCGCACCACGCCGTCTGCGCCGCCGGGGACGGGCGCGCCGGTCATGATGCGGATCGCCTCCCCCGCGCCGACGGGCCGCGACGCGAAGTGCCCCGCCGGCACGTCGTCCACCACGCGCAGCACGCGCGGCGCATCCACCGATGCGCCGCGCACGTCCGCCGCGCGCACGGCGAACCCGTCCATGGCGCTGTTGTCCCACGGCGGCAGGTCCACCGGCGAACCGACGTCCTCCGCCAGCACCGAGCCCAGCGCCTCCAGCAGCGCACGCTCCTCCGCGTCCAGCACCCGCACGCCGTTGAGGATGGCCGCGAGCGCCTCCGGTGCCGTCAGCCAGTCCGCCGCGCGCTCAGCCGGCATGGCCGAGGACCCGGTGGATGATGAGCTCCGCCACGCGCCCCACGTGCGCCGCGGGATCATCCGCATCCATCACGATGGCCGGCACGTCCGCCCGCAGCTCCGCATCGTCCGTCACCAGCGCGAGGAATCGATCGCGATCCGCCGCGTCGTCGTACAGCGGCCGGTCGTGCACGGCGCGGCGAAAGACCTCGATCCGCGGATAGGGGCCCTGCTTGTAGCCCTCGATCAGCACCAGGTCGTATCCGCGCCCCGCGTAGAAGTCCCGCACCAGCGCAATGGGATCGGGCTTGCCGTCCATCCGCATCACCAGCGCGATCTTTCCCGCGCCGGCCATGAGGGTGGCCTCCGCCTCCCCCTCGTTGAAGTGCCGCCAGCTGTCGCGTCCCGGCTGGTCCGTCTCGAAGGCGTGGTGGCCGTGCTTGATGGAGGCCACGCGCAGCCCCCGCCGCCGCAGCTCCGCCAGAACGGCCACCGTCAGCGTGGTCTTGCCGCTGTTCTTCCGTCCGACGATGCAGACGGCGGGGGGCACGCTCCGCTCCTCCGCCAGGCGCAGGTCATCCACCGTGTTCACGTTCAGAAAGAGGAGATCCGGGTCACCGACGCGCCGCACGTCCGCCAGCGGGATGATCTCGGCATCCACGCCGCCGATGAGCAGGCGGTGCACGCGCCGCTCTCCGTCCGCGATCATCCGCTCGATCCGCGGGAGGCAGCGGATGGAGTACCAGGCGCACAGTGGCTCCATCCCGCGCCGCCCGCCGCTCTCCGGGACCACGGCGTCGGCCCGGGTGGATGCGGCGCGCTCCACGATCATCCGCAGCAGCGGCGCAGACACCCAGGGCATGTCGCAGGCGACTACCAGCGCGCCCGAGTTTCCGCATTCCGCCGCCCAGCGCAGCGCCGTGTGGATGCCGCCCAGCGCGCCCAGCCCGGGAACGTCGTCCAGGCGCATGGGCAGCCCCAGGTCCGCGAAGAGCCCCGGATCGTTGGCGGAGATCACGACCTCCGGCACCGCCCCCTCCAGCGCGTCGCGCACGCGGTCCACGATGCGGCGCCCGCCCACTGTGGCCAGCGCCTTGGGCGCGCCGAAGCGGGTGCTGGCGCCGCCGGCCAGGATCACGCCCAGGGGCGGTTGTGGAGGAGTGTGCGCAGGGGATTCCATTCGCCGAAGCTAGGGTCCGTGCCCGGCCGCAACAAGCCGGGAGGGGGGAACGGGACTTGCGCGCCGGCCGGGCGGCGCCGGGATGCGGGCGTGGGGCACGAGCCAGAACGGGGAGGCGAGGATGCACCGGTACGACGGGGGATTTTCGGGAGGATGGGGGCCGCGCCGCGGCGGCTACGAGTGGAGCCGTCCGCCCCGCGAGATCATGGGCGGCGGGCGGTGGAGCCCGCGCGACGTGCAGTACGGGCGCTGGGAGGGGCCCGGCGGCTACGACCGCGGCATCTACGGCGGCGCATACGAGGCGCCGCAGGGCGGCTACGCCGAGGGGCCCGGCCGGCGCGTGGGCTGGGGCGGCTACGGCGCGGACTTCCAGGGCGGCTATCCCGGTGACTTCCAGGGCGGCTATCCCGCTGATTTCCGGGACGGCGGATACGCGCGCCAGCCCTTCATCCCCGAGCAGGCGTACCAGCGCCACCCCGAGCTGAGCCGCCAGCCGGGCCCGCGCGGCGAGCGCTGGGGCTACGAGCTGGACGACAACGGTTGGGAGATGGATGACGACGAGATCCTGGACGCCGTGCGCCGCCGGCTGTACGAGGACGTGTGGGTGGACATCGACCGGATCGACGTGGAGGTGGAGGACGGCGTGGTGACCCTGCGCGGCGAGGTGGACGACTTCATGGAGGCGCGCTACGCCTGGGACGACGCGTGGGAGACGCAGGGCGTGCGCGGCGTGCTGAACCACCTGACGGTGCGCGTGGACCAGCCGCAGCCCCAGCCGCACGGGGACGTGGTGCCGCAGTCCAGCGCCGGCGCGTCGTCGGAGCCCAGGGGATAAGGGGATTAGGGGACAGGTTACAGTGGGATGCAGGGCGAGCCTGGGGAGTGTTCCTCCGGGCTCGTGCTGCGCCGGGGGGGCTCACCCGCTCGCCTAGGCTCGCACCCTCCCGCAACCGGGAGAGGGTATAAAGGTAGTAGCTTGTTGCGGAGCGTTCCCGCGAGTGCGGTGCAACGAGCGGCAATGGCGAATGAATTCGGTGCAACAACCACACGAAAGCCGCCTTCGCGGACTAGCAGGTGTGAAGTAGGGCAAGTGTCTGCGCCACGTTGCGGGTTGGGTGCTTCCCTCTCCGCGGGGAACGAGCGGGGAGGGGCCCCTCGCCGGCGCCAGCTCAATGTCTGTCGCCCAGCCTCCACCCGTCGGCATCACCAACCTCCCCCAGCAGTTTTGGGGAGGGGGCGAGTAATATGATACCAGATCCTGAAAAAGAATAATCGTACAGAGGAACAGAGTCAGACAGAGGAAGCCAAGATGATATTTCAGCTCGCTCTGTCTGACTCTGTTCCTCTGTACCCATGAAGGTGTTGTTTCCTGGATTCGGTATGAGCATGAATGAAGGAGAGGTATGGGCCGACATTGGAGGCCGGCAAGTCTCAACGATGAAGAACTCGACCGCCAGTTCCTTGCCGGCGTCGCGGCTGAAGCGGCGGCTGCGGCGGTCGAGCCTCGTGCCAGTTCCGTCCGCTACGATACCTCGCGCCGTACTCTCGTCCTGCAATTGCGGGACGGGACGTTCGTGGCGGTGCCCGTAAGCGATTGTCCCGCACTCGCAGGGCTGGAGGACGAGGTGATCGGGGCTGTGCGCATGACTCCATCAGGGTATGGACTGCACTGGGACAGCGTTGACATCCATCTCGCCGTCCCCGCGGTGATCGGCTCGGCGCGGTGTCGAGGATAATCAGACTGCGCCCAGCGCGTCGTTGAGGAGGCGGATGAACTGGGCGGTTTCGCGGACGCGGTCCAGCGGGTGCATCCAGCCGGCGTGCGCGGAGTGGGCGAACAGGCCCGTGATGGTGGTGGATGCGCGGGCGGCGGGCGGCATCATGGACTGCAGGCGCAGCGACTCGGTCCAGGGGATCAGCCGGTCGGCGCGGCCATGCGAAAGGATGACGCGGCCCTGGATGGCGCCCAGGTGCGGCCGCGGGTCCAGCGCGGGAAAGCGCTCCAGCATGGCCCGGCCCAGCGCGTCGGCCAGGCGGCGCGCGGCGTCCATGTCGGCGGGCGTGGTGCCGGAGGGCGGCGCCAGCAGGTCCCACACCTCGCGCCCGGCGGGGGAGAGGCGCTCGCGCGTCTCGCGCTTCATGGCATCGTACTCGGCCTCCCACGCCATCACCCCGCGCCGGCCGGCCTCCAGCGCCAGCGCGTGCGCGGCGGCCTGCACGTCCCCCATCCCCTCCATCCCCGGGACGGCCGTCAGGAAGTTGCCGGCCAGGATCCACCGCCCGTACGGGTCGGGGTCGATGCGCTCGCCCTCGCCTTCCCACTCGTGCTCGCCGGTAAAGGTGCAGCGCACCATCCGCGTCACGTCGCAGTACGCGCCAAAGGCGACCACCGCGCGCAGGTCCGGCTGCAGCGCCGGGTCGGCCGCGGCGATCAGCGCCTGCGTGGCCCCGAACGAGAACCCCACCGCGCCCACCCCGCCGGGGCGCACCTCCGGCCGGCCGGCCAAAAAGCGCGCGCCGGCGGCCAGGGTGCGGCGGGCGCCGTCCAGGTCCAGCGTCAGGTTGCGCCAGGCGGGGACGTCCGGCACCAGCACCACCGCGCCCGACGCCGCCAGCGAGCGGACGAAGCGCTTCATGGCCTTGTGGTGGCGGCCGGGGACGGTAAGCCCGTGCAGCACCACCCAGCCGGGCGCGGGGCGGGGGCGGTCCGGCAGGTACAGCGTGGCCTCGCGCCGCTCGCCGTCCACCTCCACGAACGTCTCCGTCTCGCGGACGGAGGCGGCGGCGTCGCGCAGGTAGGCGCGCAGAAAGCGGGCGGTGCGCGGGGTGGGGATCACCGGTGCGCCGCCCCCACGGCGTCGCCGATCGACTTCATCCCCTCGCGGCGCAGGCGGTTCAGCAGCCCGCGGTTGATCTCGCGCGCGATGCCATGGCCGCGGTAGATGAACCCCGTCCACACCTGCACCAGCCCGGCGCCCGCGCGCACCATCCGCCACGCGTCGTCCGCGCCGAACACACCGCCCACGCCCACGATGGGCAGGCGGCCGCCCGTGGTGCGGTAGACCCGCGAGACCACCTCCACGGCGCGGCGGTGGACGGGCGCGCCGCTGATGCCGCCGGCCCCCATCCGCTCCACCTCCGCGGCGGGCGTGCGCAGCCCGTCGCGCGAAACGGTGGTGTTGGTGGCGATGAGCCCGGCGACGCCCTCCTCCAGCGCGATCCCGGCGGCTTCTTCCACCTGCGGGTCGGTGAGGTCGGGGGCGATCTTGAGCAGGATGGGTTTGGGCGCCTGCCCGCGGGCGGCGGCGAGCGTGGCGGCGCGGGCGCGCAGGGCGCGCAGAAGCTCGCGGAGCGGCGCGGCGTCCTGCAGCTGCCGCAGCCCCGGCGTGTTGGGCGAGCTCACGTTTACCGCCAGGTACGCGGCGAACGGCTCCAGCAGCTCCAGGCTGCGCAGGTAGTCGGCGGCGGCGTCTTCCAGCGCCGCCGCCTTGCTCTTGCCGATGTTGATCCCCAGCACCGGCTCGATCGCCGTCCGCCTCAGCCTGGCCGCCACCGCCTCCGCGCCGGGGTTGTTGAAGCCCATGCGGTTGAGCACCGCCTGGTCCGCGGGAAGGCGAAAGAGACGCGGCCGCGGGTTGCCCGGCTGCGCCAGCGCCGTCACCGTGCCGATCTCCACGAAGCCGAAGCCCAGCGCGCCCAGTGCGTTGAACGACTCGCCGGCCTTGTCGAACCCGGCGGCCATCCCCACCGGGTTGGGAAAGCGGATGCCGAAGCGCTCGCTTGCCAGCGCGGGGTCGCGCACCTCCAGCAGCGCGCGGGCGGCGGCGCGCTGCGGCGGCGTGAGCAGCGCCGCGTGCAGCGCCGCCGTGCCCAAGCGGTGGGCCTGCTCCGGATCGAGCGAAAAGAGGGCGGGGCGAAGCAGGTCGTAGAGCGGCATCCGGGCGCGGCGCGGGGCGTTCAGGTGGAAGGCCCGGACGCGCTCTTCAGATGCGCGCCCGGGCCCGGGTCCCACGCGGCGAAGCTTAGGCGCGGCGCCCGGCGCGGGCAAGGAGAGCGGCGGGTCACCTCCGGCAGCCCGTACACGCAAACGAAGGAGCCCGGACGCGCGGTGGTGCGCGTCCGGGCTCGTCGTGTCTCCGCGTCTGGATCAGCGGCCGATCAGTGCCCGCCGCCGAACCCGCCGGCCCAGGCAAAGGAGATCACGGACACCACGGCCAGCCAGACCAGTCCGAATGCCAGCCCGGTAAGGGCGGCGTTCAGGGTGGAGCGGGCTTCCGGATCCTCACGATATCCCATCTGTCTAACCTCTTGGTCGGGTGCACGGGCGGCGCGTGTGTCAGTTCGTCGGCGGGGAATTTTTCGCCCCGGCGCCCGTTGCACAAGCCCCCACGGCAACATCGTCCGCCGTGGGGTGCGATCCGAATGCGCGGACGTGGCTCAGGACGTTTCGCCAAACCCGGAAAAGCCACACGTGCCGGCGAGATCCTTCGGTCGGCGCCAAGGTACATCGTACGAGCAGGTTGCGGGAGCGGCGCCTCGCTGAACAGAAAACCCTGAACCCAGCGCGATCTGTCATTCCGAGGGAGCGCCGCACGGCACCTTGTCCAACCACGGAACCCGGTGCGCGACCGAGGAATCTACTTTCCGTTTCCTCGTGGCCCGCCGCAACGCCCCGGACTGGCCCTGTCTGGCGGTTTCGCCACCGCGGCAATGGCGCGGGCTACCGCGTCCGCCCCCCCGCGGGCCGACAGTAGATTCCTCGGCCCTGCAATCTGTGGGGCATTCCTCCGGCGGCAGCGTGGGCGGGCCTCGGAATGACAGTCCGTGTTGCTTCAACAGGGTGCGCGGCGCGGCGCTCCTTCAGGATGACAATCGTGGCGGGGAGCGTCAGCAAACACCCTCTCACGCCCTTGCCCCTGCCTGCTCCCGCGCGCGCTCGTACTGCGCGATGAACTCGGCGGGCGGCGTGCCGGCGATCAGGGTGGCGATGGCGTCCAGCGGCAGGTCGTCCAGCTTCTTGAAGCGCAGGCACGACTTGCCCATGTCCAGCTTTTTGCCGGCCCTGGCGAACTCGTCGCGCAGCCACTGCTCCCGCCCCACGCAGCTCAGGTACAGCGCGTAGTAGTTCTTCTGCGCGGCCAGCGCGGCGTAGGACAGCGGCTGGCGGTTGTAGGTGTCGGGATAATCCTCCAGCGGCACCACGTAGCCGATCATCCCGAAGCCCATCCCTTCCCGGTACCCCTTCGGCAGGCTGCGCAGAACGACGTCGCGCACGGCCGAAACCACCGCGCGGCGCTCCTCGGGCAGCTCCTGGAGGTACTGCTCCACCGTCTCGGCTTTGCTGCTGGCCATCGGCGTTCAAGGGAGGAAGTACGTCGGCGGATGCACGTCGACCGAAATTTATCCGAAGGGCACGGGCGGACGCAAGGAAACATGCGTGGCGAGCGGGAATGGCGGACTTCTGGAGCCGGCGCCGCCTTTCAGCCTCCCGCCGCGCCGGTGGGCTCGAGGGGTTCCAGCGGCTCGAGAGGCTTTACGGCCTTCAGGACGCCGGGCACGGTGCCGAAGGTGGCGTTCACCGCCGCGGACGAGATGGCGAGCTTCAGGTCCAGCGCCACGTTGCGAAAGCGGTCGGCGCTCTCGGGCGGAATGGTGACGCGCGTAAAGAGGATGACGGCGTAGAACTCCCCCGTCACCAGCACCCCGCCAAAGCCCAGCACCGAGCACACCGCGTAGCGCTGCACGAAGTCCTGCGCGGGGATGTGCGGGCTTCCCTGCGCCTGGGGCACGTAGAACACGTTGAACGTCTTGCCCTCCGCGCCGCGGATGAGGGTCGCGTCGGGATCCACCACCATCCGCACGTCCAGCCCCATGGCCCGGACCAGCTCCGCGATCATGGGCGCCTGCTCCACCACTTGCACGCTGGCCAGCGGAATGGCCTGGTGGCCGCGCGACGACTCGCGCGCGTTCCACTCCGGCTCGGCGCCGGCGGTGGCCAGCAGCGTCAGGCACTGCATGTCGTCGGACGGCGGGTCGGGCGCCAGCACGCCGCGCGCGAACGCCTGCAGGTCCGGCGGCAGCCCGCCGTACGCGTGCGTCTTGTAGAAGCGCGCCAGCAGGCACTCGCGGCCGCCCTCCGCGTCGCGGCACTCGTCGTGAAAGTAGTGGACGACGGTGCGCGCCACCTCCTCCAGCGTCCCGGCCTCGCCCGCGCTCTTGCGCAGGTCCAGCCCGCAGCGGAGCATCTCCTTGAGCCCGAACTGGGTGAGCGAAAAGCTCATGAACGTGGGTCCCTCGATGGATGGGCGACGCGGACGGCCGACACGCGGTGCCTGCACACTCCGCGCCGGGCACGACTCCGGCTCGGTGCTTGCCCGGCATGCGCGGCTCGCACGCGGACGGATACCGGAACGGGGATGGACGACGATGGCGCGCTACAAGATGCGGCAGCACCTGATCTCGCTGGGCGAAGACTTCACCATCGAGGACGCGAACGGGCGGCCGGCCTTCAAGGTGGACGGCAAGGTGCTGCGGATTCGCGAGACGTTCGAGATCACCGACATGCAGGGCAGGGAGGTGGCCACCATCCGCGAAAAGAAGATCGCCCTGCGCGACAGCATGAAGATCCTGCGCGGCGGCGAGACCATCGCCACGGTGAAGAAGGCGCTGATCTCGCCCTTTCGTGACCGCTTCGGCATCGACGTGGCGGGCGGCGAAGACCTGGGCGTAAAGGGCGACCTGCTGGACCACGAGTACGAGATCCGCCGCGACGGCCGCACGGTCGCCAGCGTCTCCAAGAAGTGGTTCGCGCTCACCGACACCTACGGCATCGACATCGCCCAGGGCGAGGACGAGGGGCTGATCCTGGGCGCCGTGGTCGCGCTGGACGAGATGGCGCACGATGCGGACGAGGGGAAGTAGTTTTTAGGGGAGAGGGAATAGGGAACAGGGAATAGGGAATAGCCTGCAACTGCTTCCAGGACGTACGGCCCGGGGGATCACATGCTCCGGGTCGATGCGGATGGCGGCTCGACTCTCCTCGCTCCGCGGAGTTCTGCGCGGGAAGGACCGGGGGCGGGACGGAGGGATGCAGCGGCGTGCGCGTGAGCGCGGCTCATCGGCCGGAACGGTGGAAGTCCGCTTGACGCAACGACCTTCGGCCGGTATTCTGCCACGTTTCCCTTCCGCCGCGATCCATCAAGAGACGCAAGAGGTCGATCCAGACATGGCTACGCAGGGCAAGGACACGGACGTCGTCTTCCTCTCCGCCAAGCGGACGGGAATGGGCACCTTCGGCGGATCGCTGAAGGACTTTTCGGCCACCGACCTGGGGGTGTTCGCGGCAAAGGCCGCGCTGGACGAGTCGGGCGTGCCCGCCGAGGAGGTGGGGCACGTGGTCTTCGGCAACGCGCTGCAGACCTCGTCCGACGCCATCTACCTGGCGCGCCACATCGGCCTGCGCGCCGGGCTGCCGATGGACACGCCGGCGCTTACGCTGAACCGCCTGTGCGGCAGCGGCTTCCAGGCCATCATCAGCGGGGCGATGGAGATCATGCTGGGCGAGGCCGAGGTGGCGCTGTGCGGCGGCACCGAGAGCATGAGCCAGGCGCCCCACGTGATCCGCGGCGCCCGCTGGGGCGACCAGCGGCTGGGGCCCAGCGGCAAGTTCTACGAGGACCTGCTGTGGGAGGCGCTCACCGACACCTTTGCCGGCTGCAGCATGGCGGTGACGGCCGAGAACCTGGCCGACAAGTACGGCATCACCCGCGCCGAGGTGGACGAGTACGCCCACCGCAGCCAGACGCTGGCCGCGGCCGCGTGCGAGCAGAAGCGCTTCGACGCCGAGATTACCCCCATCACCCTCAAGAGCCGCAAGGGCGACACGCTGTTCGCCTGCGACGAGCACATGCGGCCCGAGACCACGATGGAGATGCTCGGCAAGCTGAAGCCGTACTTCAAGGAGGGCGGCACGGTGACGGCCGGCAACGCGTCGGGGATCGGCGACGGCGGCGCGGCGGTGATGATCGCCAGCGCGGCGTACGCGCAGCGCAACGGCCTGCAGCCCATCGGCCGCCTGGTCAGCTGGGGGATCGCCGGCGTGGAGCCCAAGCACATGGGCATCGGCCCGGCGCCGGCCTCGCGGCTGGCGCTGAAGCGCGCGGAGATGGACGTGGGCCAGATGGACCTGGTCGAGGTCAACGAGGCCTTTGCGTCGCAGTACTGCGCGGTTGAAAAGGAACTGGGGCTGGACCGCGAGCGCGTGAACGTGTCGGGCGGCGCCATCGCCATGAGCCACCCGCTGGGAATGAGCGGCGCGCGCATCACCGTGCACCTTCTGCACGAGCTGCGTCGCCAGGGCAAGCGCTTTGGCCTGGGCACCGCCTGCATCGGCGGCGGGCAGGGAATCGCGCTGGTGGTGGAGGCGTTCCCGGCCGCGGCCCAGCAGGCCATCGCGGCGGATTGAAACTGAAGTGACGAGTACCTAGTACCTAGTGCCGAGTACGGCGATCACTAGGTACTCGGCACTCGGAACTTGGTACTTCTCTCATGACCGACTCCAGCGGATCCTCCGGCGGGCACCTGCCCGGCAAGCCGCCCGCCCCCGGCGGGGGGCTGCCGGCGCGGCGCCTGACCAGCCACGAGCTGGAGGCGGTGATCCGCCGCGCCGTGGAGATCCAGGCGGCGGCGGGGACGCCCGACGAGGGGATCTCCGAGGGCGAGGTCATCCGCATCGGGCAGGAGCTGGGGCTGGACCCGGTGACGGTGCGCCGCGCCATCACCGACGTGCGCGGGCGGCCGCCCGAGGAGCGCGGCCTGCTGGCCCGCACGGTGGGGCCCGCCGGCATTCGGGCGGCGCGCACCGTCCGCCGGCCGGCCGCGGCGACCGGGCTGCTGGTGGAGGAGTACCTGCTGAAGTGCGAGTACATGCTGGTGCAGCGGCGCTTTCCCGACCGCACGCGCTACGTGCGCGGCACCGGCGTGGCCGCGGTGATGGGGCGCGCCGCCCGCAAGTTCGGCGCGTCGCACGCGGCCATGGACCTGGCGCAGCTGGACGTGTCCGTCGCGGCGCTGGACGCCGAGACCTGCCTGGTGGAGGTCTCGGTGGATACGTCGGGCACGCGCGCCGGGCTGGCGGCGGGGGCGGCGGCGGTGGGCGGCGGCGGCGCGGCGGCCATCGCGGCGGCGGTGCTGGCCACCCCCATCATCGACCCGCTGGCCCTGCTCAGCCTCCCCACGCTGCTGGGCTCGTGGTGGGGAATGCGCGGCATCTACGGCGCCGTGCAGCACTCCACGCAGGACAAGCTGGAGTCGTTCCTGGACCGGCTGGAGCACAACGAGCTCAAGCTTCCCACGCCGCGCGGCCCCTTTGGCGGCGGGGGGTTCAGCCTGGGCGGCGGCTGGGGCGGCATCAGCCTGGGCCCCGGACCGCGCGAGGGACGGCGCGACGAGCGGCGCTAGGCACGAAAGCGGCCGCGCGGCACGGGCGGATGCGGGTTTTCTGATCGACCAACACCTTCTGAGTTCATCTCAACGGAGACATCCGATGGCGGAGATCAAGCGGGTCGGCGTGCTGGGGTGCGGGCTGATGGGCAGCGGCATCGCGCAGGTGTCGGCCGCGGCGGGGTACGAGACGCTGGTGCGCGAGGTGAGCGACGAGCTGTGCCAGCGCGGCATCGGCGGCATCGGCAAGCAGCTGGGCAAGTCGGTGGAAAAGGGAAAGATGGCCGCCGAGGACCGCGACGCCATCCTGGGCCGCCTCAAGGGCACCACCAGCCTCGAAGACCTGCGCGACTGCGACATCATCATCGAGGCCGTGGTCGAAGACCTGGCCCTGAAGAATCAGATGTGGCAGACGCTGGACTCGGTCTGCGGGCCGGAGACGATCTTCGCAAGCAACACCTCGTCGCTGACGATCGCCGACATGGCGGCGGCCACGAAGCGGCCCGAGCGGATGGTGGGGCTGCACTTCTTCAACCCGGTGCCGGTGATGAAGCTGGTGGAGGTGGTCAAGACCATCGCCACCGACCCGGCGGTGTTCGACACTGCCTTCCAGTTCGCGAAGTCGCTGGGCAAGGAGCCCATCGTCTGCAAGGACAACTCGGGCTTCGTGGTGAACCTGCTGCTGGTGCCGTACATGATGGACGCCATCCGCGCGCTGGAGCAGGGCGTGGCGACCATCGAGGACATCGACAAGGGGATGCAGCTGGGCACCGGCTACCCCATGGGCCCGTTCGTGCTGAGCGACTTCGTGGGGCTCGACACGCTCGACAAGATCGGCGGCATCATGTTCGACGAGTACAAGGAGAAGCGCTACGCGTCTCCGCCGCTGCTCAAGCGCATGGTTTCGCTGGGCTACTTCGGCCGCAAGAGCGGCAAGGGCTTCTACGACTACTCCGGCGAGAAGCCCGTCCCCATGCCGCTGGTCTAAACCAGGGCCCGGGCCGCCGAACACAAAGGGGAGCACTCCGGTGCTCCCCTTTTTCTGTGACCCCGCGCCCCCGGGTAGCAGCTCCCTTGCTCAGTGACGCTGGCGAATTATCTTTCGGGTAGGCGCAATTGGGTGCTCTCCTGCCTGGAGGTGGAGTTGGCTCGAACGCGAATCGAAAGCAGCGATCCCTGCCCGTTCTGCAGCGGACGCTC
>NZ_DASWNM010000056.1:0-37126 GCF_036399255.1 Longimicrobium sp.
TCCCGGCGTGGGGCTGACACAGGTGGTGAAGCACCGCCAGGGCCGGCGAGTGGTCAAAGTCGAAGTGCGCCACCGCTTCGGGCCTGCTCCCGAGTGCCCCCACACGGTGCACCAGGAGCGGCTGAACGGGGTGTTGCGCGATCGGCTGGCTTGCCTGACGAGAAAGACCCACGCCTTTGCGAAGCGGCGGCGGACTTGGGATGCAGCGGTGGAGCTCGGCCTGTTCGAGCACAACTGGATGCGGCCCCATACCGCACTACGTCAGGAGCGGACAGGTCTACCGGGCGGGCGGCGCTACGTTCGGCGCTCGCCGGCGATGGCCATCGGGTTGAGCGACCACGTCTGGTCGTGGACCGAATTCCTCATCCTGTCGGTCTATCACTGAACAATGGGGCTGCTACCCGCCCCCGGCATAATCCGTGAAAATCTTTACATGTTTTACGCCTATACTTGAAATTAATAGTCTATCTATTTATCTTTTCGTTGCTTAGGGCGCGCGGGCAACATCCCGGGAGGCGCACGCCGCCGCGCTTGAAGCTTCTCGGGAAACACCGCGAGCTTCACCTCAGCCTGGGCCCGCGCGATCAGGCAACTCCCCGCAGGAAGAACTCAAGCACGCTGACAAGCCCTCTTACCCATTTGTGCCCATCCTCACCACTGCGGACTGTCCGGGTCCGCTGGCCTAAAGTGATATGCCTAATTTACTGACATTCCGAGAAGTCATGATGGCGTTAGCCGTCTACGCGCGGGGGAACGCGCGAGAGGCAGCCCTGTGCGTGTCTGGCCAGAGCGCGACGAAGGCAAGCCTCAAAGCGATCGCGGTGTCGGGGCACAGGGAGTACGAGAGTGCCATGACAAGCCTGCTGCAACGCCGTGCCGGTCAGCTCCAAGGGAGTGTCGTTTACCTGACTCAGGAGCCGTCGAAGATGGATCTGGGAATGGCTTGGCGCGAAGGGCTATATGGTGTGGTGTACCTGAAGGGGGAGAACCTAAAGGCGGTGAAGGTCGACAACGCCAGTGCGAGTGCGAACTTCCCGGAACTGGACGTTTCCCAGGTAGATAATTGGAAGTGTCCTCACATGTGGCACGGAAAAAACGAGTTCTTCAGCTTGCCCCCGGCTCTCCAGAGCTATCTCTCGCACGATGTGTCCCAGTGGTACTCTAACACCTGTAAGGATTCTAGGGATCACACTGAATGGTGGCGCAAAATGCTATTTGAGTATCAGTCCTGCCCCGTGCAGCAGGGTCGACCGTCAACCCTGAACTTGGCGGTAAGGGCAGACGTGCTTGCTGGTCAGCGTGCACATCCCGGGCTTCCTGGACGGACAGCAGACACCATATACATGGCCCTTGCGTACGCGCTGGTCGGGAGAGTCTGGTGCGACCGGAATCTTGTCTTCGAACCACGAACAGAAGCCGGCATCGGTCGGGGGCACAATGTCGGGGCACTGCTGGTGAGTCCGAAGAACCGGATCCTGGCTTGGGGGGTGAACCTGTCGACCACCTTGAACAACGCGACGTACCATGCCGAGACGGTGATGATCCAGAACTACTTGGAAAGGACTGGAAATAAGGCGCTCCCGGAAGACTCGAAGATCTACACCACGCTGCAGCCTTGCTACATGTGCGCAGGCTTCATCGCCACCGTGGGAAAAACGGTCAAGGTCGTTTATGGACAGGTGGACGCGGTTGGCGGCGGTCCCTTGCAGGCGGTGCAGAGCACGAGTCAGTATCTGAGGAATGTAAATTACGATACGGGCACAGAACTCAAAACCCGTCTTGACGCCGACCTCAAAGCGGGAAGAGTCAAAGGGGTGATTGATTTCCTATACACTGCGAAGGCGCGGGAAGTCCTTAACCAAGCGGAGAAACGCCCGGCAACGCTGCAGAAGATATTGACCCATCTGAGCGAGAGCCCACCGTCTTACGCGGACTTGCCCAAGCACCTGCAGCACCTGGATCTCGCCAGGAAGCCGAAGCAGCAGGGGCCGAGAATAAGGCCCGAGATTTCACCCACCGAACCCATGTTAGCCGCCCTGAAGGACGGCATGGATTTGCTGGAGGGGATACGGAAAGTCGGTACCATTCCTTGACTGCATGGCGGGCGCGATGCATTGGTTCTATCACGCTCGCTGTCGGCGACATCATCATCCTGGTCAAGAAGTACCATCATGTTCGACGAGTACAAGGAGAAGCGGTACGCGTCGCCGCGCTGCTCAAGCGCATGGTTTCGCTGGGCTACTTTGGCCGCAAGAGCGGCAAGGGCTTCTACGACTACTCCGGCGAAAAGCCGGTCCCCATGCCGCTGGTGTGATCGGCCGGCACGTCGGGTGATGGATGAGGGGCGCCGCGGGTTGCGGCGCCCCTTTCGTGTCTGCGGCCCGTGCGCAGCGCGAACTCCGAATCGAAGGAGTTCCATGACATCTGCCGAATCGTGCTTATCTCGGCGCGGCTACAATCTGCTGATCGGACGGACTTGCCTCGATGCCCGAGTGGCTTATCGACAGGATCAAGCGTACCTGCGGCACCTCCTGGCGCACATGGAAGCACGTCAGGTGTCCTCTTGCTCCTCCCATCCCTCGCGGACCACTTCGTACAGTGCGGCGCAGGCGGCGGCGAGGGAGAGGGCGGCCAGGTAGCCGCCCAGCACGTCCGACGCCCAGTGCTTCTCCACCAGCACCCGGCCGCCGGCCGTGGCCAGCGGTACCGCCGCTGCCGCCGCAGCCGCGGTGCCCGGCCGCGCGATGCCCTCGCGCGTCGCCACGTACGCGGTGGTGAGCGCCACCGCGCCCGGCCCAAAGGCGTGGCCGCTGGGGAATACGGGCTTGTTGCGCGAGCGATGGCCCGGCGGCGCCGGCGGCTGGGGCAGGACCACGTCGAACGTGGGGTTCAGCGCGGTCGCCACGGCGCCGGCCAGCATTACGGCGCCCGCGCCCGTCCACCGCGAACGCGAGCCGCGCTCGCCCGGCGCGCGCAGCAGCCACGCGGACGCGGCGAGCGCAGCGGGGACGTACGTCCACCACTTGCCCGCGGGCGAAGCGGCCTCGGCGGCGTCGCGCGCGGGATGGCCCCGCGGGGCGCGCGTGCGTCTGCGCAGGGCATCGTCCACGTTCGCCGTTTCGCGATGGGCCGCGGCCAACGCCAACCGGCCAAACGCCGCTGCCGCCACTGCCGCAACGCCCGCGAGCGCAAGCGCGTGCCGTCCGGCTTCTTTCTCGTTCGTCTCTCGATCTCTGCTCATGCGTCCGCCGCGTTGCGACTTCCGAGCCATCCGAGGTCAGCCGGCGCAGCGGGAGCGGGATGCCTTTGAGGACCTCAGAGACTGCTGGGCTACTTCGGCCGCAAGAGCGGGAAGGGCTTCTACGACGGCTCCGGCGAGAAGCCGGTCCCCATGCCGCTGGTCTGATCGCGGCGGGTACGGGTGGATGACGACGAGGGGCGTCGCGGGTTGCGGCGCCCCTCTCGTGCGTTTAACGTCTGAACTCCTGAGCTTTTTGCCGACTTTGTTTGTCTCTGCCGCTGCTCACCCATCATCTATCATCTGCCGTGAGCTTCCAAGCAACAGTTTACAAGATTTTGATCGCTTCTCCTGGTGATCTTCAGGAGGAACGAAGCATCATCGAGGAAGTGGTGCACACGTGGAATGCTTCACATGCGGCGGCAGACGGCATCGTGCTGCTTCCCGTTCGATGGGAAACGCATTCGGTGCCGGAGTATGGTGATCGCCCTCAAGCGATTCTGAACCGGCGCCTCGTTTCCGAATGCGATCTCCTCGTTGGAGCCTTCTGGACGCGCGTAGGGACCCCAACCGGTGGATTCGAATCCGGAACGGTCGAAGAGATCGAGCAGTTCACCAAGACGGGCAAGCCGGCACTCCTGTATTTCTCGTCTCGGCAGATCGATCCTGACCGCGTAGACCTGGATCAGTTGAAGCGTGTTCGGGAACTGCGGTCACGGGTAGAGAAAGAGGCGCTGATCGCCCAGTTCTCCTCGCCAACCGAACTTGAATCCAAGCTCACACGGCACCTGGTCGCACAGGTGCAGCGGCTTCGTTCCGAGTTATCCCAAGTTCCTGCTCGACCGATCCGGGTTGCACGGCTCGTGACACCGGCGGATCCAGAGGCTGGGCAGCAGCCCACCAGCGGAAACCGACAGAGGCTCGATGCGCAGGCGCTCGGTGCGTTGTATGCGGATTATTGGGAGAAGTTTAGTGAGACACTTCGCCGTTCTGATGTTCAACTGAGCCCGCCTTCGCCTACAACACGCAATTACGCTCGGCTGTCCTTACGGAGCAGCCACATGCGACTTAATGTATTTGCCAGCGTACGCGATCGGTTAATCGGTGTGGAGTTGATCTTGAGACAACCAGAATGCACACCGATGTATGAGCAACTCCAAGCGGCTCGTGAGCAGATTGAGCAAGAACTCGCGCACAAAGTGGAGTGGAAAGAACCTCCTCGCAGCTATCGGATCGCGCTGTTTGAAAGGGGATTCGACCTCTTGGATCGCGCGGACTGGGACCGGCAGCACATCTGGCTGGTCGACAAGCTGGAACGATATCAGCAGGTTCTGCTCAAGCGGATCGAGGTTCGCCGGTAAAGCAAAAGCGGGGCGATGGAAGAAGAGGTGCGTAGAGGCCGCCAGGTTTCCGAAGACGAGTATCGGCGTGTGATTATCGCGCGGAAGGCGGTGCGGGATTCGGCGCTGGACAACCGGGGCGGCATCGGCGAGGTGGAGCGCTGGCTTACGCCGCAGGGGGAAGTCTGCGCGTACCTGTTCGTCCGCTACTGGAAGGGCGAGCACGACTACGACTACTACGTGGTCGGCGGATCGACGGACGATTGAAGACGGGCGCCGCGGCTGCGGCGCCCGACTTCGTTCACACAGGTCTGTGATGAAGAGCCAGCCCGGTCCAGCGAAATGGCCGGTGCGGAACGGATGGCCCGCCCAGGAATCGAAAGTCTTTCAAAAACATATACTTACGTGGTTTTGTCGCCGATCACGCCGACACTCGGCCTCATGGCTGGGGAACAAACGGCGTCGCGACTGGCCGCGGTTCCTGTTTTCTGGAATTTTTCTCGCCGGACGCCTTGCTGGGTGATGCGTAGGTACGCATTCTGCAAAGGGTTACGGGCACAGAACGCCGCCCGGGGTGGGAGGCGACAAGGTGGGGAAACCCGGAATTGGGAGGGGACGATGAAGAAGCTGACGCTGAATCTGGACGCGCTGAAGGTGGAGCAGTTCGAGACGACCGAACGGCGCCAGGGTTCGCGCGGAACGGTGATGGGCGCCGACGCGTTCATGACGGGTCCGGAGAACTGCGTCACCATCTCCTGCGGTGACTCGGTGCACCAGTCCTGCGAGCTGTTCTACTGAGGCCGGTGGGCCACGGCCGCCGCACGTGCGGCCCGGCTGGGGCCCATCAAGCCATCTCGCATGACGGTGGGAGGGCGCCGCGGATGCGGCGCCCTCCGCGTTGACTGATCTTCCGCCGGGTGCCCCGGCGGAACGAGCCGACATCCGGACCGGGAGGGGACGATGAAGAAGCTGACGCTGGACGCGGAGGCGCTGGAGGTGGAGAGCTTTTCGACGGCCGCACCGCACGAGTCGCGCGGCACCGTCGTGGGCGCAGACGGCTCGACCATCCCTCCGTACTGCTTCACCTTTACCTGCGGCGATTCGCAGGTCCGGCCCTGCCAGGCCAACTGAGCCGGCGCCACACGTGATCGGGCAGGGGAACGACGGAGATGGGAAGGGCGCCGCGGATGCGGCGCCCTTCGTATTCAGCGTCTGGCGCACCGCGGCCGCGCCCCTGAAGTTGTGGGATCTGTCGTATCGCCCGATTTCCCCCACCGCAAAGGACGACGGATGAGCGAACCATCGGCCGCATCGCCGATCCACGAGGTGTTCATCTACCTCTGCGTGCGCGGCGGGGATGCCGCCATCGACTTCTACACCCGGGTGTTCGATGCCCGCGAGACGTTTCGCCTGCAGGAGCCGGGCGGACGCGTGGGCCACGCGGAGCTCCAGCTGGGGCCCGTGACCCTGATGCTGGCCGACGAGCACCCGGAGGCCGGCATCCTGAGCCCGCTGGCGTTCGGCGGCACCGGCAGCCGGGTGCACCTGCACGTGGACGACGTCGACGTGCTCGCCAAACGGGCGGTGGACGCCGGCGCCGCCCTCGTCTTTGGCCCCGCCGACCAGCCGCACGGCGAGCGGCAGTGCCGCCTGCGCGACCCGTTCGGGCACGAGTGGCTGCTGGGCCATCCCGTCGGCGAGCCGCTGAGCCAGCACGAGATGCGGCGGCGGTACGAGGCGCAGGCGGCTGAGTAGGTGAAGAGGTGAAGAGGTGAAGAGGTGAAGAGGTGAAGAGGTGAAGAGGTGAAGAGGTGAAGAGGTGAAGAGGTGAAGAGGTGAAGGGGTGGAGGGGTGGAGGGGTGGAGGGGTGAAGGGGTGAAGGGGTGAAGGGGTGAAGGGGTGAAGGGGCGCTGTCGGTCGCGCGCGGAACTCGAGTCCGATCTCCCAAAGCGACGAGGGGCGCGCCCGCATGGACGCGCCCCTCGCTGTCATGGAGCGACGGCGTGTGGAACGGAGCCGCCGGTCAGGCGCCGCCGACCACGTGGCCGCCGTCGTAAGAGCCCACCAGCCAGTCCATCGCCTCGGCCTCGGTGTCGAACAGGCGCATTCCCTGGCCGGAGAACCGCGCGACGACGTCGGCCAGGAACCGCTTGAAGCCGCTCACCCCGATCACCGCCTGCTTCTTGACGTGCGAATTGGTGAGCTTAGCGCTCTCCTTGAACAGCTCCACGGCGGGCCCGGACGCCACCGTGTTGCGCATGTCCACCAGGATGAGGGCGGATGCGGCCGGCTCCTTGATGATGTCGCGGTCGGCGGCCTCGACCTCGGCGCGAAGGGCGTTCACGTCGGACTTGAAGTTCGAGAAGTCACAGTACATGACCCGCGCGCCCTTGTACGTCGTCCACCTGGATTTCATGTTCCTGTCCAGCGATGCGGAAGGGAGGTTCGATACACCTTGCGACAACTCCCGTATATTTTCGAAGAGAGCGCAGTAAGCAAACGCATCCGGGGCAAAAGCACAAGTGGCGCGAGGCGCTGATTGCCTCCAAACTCCAATTCATACGGAATCGACGGGATCAACTGGCACCAACGAAGCGGCGGGAGGCCCGCCGCGGGCCCCCCGCCGATCCGCACCGCACCCGCCGTCCGCAGGATGCTACCGCGCCGCGGGCTCCGTTTGCGCCACACGCGTCTCGAAGGCCGCCAGGTCGCGCTCCAGCCGCCACTGCAGCCGCGCCCGCGGGCTCCCCGCGATGAACCGGCGGCAGCGGGCGCCCTCCCATCCACCGGCGCACGCGGGGGCCGGCGTCAGCGTCTTCAGGTCGCGCCACAGCGGCTCGCCCTGGATGAAGGCGTGCTGCAGCGACGTGCGCGCCATCATCTTGAGCGCCGGGTAGCCCAGGCTCTGGTCGCGCACGGCCTTCAGGTACTCCCGCGTCATCTCCGAGCGCGACACGCCCTCGTCGTCCGTCGCCAGCGCCACGGGGACGCCCGCCGCCATGTACGCGCGCAGCGGGTGCGCCGCGCCGCGCACGCCCAGGATCAGGTCGTTGCTGCTCAGGGCGATCTCCACCATCACCCCGCGCCGCGCCATCTCGGCCATCAGCTCCCGCGCGCTGTCCTCGTGCATCACGTCCACGCCGTGGCCAATGCGGTGGGCGCCGGCCACCCTCACCGCCTCGCGGATGTGAAAGCGCAGCCCCTCCGGCGGCACCAGCCCCGGCGCCAGCTCGCCCGCGTGCAGCGTCACGCGCACGTCCGGGTACACGCCGCGCAGGTAGCGGATCATGCGCATCTGCAGCGAGTAGTCGCGCATCGACACCTCGCCGTCCTCCGGCTGCACCAGGTTCAGCCCCACCACCCTGGGATTGGAGCTCGCCATCAGGAACCCGAGCAGGATCTGGGCGAACGCCTGCTGCGGCGGGCTGCCGCGCGACACCTGGTACAGCCACCGCACCTGCACCTGGCACCCGGCCTGGGGCTGCGCCGTCCCGCACCCCAGCACCGTGTCGCGGCGCGCCTCCACGCTGTCCAGCCGGGCCCCCGCCGCGCGCGCCACCGCCGGCAGCCCCAGCGCCAGCAGCGTGTCGCGCATCCGCCCGAAGTCCTCCGTCCACCCGGCCGCGTCGCCCAGGGTGCGGGCGGCGCGGCGGTCCGGCGTCATCATCAGCTCCAGGTAGGTGACGCGGCCCAGGATCGCGCGCGTGGCGGCCTCGGCCAGCATGTCGCCCACGCGGCGGTCGGTGGAGTTGAACCGGCCAAAGGTCGAGAAGAACTGGTCGTGGCCGCTGATGCGCGTGCTGTCCCAGTTGCGCATGGACATGGCGTCCACCAGCCGCGCGTACAGCCCCGACGTGTCCGGCACCTGCACCGCCGGCCGCAGCGTGTCGGACAGCGTGCACGAGCGGGCCAGGATCGCCAGCCGCCGGGCGTCGACGCACAGCCCGTCCTCCGCGGCCCAGCGCAGGTAGCTTTCGGCGTACACGGCGCCCGACAGGTGGCTGTGCAGGTCGCCGCCCTTGGGCATCTCGCGGATGAAGATGCCCAGCGCCCGCGGATCGCCGCGCACCGCGTCCATGTACCGCGACGCCCGCTCCTCCGCGCCGCCCTGCGCCGCCGCCGCGGCGGGGATGAGCATGAGCGCCGCCACGAAGGCCGGCAGGAGGCGACGCGGCCGGGCGGCGTGCCGGCGGGATGGAAGAAGAGGGGTCATCGTGGAAACTGGATCGGAGAGAGGGCGCGGACCGTCCGTGCGCCCTGGCGCGTGTCGTGGGCGCAAGCTACGTCTCCCCCGCCGGACGGGAAAGCCTGGCGCGCACGGGCGATCCGCGCGCTATGTTGTACGCGCGAACCCGCCGGATGCGTAAAAACCCCTCCTCCCAGGGTGTGAGAAAATGAACGGAGTCCATGCCCCCCGCCCGCGCCGGCAGGCGTCTCCCCGCGGCGGCATCGCCTGCCTGGCCGCGCTGGCGCTGCTCTCCGGCTGCCTGAACACGTACCGCACCGGCCCCGTGCCGGGGACGGACGCCAACCAGGAGACGCAGATTCCGCTGGGCCAGACGCGCACCTTCGACGAGGAGCGCCTGGCCATCGGCTTTGGGCGGGTGATGGAGGACTCGCGCTGCCCCACGGACGCGCAGTGCATCCGGGCCGGCAACGCGATGGTCGGGCTGGTGCTGCAGGAGCGCGGCGAGGCCACCCGCAGCGTAGAGCTGAACACCGGCCAAGATCCCCGGCGCGTGAGCCACGAAGGCTACATCATCGAGGTGGTGGGCCTGGACCCGTCCCCCACCACCGCCGGCGCGCCCGACCCCGACAGCTACGTCGTCCGCCTGCGCGTGACCCGTGGGTAGTGGAGAGGGATGTGTCGCTCATAGCACACAATCCGCGATTTGTAGCTCATAGCCGACATCCGGATCCCGGCCGACATGAAGCCCCGCGCAGTTTGCGGGGCTTCCCGCTTTGGTTGCGGCGGCTTCAGCCGCTCCGCGGCCGATCACGAGAAGCTTGACGAGCGCGGGGCCGCTCCGCATCTGTTCCGCATTCCGCACATCATCATCCGCATCACCCTCCCCGGAGCACCCCATGGTCCGCAGCTTCATCGCCATCGCCGCCGGCTTCGTCCTCACGGGCGCACTGAACGTGGGCACCAACCTGCTGCTCTCGCGTGCCGCGCCGGATCTCATCCCGCCGCCGGGCACGCCCGTCACCAACCCGGCCGCGCTGGTGCTGGTGTGCGCGTACGTGGCGGTCTACGGCATCCTGGGATGCTACGTCACCGGGCGGCTGGCCCCGTCACGCCCCATGCTGCACGCGCTGGTGATGGGCGCCCTCGCGCTGGCGATGAGCATCCCCATGACGATCGGCGCGTGGAACGATGCGCCCGCGTGGTTCAACGTCTACAACCTGCTGGCGGTGATGCCGTACGCCTGGATCGGCGGGCGGCTGGCGGAGCGCGGCGGCGCCGCACAGCCGAGGGTGGCCGCGGCGTCCTGACCGCCATCCACCGGACGAACACGACGAAGTCGCGGACCTGCACCGGTCCGCGGCTTCGTCGCGTCTGCCCGTCGTCCGCCGCTAGCGCACCTCGGCTCCAACGCGCTGGTAGACCTCGCGCGAAAGCTGCTCGGTCAGGGCGCGGGACAGCTCGCGCATCAGGTCGCCGCGCGCGTCGTCGCGCCGGCTGGGGTCGAACAGCCGCCGGTCGTCGTCCGAAAGGAGCAGCTGGCGCCAGTCGCCCGGGTAGTCGGCCTCGCGATAGGCGCGCGACGCCTGCGGCACCACCTGGTCGCGCGAGACGATGCGGCGGTCGGCCACCGCCACCACCACCGTGCGCACCCGCGCCCACGCCTCGCGCCGCCCCGAGCGGACGACGAACGCCGTGTCCGCGCCGGTGCGCGTGCGGACGGCGCGGCGCTCGCGCTGCGGGTCCGGCTCGGTGACGGCCACGCTGTCGATCTCCACCATCACCACCAGGTCGGCGCCCACCGCGCGGCCCAGGCGCGCCGCCTCGGAGGTGTAGCCCAGGTCGTCCAGGCGGTTGCGACGGGCCTGGCGGCGCACCTCGCGCGGGTCCACCACCTCCACGAAGGCCGGCGGACGGGTCCACGCGCCGGCCTCCAGCTCGTTCTCCACGTCGCGCAGGAACGACGCGGGAAGCGCCTGCTCCGCCCCCGGCGCCGCGGCGATCGGGAGCACCGCCACGCGCAGCGTCCCCTCGTCCAGCGCGTACTGCTGCGCCTCGACCAGCCGCTCCATCCCCGGGAACTGCCGGCCCAGGGCGTTGATGGCGCGCTCCGCCACCTGGTACGCGCCGCGGTGGCGCCCGGCGGCGGCCTCGCGCTCCATCCACGCCGAGTACGTCTCCAGCCGCGCCTCGTCCGCCCCGCGCCGCTGCTCGGCGGAGGGCTGCCAGCGAGACACGCGCTCCAGCCGCCCCAGCGCGTCATCGAACTGCCCGGACTGCGCCAGCCGTGCGCTGTAGCCGACGGTTCCGTCGATGGCCGCGTCCAGCCGGGCGCGGCGGTACTGCGCGTAGTCCGCCGGGACGGCCAGCTCCACGCCCACCGACGCCACGTCGCGGCGAAGCGCGTCAAGCCGCAGCAGCCCTTCGGCCGCGTCGTCGTAGTAGCCGGCGGACGAGGCGGCGTCGGATTCGCGCAGGTACTGCTCCACGGCCAGGCGCCCGCTCTCCTGCAGGCGCGTCCGTGCATCCGCCAGGCTGGGGTCGCGGCGCAGGGCGTCCACGTAGCGGCGGGCGGCCTCGGCGGGGCGGCCGCGCTCCTCCAGCTTCAGCCCCTGCTCCAGGCGCTTGTTGGCCGACATGCAGCCGGCGGCCGTACAGAGCGGCAGCAGCGCGGCCAGCACGGCCGCACGGCGAAGGCAGGTATGGATTCTCATCGGTGGGATTCCGTCGTGCGGTGGGAAGATGAACCGCGTCAAACTATCTCACCCCATACGCGGATGTCGAGATCCTTTGTTCCACGGTTCCCCGCGAATCCGCCGCATGCGGGATGTGGATGCTTCACGTCCCGTCCCTTCCACCGCCTTCTCCCACTCCGCGCGGGTGATGCGGTACACGCGCGGCAGGTGCCCCCTGAACTCCGCGGTCTTCCAGAGCGTCATCCCGTTCTTTTCCGCGACCCGGATGGATCCCGCGTTGTCCGGCAGGATCAGCGAGATGACGTGCGGTACGTCCAGCGTGCGAAACGCGTGGTCGCGGCTGGCGCGCGCCGCCTCGGTGGCGTAGCTGCGGCCCCAGAACTCCGGCGCCAGCGCGTAGCCCACCTCCACGTGCCGCTCGCCGTCTACCTGTTGCGAAAGCAGGCCGCAGCGCCCCAGCAGCCGCCTGTCCTCCTTGCGGACCGTCGCCCACAGCCCAAAGCCGTGGCGCGCGTAGTACGCCGGCCACGTCTCGCGCACCTTCTGCCAGTACGCCTCTCGGGGCGGGGGAGGGCCGCCGATGAAGCGGTTCATCCGCCGGTCCTGGTACATCTGGAACAGCGCCTCGTGGTCCGCGTCGGTGAGCTCGCGGAGCAGCAGGCGCGGCGTTTCGATGACGGTCATGACGCGGCAGGTGGAGGTGAGCACGGCTCAGCGTTTCCGCGGCCTTTTGCGCCGCCGCGGACGCCGTTATCCTTCGGCGTGCGCGCCCCTCGCGCAAGCGTTTTTCCCCGCAGCACGGGCAGGACGGATGGACCAGTCGGACGATCGCCGCTGGGAGCTGGCGAACGCGGTTACGCACGGCGCCGGCGTGGTGGCCGCGCTGGCGGGCGGCGTGGTGCTGATCGTGTTTTCCGCCCTGTACGGCGGCACGCGCGAGATCCTGACCACCGCCGTCTTCAGCCTTACCATGGTGCTGCTGTACACCGCGTCGACGCTGTACCACGCCGCCCGCACCCCGGCCGTCAAGGCGCGGCTCAAGGTGTTCGACCACTGCGCCATCTACCTGCTCATCGCCGGCTCTTACACCCCCGTTACGCTGCTGGGGCTGCGCGGCGGCTGGGGGTGGGGCCTGTTCGGCGTGGCGTGGGGGCTGGCGGTGGCGGGCGTGGTGTTCAAGCTGTTCTTCACCGGCCGCTTTCCCCGCGTCTCCACCGCCATCTACGTGGGGATGGGGTGGATGGCGATGGTGGCTATCGGCCCCATGCTGGAGCGCCTGTCCACCGCGACGCTGGCCTGGCTGATCGCCGGCGGCCTTACGTACACCGCCGGCACCGTGTTCTACCACAACCGCCGCCCGTACGCGCACGCCGTGTGGCACCTGTTCGTGCTGGGAGGCAGCATCTGCCACTTCGCCGCCGTGCTGACGCAGGTGCTCCCCCCCGGTCCTACGTGACCCGCTGAAGGCGAACGCCGACGCATGACCGCCATCCGAATCCGCCCGCGAGGACCCTCCTCGCGGGCGGATTCGCGTTTCCCACCCCGAACCCGCCACAGCCGCTTCCAAAGTGGTCGGGCCCGGATCTCCGTTGACCCGAATATCGGAATGGAGTATAATCGTGGCAGAGAGGAAACACGTCGAATGGATCGGGCCTGCGCAGCGGGAACTGCAAGACTTTCCTCCCGCGGCCCGACAACTTGCGGGGGTGAACCTGCGCCTGGTGCAGAACGGCCTCGATCCGGACGACTGGAAGCCGATGGAAGGCGTCGGGCCGGGTGCGCGCGAGATCCGGGTCCGCACCTTCGACGGTGGGACGTTGCAGCATCGGGTGATCTATGTCGCGAAGTTCCCCGAAGCGGTGTACGTGCTCCACGCGTTCGAGAAGAAGAGCGCGCAGACGCCGCAGCACCACGTCGAGGTCGCGGCCGCTCGATACCGGCAGTTGCTGTCCAGGCGCAATCCACTGGCTCAGAACAAGCGAGGTTCGTGATGAAGGACAGCGTGATGCCGGTGGAGGCCGACATCGTCGAGCACGTCACGCCCGCGGATGGCAACATCTTCCTCGACCTGGGCTTTGAGCCGGAAGAAGCCGAAAACCTGCGCGTCCGCTCCGACCTGATGATTCAGATCATCCGGATGATTCGTGACCGCGGACTGAAGCAGAAGCAGGCCGCGGCGTTGTTCGGCGTGTCGCAGCCGCGCATCAGTGAGTTGAAGCGCGGCAACATCGACGAGTTCAGCATCGATTCGCTCGTCAACATGCTGGGCCACGCCGGGATCAGGATCGACGTGAGCTTCAGGGCGGTGGAAGAACCGGCCGGCGAGGCGGCGGAGCCGGCTCGCGCGGCGGCGTTGTAGCCGGGCCGCCGCCACGGCTTGACAGAACGGCCGGATGTGGCGAAATTGGCTGTCTTGTTTTGGAAATCGGGGTCTCCCCGTTCGTGCAACGGAGTTCACACAACATGTACGCCATCATCCGCACCGGCGGCAAGCAGTTCCGGGCCGAGCCGGGCAAGACGCTTCGCATTCCGTCCGTCGACACCGCGCCCGGCGAGACGCTGCGCTTCGAGGACGTGCTGCTCGGAGCCGACGGCGACACGGTCAAGATCGGTGCGCCGGGAGTTTCGGGCGCGTCGGTGACGGCCGAGGTCGTACGCCACGGCAAGGGCGAGAAGATCATCATCTTCAAGCACAAGCGCCGCAAGAACTACCGCCGCAAGCAGGGGCACCGTCAGAAGTTCACTGAGGTTCGCGTCGGCGAGATCAACCTCGGCTAAAGGAGAGCAGCCATGGCACACAAGAAGGGCGGCGGCTCGACCCGCAACGGGCGCGACTCCAACGCGCAGCGCCTCGGGGTCAAGCGCTTCGGTGGCGAGCGGGTGCTCGCCGGCAACATCATCATCCGTCAGCGCGGCACCCGGTTCCACCCGGGCGCCAACGTGGGCATCGGCAGCGACGACACCCTGTTCGCCCTGGTGGACGGCAGCGTGCAGTTCGGCCGCAAGGACAAGAAGCGCAAGAACGTCTCGGTCATTCCGTTCGAGGCGGTCGAGGTGGTGGTCGACATGGCCGCCGACTGACGCTTCCGCGCCGCGCCTGAAGTACGGAGAACCGCCCCGGCATCGCCGCCGGGGCGGTTCTCGTTTATCCCGCCCGCCCGGGAGGCTCCCGCACCTCCGCATCCCGGTCTCCTCGTCCTTTCTCCCCGCCCGGCGAGAATCCTGCATGGGTCCGGCGCTTTCAATCCGCCACCATACCCCCGAACCGGAGGAGCCATGTCCGTCCCGTCGTCCCCCTGGCCGCCCACGTCGAGCGCGGAGTTTCCGCGCATCGGCAGCCTGCCGGCGTACGTCTTTGCGCAGGTGAACGCCGAAAAGGCCGAGCGCATTGCCGCGGGCGAGGACGTGATCGACCTGGGGATGGGAAACCCGGACCTGGGCACGCCCCAGCACATCGTGGACGAGCTGGTGGAGCACGCGCGCGACAAGCGGCATCACCGCTACAGCGCGTCGCGCGGCATCTACGGCCTGCGCGAGGGGATGGCGGACCACTACCGCGACCGGTACGGGGTGGAGCTGGACGCCGAGACGGACGTGGTGGTCACCATCGGCGCCAAGGAGGGGATTGCGCACCTGATGCTCGCCATCCTGGAGCTGGGCGACACGGTGATCGTCCCCGCGCCCGCGTATCCCATCCACCGCTACTCGGTGCTGTTCGCGGGCGGGCGGGTGCATTCGGTGCAGCTGCGGGAAGGCGAGCCGGGATACGTGGACGGCGACGCCCTGCTGGCCGCGGTGGAGGAAGCGTGCGCCACGCAGGAGCCCGCGCCCAGGGTGCTGCTCCTGTCGTTTCCCAACAACCCCACCACCTGGCAGGCCCCGGCCGGCTTCCTCGAGCGTGCGGTGGAGGTGTGCCGCCGCAACCGGCTGCTCCTCATCCACGACTTCGCCTACGCCGACTTCGGCTTTGACGAGGAGCCGCCCAGCGTGCTCGCGGTGCCGGGAGCCAAAGAGATCGCGGTGGAGTTCTTCTCGATGTCCAAGTCGTACTGCATGGCGGGATGGCGGGTGGGCTTCTGCGTGGGCAACCCGGCGATGGTGGGCGCGCTGACCAAGATCAAGAGCTACCTGGACTACGGGATCTTTCAGCCCATCCAGATCGCCGCGGCGCACGCGCTGCGCGCCGGGCAGGAATGCGTGGGCGAGACGCGCGAGACGTACCGCCGCCGGGCCGCCGCGCTGATGGAGGGGCTGCACGGCGCGGGGTGGAACGTCCCCGCGCCCCGGGCGACCATGTTCGTCTGGGCGCCGATCCCGGAGCCGTTCGCGGAGATGCCGTCCATGGAGTTCGCGCGGATGCTGCTGCGCGAGGCGGGGGTGGTGGTGTCGCCCGGCGTGGGCTTTGGCGCCGAGGGCGAGGGCCACGTGCGCTTTGCCCTGATCGAGCCCGAGGCGCGCCTCCGCGAAGCCGGCGAGCGCATCGGCCGCGTGCTGCGGCGCACCGCCGCGTAGGCATATGGACGGGAAGGGGCGGGAACCGCGCGGTCCCGCCTCTTCCGCCGACGCCCCGGCGGGAACACGCAGGGGACCCCCTCCCCTGTGCCTGCTGGGCGGCCTTCCATCATTTCTTCAGCATGCCCGGCCGATAACCTTGCTCGACGCAGTTCCACGGGAGCGTTGTGTGGCAGACTTAGCGAGTTGTGCATAATGGCCCCTGAGGACGGGCCGGGCAGGCTGCGGCGCCGACTGCTACCGATTGCTTCAACTCGATATCGTCAATCCACTTGTCAACTTCGCACAAGGTCGCTATTATCTGCGTCGCAGTATCCTTTCCAAGGCTTCTCCTGTCCGCTCACGCCGCCGGTTTCCCCGGAGTTTCCTGCTTCGCCGCTCGTGAGCGGTTCGGTACTTCGCCCTTAGACCTCCTGGGACCTGTCATGGACATCGATCGCACCCACGCGCCTGCCGGCGCTGCTTCTGCTGAGCCCAAGCGCAGCTGGATCTCTCCCGCCGTGCTGGACCTGGGCGGGATGCGCGATCTGACGCTGCTTCAGGCCAGCGGCGTTGGCGGCTGTGACTTCGACGATCCTGACTGCGAGCAGCCCTGAGCGGTCCGACTTCTCGCTTTCTCTCACCCGTGGTGGTGTTCCATGCGATTTCGTACTCTCGTTCGCCGTACGGCGCCGCTCCTGGCGCTTGCGCTTGCGCTTGGCTGCGCTGACGCGAATAACTCCGGAAGTAGCGACGGCGGTCTGCCGACGCTGACGGAGTCGGGCATCTACAACCTGCTTTCCGCGCGCGCCGTGTCCGCTGAGCAGAGCGAAGTCACCCTCTCGCTGAAGCAGCTTCCGGGGGGGATCGAGCTTGCGAGCGCTCAGGGCGAACTGCAGTACGATGCCGCCGCGCTGCAACTGGTGTTGACCGCCTTGCCCGAAGGGATCGAGGGTGACGTCGTTGAGGTGAGCCCCGGTCGCGTACGGTTCGTAGCCACCTTGGTGCAGGGGATGGCCGAGCCCGCGATCCTGCGGCTGCAGTTCCGAGGGCGCGAGACGCCGCTCTCCCTTGCGCGCGACATGTTCAGCGTACGCTTGGAGGAGGTTTCCGGCGGTGCCGATCTCGCTGACGTGACGTCCACGGTTCGCTCCGAGCGACTGCTCTTTGTTCAGGGCCAGTAGGCTTCTCTGAGGAGCCCTCTCCGACTGCCCACAGATTCGCTCCCTTCTCGCCACCCTGAGCCCCTGTTGCGGCTCGGGGCGGCTTCTCCCTCTCTCGGGACTGCATTCTGATGCCGTACTTGAACTCTCGGCTCTGCGCGCTGCTCGCCATGGGCCTTTCGCTCGTTGCCGTGCCGGGCCTTCGTGCGCAGGACGCGTCGTCCGTTGCCGCCCCGGCCGCAATCCGCGGTGACGTGAACGGCGACGGTCGCGTGACCCGCGCCGATGCCGACGCCGTACGGACCTGGCTGGTTCGCGGCACCCCGCCGGACGGGCGCAGCATCATGCCTGCGGGAGACGCGAACGGCGACGGCCGGATCACCGCGGCGGACGCGGCGCTGATCTCGCGCTTTGCGGCGGGCGTGGACGTGTCGCGCTTTCCCGTAGGGCGGCCGGTGGGTGCGGGCGGGGAGCGGGTAACCGGGGGCGCGCTTGTGTCGACGGAATACGAGTGCACGGCGGATTTTCGCTCCGGAAACCTGACATGTGGTGTTGTCTCGCCAGCGGGAACGAGCGGCGCGCGGATGGACCTGATCCTGGGCGGTGACGCGGCGAAGCTTGTGAACATGGGTGGCGGGGCGTATTCCGGGACTGACAAGTCCAACCCGGATACCATGACGTACAATTTCGCGCTGCGGAATCTGATTCCCCAGCCGATCGGTACGACCGACGGGATTAACCCCGATACCAGCCGCCTGATCATCACCAGCTATCGGCTGACTTCGCCGCAGACCACCGCCTGGGCGCAACTCGCCACCGCGGACGATACGGCGACGTTCACCGATTCGTTGAATTTCGCCGCCGATTCGATATTCTCCAACAAGGAGTATGTGAATTTCCCGGGACTGCTGAAGCAGGACTCGACCTCCGCGACGAAGCTTTTCCGGTTCGTCTTCAGCCCCAGCGTAACGGCAATGCGGTTTACGTACCGCACCTGGACGCGGGTGCGGTACCTACACGGCTATGTCACCATCGCACCGGCTGATTCCGTGCTGGGCGCGGGTCAGACGCTGACCTTCTCGGCCAACGCCTTTACGGCGCATGGGACCCCGAGTGGAGGCGTCACATGGTCGTCGTCGAACCCCGCTGTAGCCAGCGTCGGCGCGGCGACAGGCGTTGTCACGGGAGTGGCGGGGGGGACGGCCACCATCACGGCCACCTCGACCGTAGACTCCCGGCGCACCGCCACGCGCGTGATCAACGTGATCAAGGCGTGGGGCGATGATTTCGTCGTCACCGGAAACGTGCGGCTGAACTCGCCCACTTCCGTCGTCACGGACGACGTGATGCACGGAACCACGACGATTACCTACGGGTGGGGCGGTACCTCGGGAGTCACCGAGAAAGGCGGTACGGTGGTGATGGACACTGAGGGTGACGGGCTAGGCACGTTCACCTACGATCCGCCAGCCGGCTTTGCAGGCGTGGACAACCTCGAGTACACCATCCACAGCGGCTCGGCGGTGTCCACGGCGAACGTGGCGCTCACGGTCGGTGGCATGATCTGGTTCGTCGGTACCGGGGGGGGCTGTGATCCGGATGCAGCCGGCGCGGACAACAAGTGCGGGCGTCTCAGCGACCCGTATCCCACACTGGCCGCATTCCAGGCCGACAACACCGGGGCCGGCAAGCCAAAGGCAGGCGACGCCATCTTCCTCTACGATGGCACGCACACCGCGAACGTCACGCTGCTGCCGCAACAGAGGCTGATCGGACAGGATGCCGTCGGCGACGACCTCGAAACGATCGCCGGGATCGATCTCGCCGAGGGGAGCGATCCTCTGCCATCGATGACTGCTGATACGGCAACCACGATCGACGGCAGCGTGGTGCTCGCGAACGTCGGAAGCGGATCCACCCTCAACAACACGGTGCGCGGGCTCACGATCGCTCCGACCGCTGCGGGCATGAGCGCGCTGTCGGGTACGAACTTCGGCACGCTCACCACCGCGGCCGACCTCATCATCAACTACCCGCTGGGCCAGGCGTTGAGCCTGACCACAGGCATGCTTACGGGCGGCGGGTTTGGCAGCCTCACCTCCGGTGGCGGGACCCACAACGTGTTCCTCTCGTCGGTAAAGACGAACGGGCTCGCCACCCTGGGCGTTGCAGGCGACTCGCTTGTCGGGGCGAGCAATGATGCCTTCCGGGTCACGGGCGAGGACGGCTCCTTCACGTATGCCGGGACCATCCGCAACACCAGCACGTTCCGCGCGGTAAACGTCAACGGCAAGACGGGTGGTACAGTGACGTTCTCCGGCCCCATCAACCCGGGCGTGACGCTGCCCGCAGCTGGCGTAAGCCTGACCAGCAACACGGGCGCGAGCATCGCCTTCAACGGCGGGGTGAGGATCTCGACCACCACCACGGTGCCGTTCACGGCGACGGGTGGCGGCACGGTAGAGGTGACGGGGGCGAGCAACACCATCTCCCTCACCGCCGCCCCAGGTACTGTGCGGCGCGCTGTGAATCTGAATGGCATTACGCTCGGTGCGAACGGGATGACGTTTGCAAGCATCCAGTCTACTAGCACCGACTCGACCGCTTTCTCTGCCACGAACGTGGGTGGCAGCAGCTTCACAGCGGGTTCGCTGTCGGTGACTGGCACCAACAACGCTGGGTCGCGCGGCCTGGATCTGACCACCAACTCGGCGCCGTTCACCTTTACCACGGCTTCGGTGAGCGGTACGGCCGCCGAGGGGATCTACCTGAACGGCAACACCGGCGCGGTGGCGGTCAACGGCGGTAGCGTGGCGACCACGGCCGGTGACGCACTGTTCGTCAGCGGTGGCAACGCCGGTGTGACCGTGGCGGCCAACCTTTCCAAGAGCACGGCCGGTCGCATCGCGAACATCGCGAGCCGCACGGGGGGCACGACCACCATCTCGGGGTCGATCAACTGCACCGGGGCCTGCACGGGAATCCTGGGGAACGCAAACGCGGGCACGATCAACTTCACCAACGCGACGCAGACGCTGAACACTGGTACCAGCGCCGCCGTTACGCTGACCAACAACACCGGCGCGACGATCAACTTCACGGGCGGTAACCTGGACATCGATGTCACCTCCGGCGCGGGCTTTACGGCTACGGGCGGTGGCACGGTGAACGTGGAGGGTGCCAACAACACCGTGAACGCCACCCTCGGCGGTACCCCGGTGAACATCCAGAACACCGCCATCGGCGGCAACGGCGTCCGGTTCTTCAGCGTGAACGCCGCGGGGAGCGGCACCAACGGCATCGTGCTCTCCAACACCGGGGCGGGTGCGTTCCAGGTGACCGGCGACGGCGCCTCGGACCCGAACAACACCACCCGCGGGCGGACCACCGCCAAGGAAGGCGGCGGCACCGTGGGGTTGAACTCGGGCGGCAGCATCTCGGGCCGGTCCGGCCACGGGGTGAGCCTGAGCAGCACCGGGCCGGTGATCCTGCGCAACATGCTGATCACGGGCAGTGGCTCCAGCGGTGACGGCATCAACGCCAGCACCGTGGCGCGGCTGACGGTGGACAATACCCGCATCACCGGGCACGCCAGCGACCACGGCATCCTGGGGAATTCCGTGAGCGGCTTTGCGCTGCACCACTCCGAAGTGGACAACAACGGCACCACGGTGGGCGTGGTGGAGGGGCCGGACATCTGGAACATCCGGCTGCTGGGGCTGACCGGCACCGACAGCATCCGCAACAGCAACATCCATCACTCACAGGAGAACGTGCTGGGGATCATCAATACCAGCGGCGTGCTGAACCTGACGGTGCTGAACACGAACATCACCGACACCGGCACTGGCGCCGGCGGCACCTCCGCCCTGATGGTGGCCGCAAACGGCACCTCAAACGTGACGCTGAACCTGCAGAACGATAGCATCAACCGAGGCCGGTCCCGCGGGCTGCAGACCGGCACGGAAACCGGGTCGAGCGCGGTTCTGAACCTGACCGTGAACAACAGCCAATTCCACCAGAACGGCGCGGCGATCGATCTTTCGCACGGGTCCGGCGGAACCAACACGTTCAGCATCACCAACAACAACCTGCAGGCGGGCGCAGGCAGTCTGCAGGCCCTCATCGTCAACCGGCTCGGCTCGCCAAGCTTCAACGGCTTCGGCCTGTTCACCGGGACCGTCTCCGGCAACACCATCGGTACCGCGGGCACGGCCAACTCCGGCTCCGACACCAGCAACGGCATCGAGGTGGAGTCGAACGGCTCCGGCGGAATCATGCGGGTCGCCGTGGTGAACAACACCGTCCGAGAGGTGGGGCTGCACGGGATCTACGTGGCCGCAGTGGACGCGAACATCGGCGGCACTGCACCGCCCCTGCTGGAGGCGCGCGTTGCATCGAACACCGTCTCGAACATGAAGGCGACTGCCCTTGACGGAATCAACATCCTTCCGGGTGCGCTGAACACGGACGACCTGACGATGTGCATCGACATCGCCAACAACAATTCGACCGGCATTCGCAACGGTCTGCGGGTGCGGCCCAGCGGGCTACCGGCCGCGCCTTCGACGGTGCAGCTGGAAGGCTGGGACGGCGTGACCGCCGTGAATACCTACTTCACCGCCCGTCCCAACACGCTCGCCGGTGGGATTGCCGCAATCTCGACGACGGCTCCGCCCTCGCCGGGAGGGTTCTTCGCGGTCGCCAACTGCAACACCCCCTGACCCGAGGCATCTTCTCTCGCATAGCAGGCTCCACGATGGATGCCGCCGGGTGGCTCCCAGCCACCCGGCGGCCGCAGGGCGCAGGTGCAGGCCGCGGTACACGCTCACGCAGGTCCGTCCCCACCCTTCCTTACGAGGAGACCGATGTCGGAACCCTTCCTGTCGGAGATCAAGATCGTATCGTTCAACTTTCCACCCAAGGGGTGGGCGTTGTGCAACGGTCAGCTTCTCCCGATCAACCAGAACCAGGCGCTATTCGCGCTTCTGGGAACCACGTACGGCGGTAACGGCCAAACCAATTTCGCGCTCCCCAATCTGCGCGGCCGGGTGCCCATCCACTTCGGCGCCGCGCACTCGCTGGGCGAAGCGGCGGGAAGCACCAGCGTCACGGTCAACATTCAGCAACTGCCTACCCACACGCACGCCATGATGGGCTCGCAGACTGCAGGCGACACGCCGGTGCCCACAAACACGGTCCTTGCCGAGTCCACGACCCTCATCTACAACAACCCGGCGGCACTTACCACCCTGAACCCCATCAGCGTGAGCAGCGTGGGCGGCAGCCAGCCGCACAACAACATGATGCCGTACCTGGTGCTGAACTTCATCATCGCGCTGCAGGGCATCTTCCCCTCCCAGAACTGATCCGGAGACCACACCCATGGCACAACCCTACGTGGGCGAGATCCGGATGTTCGCCGGAAACTTTGCCCCCAACGGCTGGATGTTCTGCGAAGGCCAGACGCTGCCCATCTCCGAGAACGAAGTGCTGTTCCAACTCATCGGCACGACGTACGGAGGCGACGGCGAGGAGACCTTCAACCTGCCCAACCTGGCCAGCCGGGTACCCATGCACATGGGAACCGGCCCCGACGGCACCACCTACCAGATCGGGGAGATGGCTGGTACGGAGCAGGAAACCCTCACGGTGCAGCAGATCCCCAACCATACCCATCCGCTTACCTGCTCGACCAACGCGGCGGGCGGTGAGTCGTCGCCGTCGGGCAACGTGCTGGGGCAGTCCACCTCGGCCAACATGTACATCCAGGATACGCCGGACGGGAGCTTGGCGGCCAGCGCGGTGCAGCCGGCAGGCGGAAGCCAGCCGCATGAGAACACCCAGCCGTTCCTCTGCATCAACTTCATCATCTCCCTGTTCGGGATCTTCCCGAGCCAGACCTGAGGAGAACGACCGACATGTCCGACCAATTCTTGGCCGAGATCCGTATTTTTCCGTTCACCTTCCCCCCTACCGGGTGGGCGTTCTGCAACGGGCAGATCATGCCGATTTCGCAGAACACGGCGCTCTTCGCCCTGCTGGGCACCACCTACGGCGGCGACGGCAAGAGCACCTTCGCACTCCCGGACATGGTGGGCAACACGCCCATGCAGCCGGGGCAGGGGCAGGGGCTGAGCCTGCGAGATCTGGGCGAGATGAGCGGCGTGGAGTCGATCACCCTGCTAGTGACCGAGATCCCCTTCCACACCCACACCGTGCAGACAATGTCCGATCCCGGCACGCTGCAGGTTCCCGGACCCGACCGCGTCCTGGCCCGCGCCTCCGCCGGCAACACCTACCAGACCAACACTTCCGCCAACCTGCAGATGATGGCGCCCCAAGCGCTGGCACTGGCTGGCGGCGGGCTGCCGCACAACAATATGCAGCCGTACCTCACCCTCAACTTCTGCATTGCGCTGCAGGGGATCTTCCCGCAGCGGCCGTAGGGGAAACGCAGTCGACAAACGCGAAGGGGGCGGCCCCAAGGCCGCCCCCTTCGTGCCTGCAGGCGCACACTTCGTCCGAAATGGGGCGCGCTCGCGTCCCGCACGGACGCACCTCGAACATCTTTTCATCCGCCATGAACGTCACCCTGCGGCCAGCCACCGACGCCGACCTGGACTTTCTGCACCGGCTGTACGCCACCACCCGCGAGGGCGAGCTCAGGCAGGTGGACTGGACGGCCGCGCAGAAAGCCGCCTTCGTGAGCCAGCAGTTCCACGCGCAGCACCAGTACTGGCACGAGAACTACACCGACACCTCGTGGGACCTGGTCCTGCTGGACGGCGAACCCGTGGGCCGGCTATACGTGGCGCGCTGGGTTGACGACATCCGCGTGGTGGACATCGCGCTGATGCCGGAGCACCGCGGCGGCGGCTTGGGGACACGCCTGCTGCGGGGGATCCTGGCCGAGGGCGACGCCAGCGGCCGCAAGGTCAGTATCCACGTGGAGATCTTCAATCCTGCCCGGAGCCTGTACGAGCGCCTGGGCTTCGTACAGGCGCAGGAGAAGGGGGTCTACCTGCTGATGGAGCGGTATCCCACGGCGGTCCCCGTCTGAGTGGGCGGCGGATGAACGGCGCGGGCTTCCGCGCCGTTTCCGCCGTTCTGCACGTCTTTCGCCGTGCTTTCTCCTCCTCCGTAACGTCTTCTGCGGCGCCGCTTTTCCCACCGCATCCGTCGTGCATACCTGCCCGCCTGCTGCCACAGGATGGGACACCGGTGTCACAGTTCGTTACCTCCTTCTCCGTGTTCTCTCCGCGCGAAATCGCACCGGTCCTTGTTTCTGCGCCCGGTTTTGAGTGGTTCCTCTCCGGGCCTGCATCCTGCCCAATAGTCCTCCCGCCGGAACCGGCTATCCGGGTACGCTCCCCGCGTCGCGGTGCCGCCTCCTCATTCCGGCACACGGGCCACGCTCCAGAATCCGCCAAGTCGTTCGTTCGCTCATCTAGCGCCAGCGCACGAGCAGATTGGTGGGTCGTCTGAGTGCTGGCGGTCCCCCAATCCCTGCTCCAGGAGTGATCATGCGGTCTCTGAAGTCTGCGGCTGCCGCGGCCCTGTTGATGGGCCTCGCGGCGTGCACCGGCGATTCCACCTCGCCCCTGGCCCCCGAGGGCCAGCCTCTGACCACCATCTCGGACGCGGCGCACGCGGGCGCCGTCCCCGGCTTCTACTTTCTGCCGCCGATGGTGTCCAATCCCGCGTACTCGGGCACCTTCGACGGCGGCCTGCAGCCGCGCGTGGAGATCTGCGAGCTGGCGGCGGGCGCCTGCGTAACGACCATCGCGCAGTACACCACCACCAGCGGCACCGGAGGCCAGGCGGTGCAGGTGGGCACGTCGTCGTACCAGGTGAACTGGCACACCAACCAGTTCAACCTGGACCCGGCGAAGCACTACCGCATCTCGGTGTACGTGGGGACGTTCCAGCTGGGCTTTGCCGACGTGGACGTGGTCAGCAGCGGCAAGGAGCTCAAGAAGGTCGACACGCAGGAGTACATCCCCCTGCAGGACGATCGCACCCTTCCCATCAAGTTCCGCATCGAGACGGGGATCGCGGGCCAGGTGATCGTCACTCCCGACTCGGCATCCATCCCCGTGGGCGGGACGCAGCAGTTCACGGCGACGGTGCTGGACCTGCACGGGAATCCCATTCCCGGCGCGACGCCCACCTGGAGCTCGTCTGCTCCGGCGGTGGCGACGGTGGACGCCAGCGGGCTGGCGACCGGCGTGTCGCCGGGGCAGGCGACCATCACGGCCACCTACCAGGCGGCCTCGGGCAGCGCCACGCTGACGGTGTTCAATCCCAACACGCCGCCCGTCGCGCAGCCGGACACGTTCCAGGCGATCGGCAACGTGACGGTGCCGGTGGCCGCGCCCGGCGTGCTGGCCAACGACACGGACAGTGAGGATAATGTGCTGCAGGCGGTGGCGGGTACCTATCCGACGGCGGCGGGCGGTACGGCGACGATGAACGCGGACGGCAGCTTCACCTACCTGAGCGCCGCCGGCTTCACGGGCACGGACAGCTTTACCTACTCGGTCACGGATGGGCAGGCCACGTCTTCGAGCACGGTGACGGTGGTCTCGGCGTACCGGGTGTGGTACGTGGACAATGCCGCAGCCCCCGGCGACGGGCGCGACGCGTCTCCGTTCAACACGCTGGCGGGGGCGGAAGCCGCGTCGACGGCGGGTGAGACGATCTTCGTGCGGACGGGTGCGGGGCCGTACGACGGCGGTATCACCCTGAAGACCGGGCAGTCGCTGACGGGGCAGGGCGTGCCGTCGAACGTGACGGCGACGCTGAACGGGCAGACGGTGGTGCTGCTGGCCGCCGGCTCCGCGCCGACGGTGACGCGGACCACCGGGGGCGCCACCATCCAACTGGCCACGAACAACGTGGTGCAGGGGATGGACGTTACCTCGTCCGCGGGCGCGGGGATCGCGGGGAGCGGCTTCGGCACGCTGACGGTGGGCTCGCTGTCGGTGAGCGCCACGGGCGGGCCGGCGCTGGACCTGTCCGCGGGTGACGTGTTCGGCGCCTTCGACGCGCTATCGTCGGCGGGAAGCGCGGGCGCGGGGATTCGCCTGGTGGGCGTCGGCGGCAGCTTCTCGGCCGCGGGCGGCTCGGTGACGGGCTCGGCCGGGCCGGGGGTGGAGGTGACGGGCGGAGCGGGGACGTTCACCTACGGCGGCAACGTTGCGGTGGCCGGGCCGCTGGCGGTGTCGGTGACCGGGCGCACGGGCGGCGCGCTGGACTTCGGCGGGACGATCGCATCCAGCGGGAACGGCATCTCGGTGCAGAACAACTCGGGCGGCACCATCGCCTTCACGGGCAGCAGCAAGTCGCTGTCGACCGGCGCCAACCCGGGCGTGATCCTCGCGAACAACGCTGGGGCGGTGATCTCGTTCGGCGGCGGCGGGCTGGCGATCGCCACGACGACGGGAACCGGTTTCGAGGCGACGGGCGGCGGCACGATCGGCGTGACGGGGCTGGGCAACACCGTCACCAGCGCGGGCGGCGTGGCGGTGCACGTGCAGAACACCACCATCGGCGCGGCGGGTCTCACCTTCCGCAGCGTGTCCGCGAACGGCGGCACCAACGGCATCGTGCTCGCGAACACGGGGAGCGGCGGCTTCCAGGTGACGGGAGACGGCGCCTCGGATCCCACTAACGCAACCCGCGGCCGCACCACCGACCGCAACGGCGGCGGAACCATCGCGCTGGGCTCGGGTGGCACCATCTCCGGTACCAGCGGCGCGGGCATCTCGCTTTCGAACGCGACGAACGTGGTCCTGCGCAATCTGGTGATTCAGGGGAACGACGGTGACGGCATTGCCGCCGCCAGCGTGGCTGGCCTGGTAGTGGACAACGCGCTGGTCACCGGGCACGCCGGCAGCCATGGCATACACGGAACCGGCGTGTCGGGACTGAGCATTATCCACTCGGACCTGGGGCAGAACGCGACGCTGGCCGGCGCGGTTGAAGCGGCCGACATCTGGAACCTTCGCTTCGACAACCTGTCCGGCACGGCATCGGTGGAGCACAGCCTGATCCACCACTCGCAGGAGACGGTGTTTGGCGTGGTGAACGGGAGCGGCTCGCTGAGCCTTACCATCTTCAATACGAACATCACCGACACGGGCACGGGCGCGGGCGGCGCGAACGGTCTGCAACTTACCGCAACCGGCGGCAGCAGCATGACCGTGAGCCTGCAGAACGACAGCATCGCGCGCACGCGGGTGCGGGGCGTAACGGCGTCCACGGCCCTGGCCTCCAGCGCGTCCATTAACCTGACTGTGAATGGCAGCGAATTCGCCGACAACGCCACGGTGGGGCTGGAGGTGGTGCACGGGTCCGGCGGTACGGCCTTGTTCTCCTTCACCGGCAATGATTTCCAGCGTCATGGCAGCGTGCCGGTAAACATCAACCGGCTGGGGAGCCCCGGCTTCACCGCCTTCGGTGACCTGACCGGGACCATCTCCGGGAACAACGTGGGCACTGCCGGAGTGGCCGGCTCGGGGACCACCGTCTCCGGAAACGGAATCCAGGTGCAGTCGAACGGAACGGGCGGGGCCACGCGCGTGGCGATCGTGAACAACACGGTGCGGCGTGTGGGGCAGCACGGGATCTTTGTGAGCGCGGTGGATGCCAGCAGCCCCGGGACCCTCCTTGAGGCGCGTGTAGAGGGCAACAGCGTGCTCGATCTTTCGCCCGGCGCGCTGGACGGCATCAACGTGGTGCCGGGCGCCCTGAGTACCGACGTGCCCACCCTCTGCCTGGACGTCAAGAACAACGTCTCCACGGGTCTGCGTAACGGCTTGCGGGCGCGCGCGTCGGGCCTTCCGGCGGCGGCACCCACCATCCGCCTGGAGGGATGGGACGGCGTCACACCGGTGAACACCTACTTCACGGCTCAGAACACCCTTGCCGGCGCGTCAGGACCGGTGAGCACCACGGCCGGTTCAGGCACCTTCACGGCAGTGGCGAACTGCAACACGCCCTGACGCTCGCTCGCCCGCCGCACCCCTGACCGAGTGCCGGGCAAGCCCCTCGAAAACAGGCAGGGCCGGAGGTGTTTGCCTCCGGCCCTGTCAGCATTCGCATTGGCCAACGTCAGGTGAACACGGCCTCGTAGCGCATGCCGCGCTCGTCGGGGCCGATGGGGGTGAGGAATATCTCCATCGGCTCCATGTTGTCGTTCTCCACGCGGTAGATCTGCTGCGGGACGATGGCTTGGGGGACCGTGTGGAACACGAGCGAGAACGGATGCCGGTCGCGTCCCGCCGCGGCGCCTGGACCCCAGGGAAACACCTCAGTAAGCTTGGTGGGGAGGCGGTTTTCCTCATCCACCACGATCGTGAAGATCTCGCCGATGCGCGGCTGGAACGTTTCGATGGTGAAGGTCTCGAGCATGGCGTGACGGTCGGGTGCGTGTCGTGGAGGAGGACGCCGCGTTGCTGCGGAGATTCGTGTGTGCGCGGCGGCTGCAAATCTACCGTCCCCATCGTCTCGGCGACAGCCGGTGCGGGTTTCTTCGTCAGCGCGTCGGGCCGGGCGTTGACGGCGTGCCGATAACGTTGCGCGCACATGCCGCACAAAGAAAAAAGGCCGGGAGCACCTCGCTCTCGGCCTTTCTCGTCTTCAACGACCGAGGGCCGCTATCGCCCCCTGAACTGCGCCGGGCGCTTTTCGAGGAAGGCGGCCACGCCTTCGCGCTTGTCGTCGCTGGTGAAGCAGGTGATGAACAGCTCCGTCTCGTACTGCAGGCCAGCGGCGAGGGGCATCTCGGCGGCGGCGCGGACGGCGGACTTGGCCATGCGCAGCGCCACCGGCGACTTGGCCGCCATCCCCCGCGCGAAGTCCATCGTCCGCTCGCGCAGGCCGGCGGCGGGGTGCACCACGTCCACCAGGCCGATGCGCAGCGCCTCGGCCGCGTCGATGATCTCGCCGGAGAGCACCAGCCGCATGGCCTGCCCGGTGCCCACCACGCGCGGCAGGCGCTGCGTGCCGCCGCCGCCGGGGATGATCCCCAGGTTGATCTCCGGCTGCCCCAGCTTTGCCGTGTCGGCGGCGATGCGGACGTCGCACGCCAGCGCCAGCTCGCAGCCGCCGCCCAGGCAAAAGCCGTTGATCATGGCGATCACCGGCTTGGGATACGCGGCGACCTCGTCGAACACGCGGCGGCCGGTCATGGCGGCGCGCTGCTCCAGGGGGGTGCGGTCGGCGAACTCGGCGATGTCGGCGCCGGCGACGAAGGCCTTGTCGCCCGCGCCGGTGATCACCAGCACGCGCACGGACTCGTCGTCGCGCAGGGCGTCGAGGGCGGCGACCAGCTCGGCGCGCACCTGGCCGCTGAGGGCGTTGCGCTTCTCCGGGCGGTCGATGGTGAGGACGGCGACGGCGCCGTCCCGATCCACCCGCAGCGTCTCGTACGTGCTCACCGGCCCTCCTGTGTCCAGTCGTAGAATCCCTGTCCGCTCTTCTTCCCCAGCTTGCCCTCGGCCACCATCCGCCGCAGCAGCTCCGGTGGGCGGTACTGCTCGCCGCCCAGCTCGCCGTGCAGGTACTCGGCGATCCCCAGGCGCACGTCCAGGCCCACGAGGTCCGTCAGCTTCAGGGGGCCCATGGGGTGGTTGTAGCCCAGCTCCATGGCCTTGTCGATGTCCTGCGGGGTGGCGACGCCCTGCTCCACCATCCGCATGGCCTCCAGCCCCAGCACCACGCCCAGGCGCGACGACGCGAACCCGGGCGTATCGGTGACGATGATGGGCTCCTTGCCGATCCGCCGCGCGAACGCCAGAGCGACATCCACCGTGTCCTGGGACGTATCGCGCCCCCGCACCACCTCGAGCAGCTTCATGATGTGCACGGGGTTGAAGAAGTGCAGGCCGATCACGCGCTCCGCCCGCCCCGTCGCCTCGGCGATGCGGCTGACGCTGAGCGACGAGGTGTTGGTGGCCAGGATGGCGTGCGCGGGGGCAGTGCGGTGAAGCTCGCCGAAGAGGCTGGTCTTGATCTCCATCCGCTCGGGGACGGCCTCGATCACCAGGTCGGCGTCCGCGGCGGCGGCGGCGAGGTCCGCGGCGTCGCGCAGGTTGCCGAGCGCGGCCTCCCGCGCGTCGGCGGTCACCTTTTCGCGCTCCACGCCCTTGTCCAGGTTGCCGCGGATGGTGCCCAGCGCACGCTCGACGGCGCCGGGCTGCGGATCGTGCAGCGCGACCGTGTAGCCGGCCATGGCGCACACCTGCGCGATGCCGTTCCCCATCGTCCCCGCGCCGAGCACGGCGACGCGGCTGATCGTCTGGTCGTCTGCCACTGGTATCGTGTCCTGGTGGATTCAGTAAGGATGCGGCGCCTGGCCCTGTCCGGCGCACAACATGGGCTGCGGCAAACGCCTTCGCCAGACCTGACATCCGTCCGTGGTCCGGGTGCGGAAACAGACCGTCACGCGGAGGAAAAGAGAGGGGACGCGGAGGATTCGAATCCGCGTCCTCCACGGTCCATCCGCGAGACTCGCTTCTACTGCGTCTGGACGATTTCCTCGGTGATGCGGTAGGCGCCGTCCAGCCAGGCGATGATCTCGCGGGCGGCGGGGTGGTCCACGCCGGTCCATCGGTCGCGCAGCAGCTGCTCCTTCTCGCCCAGGCGGTCCAGGCCGACGTCCTGCAGCACCAGCACGTCCTCGTACAGCCGCCTCCCCAGCTCATCCCCCATCACCTGCCGCGCCGCGCGCAGGGTCGCGGCCAGGTACTCGTACTCGTCGCCGCGCGCGTAGCTTTCCACCAGCGTAAGGGCGGGGATGCAGGTGAGGGTGGACTGCAGCGCGGGGTTGACGCCGTGCGCGGCCAGGTGTCCGGCAAGGGAGGCGGGCCGGCCGGTGAAGCCGCGGACGTGCACGTACTGCGACATCCGCTGGCCGTCGTTCACGGGGTAGTTGTCCCACAGGAACGGCTTGCGGCGCAGCTGCTCGGTCACGCGCCTCAGGTGCCCGGGCGAAAGCTCGCGCGAGCAGACTTCCTCGCCCGTCCAGAATATCTCGATGCGGGGATCCAGCAGCGCACCCAGCTGTTCCACGTAGCCGTCAGGCCGCGGGTCGAAGACGCGGTCCAGGACGGGATCATCCGTGTAGTAGGTGGGGCAGACGAGGACGCGGTCCGCCATGGTGCGCGCCGCGGCCCAGTGGGCGATCTCCACCTGCCGCTCTGCCAGCCCCGGCACGTCGCCGTGCATGTCGTCGAAGAGGATGGCGAGGTCCCGCACGCCCACCGAGTCCAGGAAGCCGAGCTTGCGCGCCAGCGCTTCGCGCGCGGCCTGGTCGAAGCCGCGGAACAGCTCGTACGGGCTCAGCCCCACGCCAAAGCGCACGCCCAGCTCCGCGCATCGGCCCGCCAGCCGCGCGAGGCCGTCGGCGATGTCCCGCGGGTGGTCCTCCTGCCAGCGGCGGCGCAGGTACGGGTCCGCCTTGGGGGCGTACAGGTAGAAGCGGTAGCCGTGCGGCGCCAGAAAGGCCACCGTCGCCTCCCGCTCGTCCCACGACCACGGCCGGCCGTAGAAGCCTTCGATGATGCCGAGCTCTACCCCCATCGATCCCCGTGTGTGCGTGTGCCCCTGCGCCCCGGATGCGGTGCGCTCCGCCAGTTGCGCGCCACTCGCAAACGTTCGTCCTCGGAGCGCACTCTCTTTCGTCCGCGCCGGCCGGGAGTGATAATTCGCGAGGAGGCGGCGGCGGACCGTCCACGCGTGTCCCGGGCCGGGAGGAGCGGTGGAGAGCTACGACGTGGTGATCGTGGGAGGCGGCGTGATCGGCGCCAGCGTGGCGTGGCACCTGGCGGTGCGCGGCTGCACGCGCGTGCTGGTGCTGGATGCCGCGCCGGGCCCGGGGCAGGGGAGCACCGGAAGGGCCACCGGCGGCTTTCGCGTGCAGTTCGGGTCCGAGCCCAACGTGCGGCTGTCGCTGCTCGCGCGCGAAAAGCTGCTGCGGTTCCAGGACGAGGTGGGCGTGGACCCCGGCTACCACCCCTGCGGCTACCTTTTCCTGACCGAGCGCCAGGAGACGCTGGCGGCGCTGCTGGAAGCCCAGGCCATGCAGCGCTCGCTGGGCGTGACGGATGCGCGGCGGGTGACGGTGGACGAGGCGCTGGGGATCAACCCGGCGGTCGCCGCGGAGGGGTTGGTGGGCGGCGTCTACTGCCCCACGGACGGCTTCATCCGCCCGCTGCAGATGCTGGCCGGCTACACGGAAGCGGCGCGGGGTCCGGGCGTGCGCTTCGAGTACGGCGCCGCCGTCCGCGGCATGCGCGTCGAGGGCGGGCGGGTCGCGGCGGTGCGGACGGACGCGGGAGAGGTCGCCGCGGGCGCGGTGGTGAACGCGGCGGGCGCGTGGGCGGGAAAGGTGGCGGCCATGGCGGGCGCCGACGTCCCCGTGACTCCCCTGCGGCGGCAGGTGGCGCTCAGCGAGCCGTTCGCCGGGCTGCCGGAGTGCATGCCGCTCACCATCTTCGTGGAAGCGGAGTTCCACCTGCGCGTGCGCGACGGCCGGGTGCTGATGCTCTGGTCCGACCAGCCGAACACCGCGGACCCGTTCGACACCACGTTCGACGACGCGTGGCTGCCCCAGGTGGCCGCCCGCGCGCACCGCTGGATCCCGTGCCTGCGCGAGGCGAGGGTGGACCGGGCAGCGTGCGTGGCGGGGCTGTACGAGATGTCGCCGGACCGGCACGTGCTGCTGGGGCCCGCGCCCGGCGTCGAGAACCTGTTCCTGGCGAACGGCTCGTCCGGGCACGGGGTGATGCATTCGCCCGCGCTGGGCCAACTGGTGGCGGAGATGATCGTGGATGGGGCGGCGTCTTCGATGGACGTGCATCCCCTGCGCCCGTCCCGCTTCGCGGAAGGCCAGCCGAACGCGGCGCCGGAGTTTCTCTAGATCAACCCAACGACGGGCTTTGTCCGGCGACGCAAAAGGGCGCTCGCTGTCATTCTGAGGAAGGCGCCGCCCGGAGCCATCCGTAATGCATCCCGAGTCTGTGCGCCGACCGAAGAATCTCCTTCGGGAACGGGCGGGGTCTCGCACCAAACCCACCGTAACTCACGGTCTCGTCCGCTCCAACCGACAGATTCTTCGGTCGGCGCACACACTGGTGCAAGCGGAAAGGATCGGGTGCGCGCCTGCTTGAGAGGGTGTTGCCAAACCTCCCGGCGTGATTGACTTCCTGAGGGAGGCGCCGCCCCACAACTCGCTTGCACACTGCACCCTGGCGCCGACCGAAGGACCTCGCCAGCAGAACGACGGGGCTGGTTCCGTGCCCTGATCTGGCCCCCGCGCCGCCGGGACGAGGTCCTTCGGTCGCGCGCAATCTGTGTGTGACTTCTGGTTACACGTGGTGCGCTCCCTCAGGAAGTCACCGCTTCGTAATGGATTTTGAGGTTTAGAAACACCCTCTGACCTATCAGCGCTGTCATTCCGAGGCCCGCCCACGCAACAACCTGCTTTCACACCAGAGGTCACAGGGCCGAGGAATCTGCTGTCGGATTGCTGGAGGGCAGACGCGGTAGCCCGTGCCTACCTGCGGCTACGACACGGGCGGACAGGGCCAGTGCCGGAGCGGTGCAGCGGGGTACCAGCAGCAGATAGTAGATTTCTCAGTCGGCGCGCAGGATTTCGTGCGAGCCGATGGTGCGGTGTGGCGCCTCCTTCGAAATGACATACGGGCGCGAGCGCAGGGATTCTTGAACACACTCTGAAGCGCACGAGGTACTGACCGAGATCGAGCCCCACGTCCAGGCGCACCGCCACTCCAGCCTGCATCGCGAAGAGGTGCTGGCGAGCGAGGTCTGCGGGTGCTTCCATTGCCTGCAGACGTTTTCGCCGGGCGAGATCGAGGAGTGGGTGGATGAGGAGGACGGCGGCGACGTGGGCCTGACCGCCCTCTGCCCGCGGTGCGGCATCGATTCCGTGATCGGCTCCGCGTCCGGCGTTCCCCTCACGCACGAGATGCTGCTGCGGATGAAGCTGTACTGGTTCTGAGCCGCTGATCGCAAGCTGGCCTCGCCCGCTTGCGATCGGTGGGCGGGCGCATGAAATTCTCCGCATCCCCTCCGTACTCCCCCGGCACCTTCCGTCCCATGCGAATCGCCGAAGCTCTCCGCATCGTTGCCCCTGGCCGGCTATTCCCTATTCCCTATTCCCTGCCGTCTGGCTCGCCCTGGCCCTCGCGGGATGCGCATCCCACGGCCGCGCGGCGGTGCCGCGGCTGGATGCGTCGTGCAACCTGGTGCTTCCCGGCTCCCGCAGCGCCACGTCACACGACGCCACGCTGGAGTACCAGAGCTATGCGCCGGTGGATTCCGTCTTCGACCATTCCGTGTCGGTGCTGGTGCAGCGCGGCTTTCAGGCGTGCAGCGTGGACCGGGGAAGCCGCACGGCCGTCTTTCAGCCCGAGCTGATCGAGGTGGAGGGCGCGCGGACGCACCTGCTGCTGCGCCTTTCCGTGGCGCGCAACACGTACGGCGCCACGGGCCGGCTGGACGGCTCGTGGGGGATTCGCGCGGCGGTGCCCGACGGCGCGGGATACGCCAGCCTGGACGATCCCGCGCTGCGCTACGTGGTGGCCCTGCGCGACGAGCTTGCGCGCGGGCTGCGGTAGCCGCGGCGAGACGATGCCGTACTTTCGCTGGGCGCTGGACGTCCGCTGCCCCCGGTGCGGGGGGCGCGCGATTTTCGACGAGCCGTACGAGTTCGTCGCCGCGCGCAAGAAGGATCCCGTGGATGGGGAGGGGCTGCACCGCTGGGGCGGGTGGTACGTGCGCGAAAAGTATCCGTCGGTGCTGCCGTGGCGGGCGCCGCGCGGATCGTCCCAGTTCCTCTCCACCGGCCACGTGCAGATTTCCGGCGGCGTCCGCCTGCGGCATCGCGGTGTGGTGCGGTGCGCGGAGTGCCATCGGGTGGCCGTGCACGTGCTGCGCTGGCCGGCGGACGCGTACTTTCAGTGGGACGTGCGCGGAACGCGGCTGTGGGCGACCGACGCGCGGCACGCGCAGGTGCTGCTGCACTACGTAGAGAGCCTGCTGCGCGACCCGTGGCGCTACCCCGGCTACCGCCGCTCGCTGCAGAAGCTGCCGGCCGTGGTCCTTGCCGCGCGCAACCGCGCCCGCGTTGCCCGCGGCATCCGTGACGCACTGCGCGCCGCGGGTGAGCAGCTGGACGCGCAGCCATGGCTGGACCCGCCCGACGCGCGCCCCGGCTGAGGGACGGTGCGCGTTCGCGGGCATGGACTCTGCCCCGCCTGACGCGTCCACACCTTGCTGGAGGCGTTCCCATGCACCGATCCGCCGCCGTCCTGCTGCTGTGCCTGGCCGCCTGCGGGCCGTTCTTTCGCCGCGGCGGCGAGCCCGCGTCCAATCCGCAGGTGCTGTGCGTGGAGAACGCCGCCATCGCGTACGGCAACCTGATCGCGCACGCCGGCCCCGTCCGCTTCGACGTGATGCCGGGGCAGCAGGTGTGCAAGCGGGTGATGGGCGCGGGCGCGTACGTCCCGCTGCGCGCCGTCACCACCGGCGGCGGCCTGCGCGGGCCGCGCTCCTACGCCGAGCGCCTGCCGATCGGCGGCTACGACTGCTGGCGCTGGCGGCTTACGGACTCGCCCGCCTCGTCCGCGGACCTGGGCCCCTGCCCGGAGCCGGCGGAGGAAGACACCGTCCCCGCGGATTCCTCCCGCGCCGCGCATCGATAGAACCTCATCCGCGTCCCATGTACAGCGATCAGGAGCCGTATCGGCGGCTGCACGACGCCTTGCTGGACTACGACGGAGACGCGCCGTACGACGACCTGCTGCGGCCGTGGCTGGCGGCGGCGGACGGTGAGCGGCGCTGGCTGGATGCCCTGCGCACGCGCACCGGCCGCCCCGTGCCGCCCGCCACGCCCGAAGAGCTGTGCAGGCTGTACGCGCTTTCCCGCATCCTGCAGCTCCTCCAGCTTTCCTTTGCGCCCCGCACGGTGGAGGGCGGATGGGACGTGGTGCCGGTCGCCGCGGACGAGTACACGCGGTTCGTGGAGGCGCTGGGGCTGGAGGCGGTGGAGCAGGCCGCCTTTCATCCCTTTTACCACGAGATCGTGACGGTGGACCCGACGCCGGACGAGGATGCACTACCCGGGGTAGTGCAGGTCTACTGGCCCGGGTCCCGGCTGGGCTCGCTCCTGGTCTCCCGCGCCGGGTGCGGTGTGCGGGCCGGGCGGCGCCACGTGGTCAAGGAGATCGCGGAGCGCTCCACGCTGTACTGGGCCTACGCGCGCAACACCCGCCCGACCGACGACCCCAGCCGCGGCTGGGGTGGCAACTCGCAGTGGCGCACGCCCTTCCGCCGCGACTACGCGCAGGATGGTGCGCTGCACTACAACGTCGACGCCAGTCCGCCGCATCCCGGCGGGGCAGACCCCGAGCTGGACCCCGCCGACCGCGCCGAGCTGCTTCGCCACCGCTGCTTCGTCACCAGCACCAAAGCGAGCGACGACCGCTGGCCCTATGATTTTACGCTGGTCGAGCAGATCTGAGCGTCGCCGCGTACCTGCCTGGATGAAGACAGCCTGTCATTCCGAGGCCCGCCCACAGTGCATTCAGACGAATGCCGTGCAGGTTGCAGGGCCGAGGAATCTACCGTCGGCCTGCTGGAGGCCGGACGCGGCAGCCCGCGCCATACGTGCGGCGTCGACACCGCCGGACAGGGCCAGTTCGGGGGCGTCGCGACAGGCCACGAGGAAACGGAAAGTAGATTCCTCGGTCGCGCGCAAGCGGTTGTGGGGAAGATAGTTGCGCGCGGTGCGCTCCCTCGGAATGACAGATTGGGGAGTGCGGCCCGTGATTCAGGGGGTTCCTACGCACCCGGCTTGGTGAAGCAGCATCTGTCATTCCGAGGCCCGCCCACGCTGCAATCAGACGAATGCGTTGCAGGTTGCAGGGCCGAGGAATCTACCGTCGGCCTGCTGGAGGCCGGACGCGGCAGCCCGCGTGATC
>NZ_DASWNM010000057.1:0-34003 GCF_036399255.1 Longimicrobium sp.
GGGATGACAGATCAGGGCTTTTGGGCGAAGACGTGAAATTCAGACGAGAATCTGTCATTCCGAGGCCCGGCCACTCAATACTCGCCGCTCGCGCAACAGGTCGCAGGGCCGAGGAATCTACTATCGGAATCCTCGAACTCCGACGCGGCAGCCCGCGCCGCACTCATGGTCACGACACCGCCCGACAAGGCCTGTGGGTGGATGACGAGAAGCCGGCCCCGTCGGACTCTGGAGTCGCCGCGGGTCCGGCGCGGGGCTGCCGCGACCACGCTTCAGGTGGCCGAAAGTAGATCCCTCGGCCCTGCGACCTTCCGTGGCTGCGAAGGGTGCTCGCTGACCGGGCCTCGGGATGACAGATCGGCCTGCCTCGTCGGACTCTGGAGTCGCCGCAGGTCCGGCGCGGGGCTGCCGCGACCACGCTCCCGGTGGCCGGAAGTAGATCCCTCGGCCCTGCGACCTTTCGTGGCTGCGGAGAGTGCTCACTGGCCGGGCCTCGGGATGACAGATCAAGGGTTCGAAAGAGTCTCGGCCAGCACCGCACGACTCTTGCGGACCCGCCGGGCCGCGCGCCGTTCGGGCGCGGCAAGACCGAGTTGAGAACCGAGGAGAGGATGATGAGGATGAAAGGGCTGCTTGCCGGCGCCGCCGTGCTGGCGCTGTCCGGATGCGCCGCCGCGGGAGCCATCGCGAACACGCAGACCATTACGCTGCGCGACGCCGCCGGCCGCACCGTGGGCACCGCGCTGCTGACGCCGGCCACGGAAGGCGTGCAGGTGGTGCTGAGCGCCAGCGGGCTTCCCGCGGGGGTGCACGGCGTGCACGTGCACCAGAACGGGCAGTGCGACGCGCCGGAGTTCACCACCGCGGGGCCGCACTTCAACCCCAGCAACCGCCAGCACGGCACGCAGAACCCCGCCGGGCCGCACAACGGCGACCTGCCCAACATCACCGTCGACGCCAACGGGCGCGGCTCGCTGAACGCCGTGGCGATGGGCGTCACGCTGGAGGGCGGCGGCGCCAACTCGCTGCGCAAGCCGGGCGGCACCTCGCTGATGGTGCACGCCAGCGCCGACGACTACCGCACGGACCCCAGCGGCAACTCCGGCGCCCGCATCGCCTGCGGCGTCATCCCCGCCGCGGACTGAACGCAGGCAGGCGGATGATGACGGAGGGGCGGCGGACCGAGAGGCCCGCCGCCCCTCGCCGCGTCGGGACCCGGAATGCGTCCGCGTCTGCGCGCGCACCCCTTCACCCCTTCACCCCTTCACCCCATCACCCCTTCACCCGCTCACCCCATCGCAACGGCCCCATCCGCCCCCTCCACCCCACCGGAAAGCCCCACCCCGCCCGGTTGCACAGAGCGGCGTGGAAGGTTAGTTTTTTGATCTGGACAGCACCCGCAGCACCGGCCCGCCGCCGCAGCATCCAGACCCACCGCCGTGCAACGGACCGGATGCGCGAAGTGCACGCCGGTGGCGCATCAGGCGCGGCGCACGGCCACGCCGGCGGCGCGGCACGATCACCCACACTTCGCTGGATGGGGATGACGACCAACGCAGCGCCCCCGCACGTATTGATCGTGGGCGCCGGGCCCGCGGGCGCCCTGATGGCCATTCTGCTGGGCCGCCGCGGCTACCAGGTAGACGTCTTCGAGCGCCGCGCCGACCCCCGCCAGCTGGCCGACACGGAAGTCGAGCGCCGCTCCATCAACCTGGGCCTTTCGCACCGGGGCATCACGGCGCTCACCCGCGTGGGGGTGATCGACGACGTAATGCGCACCTCGGTGCGCGCCAAGGGGCGCGTCATCCACGCCTCGGACGGACGGCTGACCTTTCAGCCGTACGGCAGCAACGAGCGCGAGATCCTGTACTCCATCTCGCGCATCGCGCTGAACCGCGAGCTCATCCGCCGCGCGGACGAGATGGAGAACGTGCGGTTCCGCTTCGAGATGCGCTGCGAAGAGCTGGACCGCGACGCCGGCACCGCCATGTTCCGCGGCCCCGACGACCGCCGCGAGCACGTGGACTCGGACTTCATCGTGGGGGCCGACGGCGCGTACAGCACCGTGCGCCTGTGGATGCACCGCAACGAGCGCGCGGACTTTCACCAGGAGTACCTGGACTGGGGATACAAGGAGCTGCTGATCCCCGCCGACGCCGACGGCCGCTCGCGCATCGAGCTGGAGGCGCTGCACATCTGGCCGCGCGGCAACGCCCTCATCGTCTCGCACCCCAACCCCAACGGCTCGCACACGGTCACCGTGTTCATGCCGTGGGAGGGCGAGCGCTCGTTCTCGGCGCTGCAGACCGAGGCGCAGGTCACGCGCTTCTTCGAAGAGGTGTTCCCCGACCTGCCAGAGCTGGTGCCGGACCTGGCGGCCGAGTTCCTGGCGCACCCCACCGGCAGCCTGGTGGCCACGCGCACGGCGCCCTGGCACCACCGCGACCGCTGCGTGCTCATCGGCGACGGGTGCCACGCGGTGTATCCCTTCTACGGGCAGGGGATGAACGCCGCCCTGGAAGACTGCCTGGTGCTGGACGACGAGCTGGGGCGCCATCCCGACGACCGGGCGGCGGCGTTCCGGGCGTACCAGCGGGCCCGCAAGGCCAACACCGACGCCCTGCTGGAGCTGGTGAAGCGCAACTTCGACGAGCTGCGCGACACCGCCAACCAGCCGTCGTTCGTGGCGCGCAAGAAGGTCGACCTGCTGCTGCACCGGCTGTTCCCCGACAGGTGGATTCCGCTGTACACCATGGTGGTGCACAGCACCATGCCCTACGCCGAGGCGCTGGAGCGGCACAAGAAGCAGGAGGCGCTGCTCCGCAAGCTGGGCGTGGACGCGGTGCTGGCGGTGTCGCTGGCGGTGGTCGTCGGCGCGCGCCGCCTGGTCTCGCGCCGCAAGCGCCGCGTCGCCGCCCAGGTGCAGGCGCCGCTGCCCAACGCCTGACCCAAGATCCGCCAAGCACCCCTCGTCGCTTCATCCGGAAAAGCGGGGGTACAGAGGGGCAGACAAAAGCCAGAGGAACAGAGGGATCTTTCTCTGTTCCTCTGGCTGTTCTCTGCCCCTCTGTACTTCCGATGTCGTTTTTCCGAGTCGGCTGTATGACGCACCTGCGATGCGGACGGATGCATCCGAACGGGCCCGCTCTCCAGCCGAGAGTGGGCCCGTTCGCGTCCTGCAACCGGTCGTGCTACGCGGCGGCGTGCGGCATCCTGAGCCTCGCGTCGTCGCCGGAGTCGAACGCGCCGCACCGCTGGAGCACCGCCTGCGCCGCCGCAAGATCCGTGAAATCGACGGCCGCCGTAAAGCGCTGGGCAAAGTCCAGCACCTGGATGAGTGTTTGCGGATCATCGTTGCGCGACAGCCGCCGCAGTCCGCCGATGTAGTCGATCCGGAACGCCGTCGGGATCAGGATCCGCCGCTGCCCGCCCGATACGAGTTCCGCGTTCATCATGGCGCGCGCCAGGCGTCCGTTGCCGTCGTTGAACGGATGCACCTCCGAGATCAGGAACATCATGTACGCGGCGCGGTGAAACGGGTCCGGCAGGGAGGGAAAGATCTCCATTCCCTTGGCGAGGGTGCCCGCCACGAGGTCCGGGTGCACGAAAACAGTGTCCCCCGCCCGGTTCACCGCCTCCTTGAACCGGCCGGGGGCGGTTTCCGGACGGCCGCCCAGGATGGTTTCGTGGCGCGCCTCCAGCAGCCCGCGGAACGCTGGCCAGTCGCGCGACACGTGGACCGCGCTCCTCCCCATCTCGTATCCGCTCGCCACCAGCCGGAACGTCCCGATCACGTCATGCGCATCCGCCGGGCGGGCCGCGGGAATCCGGTTTCCGAACACGATGTCGATCGCTTCCTCCACCCCGAACTCCGTCCCCTCGATGAAGTTCGAGAAATACGCGTCGAAGAAGGCAAGATGCTGGAACCCGGGTCCGGAAGTGCCGGGATCGGGGCGATCGACGGACGGCCACGCGCGCAGGGCGTCGGCCAGGATGGTGAATCGCTCCAGGCGGTGAGCGTCGTACGGCATGCCGGCCGCGCGGGCGATCGCACCGGGCGCGTGCAGCCTGCCCCGCCGTGTACCCAGGAGCGTGCCCACGATGCGGTCGAACGTGGCGAATGCATCCTGCATCTCCAGCGCGGGCGCGATCTCGCGGGCACGGTCGCGAACGGCGTTGATCCACCCTTCACCCTTGTGCGAGAGCCGCCGCTCCAGAATCGCCTCGACCTCTGCCCTGGGCACGACGGACGACTCGGTTCCCCGGACGCGGGAAAGGCTGAGACACTCCAGGAGGCAGCGCGACTCCGACGCCATGTGCAGCGCGCCGAAATAACCCGTATCACCCGCGAGCGGGCCGGGGCCCTTCAGGATGCGAATGGTCGCTCCCGGCAGCCGTGCAGTGCGCTCGTACGGTCCGGTCAGGAATACGGTGCCACGCGGGGTCGGCCTCTGCGTCAGGGCCGTGCGGTGCGAAACCACCGTGCCGGGAAACAGAAGGGAGATCACCTGCCACAGGTTGCGGCCGATGATCGCCTCAGGCGTGTCCGCCAGGTTGGGCGTGTACAGTCGAGGCGCGATCTTGCGGATCTCTCCGCGTTCGATCGCGCGTCTGACCGCGGCACTCGAAGCGCTTCCGCTTACGAACACCTCGGGAAGCGGGACAGATGAATTTTTTGCCACCATAGCCGCACCAGAAAGGCGGATACGCAATAATTTACCACCTAAGGTAGGCAGGGCAGCAATTTTTTACAACGTAAGAGCAGAAGCGGTCGACAGGCATCGTTGGCCCACGCTGATTCGGCGGCACGTCGCTTCCATGATCAGCTAAGCTCGCGCGGCGTGATGCCCTACTTCGGATCTACAAGCCGCTGCCGCACCGAAGGGCGGTGTGCACCCAGTTCCAGCGCGCCGTGATGGAGGATTCGCCCGACCACGTCCAGCGCGCGGCCAACGTCGTGCTCGGACGCGCCGGCCTGCCAGCCGTACTCCAGGTCCGCCCGCAACCGGCGCATCCCGTCCAGCTCACGGACCCTCGCGCGAGTTCCGCGCCGGAAACCAGCGCGGCAAGGCCAGCGTGAGCTCGTGGTGGTTGGCCGCGCGCACACGCAGATCGCGGACGCGGACGATGGCGGTCGCGGCAATGCGCCCCGCGTCGTAGGCGCGCACCAGCTTTCCGTTGGCGCTGACGCCCTCCACGGCGGCATCGCGAAACGCCTGCACCGCGTTGGCCACAATCCGGCGATCTCATCGTCGGACGCCGCCTCGCGCGCGAGCCGGCCGGCATCGACCAAATTCTGAATACGGTCCGTCATCACGCGGAACCCGGCAGTGCGTCAGGCGTGCCGATCAGGAAGTGCGTGGGGCCGGCGAGCGCCGCGTGGAGGAAGCTCGCGCCGGGGATGCGGTCGCGGATGAAGCGCTTCGCATCGTACCGCTTCACGTCCACGGGGCGATCCAGCACCAGCGCCGTCTGCAGCAGCGCATCGCCCAGTTCCGCGTCGTCGATGCGATCACCGAGGACCAGCAGGTCGATGTCGCTGTCCGGCCGTGCGTCGCCACGCGCCATGGAGCCGAAGATGAACGCCGCGTCGATCCCCGGCACGTCCCGCAGCGCGTCCTTCAGCACCAGCCCTGGCGCGTACTCGGCCACGAGTGACTCCACCGCGCGCCACTGGCGGTTCGCGTCGTCGCGGCGGTAGACGACGCGCCGGCCATCCTCTTCACGGCGAACGAGCCCCATCGCCTCCAGCCGTCCGAGCTCCGCCTGGAGCGAGCGCTTGCCCAGCCCCGTGTGCCGCTCCAGCGCACGCACGTGGTCCCGCCCGTCCGGATGCACGACGAAGTGCGCCAGCAGCCGCGCGCGCGCCTCAGACCCGAGAAACTCATGCAGTCGATCCATGTCACCTCCGTTGCCCTCAATGATAGGGCATGCGGCTGAATGACGAAACCCCGGTTCCGGAAGGAGCCGGGGTTTCGCGCCGATGGAGCCTTTAGCGGATGCGCTCGCCGGCGGGGGACCAGACCTCGACCGTGCCCAGGTTCAGGGCGCGGATGGGGGCCTCGATGGAGGCCAGGTCGCCGGCGACCACCACCGTCAGCGCGCCGGGCGTCAGGCGGCCGCGGCTCACGGCGGCGATGTCCGCGGGGGTCAGCCCGGCCAGGGAGGGGCCGTAGGTGGCGTAGAAGTCCAGCGGCAGCCCCCACACCAGCAGGCTCTGCATCCGCGCGGCGAGCCCCTGCACCGTCTGGACGGAGGCGGGAAAGCTGCCGGCCAGGTTCCCCGTGGCGCCCGCCAGCTCCTCCGCCGGCACCGCCTCGTCCACCAGGCGGCGGTATTCGCGCACCGATTCGGCCACGGCCGAGTCGGTGGCGTTGGTGCGCACCGAGGAGTTGATGAACAGCGTCCCTGCGCCGCGCAGCGTGTTGTAGTTGGCGAAGGCGCCGTACGTCCAGCCGTGCCGCTCGCGCAGGTTCTGGTTGATGCGCGCGTTGAAGGCGCCGCCCAGCACCTGGGTGAGCGCCGCCAGCCGCAGGTAGTCCGCATCCTCGGGCCCGGTGGTGGCCTGGCCGATGCGGATGGCGGACTGCACCGAGCCGGGGCGGTCCACCAGGATCACCCGCGTGGCCGAGACCGGGCGCGCGGGATTGGACGGCCGCGCCGGACGGGCCGCCGTCCCCCGCCATCCGCCGAACGCCTCTTCGGCCAGCCGCCGCGCCTCGTCGGCGGACAGGTCGCCCACCAGCAGCAGCGTGGCGTTGGCGGGCACGTACATGGCCCGGTGCCACTGCAGCACGTCGTCGCGGGTGATGGCCTGCAGCGACGCCGCCGTGCCCGACGCGCGGCGCGAGTACGGCGCCTCGGGGGCAAAGACGGCGCGGGAAAAGGTCTCGTTGGCCAGCCCCTCGACCGTGGCCTGCGCCTGCACGTGCGCCGTGATCCCCTGCTGCCGCACGCGCTCGAAGTCGCGCTCGGGAAACGCGGGCGCCATGGCCGTTCCCGCCGCCAGCCGCAGCGCCTCGCCGAACACCGGCTTGAGCGCGGTGACCGACACGAAGGCCAGGTTCTGCCCCGCCCCGGTCTGGTACTGCGCCCCCAGCCGCTCCATCCGCTCCGCCAGCTCGGGGCCCGACATCGCGGCCGTCCCTTCCGGCAGCAGGTTGGCGGTAAGGACCGCCATCCCGTTGCGCGCGGCGGGCTCGTGCTCCGCGCCGGCGTCCACGATCAGCTGCGCGGTGACCAGCGGCACGGCGCTCTGCCGCACGGCGACCACGCGCACCCCGTTGGCCAGGCGGAACTCGTCCACCGGCGGCAGGGTGTACGGGCGCACCGGCGCCAGCCCCGGCTGCTGCGCCACGATCTGCGGCGCGGGGCGGGGGTTCGGCTGCGCATCCGCCGAGACCGCCGTGCAGGCGGCAAGGAAAAGGGCCGCGGCAAGGCGGACGTTCATCGGCCGGTTCATCGGGCAGCCTCCGTGCGGGGCGCGGGAACGAAGACGAGCACGGCGCGGTTGTCCGGCGTCATCCGCTCGCGCACCAGGGTCTGCAGGTCGTTCACGGTGACGGCGGCGAGCGCGGGAAGCCAGCCGTTGATCCATCCCGGGTCGCCGTGCAGCACCACGCCCTCGGCCAGCACGTCGCCGCGCCCGCCAAAGCCGCCCATGGCCTGCAGCTGGTTCACCAGGGTGTAGCCCTCCGACGCCTGCGCGCGCTGCAGCTCTTCGGCGTCGATGCGGCCGGCGATGCCGTCCAGCTCGGCCAGCAGCGCCGCCTCCAGCGAGTCGGCGCTGGCGCCCGGGCGGCCCACGGCGCCCACCACCAGCATGTCGGCGCCTTCCACCAGCCCGAAGTTGAACGAGAACACGCTGGTGGCCGCCTGCCGGTCGCGCACCAGCGACTGGTACAGCGGCGACGAGCGCCCCGAGGCCAGCACGGTGGACATCAGCGACACGGCCGGCGCCTGCGCGCTCGCCGCGCCGGGAACGCGGTAGCCCACGTACACGGCCGGCGCCGGCGCGTTGGCGTCGGGAATCACCTCGCGCTTTGCCTGTCCCAGACGCGGCGGCAGCGGCACGTCGCGCACCGGCGGCGGCTCGGCGCCCCGCGGGATGCCGCCGAAGTAGCGCCGCACCATCTGCCTGGTCTGCGCCACGTCGATGTCGCCGGCGATGGCCAGCACGGCGTTGTTGGGGACGTAGTACGTGCGAAAGAAGGCGCGCACGTCCTCGAGCGAGCCGTTCTCCAGGTCCTGCATGTAGCCGATGACCGGGTGGTGATACGGGTGCTCGGCCGGGAACAGGTTGGCCAGCATCCGCTCCACCCACTGGCCGTACGGCTGGTTGTCGTTGCTCTGGCGGCGCTCGTTCTTCACCACCTCGCGCTGGTTGACCAGCTTGGCGTCGTTCAGCGCCTCGTCCAGCGTGGCCATGCGGTCCGCCTCGAGCCACAGCGCCAGCTCCAGCGCGTGCGCCGGCACCTGCTGAAAGAAGTTGGTGCGGTCCCAGCTGGTGGTGCCGTTGATGTCGCTTCCGGTGCGCGCGCCCACGGCCTCCAGCAGCGCAAAGTGCCGCCCTTCCGCCGCGTTGCGCGAGCCGGTGAACAGCATCAGGTGCTCGAACAGGTGGGCAAAGCCGGTGCGGCCGGTCTGCTCGTGCTTGCTGGCCACGTCGTACCACAGCACCGTCGCCGCCACAGGCGCCGAGCGGTCCACGTGGTAGATGACGCGCAGCCCGTTGGGCAGCGTCTCTTCCTCGTACGCCAGGTTCACGGCGGCGGCGGGCGCCTGGGCGGCCACGGGCATCGCCGCGCACAGACCGGAGAGAAGAACCGGAATGCGTCGCAGGACCTTCATGTCTGACTCGAGTTCAGGGAGATTTCCGGCGGATGCCGGCTGGGCGTACGGATACTACGCAACGGCTGGCGCGAGGGAAAGACGGCGGCGGGACGGAGAGAAGGGCCGCGAAGCAGAGGCGAGGCGGGATTACCGGAGGCTCTGCGGATCGACCCATTCGCGCTGGATGTGCCCGGGATGCAGCACGTCGAAGTCCTTGTCCGCGGTGACGAGCACGGCGCCGGTCGCCGCGGCGGTGGCGGCGATCCACACGTCGTTCTGCTGCCCCATGGGTGTGCCGGATCGCTTCAGGTGCGTGTCCAGCGCGGCATACGTTCGGAGCACACCCGGCCGCCGGACGTCGACCACGATCAGGTTGCCGATGAGTTGCTGGAGGGATTCACGCTTCCGCTGGCCCCAGTCGTTCCGCTCCGCAAAGGCGAGCAGCTCGCCGACCGTGACCGCCGAGATCGACGGAGTGAGCGCGCGGGACCGGAAGCCGAAGCGCGACTCCAGCCGCTCGGCAGCCACACCGCCGCGAGCAAGATGGATGACGATGCTGGTGTCGAGCAGGACGGGTGTGCCCGGCGAGATCACGACATCTCCTCCAGCATCGCGAATACCTCGTCGTCCGTTTCATCCCCGGGCCAGGCGCCGATGATGGCGTTGATCCCGGTGCGTGGCCCCTGAAGCCGCCGCAACTCCGGTACGTCGGTCACGCCGAACAGGGGACGCGGCGTCTCGGACCACATCGACAGATCTTCATCGCCCCCCGGCTGCAGCAGGTCGGCATCCACGCGCAGCAGAGACCCCGACGGGCGAAACTGCGCCGTCCCGGTTACCACGGCCACCCTGCCGAAGAACGGAGCCAGCACCTCGGGCTCGCCCTCGGCCAGAACGCCCCGGATCTGCTCGCCGGATTCCAGTACGAGCGTGAACGCACGGTCGCTGTGCCGGATCGCGTCCACCTTTCCCGCAATCCGGACGCGCTGGGAGCGCGGCGTCTGCCGGTGAAGCTGGTGTACGACCTTCATCCCTTCAGGAGTCACCATGAGGGAAGGCCGGTCAGACCGGCCGTTGCGGATCTCCAGCGCGGAGACGCCGTGGCGGAAGACTTCCTTGAATTCTTCGAAGCTGCGCAGAAGCGGGGCATCGTACGCGTCGCTCTCGGCATTGCCGGAGATCGCCTCGCCAAGGCTGCGGCCCATGAGCGTCAGCGCGGAGTCGCCCGGGTCTACATGAGGGAACAGATCCTCCTGCGCAAAGCGCTGCGGCAGTGCCTCCAGCAGCGTGGGGACGCGCAGTTCCACACCCGGCGTGCCCCGATGGAAGCCCGCCATGCGGAACGCCGCGGCCTCGTTCACCCACGCCGGGGGGAAGCCGCCCTTCGCCGAACTGCGGCCCTCCAGGCGCAGCCGGACGGCGCCCTTTGCGCCGCGATCCACAGCGTCGAGCAGATCACGAAGCAGCGCACCGGGCAGCCCCTCTCCGGTGCTCTGCAGGCCGTGCAGCAGCAGCGTGTAATTCAGCATGGCGACACCTCCCGTTCCAGAGCGGCCCTAAAGTTCGCCTTTTGTTCGGCTGGAATCAAGCCTGTCGTCGTGATCTACCAGTCACCCGCCGCGCTTGGTGAACGGCAGGTTCTGGACGCGCTGGGTGGCGGCGGTGAGGCCGGTGACGCGGCTGGCGGCGTCGCGATGGAACTGGACAAAGACGTAGGCGCTGTCGGTAAAGACGTCGTCGCCCGCGGGGCGCAGGCGCAGGCCGCCGCGCGGGCCGCCGCTCACGCGAAGCTCGCCGCCGGCGCGCGAGACGGTCCACGTGGAGCGGAGCTCGTCGTTGCGGAAGGCCCCCGTGTAGCGGTCCAGCTCGGCGGCGGAGGGGCGGGCGGTGGACGCCGGCTGAAGGACCATGGGCGTGCGGCGGCCGTCGGCCTGCTCTTCGAGCACGCGCCCGGCGCCATTCGGCGCATCGCGAAAGGTGAGGGTGAGCGGCTGCCCCTCCACGCGAAAGCGGCCGCCGCCCAGCGGGCGCATGCCGTACCAGGTAATCCACTGCCGCATCTGCAGCGCGCCCCCGTGCACGCGGATGGCGCGGACGAACTGGTCCTGGCGGCTCACGTACACGCCGGCCAGGCGCCGCATCTCCGCCGCGGAAGGCATGAAGCCCGGGGCGGCGGAGGGTGCGCCGCGCTCGGCGCGGGCGATCTCGTCGGCCAGGACCACGTCGCTCACGCGCTCGGCCAGCGAGTTGGGCTCGGCCATCTGGTAGACGTTGCACATCACCAGCACCGACGTACGCTGGTCCGGGTAGCGCATGAACTGCGAGCGGTATCCCTGGCTCAGACCGCCGTGCCACAGGCGCCGCAGCCCGCGGTACGGCTCGGTGTGCAGCGCCATCCCGTACGGAATGGTCTCGCCGCTGTTCAGCCGGCCCTCGCGCAGCATCATCCGCATCACCTCGGGCCCGCCCACCCGCGCGTCGTAGAAGTTGGCGTCCCACCGGGCCAGGTCCTCGGGCGTGGTGGTGAAGCCCCCGTCCTCCTCCGTCATCGCCAGGTGGAACCCGCCGCCATCGCGGTCCGGCGCGTAGGCGCGCACCCGCCGCACGGGGACGGCGGTGTTCATCATCCCCAGCGGCCGAAAGATGCGCGCGCGCTGGAACTCGCCGATGTTCTGCCCGGAGACGCGCTCGATCACCCGCGTCAGCAGGTCGTAGCCGGTGTCGTCGTAGACGTGGCGGGTGCCGGGGGGAAAGCTCAGGCTGGGGATGAGGGCCGGGTCGGCGATGCGGCCGCCGGTGAACCACCCCATCTCGGCGTCGCGCAGGCCGCTGACGTGGTGCACCATGTGCCGCAGGGTGACCGGCGCCCCGTAGTCCGGAAGCTCGGGAAGGTGCTTCTGCACCCGGTCGTCCAGCGACAGCTTGCCTTCGCGCTCCAGCAGCAGGAGGGAAAAGGCGGTGAACTGCTTGGCCATCGACGCGCCGTCGAACGCGCTTGCCGTGGTGAACGGCGTGTCCCGCGCAATGTCGGCCCGGCCGTAGCCTTTTCCGAAGACGATGCGCCCCGCGTCCATCACCGCCACCACGCAGCCGGGCGAGCCGGGGCGGTCGAAGCGGGCAAACACGGAGTCGATGCGCGCGCGGAGAACGGCGGAGTCGGGGCCGGTAAGGCGGGCGGCGGCGGAGACGGTCTGCGTCCGCGCGGGCGGCGGAGCGGCGGCCCGCTCCTGCAGCGCGCCGGCCTCGCGCGGGGCCGGCCCTCCGCACGCGGCAAGGGCGCCGGCCAGGAGGAAGGCGATGCGGGGGATGGGGATCGGACCCCGCTTGTGGACGAACCGCCCGGCGGTCAGAAGACCCGGCCGCCGAGGGGGACTTCCTGGTCGGGCCCCAGCAGGACCACGGCGCCGTCGGGATCGGGCACGCCCAGCACCAGCACCTCGGACATGAACGGGCCGATCTGCCGCGGGGGAAAGTTGGTGACGGCGATCACCAGGCCGCCCACGACGAACTGGGGGGTGTAGTGCGTGGTGATCTGCGCGCTGCTCTTCTTGATCCCGATCTCGGGGCCAAAGTCGATCCACAGCTTGAGGGCGGGCTTGCGCGCCTCGGGAAACGGCTCGGCGCGCAGCACCCGCCCCACCCGCATCTCCACCTTGTCGAAGTCCGCGTAGTCGATGGTCATCCGTCCGTGGGGCACGCTGGCTTGATTCTCCGTCCTCGTCCACAGAATGACCACCCTGCGCGGCAGCGGCAAGCCCACTGGTAGGCGCCGGAGCGGGGGTGTTCCCGCCCCCTATCCTAAGCCGTCATCGAACGTCGAGCCCGCGCATCCACCGCACGACAACGGCGGCTCGCCGTGCAGCATCAGCACCGGCGGCGCGTCGCGCGGCCCTTCGTCCACGTAGTGGATGCGCAGCCCGTCCACCTGCGCGTACCGCGGCGCGAACGGCCACCCCGGCAGGTTCGCGAACCGCTCGTCCGGCGTGCGGAGGACGTTCACGTAGCGCTCATTCTGGAAATCGACTCCTCCAACGCTCGCGCCGCCTCTTCCGGATTTTCCGACGCATTCCACCGCGCCGCGCCCTCGCGACTGACCGAGATCGCCCACTCCATCACGTCGAAGAACGCCCGCCGCGCCTCGTCCGATTGAAGCAGCAGCATCTGGGACGACGGCCGCCTCGCAATCGCGTCTACGGGCACCGATACGCCGGGGATGGCGTTGATCCGCTCCAGGAACTCGCGACGCCGCTCGTCGGTTTCGAATCCCGGCATCGGCTTCATCCACTGGGGGGCGAGTTCAATGGAGCCGTAGCTGTATAGCGTGAAGAACAGGTAGCGGCGCCCATTCACGTACAGCCGCGGGATGATGGAGCCGTCCATCGTTCCGCGTCCGTACCAGAAGTCGGGCATCCGCTCCCGCGCCCACTCCAGAATGCGATCCGCGACCTCGACCGCGGCTGCCCCCTTCCTCTCCTTCAACCGTTCGCGAAACCGGGGCAGGGTCCACTGTTCGGCCTGTGAGCGGCCCTTCTTGCGTTCAGCCGTCGCCGTCTGGCCGATTACCCGCGGCACCAGCGTACGCAAGGTCCCGCTGGCATACTGGCGCACCTCGACGCCCAGCACCTCGGCCGGGTCCATCTGCCCATTCAGAAACTCGATGATGGCCTTGAGCGACGCCGGGATTACATCCGCGACAAAAACGAGGCGCACCCTGCCGGCCTCCAGGTTGGTCTTCGCGCGTTCCCAGAACGCTTCGGGATCGGTATCTCCAAGGAAGTTCGACAAGGCGCGATCGGCACCTTCGGGTTCGTCACGGAACCGCCGGTCGAAGTATTCGCGCATCCGCTTTACCGGCCAGTCACGCGCGGCGTTGGCGGCATAGTCCATCATCTGACCAACCACCTCACGACGGATCCGCGTGTCGGAGCTGCGCTTGACCTCTACCAGAGTGGGAACGGAATCCTGGTCCAGGAACAGGAGGTCCAGATAACCGTATGCTTGGTCCTCTACCCTGACGGGCATCTCCCGCGTAACCAGCAGCCACCGCCGAGGCGTTCCGGCGCCCATCTCGTCGCCTGCCAGGAGCTGGGGGATTTCCGCGATCAGCTCCTGAAGATCTTTTTCCTGCTTGTAAGCCTCTTCTCTGAGCTCGACAGGCTGGTTCTGCTCGTCGATCATGAAGATGGTGCCGTTGCCCATATCAGTCTCGAAGCAATGTAGAGAAGCATGAGTACCGGGACGTCTACCACGCCCAGCGCAGGCCGAAGCGGGTGCCGGACAGGCGCATCACGCCGTCTTGGCCGCCGCCGCGATACCATTCGGCCACCGCGGCGCCCGTTTCGGTGAGCCGCAGGTGAATGCCCACGCCGCGCCCGTTGCTGATGGATTCGCGGCGGCGGCGGATGACCTCCACCTCGTCGCCGCCGGAGCGGATGGTCGCGGGGTCGTGGTACTGCTGGTAGTAGTGGATGCCGGTGAACCCGTAGACGCGCACCACGCTCAGGGCGAACCCCACCTCCACGTCGCCGCCGGTGTCGTACAGCGTGCCGCCGCCGCCCTCCACCGTGCCCGCGCCGTTGGCGTAGCGGTCGCGCAGCCCCTGCTCGTCGGCGCGAAAGCGGTGCATCCCCAGCGTGTACCGCCCGCCGAAGTACGGGCCGTCGCCCTCGCTGGCCTCCAGCACGTATCCGCCCTCCACGCTGAAGCGGGGCTCCATGAGCGCGGTGCCTCCGCCGCCCTGCCCCGCCATCACGAACCCGCCGGTGGCGAACTGCGCGCGTGCGGCGGCGGGCGCGAGCACCAGGGAAAGCACGGCCGGGAAAAGGACGCTGCGTCGCATGGCCGGACCGGGATCTGGGTGGAACTTCCGGATGGCGCGCCGGGGATGGAGGGAGCGCGCGGCGGTGGACGCGCCAACTACCCGCGCGCACGGCGATTCGATCCATGCGCCGCACACGGATACCGTACGAGGTTGCGTAGTCCCCCGCATCGCCGGTAAATTGTTCATCAACTGAGGATAATTTATGAGCGAGACAGTGCCGATGGTCGAGCGGCGAGCGCACACGGAGATCGTGACGACGGTGAACGAAGCCGCGTACGTGGCCGGCGTATCCCGCAGCGCGGTGAACCAGGCCATCGACCGCCGCGAGATCCGCACGCGCAAGCCGCGCCGCCGCACCGATCCGCCGGGCCGGATGATCGGCGGTCCCGAGCTCGTCTATCTGCGCATCCAGAGGCTGCTGTCCTCGTCGGGCAGAAAAGAGGTGTACCGGCGCCTCATGGGTGCGCGTCTAGATGGAATGCCACAGGTCATCGAGATGGAGGGGAACGTGAAGCTGGACATTGGCGAACCTCTGGCGCAGGTGCGTTCCCGTCTCGACGAGATCGCACAGATCAAGGACGAGGTAGAAGAGAACCCGTTGATCCGTGGAGGCGAGGCGGTGTTTCGCGGCACGCGCGTCCCCGTTTTCATGATCGCCGAATTTCTTCGGCAGGGAGTGCCGCGTGAAGAGATCCTGGAGGATTACCCGGCGCTGACGGAAGCGTCGCTCGACATCGCACCCCGCTACGCGGAGCTCTATCCGCGCCGCGGGCGCCCACGGCAGGCGCCGTGGCAGGCGCAGGCGCCGACGCACGTCTTCCGGCCGGAGGATCTGCGCACCGGCGAGCGCTGACGGTCAAGCGGCCGTGATCCAGTTCCTGATCGACGAATGCCTGACGCCGAAGCTGGTGGAGGTGGCCAACCGCTTTGGATACGTTGCGCACCACGTGCAGTATCGCCAGTGGAAAAGCCGGGAGGACCAGGCGCTGCTGGCGTTCATGCGCGCGGAGGACCTGACCATCGTGACGAACAATTGGAAAGACTTCGAGCCGATGCTGCGGCGGGAGGAGGTGCATCCCGGAGCCGTCGTGCTGCCGAACGTTCCCCGGCAGGCGCAGATCACTGCGTTCGAGCTGGCTCTGAGCGCGATCAGCGCCGTCGATCCGCCACTCGACATGGTGAACACCGTGATTGAAGTCGCCGAATCCGGCGAGGTCCGCGTGTACCCCCTGCCGTAGAACACGAAAGACGCATCCATAGGCCGCAAGCAGCAAAATTCAGCATCCATGACCACACGCGGAGGGCGCGGAGAGTTCGTCTCCGCGCCCTCCGTGTTCTACCCGCTCCACGAAACTGTCATTCTGATCCAGATTCTCAGCCCGATTATGCATTCCCTACAGGCCGTCTCATCCGCAGACCAGATCCTGAAAAAGAATAATCGTACAGAGGAACAGAGTCAGACAGAGAAAGCAAGCCAGGATATCATCCGGGTTCCTCTGTCTGACTCTGTTCCTCTGTACGCATGAAGGTGTTGTTTTCCCGGATTCGTCGTCACACCGAGGACACGGAGAAGACAAGAGGACAGGTTTCTCCTTCGTGCTCTTCCGTGCTTTTCCGCGAGCCCGGCGTGGGCGCTCCCTCAGAATGACAGGTGCTTTCCCCGGACTCGCTCTATCAACGTTTACCCTGCCTGGATCACGCCGTCACGACGAGCGCCGCCCCCGCACCTGCCGCAGGACTTCCGACAGCTGGGCGCCCAGGACCTCGGCGGCGGGGTCCAGGACCATCTCCAGGTGCGGGCCGGGGACGACGTGCACGATCAGCTCGCCGGTCGTAAACGGGCGCCAGCGCGGGGGAAGCAGGTCCGGGCCCATCCCCTTTTCCGGCTTGCCCTCGGCGGCCACGAACAGCGCCACGGGCACGTCCAGCGGCGGCGGGCCGCGGTAGGCGAACACGGCGCGGGCGGTGGCGGCGAACACGGTCAGCGACCGCCCCACCCGCTCCAGCTCGGCGTCCATCACCTGCCCGCCGTGCCGCGCGATCCACCGCGACAGCGCGGCCAGGTGCTCCGGCTCCGGCAGCGACCGTAGCTCCGCCACCAGCGCGTCCAGCAGCGCCTCGTCCTCCGTCACCACGCCGGAGGCGAAGTCGCGGAACAGCTGCACGCGGTCGGGCGGCGCCGTCTTCTGCCCGCCGTCGGGGGCGGCGGCGTCGATGATGGCCACCAGCGCCACCTCCTCGCCCGCGGCGCGCAGCTGGCGCGCGGCCTCGAACGAGGGAACGCCGCCGGCGGACCAGCCGCCCAGCCAGTAGGGGCCGTGCGGCTGCGCGGCGCGGATCTCCGCCACGTAGCGCGCCGCCAGCGCCTCCACGCTCTCCAGCGGCGCCTCGTCCCCGGTCAGCCCGGGGGCGTGCAGGGCCAGGAAGGGCTGCTCGGGCCCCAGGTGCCGCGCCAGGTCGGCGTAGTGCGTCACCGTGCCGCCGGCGGGGGGAAGAAAGAAGAGCGGCGGCAGCGCGCCCCCGGCGTTCAGCGTCACCAGCAGGCGCCCGTCGTCCGCGCCGGCGCCTTCGTGGCGCAGGGCGGCGGCAAAGGCGGCCACGGTGGGGTTGCGGAAGAGCGCCGCCAGCGGCAGCTCGCGCCCAAAGCGCTCGGCGATGCGCGTCATCATCCGCAGGGCCAGCAGCGAGTGCCCGCCCAGGCGAAAGAAGTCGTCCGCGGCGCCCACGCGGGGCACGCCCAGCGCCTCGGACCAGATGCGCGCCACCTCCAGCTCCGTCACGTCGCGCGGCACCACGTAGCCGCCGGCCGCGGGCGCGTCCGGCGCCGGGAGCGCGCGGCGGTCCACCTTGCCGCTGGGGGTAAGGGGGATGGACTCCAGCGCCACGAAGGCGGACGGCACCATGTAGTCCGGCATGGATGCCGACAGCCGCTGCCGCAGCTCCGCGTCCGGCGGCACCGCCGATCCCTCGGCGGCGGTGAGGTACGCCACCAGCCGCGCCTCCTGGTCCTGGCCCACCGCCACCACCACCGCCTCGGCGACGGCGGGGTGCTGCCGGAGCGCGGCCTCGATCTCGCCCAGCTCGATGCGGAAGCCGCGCACCTTTACCTGGAAGTCGGTGCGCCCCAGGTACTCCAGCGCGCCGTCGGGCCGGCCCCGCGCGCGGTCGCCGGTGCGGTACATCCGCGCGCCGGGCTCCCCGCCGAACGGATCGGGAAGAAAGCGCTCGGCGGTGAGCGCGGGCCGGCCCAGGTAGCCGCGCGTCACCCCCGCGCCGGCCAGGTACAGCTCGCCGGGGACGCCGGGCGGCTGCAGGCGCCCGGCGGGGTCCAGCACGTACGCGCGCATGTTCGCCGTCGGCCGGCCGATGGGGACGACGCCCTCCGCGTCCGCGGCGACCGGGTGCGTGGTGCACCAGACGGTGGTCTCGGTGGGCCCGTACATGTTGATCAGGCCCCCCTCCGGAAGCACCGCCGCCAGCCTCGACGCCAGCACGGGCGTCAGCGCCTCGCCGCCCAGGATGAAGCGGTGCAGCCCGCGCAGCCCCTCCGCCCCGGACTCCGCCACCAGCATTCCCGCCAGCGACGGAGTGCACTGCAGGTGGGTGACGCCGTGGCGGCGGATCTGCGCGGCGACCGACTCGCCCTCGCCCGCCTGCTCCACCTCGGGCTGCACGACCACGCGAAAGCCGTGGCCCAGCGTCCAGACCAGCTCCAGCACGTGGATGTCGAAGGAGATGCGCGTCACCGCCAGCCACGTTCCCGGCACCGGCCCCCCGACGCGGTCATCCATCCCCTCCAGGAAGCTCGCCGCGCAGGCGTGCGTCACCATCACCCCCTTGGGCCGGCCGGTGGAGCCGGAGGTGTAGATGACGTAGGCGGCGTTCCCCGCATCCACCCGCACCCGCGGCGCGTCCGCCGGCTCCGCGGCGATGGCCGCCGCGTCGTCATCCACCCGCACCGTCCGCACCTCCGCCGCCGGGAGCAGCGCGCCGAGCGACGACTGCGTCACCAGCAGCGACGCGCCCGAATCCTCCAGCATGTACGCCAGGCGGTCCGCCGGGTACGCGGGATCCAGCGGCAGGTACGCGGCGCCGGCCTTGAGCACGGCCAGGATGGCCACCACCGTCTCGACCGACCGCTCCAGGCAGATGCCCACCCGGACCTCGAGCCCGGCGCCGCGGGCGCGCAGGTGGTGCGCCAGCCGGTTGGCGCGCGCGTCCAGCTGCGCGTAGGTGAGCGCGGTGTCGCGGAAAACGACGGCCTCCGCGTCCGGCGTGCGCCGGGCCTGCACTTCGAAGCGCCCGTGCAGCGGCGCGTCCGGGACCGGGCGGCGCGGGCCGGCAAGGTCGTCCAGCAGCGTCCGGCGCTGCGCGTCGTCCATCAGCGGCAGCGCGGCGACCGGCGCGTCCGGGGTATCCAGCGCGGCATCCACCAGGCGGACGAACTGCTCGGCGAACCGCTCCATGGACGCGGGATCGAACAGGTCGGTGGCGTACTCCAGCCGCGCGGCCAGGCCGTCCGGGAACTCGTGCACCGCCAGGAACAGGTCGAACTGCGACGTCTCGCGGGCGCGCGGCAGGCCGGAAAGGGTGAGCCCCTGCAGCGGCGCGCCGCCCTCCGCCCGCGGCGCGTTCTGCAGCGCGAACATCACCTGGAAGATGGCGCCGTGGCTCAGCGAGCGCTCGGGGTTCAGCGCTTCCACCAGCCGCTCGAAGGGGACGTCCTGGTGCTCGTAGGCGCCCAGCGTGGCCTCGCGCACGCGCGCCAGCAGCGCGTCGAAGGTGGGATCGCCGGAGAGGTCGCCGCGCAGGGCCAGGGTGTTGGCGAAGAAGCCGATGAGCGGCTCCAGCTCAGGCCGGGTGCGGTTGGCGATGGGGGTGGCCACCACCACGTCGTCCTGCCCGGACCAGCGCGAGAGCAGTGCCTGGAAGGCGGCCAGCAGCACCATGAACGGCGTGGCGCCCCGCGCGCGCGCCAGCCCGGCCACGCGCGCCGCGGTCCCCTCGGGAAAGTCGAACCAGAACGACGAGCCCTCGCCGCTGGGCTGGGCGGGGCGCGGGCGGTCCGTGGGCAGCTCCAGCAGCGCGGGCGCGCCGGCCAGCCGGTCCTTCCACCAGCCCACCAGCGCGTCCAGCGCGCCGCCGCTCAGCTCGCGGCGCTGCGCCAGCGCGTGGTCGCCGTACTGCACCCGCAGCGGCTCCAGCGGCGAGTCCGCGTCCGTCACGAACGAGTGGTACAGCGCCAGCATCTCGTTCTGAAAGATGCCCAGCGACCACCCGTCGGCCATCAGGTGGTGCACGGTCCACAGCAGCACGTGGTCGTCGTCCGCGGCGCGCAGCAGGCGCACGCGCAGGAAGGGCCCGCCGTCGGCGAACGGCCGCGCCGCCTCTTCCTCCGCCATCCGCCGCAGCGCGTCGTCCACGGATTCGTCCGCGGCGGGGCGCACGTCCTCGGTGCGCAGGCGCAGGGGGCGCGGGGGCTGCACCACCTGCACCGGGGTGCCGTCGCGCACTTCGATGCGCGTGCGCAGCGTCTCGTGCCGGCGGACCAGCTCGTCCAGCGCGCGCTCCAGCGCCCACTCGTCCAGCTCCCCCGTCATCCGCAGCGCGGAGGCCAGGTGGTACGCGGCGGTGCTCCCCAGCTGCATCAGCACCCACAGCCGCTGCTGCGCGAACGACAGCGGGTAGACGCCGGGGGGATAGGCCGGGGGTTCGTCGGCCACGGAGTGCGGTTGTGCGTCGGCCACGGAGTGCGTGAGTGCGTCAGTGCGTGAGTGCGGGAGTGCGGATTCCGCCGGGCTCGTCGCCGTGGCGGTTTCGGTCGATACGGATGCTTCGGTGGATGCAGGCGGTACCTGCGCGTCCACGGCGGACGCCAGCGCGGCGACGGTGGGCGTGGTGAAGAAGGCGCGGATGGGGAGCGCTACACCCAGCCGCGCGCGGATGCGCGACAGCACCTGCGTGGCCCGCAGCGAGTGCCCGCCCAGCGCAAAGAAGTCCGCGTCCGCGGTGATGCGCTCCGGCGCGACTCCCAGCACCTCGCCCCAGATGGCGGCGATGGCGCGCTCCGTCTGCGAGAATGTCGCGGTGGGCCCCTCCCCGCTCGTTCCTCGCGGAGAGGGGGGAACGACGACAGCCTTCAGATCCATGGCGGGAGCGGGCGCCGGTGCCGTCGCCAACTCTACCGAACCGTCGGGGCGGTAGCGGCCAGCGCCACCCATCGGCCGGAGCGCGCCGTCGGGGCCGCGCATCCACACCTCGCCCAGTTCGCCGATGCCGGCCGGCTCGCCCGCGCGGGTGCGAACGACGACGGGGGATGCGTCCGTGTCCACCACCGCGCGATCCTCTTCCGTCACCAGCGTGAGGGCGGTCGCGGGGCGGTCCGCGTCGTCCGCGGACTGGCGGAGGACGCCGGCGATCTGCGCCAGCAGAGAGCGCATCCGCGCGGCGTCGAACAGGTCCGCGTCGTACACGGCGTGCAGGCTGATCCCGCCCTCCATCTCCGCCGCGTACAGCGTGATGTCGAACTTGCTGGCCAGCTGCACGCCGGCACCCAGCGAGGTCATCTCGCCTTCCGGCGCGGCCGATCCGCCATCCCCGTAGTTCAGCAGGTTCAGCATCACCTGGAAGACGGGGGTGTGCGCCTGGCTGCGCTCCGGCTTCAGGTCTTCCAGAATGCGCTCGAAGGGCAGGTCCTGGTGCGCGTACGCCTGCAGCGTGGCCTGCCGCACGCGACCGAGCAAGGCGCGGAACGACGGATCGCCCGAGAGGTCCGTCCGCAGCGCGAGCGAGTTGAGGAAGAGGCCGATGAGCCCCTCCAATTCGGAGCGCGTACGTCCGGCCACAGGCGTACCGATCACCACGTCCTGCTGCCCGGACCAGCGCGCCAGCACCACGTCCAGCGCGGCCAGCAGCACCATGAACAGCGTGGCGCCTTCACCGCGGGCGAGCGCCAGCACGCGCGCCGCCTCGGCGGGCTCCAGGAACAGCGCCTCGGAGGCGCCGCGGTGGCCCTGCACCGGCGGACGCGGGCGGTCGGTGGGCAGATGGAGCAGCGGCGGCGCGCCGGCCAGCGCATCGCGCCAGTACGACAGCTGCGCGTCCAGCACGGGGCCGGAAAGCCACGCGCGCTGCCACGCCGCGTAGTCCGCGTACTGGATCGGCAGCGGCGGCAGGGGCGACGGCTCGCCGCGGAGGAAGGCGGCGTGGAACGTGGAGATCTCGCCCAGCAGCACGCGCATCGACCAGCCGTCGCCGATGGCGTGGTGCAGGTTCACCAGCAGCAGGTGCTCGTCCTCCGACAGCCGCACCAGAGAGGCGCGGAAGAGCGGGCCGTTCTCCAGATCGAACGGCTCGTTGGCGCTTTGCTCCGCCAGCCGCGCGCCCTCCGCGTCGCGCTCCTCTTCCGCCAACGAGGAGAGGTCGATGAACGGCACCTCCACGCGGCCCGGGGGCGAGATGCGCTGCACCGGCACGCCGTCCACCTCGGGAAGCGCGGTCCGTAGCGTCTCGTGCCGGCGCACCACCTCTTCCACTGCGCGGCGCATGGCCTCGGCGTCCACCGGGCCCGTCAGCAGTTGCGCGGTCGGGATGTGGTAGACAGCGCCGCCGCCCTCCATCCGGTCGACGAACCAGAGCCGCTCCTGCGCGAACGACGCGGGCGCGGTGCCTTCGTGCGGAATGTGGACGAGCGGCGGCGCCTCCGGTCCGCGCTCGCCCCCCGCGCGCTGGTCGATCTGGGCCGCCAGCGCGGCGAGCACCGGCGCCTCGAAGAGCATGCGCAGCGGCAGCTCCACGCCGAAGCGGTCACGCACGCGCGCCACCAGCTTCGTGGCCAGCAGCGAGTGGCCGCCGAGCGCGAAGAAGTCGTCCTCCGCGCCCACCTGCTCCACGCTCATCAGCCCGGCCCAGATCTCCGCCAGCGTCGCTTCCGTCTGCGTACGCGGCGCGACGAACTGGCGAGCAGTGTCCGCCTCCGGCTCGGGCAGCGCCTTGCGATCCACCTTGCCGTTGGGCGTCACCGGCAGCGCGGGGAGGAAGACCCACGCGGACGGCACCATGTAGTCCGGCACGCTCCCGCGCAGCCATTCGCGCAGCACGTCCGAGGTCGGCGCATCATCGCCTTCCGCGACGACGTAGGCGACCAGCCGCTTGGCGTCCGCATCGCCGCGGGCGACGACGACGGTGTCGCGGATGGCGGAATGGGCGCGCAGGGCAGCCTCGATCTCGCCCGGCTCGATGCGGAAGCCGCGGATCTTCACCTGCTGGTCCGCACGGCCGGCGATCTCCGCCACGCCGTCCGGGCGGTAGCGGCCCAGGTCGCCGGTGCGGTAGGCCGGATCGGCCGCGTCGCCGGTCCAGGGGTTCGCGACGAAGCGCGCGGCGGTCAGCTCCGGATCGCCCAGGTATCCAAGCGCGATGTGCGGGCTGCGCATCCACATCTCGCCCACCTCGCCGATGCCCACGCGCTCGCCCGCTGCGTTGCGGATGAGCACCTGCACGTCGGGGATGCCCGTGCCGACGGGGATGATGTCCTTCGCGAGCTGATCGAGATCACGCGGAACGACGAAGTGGGCGACGGCGCGCTGGGTCTCGGTCGATCCGTAGTAGTTGACGACGGTCAGGTTCGGCGCGAGACGATGCATCCGCGCCACGTCGGTGCGCGTGAGCACGTCGCCCACGAAGAAGGCGCGGCGAAGCGAATCGACGGTGGACGAGGGGCCATCCCCACGGCCTCCTCGCTCCGCAAACTGCGGCTGCGCTTCGGACGATGCGGTGCCGGCGGCGGGCGCCCCCACCGGCTCGCCTAGGCTCGCCACCTCCCCCAAAACTGCTGGGGGAGGTTGGGTGTGCGGCTGGGCTCGCGGCGCGTCAGACAGATGCGGAACGTCCGCCGTCTGCTCATCGCTGGAGGTGGTGAGCAGCTGGCCCATTGCGGGGGTCAGGTGCGCGACGGTGACGCCAGCGGCGCGCATCCACTGCGCCAGGTAGCCGGGGGTGCCCACTTCGTCAGGATCGGGGGCGACGACCGCGGCGCCGAGTTGCAGCGGCGTGAACACGTCGCGGTGCAGCGGGTCATGCGCCAGGCCGGACAGCAGGCTGAAGCGGTCGGCGGCGCCCAGTTCGAAGCGCTCCGCCAGCCAGGGCGTGAAGTGCGTCAGCGAGCCGTGGCGGCCCATCACCGCCTTGGGCTTGCCCGTGGTGCCGCTCGTGAACGACAGGTAGGCCAGCGAGCCGGGGCCGATCTCGACCTGCGGGGCAATCTGCGCTTCGGACGATGTCGGGCCACGGGCAGGCGCCCCCACCGGCTCGCTTAGGCTCGCCACCTCCCCCAAAACTGCTGGGGGAGGTTGGTGCGCGCCGGCAGAGTTGGCCGCTTTGTCCACAAAATCCACTCGGCGGATGTCGAGCGGGTGCGTGGACACGACGGTCTCGCGCAGGGCATCCACCACTTCCGCCGGAACCTCGCCGGCGGCGACGAGGGGGAGGAAGCCGGTGGGGCGGGCGATGCGGACGTACTCGGCCAGGCGCGCGGGCGGATACGCGGGGTCCAGGACCAGGAACGCGGCGCCCGTCTTCATCGTCCCCAGCAGCGCGCGAACGAGGGCGGCGGAGCGGTGGCCGAGGATGGCGACGACGTCTCCCGGCGCGACGCCGTCCGCGATCAACCGATGCGCGATGCGGGTGGTGTCGGCATCCAGCTCGGCGTAGGTCCAGCGCTCCCGCGGATCCTCCACGGCCAGCGCGTCGGGGGTGCGGGCGGCGTGGGCGGCGAAGATCTGCGGGACGCTGCCGCGCCACTCCGCCGACAGCGCGGCGGCGGGATCGGGGAGGACGGGGAGCGCGTCGTCCGTCAGCAGGGAGAGGCGGGCGATGGGCTGCTCGGCATCTTCCGCCGCCTGGCGCAGCACGCCGACGATCTGGGCGAGCATGATGCGCGCGCGATCCGCATCGAACAGGGCGGTGTTGTAGACCAGGTACATGCCGATGGCGTCGGGCCCCTCGGCGGCGTACAGCGTAAGGTCGAACTTGCTGGCGAGCGCGGCGTCGGTGACGATGCCCTGCACCTCGATGCCCGGCAGGGACACGTCGCCCTCGCCAAAGTTGGCCAGGTTCAGCATCACCTGGAACAGCGGCGAATGGCTCAGCGACCGCTCGGGCGACAGCTCCTCGAGAATGCGCTCGAAGGGGAGGTCCTGGTGCGCGTACGCCTCGAGCGTGGCCTCGCGGACGCGGCGCAGCAGCTGGCGGAAGGTGGGTTCGCCGCTCAGGTCCGTCCGCAGGGCGAGCGAGTTCAGGAAGAGGCCGATCATCCCCTCCGTCTCGGCCCGCGTGCGCCCGGCGATGGGGGTGCCGATCACCACGTCGTCCTGCCCGGCCAGGCGTGAGAAGACGACGTTCATCGCCGCCAGCAGCACCATGAACAGCGTCGATCCCTCGCGCCGGCCCAGCGCGCGGATGGCCTCGGCGTCGGCGCCTTCCAGGTGGATGGCGGCCTCGGCGCCCACGTACGTCTGCACGGCGGGGCGCGGGCGGTCCGTGGGCAGCTCCAGCAGCGGCGGCGCGCCGGCCAGGCGGCGGCGCCAGTAGGCCAGCTGCCGCTCCAGTTCGTCCCCGACAAGCCAGCCGCGCTGCCACTGCGCAAAGTCGCCGTACTGCACCGGCAGCTCCGGCAGCGGCGACGGATTCCCCTCCACGAACGCGGTGTAGATCGCCGACAGCTCGCTCCACAGCACGCCGATGGACCACCCGTCGGCGATCACGTGGTGCAGGGTGATGACCAGCAGGTGCTCGTCATCCGCCATCCGCACCAGCGCGGCCCGGAAGAGCGGCCCGCGCTCCAGGTCGAAGGCGCGGTTCGACACCTCGTCGATCAAGCGCTCCGCCGCCGCGTCGCGCTCCGCCTCGTCCGCCAGGTGGCGCAGGTCGTGGATGGGCAGCTCCACATCCACCGACGCGGCGATGCGCTGCACCGGGGCCTCGCCCGTAAAGGGAAGCGACGTGCGCAGCGACTCGTGGCGGCGCACCACTTCGGCCAGCGCGCGGCGCAGGGCGTCCGCGTCCAGCGAGCCCGTCAGCCGGTAGTGCAGCGGCATGTGGTAGACGGGGCTGCCGGGCTCAAGCCGGTCCACGAACCACAGCCGCTCCTGCGCAAAGCTCAGCGGCAGGCCGCCGTCGCGCGGCACGGGGGTGATGGGCGGCGCCTCGGCCGCGCCGTCCGCACGGAGCGCGCGGTCCACCTCCGCCGCCAGCGCCTGCAGCGTGGGATGCTCGAAGACGGCGCGCACCGGCAGCTCCACGCCAAAGCTCTCGCGCACGGCGGACACCACGCGCGTGGCCAGCAGCGAGTGGCCGCCCAGGTCGAAGAACTCGTCCGCGGCGCCCACCCGCTCCACGCCCAGCAGCCCGGCCCACAGCGCCGCCAGCACCTGCTCCGTGGGCGTGCGCGGCGCCACGAAGCCGGCCCCGTCCGCCGCGTCGGGCGCGGGAAGGGCGCGGCGGTCCGCCTTGCCGCTGGGGGTGAGCGGAAATCCATCCGCCATCAGCACGAAGGCGGAGGGGACCATGTACTCCGGCAGCCGCCCGCGCACCCCGCCGCGCAGCGCGTCCAGGTCCACCGACCCATCCGCGGGAACGACGTATCCCACCAGCCGCGGATCGCCCGGCCGGTCCTGGCGCGCCAGGACCACGGCCTCGCGGACCGCCGGGTGCGCGGCCAGCGCCGCCTCGATCTCGCCCAGCTCGATGCGAAAGCCGCGCACCTTGACCTGGTGGTCCATGCGGCCGCGGTACTCCAGCGTGCCGTCCGCCAGCCACCGCGCCAGGTCGCCCGTGCGGTACATCCGCGCGCCGGGACCGGCGGAGAAGGGATCGGGGACGAACTTTTCCGCCGTGAGCGCGGGGCGGTCCAGGTAGCCGCGCCCCACCTGCACCCCGGCGATGTGCAGCTCGCCCGGCACGCCGACCGGCGCGGGGGCGCCGCGCCGGTCCAGCACGTGGATGCGCGTGTTGGCTACGGGGCGGCCGATGGGGATGGAGGCGCGCTCTTCATCCGCCGCGCACGGCCAGTACGTCACGTCCACGGCCGCCTCGGTGGGGCCGTACAGGTTGTGCAGCTCGGTGGATGAGGGCATGCGCGCATGGAAGCGCGCCACCAGGTCCGCCGGCAGCGCCTCGCCCGACGCCATCACCCGGCGGACGGAGGCGCAGCGCTCCGCCAGCGCCGGCGCCTCGAGGAACGCCTGCAGCATGGAGGGGACGAAGTGCAGCGTCGTGACCCCCTCCGCGCGGATGAGATCGGCCAGGTACGCGGGGTCGCCGTGCGCGCCGGGGCGGGCCAGCACCATCCGCGCGCCGGCCGTCAGCGGCCACAGGAACTCCCACACCGACACGTCGAACGAGAACGGCGTCTTCTGCAGCACCACGTCCGAGGCGTCCAGCCCGTACTCGTCCTGCATCCACACCACGCGGTTCCAGATTCCGCGGTGCGCGTTCATGGCGCCCTTGGGACGGCCGGTGCTGCCGGAGGTGTAGATGACGTAGGCCAGGCCCTCGGGAGAGGGAATAGGGAACAGGGAATAGGGAATAGCCTGCGCTTCGGAGCGGAGGTCATCCTCTGGGGCGTCCAGCAACAGCACGGGGGCGGCGTAGTCGCCGGCCAGGTGCGCGAGATTCGAGTGCGTCAGGAGCACCGCTACGCGCGCGTCCGCCAGCATGTAGGCCAGGCGTTCCGCCGGATAGCCGGGGTCCAGCGGGACGTACGCGCCGCCGGCCTTGAGCACGGCCAGGATGGCGATCACCATCTCCGGCGAGCGCTCCAGCATCAATCCCACGCGCGCCTCGGGGCCCACGCCGGCGCGGCGCAGGCGGTGGGCGAGATGGCTGGCGCGGCGGTCCAGGTCGGCATAGGTGACGTGCGCGCCCTCGAAGGTCAGCGCGACGGCGTCCGGGGTTTCCATCGCCTGCCGTTCGATGGCGTGATGGACGAAGCCGGGCGCGTAGCCGCGCTCCGTGGCGTTCCACGCCGCCAGCCGCGCCTGTTCGTCCTCCGACAGCAGGGGGAGCGACGACAGGGGCGCGTCGGGCTGGGCGACGGCGGCGGCCAGCAGCGTTTCCAGGTGGCGCACCAGCCGTTCGGCCGTGGCGGCGTCGAACAGGTCGGTGGCGTACTCCAGCGTGCCGTGCAGCCCGCCGTCCGCCGCAGGCGCCAGGCTGAGCGTAAGGTCGAGCCGCGCCACGCCGCCCGCCTCCGCCACCCCCTCCAGCCGCAGACCGGGCAGGTCCAGCGCCTCGCCGCCGGTGGTGTTGTTGAAGGCCAGCATCACCTGGTACAGCGACGCGTGGGCAAGGCTGCGCCCGGGGCGAAGCTCCTCCACCAGCCGGTCGTACGGCAGGTCCTGGTGGGCGTACGCGCCCAGGGTGGCCTCGCGCACGCGGCCCAGCAGCGCGCGGAACGAGGGGGCGCCGTCCAGCCGGGCGCGGATGGGGAGCGTGTTGACGAACAGGCCGATGAGCTCTTCCGTCTCGCGCTGCGTGCGCCCGGCGATGGGCATGCCCACCACCACGTCGTCCTGCCCGGCCCAGCGGCCCAGCAGCGCGCTCCACGCGGCCACCAGCGCCATGAACAGCGTGGCCCCCTGGCCGCGCGCCACGCCCCGCGCGCCCTCCGCCAGCTCCGCCGGCAGCACCACGGGAAGCAGCGCGCCGCGGTAGCTCTGGATGGCGGGGCGCGGACGGTCGGTGGGCAGCTCCAGCAGCGCGGGGGCGCCCTTCATCCGCTCGTGCCACCACTCCACCTGCCGCTGCACGGTTTCGCCGTCCAGGTACCGCCGCTGCCACACCGCCACGTCGCCGTACTGCAGCGCCAGCGGCGGCAGCGGCGAGGGCCGGCCGGCGGCGAACGCCTCGTACAGCACCGCCAGCTCGCGCCAGAACACGCCCATGCTCCACCCGTCGCTGACGATGTGGTGCATGGCGCCCAGCAGCACGTGCTCGTCGCCGGCCAGGCGGACCAGGCCGGCGCGGAGCAGCGGGTCGCGCGCCAGGTCGTACGGCAGCAGCGTCCACGCCTCCAGCCGCCGCAGCAGCTCCGCCTCGCGCGCGTCCTCCGCCAGCATCGAAAGGTCGTCCACCGGCAGCGGAACGTCCCGCGGGGGATGGATGCGCTGCACCACGCGGCCGTCCACCTCCACGAAATTGGTGCGCAGCGTCTCGTGGCGGCGGACGATCTCGCCCAGCGCCCGCCGCAGCGCGTCCACGTCCAGCGCGCCGACGAGCCGCGTGGGAAACGGGATGTTGTAGACGCTGTTCCCCGGCTCCAGCCGGTCGAAGAACCAGAGCCGCTCCTGCGAGAACGAGAGCGGCAGGTCGTTGCCGCCCACCGCCGTCACCGGCGGAAAGGCGACGCCGGCCGCGCCGCGCAGCGCCCCGTCCACCCGCTCCGCCATCGCCGCCAGCGTGGGCGCCTCGAACGCGGCGCGCAGCGGCACCTCTACCGCGAACGCCTGGCGGATGCGGGAGGCGAGGCGCGTGGCCAGGAGCGAGTGGCCGCCCAGGTGGAAGAAGTCGTCGTCGCGGCCAGGCAGGGCGATGCCCAGCACCTCGCTCCACAGCCCGGCCAGCACCTCTTCCGTGGGCGTGCGGGGCGCGGGGCCGGCGCCGGCCTCCGTCTCCGGCTCGGGAAGGGCGCGGCGGTCCACCTTGCCGTTGGGCGTCAGCGGCAGCGCGTCCAGCACCACGAAGGCGGAGGGGACCATGTGCGCGGGAAGCCGCCCGGCCAGCGCGTCCCGCATCTCCGCGGCGGAGGGGGCGGCGCCGTCGCGGGGGATGACGTACGCCACCAGCCGCCGCCCCGCCGCGCCGTCCGTGCGCGCGTCCACCACCGCGTCGCCCACCTGGGGGTGCGCACGGAGCGCGGCCTCGATCTCCCCCGGCTCGATGCGGAAGCCGCGGATCTTGACCTGCTGGTCCAGCCGCCCGCCGAACTCCAGCGTGCCGTCGTCCAGCCAGCGCGCGCGGTCGCCGGTGCGGTACAGGCGTGCGCCGGGCACGCCGGAGAAGGGATCGGGGACGAACGACTGCGCCGTCAGCGCGGGGCGCCCCAGGTAGCCGCGGGCCAGCCCCGTGCCGCCCGCGTACAGCTCGCCCGGCACGCCCGCGGGGACGGGGCGCATCCGCGCATCCACCACGTACGCCTGCGTCCCCGCGACCGGCCGGCCCACGGGGATGGCGCCGCGCTCCAGGTCTTCGGCGCGGACGGTGTGGCAGGCGGTGAACGTCGTGTTCTCCGTGGGCCCGTAGCCATCGATCACCCGCAGCCCCGGGCACGCGTCCAGCACGCGCCGCACGTGCGCGGGCGAGACGGTGTCGCCCCCCGCCAGCAGCTGCCGCACGCCCGCGAAGGCGGCCGGGTCCGCATCCGCCACCTGGTGAAAGAGGCCGGCGGAAAGCCAGAGCGTGGTCACGCCGCGCGCGCGCAGGAACGCGCCCAGCCGCGCCGGGTCCGGCACTTCCGGCGGATGGACGGCGAGCGTGCCGCCGTTCAGCAGCGCGCCCCAGATCTCGAACGTGGACGCGTCGAAGGCGACGGGCGCCAGCAGCAGAAAGGTCTCGTCCGCCCCGAAGCGGGCGAAGTCGGACCCGCGCACCAGCCGCACGACGGCGCGGTGCGGCACCGCGACGCCCTTGGGGGTGCCGGTGGAGCCCGAGGTGTACATTACGTACGAAAGCGCCTCGGGATCGTACGCCAGCCCTGGATCTTCCCCCGGCTGCGCATCGATCTCCGCCGCGTCCGCCGCCAGGGAGACCACGCGCGCGCCCGCCGTCCACGCCGGGGCGTCCCCATCTACCAGGACAAGTCCGGTCCCGGAGTCGCGGCGCATGTAGTCCAGCCGCTCCGGGGGATAGGTGGGATCCAGCGGCACGTACGCGGCGCCGGCCTTCAGGACGCCCAGCAGCGCGACGACGAGCCGCGACGAGCGCTCCATCGACACGCCCACCCGGCCGTCCATCCCCACGCCCAGCGCCCGCAGGTGGTGCGCGAGGCGGTTGGCCGCCGCGTCCAGCTGCGCGTACGTCAGCGTGGCGTCCTCCGCCCGCACGGCGACGGCGTCCGGGGATGCGGACGCGGCGGCGCGGAAGAGGGAGGGGATCGTCTCGCGCACCGGCGGCGCCACCCGGCCGGACCAGCACGCCAGCGGGCGGCGCCGCTCGTCGTCGGTGAACGGCGACAGCTCCGCCACGCGCGCCGCCGCGCCGCCGGTGATCTGGCCGACGACTTCCGCCAGGCCGGCCAAGATGCGGCGCGCATCGTCGGCGTGCAGGCGGCCCTGGTCGAAGGTGGCGGAAAGGCGCATTCCGCCGGGCGCGGGGGCCACGGCCAGGGAAAGCGGCAGGTCGGTGCGCTCGGTGCCCTCCATCCCCACCAGCTCCAGCGCGCCGTCCGGCTGGGGGCCGTCGTCCTCGTCGTCCCCGCCCATGGGGATGGGGTAGTTCTCGTAGACCAGCAGCGTCTCGAAGAGCCCGGCGTCGGCGCGGGCGCCGGCCCACTTCTGCACGTCGGCCAGGGGCGCGTGCTCGAACTCGCCGGCGGCGGCGTGCGCGCGGTGGATGCCACGCAGCCAGTCGCCCACCTCCGCGCCGTCGTCCACCCGCACGCGCACGGGGATGGTGTTGATGAACATCCCCACCATCTCCTGCACCCCCGGCAGCTCGGGCGGCCGCCCGCTGACGGTGGTGCCGAAGACCACGTCCTCCGCCGCCGTCATCCGCGCCAGCACGGCCGCCCAGGCGCCCTGCAGGACGGCGCTGGCGGTCACCCGCATCCGCCGCGCGGCATCGTCCAGCGCCGCCACGGCGTCGGGGGGAAGCAGGAGCTCCGCGATGGCGTGGTCGCGCGCGGGCTGGCCGGCGCGGGCGGGGGCGCGGTCCAGCGGCAGGGGGGTGGGCGCTTCCCAGTCGGCCAGCCGCGCGCGCCAGTACCGCTCCGCCGCCGCCGCGTCCTGCCGGTTGAGCCAGGCGATGTACTCGCGAAACGGCCGCACCGGGCGCAGCCGCGGCGGGGCACCCCGCAGCAGCCCGTCGTACAGCGCGATGAAGTCGTTGAGCACCAGCGGCAGCGACCAGCCGTCGGTAAGGACGTGGTGCGACGTCCACACCAGCCTGTGCTCGCCGGGCGCGGTGCGGATGAGGGCAAAGCGCATCAGCGGCGCGCGCAGCAGGTCGAAGCCGCGCGCCCGGTCGTCGGCCATGAACCGCTGATACCGCGCCTCCCGCTCTTCCGCCGGCAGCCCGCTCCAGTCTTCGGTGACGAAGGGGAGGTCGACCTTGCGGAAGACCACCTGCAGCGGCTTGGGGACGCCTTCCCACACGAAGCCGGTGCGCAGGATGGGATGCCGCTCCGTCACCAGCTCCCACGCGCGGCGAAGCTCCGCCGCGCGCGGCCGGCCGGCCAGCACCAGCACGGTCTGCTCGACGTACGCGCCGGAGCCCGGCGAGTACAGCGTGTGGAACAGCATTCCCTGCTGCAGCGGAGACAGCGGGTACAGGTCTTCTACGTTCTTGCGGTCCATGGGTCCTTCAGCGCCCGCGTGGGGCGCGCATGTGCGTCAACAATCCAGGTCGGTCCCGCCATCCCAATCCGCCACCCCAATCCGCGGAGCCCTCCCCAGGCAGCGCCCGGGAACCCCGCGCGACGGCAGGATCCCGCCGCCTTACCTCCCCATCCCAAATCCGCGGAACTACCTGTCATTCTGAGGAAGCGCCCCACCCCGCGCTTCCGGGGAAGCCGCGGAGCCAGTAGCGACCGAAGAATCTCCCTCCCCTCGCGCGGAACCCTCTCCCGGGCATCGCCCGGGAACACACCGTGACGGACAGGTCCTGCCGTTCCCGACAAAGATTCTTCGGTCGGCGCCATGCGCTCGGGCGGACGGAAAGCCCTGCGCGGCGCCTCCCTCAGAATGACAGGTTTGGCGAGACGTGGTACCGCCCCGTCCCCAATTCCGCGGAAACACCTGTCATCTGAGGAAGCGCCCACCCCGCGCTTCCGGGGAAGCCGCGGAGCCAGTAGCGCGACCGAAGAATCTCCCTCCCCTCGCACGGAGCTCTCCCCCGGGCATCGCCCGGGAACACACCGTGACGGACAGATCCTGCCGTTCCCGATAAAGATTCTTCGGTCGGCGCCATGCTTCAGGGCGAACAGAAAGCACTGCGCGGCGCCTCCCTCAGAATGACAGGTTTGGCGGGACGTGGTACCACCCCATCCTCATCCCATCCGCATCCCAATCCGCCACCCCCAATCCGCGGAGCCTCCCTCCCTCGCGCGGAACCCTCTCCCGGGCATCGCCCGGGAACACACCGTGACGGACAGGTCCTGCCGTGCCCGACAAAGATTCTTTGGTCGGCGCCATGCTCTCGGGCGGACGGAAAGCCCTGCGCGGCGCCTCCCTCAGAATGACAGGTTTGGCGAGACGTGGTACCGCCCCGGCCCCAATTCCGCGGAAACACCTGTCATTCTGAGGAAGCGCCCACCCCGCGCTTCTGGGGAAGCCGCGGAGCCAGTAGCGCGGCCGAAGAATCTCCCTCCCTCGCGCGGAATCCTCTCCCAGGCATCGCCCGGGAACACACCGTGACGGACAGGTCCTGCCGTTCCCGATAAAGATTCTTCGGTCGGCGCCATGCTTCAGGGCGAACAGAAAGCACTGCGCGGCGCCTCCCTCAGAATGACAGGTTTGGCGAGACCTTGTACCACCCCATCCTCATCCCAATCCGCCACCCTCAATCCGCGGAGCCTCCCTCCTCTCGCGCGAACCCCCCTCCCGGGCATGGCCCGGGAACACACCGTGAGGGATAGGTCCTGCCGTTCCCGACAAAGATTCTTCGGTTGGCGCCATGCTCTCGGGCGACGGAAAGCCCTGCGCGACGCCTCCCTCAGAATGACAGGTTTGGCGGAACGGTGGTACCGCCCCGGCCCATCCCAATCCGCGGAGCCTCCCTCCCCTCGCGCGGAACTCTCTCCCGGGCATCGCCCGGGAACACACCGTGACGGACAGGTCCTGCCGTTCCCGACAAAGATTCTTCGGTCGGCGCCATGCTCTCGGGCGGACGGAAAGCCCTGCGCGGCGCCTCCCTCAGAATGACAGGTTTGGCGAAGTTGGTACTCCCCTGTCCCCTGTCCCCTGTCCCCTGTCCCCTGTCCCCTGTCCCCTGTCCCCTGTCCCCTATTCCCTATTCCCTATTCCCTATTCCCTAACCCGGCGTAGCCGGAACCAAAAGGACGAACGGCGAATGTGGGCGTGTCCCTCCGCTGCGCTCCGGGTCGGGCTGCGCGCGCCGTAGGCAACGATACAACTG
>NZ_DASWNM010000058.1:0-10039 GCF_036399255.1 Longimicrobium sp.
CAGCAGAACGACGGGGCTGGTCCCGTGCCCTGATCTGGCCCCTGCGCCACCGAAACGAGGTCCTTCGGTCGCGCGCAATCCGTAGTGTGGCTTCTGGTTGGACGTGGTGCGCTCCCTCAGGAAGTCACCGCTTCGTTATGGATTTGAGGTTTAGCAACACCCTCTCGGAAGAGGTCGTCGACCGACCACAGGATCAGAGGGTGGCCGAGGTCCGCTGCGGCGTGGCGAAACGAGTCCTTGAAGCCGGCCGCGGAGACGAACAGCAGCGGAGCCCGCGCGTCCAGCGCTTCGCGCGCCCACGCGCGCCCGCTGTCGGCCAGCCGCCTGAGCGCGCCCAGATGCTCCAGGAGCACCGTGGCGTCCGCGGGCCGCGTCCGCATCTTCACCGAGCCCGTCATCACGCCGCCGTCCAGCAGCCGCGCCACCACGTCGATCTCCACGTCCTGCCGCGCGGCGTCGGCCCCCGCCCAGCGCCCCCACCGCTCCACCAGGGGCAGGCCGCGCACGGACTGGTGCCGCAGGTACGCCTGGCGCACCACGTCTTCGAAAACGTGCTGGCCGACGTACGCCGGAAACGCCTGGCTCGCCAGCCGCTCCCGCCAGACCGTTTGTGCGCCCACGCTGGCGATGGCCGATTCGTTGGGGAGCACCAGGCCGTAGTACATCCGGAGCGCCGGGTCTTCGATGCGGTACCGCAGGGCCCGGTTGCCGCCCTCGTCGAAGTTGCGCTCCGTCTCCACGTAGCCCATTTCGACCAGGCGGTCCACGATCCGGCGAAAGTTGCCGTCCAGCGCCTGCCCCTGGTCGGCCGCGATCTGCCCCAGGAGACGACGCTTGACGCCGATCGCGCTGAGGATGCCCTGGTAGCGCGTGTACTCGCGCAGGCCTTCTTCCTGGCTCAGCACCGTCTCCAGCTGCAGACGCACCTCGCCGGTCGGCGAGAGGAGCAGGTCCACGATGTTGTCGTCGAGCTTTCGGCGCGGGTCCACGGGACGCAGGTAGCGGGGAACGCCGCCGAACGCCGCGTACGTACGGATGCGGTCGACGGCGCCGTAGCCCCGCACCATTCGCGCGGCGTCGTGGTAGTCGAACGGGCACAGCTGCCGCGACCAGTTCAGGCGGCCGTAGAGCGGCGAGCCGCCGTCCTTGAGCGCTTCGAGGGTGTGGATGGCGGAGCCCGCGAGAACCAGCAGCAGGCCGGCGGACCGGCGGCTCCTTCCCTCCCACACCGCGTTCAGCTCCGACGCGACCTCCCTGAGCCCCGCTTCGCCGGTGGCGAGGTACTGGAACTCGTCGAGCACCACCACGATGGGACGGTCGGGCGCCATCTCCAGCAGCGCGCGAAAGACGCTGCGCCAGGTGCCGTGCTCCTGCGGGCGCAGCTCTTCGCCCGACCAGCGCGCGGCTTCTTCGATGAGCACGCGGCGGTTGATCTCCGGAGCCGTCGCCGACGCCGTGAAGTAGAACGCCCGCTCCGGATCCCAGATGCTGGTGAGCAGATACGTCTTGCCCACCCGCCTGCGCCCGTACAGCAGCGCCAGCTTGAGGGTACCGCTGTCCGCCAGTGCCCGCAGCTCGGCGGTTTCGCGCTCTCGATCCACCAGATCCATATCTTCGTGCCTACATACAGGTATACCTACATACAGGTATGCCTGTATGGTAATGCACCCATAGAGCGCAGGCAAGCTTCGGCAACACGGTGGAGAGCGCCTTGTTTCCGAAGGAAAACGAGCCCGCCGGCAGGTGCCGGCAGGCTCGTTCCATATCGGCCACGAGAGCCGCGCTCAGACGTCCAGGTTGCGGACGTAGCGGGCGTTGGCTTCGATGAACTGGCGGCGGGGCTCCACCTCTTCGCCCATCAGCTTGGTGAACACGGCGTCGGCCTCGACGGCGTCTTCCATGGTCACCTGCAGCAGCGTGCGGACCTCGGGGTCCATGGTGGTCTTCCACAGCTGCTCGGGGTTCATCTCGCCCAGGCCCTTGTAGCGCTGCACGTGAATGCCCCGCTCGCTCTTTCCCTCGGCGCCGTCGCCGGCGGGGCCGCGGAAGGCGGCCAGGATCTCGTCGCGCTCGGCGTCGCTGTAGGCGTAGCGCTCCTGCTTCCCCTTCTTGACCAGGTACAGCGGCGGCTGCGCGATGTAGATGTACCCCTCGTCCAGCAGCTGCCGCATCTGCCGGAAGAAGAAGGTGAGCAGCAGGGTGCGGATGTGGCTGCCGTCCACGTCGGCGTCGGTCATGATGATGACCTTGTGGTACCGCGCGTTGCCCAGCGTGAACTCGTCCTCGCCGATGCCGGTGCCGATGGCGGTGATGATGGCGCGGATCTCCTCGTTGCTCAGCACCTTGTCGAAGCGCGCCTTTTCGACGTTCAGGATCTTGCCCTTGAGGGGCAGGATTGCCTGGAACTCGCGCTTGCGCCCCTGCTTGGCGCTGCCGCCGGCGCTGTCGCCCTCGACGATGTACAGCTCGGTGAGCTCGGGGTTGCTGCTGCTGCAGTCCGCCAGCTTGCCGGGAAGCACGCCCGTCTCCAGCGCGCTCTTCTTGCGCGTAAGGTCGCGCGCCTTGCGGGCGGCCTCGCGGGCGCGGGCGGCACTGACGGCCTTTTCGATGATGGCGCGGCCCACGCCCGGCGTCTCGTCCAGGAACTCGCTGAGCTTCTGGTTGACCACCGTCTCCACGGCACCCTTGACCTCGCTGTTGCCCAGCTTGGTCTTGGTCTGCCCCTCGAACTGCGGCTCGCGCACCTTTACGCTGATGACGGCCGTAAGCCCTTCGCGCACGTCGTCGCCGCTCAGCGCGTCCAGGCCGCCCTTCTTGAAGAGGCCGGTCTTGCGCGCGTAGTCGTTGATGCTGCGCGTGAGCGCCGCCTTGAAGCCCGTGAGGTGCGTGCCGCCCTCGTGGGTGTTGATGTTGTTGACGAAGGTGAACGTGTTCTCGTTGTACCCGTCGTCGTACTGCAGCGCGATCTCGATCTCGGCCTCGGGGCGCGCGGCCTCGATGTAGATGACGTCGGCGTGCAGCGGCTTGCGGGTGCCGCGCAGGTGCTCGACGAACTCGCGCAGGCCGCCCTCGTAGTGGTAGTCGTCGCGCCGAACCTCGCCGCCCTCTTCGCCGGCCGGGCGCTCGTCGGTGAGCGAGATGCGCACGCCCTTGTTGAGAAACGCCAGCTCGCGCAGGCGGTTGCTCAGCGTGTCGAACGCGAAGGTGGTTTCTTCGAAGATCTGCGGGTCGGGCTTGAAGCTGACGCTGGTGCCGCGCTCGGTGGTGGTGCCGATGACCTCCAGCTCCTTGGTCTTGTCGCCGCGGCTGAAGGCGATCTCGTGCACCTTGCCGTCGCGGCGCACCTGCACGCGCAGCCACTCGCTCAGCGCGTTCACCACGCTTACGCCCACGCCGTGCAGGCCGCCGGACACCTTGTACGACCCCTCGCCCTCGTTGTCGAACTTGCCGCCGGCGTGCAGCACCGTCAGCGCCAGCTCCACCGCGGGCACCTTTTCGGTGGGGTGCAGGTCCACGGGAATGCCGCGGCCGTTGTCGACCACGGTGATGGAGTTGTCGGCGTGGATGGTGACGTCGACCTTGTCGGCGTGGCCGGCCAGCGCCTCGTCGATGGAGTTGTCGACCACCTCGTACACCAGGTGGTGCAGGCCGCGGGCGCTGGTGGAGCCGATGTACATGCCCGGGCGCTTGCGGACCGCCTCCAGGCCCTTGAGCACCTGGATCTGGCCAGCGTTGTAGTCGTTTGCCTCTGCGCCGTTCGTTGACATGGCCTCTGGTTGTCGCCTGGTTGGTTCTTCGCCGGCTTCTGGCGGTCGATCTTCGTGCTGCTTCCCGTACACCGAACGCGTGCCGAAAGTTCAGCGTGCGCAACGGGTTAGGAGGTGTTTCGGAGGGGTTTGAACCAACCGCGGGTCTGGGCGTGCCCCTCCGCTGCGCTCCGGGCCGGCTGCGCGCGCCGCAGGCAACGATACGACGGTTGCCAACGGCGCCGAGCCCACGGCGCTCACCCTTCTCGACGCGTTCCCTCCACGATCGTGCGTGCGCGCCGTGTTCCCGGCCCTGCGGGCGCGCATCCCTCACGCGACGGCATCCGCACACCACGCCGTTCCGCGAACGCTACCGTCCGGCGGGGCGCAGGCCCTGGACCGCCTCGCCGGAGCCCATCACGAAGATGATCTGGTCGATGCGGCTGGCGGCCTTTGCGCCGCGGCCGGCGTTCAGGTGCCGCATCAGGTCGGCCTTCATCATGTTGAGCTCCATCAGCCACGCCGAGTTGCGCACGGCCACCACGAGCGTTCCGTCGCTTACCCGCAGCGGCTCGGTGACCGCGGCGATGGCGGGCCCCACGCGCTCGGCCCACTCCGGGATGACGGACGCCGCCTCGACCTTGGGCGCCATGCCCGTGCGCTCCAGGAAGCGGGCGAGCACGTCGCCCACGGCGGTGGGTTTTCCGGTGCCTGGATCGCGGGTGCGGTTCACGGTGTGCCTGCGGCGGGGACGGGATGGCTGACCGGGTAATTTAGCATCGCCCGCGCGTGCGCGAAACCACGTTGCGTAGGGGCGTGCCCCCGCCTCGTTCCACAGCCGGTTGGGGTGGGACATTCCCCGCCACGCCGCCCCGTGGCGCCTCGGCGTTCGCCGCGGGAGACGGGCGGGCCGCGGGGATGGCGCAATCCCGTGCGCGCCGGTTCGGGGCGGATAGGTCAACTTCCCCATGCGGCCGACGCGGCCGGCGGCGCATCATGTACCTGTCCGGTTGCGGACACCATATGGAACGTGAAATCCAACCACCTGACCAACATCTTCTCTCCCGATATTCCCATGAACCAAGCACGCATGCTCCCCCTGCTGGCGCTGGCCGCGCTCGTGGCCGCCTGCCAGGACGCCCCTTTCGCGGCGGAACCAGAAGCACCCGGAACGCCCGCCGTCGATGCTCCTTCCTCGACCGACGTTCGCAGGGGGTGGATCTACGGGCCCGGCGGCGAGCCGGTAGAAGTCAGCTTCGCCGTGTCCGACGGCCTGGCCATCTTCGAGGGCGACATCGTCCTGGGCCGCGCCGACCGGCTTGCGAAGACGCGCGACGAGCTGGTGCGCGCGCCTTCCGGACCGCGCTACGGCGTATTCATCAACGGGTCCAGCTACCGCTGGACGGCCGGTGTGGTGCCGTTCGAGATCGACGGCCGCTTCACCGCGACGCAGCAGCAGACCATCCGCAACGCCATGAACCTCGTGTCCGGCAGCGTGGGAGGCGTGTCGTTCAGGCAGCGGACCAGCGAGGCCTCTTGGATCCGCTTCGTTCCGCACGACAGTCTCTGCAACTCGCCCACGGGCCGGCAGGGCGGAGGGCAGACCATCAACCTCACCACCGGGTGCGCGGGCACCACGGGCGTGGTGGCCCACGAGATCCTGCACTCGCTGGGGATGTGGCACGAGCAGAGCCGCTGCGACCGCGACAGCTTCGTCACCATCAACCTGGGCAACGTGCTGCCGGGGAAGGAGCACAACTTCAACAAGCTTTGCAGCGGAAGCACGTATGTCTTCGCCTACAACGAAGGCTCCATCATGCACTACGGGCCAACCGCCTTCGGCATCGGCGGCGCGACGACGATCACCTCCAAGCGCGGGCTGGACAGCCAGATGGGGCAGCGGGTCGGGATGGCGCAGTCGGACATCAGCACCATCAACTACATCTACCAGCCGCGCCAGCCCCTCAACGTGACGGTCACCAACTCCTGGGGCAGCGCCATCCTGGGCTGGAGCGCCTCGCCCGGCGCCACGCACTACACCGTGGTGACGGTTGAGCGCTACGAGCGCCGCAACTTCCAGACGGGGTGGTCGTACTCGCAGGAGTACAAGAGCGCGCCCGTCACGGTCAGCGGCACCAGCTACAACGGCGGCGCGTACACGGGGCAGACCTACTGCAACTCGTTCGAAACCGACTACGAGTCGGAGGACCGGGTGTACGAGTGGGAGTTCCGGGCGCACTTCCCGGACGGGATCGTCGGCGCCGCCGGGCGCGTGCCGGCCCCCATCGGCCCCTGCTGATACCAGATCCTGAAAAAGCATGATCGTACAGAGGAACAGATTCAGACAGAGGAAGCGAGCTGAAATATCATCTTGGTTCCTCTGTCTGACTCTGTTCCTCTGTACCCGTAAAGCTGTTTTTTTTTCCGGATCCGGTATGACGGGCGCGGGCGGACGGACGACGCAGAAGGGGGAGGCCGGGATTCCCGGCCTCCCCTGATTCGTTCCACGCCTGGCGGCTTTTTACCCCGGCAGCACCACGCCGTCGCGAATACCCCAGCGGGGCAGCACTTGGCCGCGCAGCTCGAAGTCGGTGGGCTTGGGGGAGGTGAGGATGACCTGCCCGCCCTCCTCGGTCTCGATCCAGTCGACGATGCGCTGCGAGCGGCCGGGGTCCAGCTCGGCGAACACGTCGTCCAGCAGGATGATGGGCTCGCGGCCGCGTGCGGCGTGGATGGTCTCGGCCTCCACCATCCGCAGGGCGATGGCGGCGGTGCGCTGCTGGCCGCCGCTGCCGTACGTCCGCAGCTCCAGCGCCGCCCCCTCCGCGCCCGTGATGGTGAAGCGCAGGTCGTCGCGGTGCGGCCCGACGAGCGTCATCCCCCGGCGCTGCTCGCGGTCGGCGCTGCGGCCCAGCGCCTCGCGAAAGGCGACGGCCACCTGCGCCTCGGCCACGGCCCCGCCCATCTCGGGCGCGGAGGGGGCGTACGCCATGCGCCCCGGCTGGCCGCCGGCCACGCGGGCGTAGTGCGTGGCAAAGCTCTCCGACCGCTCCGCCACCCACGCCGCCCGCGCCGCCGCCACCCGGCTGCCGGAAAGGACCAGCCCCTCGTCCCACGCCTCGACCAGCGCGCGGGGGCTGTTCTGCCGCAGCAGCGTGTTGCGCTGAAAGAGCGCCTGCCGGTAGCGCTGCACGGCGTGCAGGTAGCCGGGCTCGGCCAGGGAAAGGACGATGTCGAGAAAGCGCCGCCGGGCGCCCGGCCCGCCGGACACCAGCTCCACGTCCGAGGGCGAGAAGATGACGGCGCCCACCTGCCCCAGCGCGTCGCCCAGCCGCTCCGGCTCGCCACCGTTGACGGCCACCTTCTTTTTGCGCGCGCGCCGGTCGAACGCGGCCGAGACGGAGCGCTCGTGCCCCTCGTCGTCGGCCAGGCGGCCTTCCACGCGGAACACCTCCTCGCCAAAGCGGACCAGCTGCTCGTCGGGCGCGCCGCGAAAGGAGCGAAAGATCTCCAGGTAGTAGATGGCCTCGAGCAGGTTGGTCTTGCCCTGGCCGTTGTCGCCCACGATGGCCGCGCCCTGCGCCGGAAACTCCAGCACCTGTTCGGCGAAGTTCCGGTAGTTGCGCAGGTGAAGGCGATGGAGGTGCAAAGAAGTGCGAAAGTGCGGGAGTGCGGGAGTGCGGGAGTGCGGGAGTGCGGGAGTGCGAAAGTGGTCGATCGGCGGAGGCTTGTGCGCTCCGGCGGGTCCGTCCCGGGAGATCGTGGCGACACGACCACACCCGAGTCGCGCGATTCCGAAGGATCGATCGCGGTCCGCCTGCAGGAGCGAATGAATTCGCCGCGGGAAAATCGCAAAGTCCGCCTGCGCGGACTCGGCGGCCCGGCGGTGTGCGGCGTTCCACGCACCGGCGCGTCCGCTACCGGGTGACCAGCCGGCTCCGTCCCGGGCGGTTGAAACCGCGGCTACAACGGCACAAAGTCCGCCTGCGCGGACTCGGCGGCCCGGCGGTGTGCGGCGTTCCACGCACCGGCGCGTCCGCTACCCGGTGACAAGCCGCTCCACAACGAGCCCGTGACTTCCTGAGGGAGCGCCGCGGCGAACCTTCTCGTACACCGCGCCCGGCGCGCGACCGAAGGACCTCGCGTCGGCGTCGCAGGGGCCGGCTTCGTGTGCCGATGCTGCGGCTACAGTCCGCGCAGGCGGACTTTGCGCATTTCCAACGGCGAATTCATTCGCTCATGGATGCGGGGCCCGGCGGTCCGGATCAGATCTCCACGCCTTCGTGGCGCAGAAGCCAGCGTTTGCGGTCCAGGCCCTCGCCCTTGTCCCACTGGCCCGCGTATCCGCCGATGCCGTTGAAGGCCAGCACGCGGTGGCAGGGAATGACGATGGGGATGGGGTTGTGGCGGTTGGCCTGGCCCACGGCGCGCGGAGCCCGGCACTCCAGCGCGTCCGCCACCTGGCCGTAGGTGCGCGTCTGGCCGTAGGGAATCTCGCGCAGCGCGTTCCACACGCGCCGGCGGAACTCCGTGCCCTCCGGCGACAGCGGCAGGTCGAAGTCGCGGCGCGTGCCGGCAAAGTACTCGCGCAGCTGCTCGGCCACCTTCCACCCCAGCGGGTCGTCGCGCGTGGGCTGCACGCGGGTGCCGGCCGGCGGGTGCGCGCCCTGCGGCCAGAAGTGGATGTAGCGCACCGCCGCCTCGTCGTACTCCACGAACAGCGGCCCCACCGGCGACGGCAGCAGCAGCCGCTTTACGGCGGACGACGGTGCCATCCGCGGAGCTCTTGTCGCAGCCGGTCTTGTCGCCATCCTCAGCCTCCGGAGTACATCAGTGCCGGGTTCCAGTGCCCAGGTTCAGGAACACCCACTGGGCACTCGAGCCTGGGCACCTGTACCTGTCGTTCAGCGTCCCGTGAACTCCGCCTTGCGCTTGTCCAGGAACGCCTGCATCCCCTCGCGCATGTCGTTGGTCGCCGCGAGCAGGCCGAAGAGGTTGCTCTCCATGGCCAGCCCGTCATCCACCGACATCTCCATCCCGCGCGTGGTGCACTCGATGGCCAGGCCCACGGCGATGGGGCCGTTGGCCAGGATCACGCCCATCATCGCCCGCGCCTCGGCGAGCAGCGCGTCCCTGGCGCTGGGGGCCTCCTGCCCCTCGGCCGCCTGGGGCCTGGGAACCACCTTGTTGACCAGGCCGATGCGGTACGCCTCGTCCGCCTTGATGAACTGCGCCGTCAGCATCAATTCCAGCGCGCGGCCCTTGCCCACGATGCGCGGCAGGCGCAGCGTGCCGCCGTAGCCGGGGATGATGCCCAGCTTTACCTCGGGGAGCCCGAACTGCGCGTTCTCGCCGGCGATGCGAAGGTGGCAGGCCAGCGCCAGCTCGCACCCGCCGCCCAGCGCAAAGCCGTTCACCGCCGCGATCACGGGCTTTTTCGACAGCTCGATGCGGCGAAAGACGCGCTGCCCCAGCCGGCTCACCTCGATGCCGTCCACGGGCCCCATCTTGGACAGCTCGGCGATGTCGGCGCCGGCCACAAAGGCCTTTTCGCCCACGCCGGTCAGGATCACCCCGCCGATGTCGTCGCGCTGCTCGATCTCGTCCATGGCCATCCCCAGCTCGCGGATGGTCTGCTCGTTGAGCGCGTTCAGCTTGTCGGGCCGGTTGACGGACAGCGTGGCGATGCGGTCCTGGACGTCGAGCGTGATGTTGCTGTAGTCGGCCATGGGGAGTGCGAAAGTGCAAAGGTGCGAGAGTGCGAAAGGGGTCCCCTCCGGACACGGTTTCGCGGCGGACAAGCTACGCGCACCGGGAAGGCCGGGCAACGCCTCCCAGCCGCCGCCCAAGGGCTCGACGCGCATGACGATCTCGACCCACACGGACCGCGCCGCGTCCTGACCACCATCCCACACCCGAGGCGACACCGCGCGAGAAGTCGTGACGTTTATCCCCTCAATATCCCGCGTGCGTGAGAGAGATGCGGCTCTCAGAGGGTGTTGCCAAACCCCCAAACTCACAAAGAAGAGATGACTTCCTGAGAGCGTGTTCAAGAATCCGACGCTGCGCATCCAGGCAGATCTACCAGCGCTGTCATTCCGAGGCCCGGCCACGCCCTAGCTGCTTTCACACCAGAGGTTGCAGGGCCGAGGAATCTACTTTCGGATTGCTGGAGGGCAGACGCGGTAGCCGTGCCTGCTTCGCGGCTACGACACGGGCGGACAGAGCCAGTGCCGGAGCGGTGCGGCGGGGCACCAGCAGCAGACAGTAGATTTCTCAGTCGGCGCGCAGGA
>NZ_DASWNM010000059.1:0-2587 GCF_036399255.1 Longimicrobium sp.
CAGCAGGACGGACGCGCCGGAATCCTCCAGCATGTACGACAGGCGGTCCGCCGGATACTCGGGGTCCAGCGGCAGGTACGCGGCGCCGGTGCGCAGGACGCCCAGCAGCGCCGCCACCATCCGCGCCGAGCGCTCCGCGCACACGGCGACCAGGCTTCCGCGCCCCGCCCCGCGCGCCCGCAGCGCCGCCGCCACGCCCGCCGAGAGCGCGTCCAGCTGTGCGTACGTCAGCGCGCCGTCCTCACCTTCCACCGCCACCGCGTCCGGCGTCCGCGCCGCCTGCTCCGCGAACAGGCGGTGCACGGCGGCGAAGGGCCAGTCGCGCTCCGTCTCGTTCCCCCGCTGGACGACCGCGGCGCGCTCCGCAGGTGACAGCAGCGGCAGCGCGGAGATGCGCGCGTCGGGATCGGCCAGGGCGGCGGAAAGGAGCGCGCCGAAGTGGCCCATCATCCGCTCGATGGTGGACGCGTCGAAGAGCGCGGTGGCGTACTCCACCAGCGCGCGCAGCTCGCCCTCGGTCTCGTCCACCAGCACCATCAGGTCGAAGCGCGAGGTGCTGAGCACCGTCGGCAGGGTGCGCGCGCGGACGCCGTCCAGCGCCAGGTCGCCCGCGGGGACGTTCTGCAGGCCGAACATCACCTGGAAGACGGGCGAGTGGCTCAGGCTGCGCGGCACCTCCAGCGCCTGCACCAGCTCTTCGAACGGCACGTCCTGGTGCGCGTACGCGCCCAGCGCCGTCTCGCGCACGCGGGCCAGCAGCGCGCGGAAGGCGGGGTCCCCGCCCACGTCCGTGCGCATGGCCAGGCTCCCCGCGAACAGGCCGACCAGCCCCTCCGTCTCCGGCCGCGCCCGCCCCGCCACCGGCGAGCCGACCACCACGTCGTCCTGCCCGGTCCAGCGGTGCAGGGTCGCGGTCCACGCCGCCAGCAGCACCATGTACAGCGTGGCGCCCTCGCGGCGCGCCAGCGCCCGCGCCGCATGCGCCACCGCCGGCGCCAGGGTGAAGTGGTGCGCGGCGCCGCGCTCGTCCTGCTCGGCCGGGCGCGGGCGGTCCGCCGGCAGCTCCAGCAGCGCGGGCGCGCCCGCCAGCCGCGCGCGCCAGAACGCCAGCTGCCGCTCCATCTGCGCCCCGTGCAGCCACGCCCGCTGCCACACCGCGTAGTCGGCGTACTGCACCGGCAGCTCGGCCAGCGGCGCCGCCTCGCCACGCGCAAAGGCGCGGTACAGCAGCGTCAGCTCCCGCAGCATCACCCCCCACGACCAGCCGTCGGCGGCGATGTGGTGCACGTTCAGCAGCAGCACGTGCCGCTCGGGGGCAATCCGCAGCAGGCGCGCGCGGATCGGCGGCCCCTCGCGCAGGTCGAAGGGGGCGCGCGCGTCGTCCAGCATGCGCGCCTGCACCTGCGCCTCCGCGGCGTCCTCCACCGGAAGGGCGAACTGCGGCGGCGGCAGCACGTCCTGCACGGGCTGGCCGTCCACCTCGGCGTAGCGCGTGCGCAGCACCTCGTGGCGCTCGATCAGCGCCTGGAAGGCGCGCCGCAGCGCCTCCACGCCCAGCGGCCCGTCCAGTGCCACCGCCTCGGGCATGTTGTAGACGCCCGCGTGCGGCGACATCCGCTCCAGGAACCACATCCGCTCCTGGGCAAACGAGAGCGGCACCGGGCCGCCACGCTCCACGCGCACCAGCTCCGGCCCGTCCGCCGCGCCCGCCCCGTCCATCCGCTCCGCCAGCGCGCGCACCGTGGACGCCTCGAACAGCGCGCGCAGGGGCAGTTCCACGCCCAGCTCGCGCCGCACGCGCGAAAGCACCTGCGTGGCCAGGAGGGAGTGGCCGCCCAGGCTGAAGAAGTCGTCCTCCAGCCCCACGCGCTCCAGCCCCAGCACCTCGCGCCAGATCTCCGCCAGCGCCTGCTCGCGCGGGGTGCGCGGGGCCACGAACGGCCGCTCCTCGGTGCGCCCGTCCGGCGCGGGGAGCGCCTTGCGGTCCACCTTGCCGTTGGGCGTCAGGGGGAACGCGTCCAGCGCCACGAAGGCGGAGGGGAGCATGTACTCCGGCAGCCGCTCGCGCAGGAACGCCCGCAGCTCCGCGCCCGCGGGTGTCGCCCGCGGATCGCGCGGGAGGAGATACGCCACGAGCCGCGCGTCGCCGCCCTCCCCGCGCACCGCCGCCACCGCGCCGCCGACGGCGGGATGCGCGCGCAGGGCGGACTCGATCTCGCCCAGCTCGATGCGGAAGCCGCGCAGCTTCACCTGAAAGTCCACCCGCCCCAGGAACTCCAGAACGGAAGTGCGTGAGTGCGTCAGTGCGTCAGTGCGGGAGTTCGCGGCTGCCGGGTCGGCTCCCGGATTCACGCACTCACGCACTTCCGCACTTTCCCGCCGCCGCACCCGGTCGCCGGTGCGGTACAGGCGGCTTCCGGCCGCGCCGAACGCGTCGGGAACGAAGCGCTCCGCCGTCAGCCCCGGCCGCCCCAGGTACCCGCGCGCCACGCCCGCCCCGCCGATGAACAGCTCGCCCGGCACGCCCAGCGGCGCCGGGTTCCCGGCCGGGTCCAGCACGTACAGCGTGGTGTTGGCGATCGCCCCG
>NZ_DASWNM010000060.1:0-23041 GCF_036399255.1 Longimicrobium sp.
CGCCCCCTCCGCTCGCTTAGGCTCGCACCTCCCCCAAAACTGCTGGGGGAGGTTGGGATGCCGAGGGGTTCAGGTTCGGCGACGGCGTCTTTCGTGGGGCGAGTGAACCCGCCGCTCGCCGCAACAACCACGGAAAACCCCGTAACCCGCGCGGGTTTCCACGGCACACCACAACACGCGGCGCGGCACATACCGTCGGCGAAGGCCGACATCGCGTTGTCCCAGCCGCGAATTCATTCGCCAAGGTGGCTGCGACGGGCTGTGGTCTGCGTCCGCGGCGCCCCCTCCGCTCGCTTAGGCTCGCACCTCCCCCACACTGCTGGGGGAGGTTGGGATGCCGAGGGTTTCAGGTTCGGCGACGGCGTTTTCTCGTGGGGCGAGTGAACCCGCCGCTCGCCGTAACAACCGCGGAAACCCCGTAAACCGCGCGGGGCTTCCACGGCACACCACAACACGCGGCGCGGCACACACCGGTCGGCGAAGGCCGACATCGCGTGGTCCCAGCCGCGAATTCATTCGCCTGGGCCGGGCGAGCGAGTGAGGGCCCCCGCCACGCGCACCTGCCCTTGCCCGAACGACGCGCCCGCCAGCCCGCGAAGGCGGGCTTCGTGTGGTTGTTGCAGCGAATTCATTCACCCGTGCCCGGCGGCGGAATCGATCGAACGCGACGCGGGCGGACCCCGGATGGGATCCGCCCGCGTTCGGCTTCAGTGCAGCGGCCCTGCGAAGGCTACAGGCCCAGCGCCCGCGCCACGTCGATGCGCCCGCGGCCGTAGTACGGGTCCGTGCCCGTCTGGCCCAGGTCCAGGGCCGACCGCTCGATGGCGTGCCTGACCACGGACGGCTGCTTGCTGTAGCCGTGCTCGGCGATGAGCAGGGCGGCCAGACCGGACACGTGCGGCGTCGCCTGGCTGGTGCCGACGAAGCCGTTGAGGCGGTTGCCGGCGGCGCACGGCGTGAGGACGGGAGCGCCCGTTGCGTCAAAGCCCGCGATGCGGTACTTGGCGCAGAGCGACCACACCCGCGAGGCGAAGTCGGGGCCCCAGGGACGGGCCGACACCGGGAAGCCGTTCGCCGCGTCGGCGTTGCCGCCGGGGGCGGCCACCGAGATGGCCGAGCGGCCGAAGTCGGTGTAGAACGCCGGGGCGTCCTGGTCAAGCATCCCCGTGGCCGGCCCCACCGACGACACGCACACCACGTGCGGCGCCCCGCAGTACTGCACCGAGAAATTGCCATCGTGGTCCTGGTCGGCCGCCCCGTTGCCGGCCGAGACCACGATCAGCATTCCCTGGCGGTTGGCGTAGGCCAGGGTGCGGTTGATGAGGCCCACGAAAGCCCCGCTGCCGGCCTTGGTGAAGCCGCCGCCCAGGCTCAGGTTGGCGATGTCGGCGCCCTGGTCGGCCGCGAAGGTGACCCCGGCAAGGACGCCCGCGAGCGAGCCGCGGTTGTTGGCGCCCAGCACCTTCACGCCGATGAGCGTGGTGCGCGAGGTCACGCCGGCAAGGGCGACCGCCTTGCTGCTGACCTGGGTGGCGACGTTGGTGCCGTGCCCGTTGTAGTCGTTGATCGGGTGGCGATTGGGAAAGTACGCCGCCGTGATCGCGTCGTCCGAGGGGACGAACGAGGCCGAGCGCGACAGGTCCACCAGCCCGTTCAGGTCCGGCGCGTCGTAGTCGAGCCCCGAGTCCAGGATGGCCACGGTCACGCCGGGCGAGCCCAGCTTTCCGGCGGCCCACGCGTCGTCCGCGTTGATCAGCCGCATGTTCCACTGGAACCCGTAGCGCGCCGCGGTCGCGGGATCGGCCTGGCTCGCGGCCACGAGGTCAAGGCCGGCCTCGGCCGCCGCCCCCGTGGACTCGAGCTGGAACACCTCGTCCGCCTGCACGGCGGACACGCCGCCCATCCCGCCCACCTGCGCCGCGGCCGCGTCGCCCAGTCCGCTGACGATCGCGAAGCCCACCCCGGCGTGCGCGTAGGTCACCGTGCCGCCCAGCGCCGCGACCTCGGCCGCGAAGCCGGCGGGAATGCCGCTGCCCTTGAAGACCACCACGTGCTGCCCGTTTCCCTGGGCAAGGGAGAGGGCGGGAGAGCGGGGCGCGGCGGTCGCGGCGGGACCCGCCACGTCCGCGCAGCCAGCCAGGGTACCGGCAACCAGCAGTGCCGACAACATCGTGTACCGCTTCATGGGGCAACTCCTTCGGGGGTGGGATGGGAACGTCGGCGGGCGCCGACGCGCGCCGTCTTCGGCAGCCGGACTGTCTTTTAATGGCCCTAAAAGAATCCTGGCTTTGCGGACCGGCCTCGTGGCCGGGGGTGCATTTCGAGAGACGGGTGAAACGGGTGTGGTCGCCTCGGCGGCCCCGCGTCCGTTCACCAAGGCAACGCACCATCCCACCGGCTTCTGACCGAAACCAAACGTTTTGTGACAAGCGGCGAAAACTGGACAATGTGGCGAAATCCGTGCTCCCGGAACGACAGCGCACTCCGCGCCGCCACGCTTCGCGGCCGGGCGAATCCACCAAAATCGGGAATAAACGGATGCTGCACCCGGCCGGTTCCCCCCCTCGGCGGAGCGGCCGTCGCTGAAGGCGGTCGCCGTTCGTCCCGGCTGAGAATCATTTGACGTCGTTATTCTCATACTTTGGGGCGCCCGCTCCGCCGATGGCTGTCGCGGCCGCGGTGGGCCAGCGGTCGGATTGGGCCACCGGTGCCCGCGGCCGCCGGAGGAGGAGGGGAAGGGGAGGAGGGGGCGGGCGGGAACGACTTTGGCGGGGGCGGTCCCGGACGGTTGAATAAGGGGGCTCTCTGCGGTAACTTTTCGGGATGGCTGAAGAAAACCTGATCGTCCGTGGTGCCCGCGAGCACAACCTGCAGAACGTCGACGTCGAGATCCCGCGCGACAAGCTCACCGTCATCACGGGGCTGAGCGGGAGCGGCAAGTCGTCGCTCGCCTTCGACACCATCTACGCCGAGGGGCAGCGGCGGTACGTGGAGTCGCTTTCCGCGTACGCCCGGCAGTTCCTGGGGATGATGGAAAAGCCCGACGTGGACTCCATCGAGGGTCTTTCGCCGGCCATCTCCATCGAGCAGAAGACGGCCGGCCGCAACCCGCGCTCCACCGTCGGCACCGTCACCGAGGTGTACGACTACCTGCGCCTGCTGTGGGCCCGCGCCGGCACCCCGCACTGCCCCAGCTGCGGCAAGCCGGTGGAGCGGCAGAGCGCCACGCAGATCGTGGAGCGGCTGATGGACCTGCCCGCCGGCACCTGGCTGGAGGTGCTGGCCCCCGCCGTCCGCGGCCGCAAGGGCGAGTTCCGCGACCTGTTCGAAGAGATGCGGCGCAAGGGGTTCACCCACGCCCGCACCGACGGCGCCGTCCACCGGCTCGAAGAGCCGCCCGCGCTGGCCCGCCGCGCCAACCACGACATCAGCATCTACGTGGAGCGCAAGGTGGCCGTAGACGGCGAAAACCGCTCGCGCATCGCCGACGCCGTGGAGACGGCCCTGCGCAACGCGGACGGGGTGGTGCAGGTGGTCGCCCACACGCCCGACGCCGTGGATCCCGAGCCGGAGCTGTTCAGCGAGCACTACGCCTGCGCGGAGTGCGGCATCAACATCCCCGAGCTGGAGCCGCGGCAGTTCTCCTTCAACTCGCCGTACGGCGCCTGCCCCGCGTGCGGCGGGCTGGGGACGCGCAAGGAGCCCAACCCCGAGCTGGTGCTGGCGGACCACTCCCTTTCCATCCTGGAAGGCGTGGTCCTGCCCTGGGGCGTGCCGCGCGGCCACCTGCGCGGGACGATCCTGGAAGGGCTGGCGACGGCGCTGGGCTTCGACCTGAACACGCCCTGGGAAGAGCTGACGGACGACATCCGCGCCGTGCTGATGTACGGCATGGAGTCGCGGGCCAACGGAAAGGCCGCGTCCAAGGCGCCCAGGAGCAAGGTGAAGTGGGCCGGCATCATCCGCGACGTGGAGCAGCGCTACCGCGACAGCAGCAGCGACAGCGTCCGCGAGATGCTGGAGGAGTACATGAGCACGCTCTCCTGCGGCGTGTGCCATGGATCGCGCCTGCGCCCGGAGAGCCTGGCGGTCACCGTGGGCGGGCGGTCCATCGGCGACGTGGTGTCGCTGCCGGTGGCCGAGGCGCTGGAGTTCTTCGGCATCGTCGACACGCTGCCGCACATCTCGCGCGACATCGCCGGGCCCATCCTCAAGGAGGTCCGCGAGCGGCTGTCGTTCCTAGTGAACGTGGGGCTGGAGTACCTCACGCTGGGGCGCAGCGCCGAGACGCTGTCGGGCGGCGAGGCGCAGCGCATCCGCCTGGCGACGCAGATCGGCTCGCGGCTCGTCGGCGTCCTCTACATTCTGGACGAGCCGTCGATCGGCCTGCACCAGCGCGACAACCAGCGGCTGCTGGAAACCCTCAAGGCGCTGCGCGACCTGGGGAACACGGTCCTCGTCGTCGAACATGACGAGGACACCATCCGCGCGGCGGACTACGTGCTGGACCTGGGCCCGCGCGCCGGGCGCCACGGCGGCCGGGTGATCGCCAAGGGCACGGTGGACGACGTGATCGCCGAGCCCGAGTCGCTGACGGGCGCCTACCTGCGCAACGAGCGGCGCATCGAGATCCCCGCCCAGCGGCGCGTGCCGGTGGAGGGGCGCGAGCTGGTGATCCACAACGCCCGCGAGCACAACCTGCGCAACCTGGACGCGCGCATCCCCCTCGGCTGCTTCGTGGCGGTGACGGGCGTGTCGGGGTCGGGCAAGTCCACGCTGATCAACGACATCCTGTGGAGCGCGCTGGGCCGCAAGTTCTACCGCGCCAAGACGGTTCCCGGGCAGCACGACCGCATCACGGGGATGGAGCTGCTGGACAAGGTGGTGGACATCGACCAGTCCCCCATCGGCCGCACGCCGCGCTCCAACCCCGCGACGTACACGGGGCTGTTCACGGTGATGCGCGACCTGTTCGCGGAGCTGCCGGAGAGCAAGATGCGCGGCTACACGCCCGGGCGCTTTTCGTTCAACGTAAAGGGCGGGCGGTGCGAGGCGTGCCAGGGCGACGGGCTGGTGAAGATCGAGATGCACTTTCTTCCCGACGTCTACGTGCCGTGCGAGGTGTGCCGCGGCCGGCGCTACAACCGCGAGACGCTGGAGGTGTTCTACAAGGGCCACTCCATCGCCGACGTGCTGGACCTGACGGTGGACGAGGCGTGCGAGGTGTTCGACGCCGTGCCGCGCCTGAAGCGCCAGCTGCAGACGCTGTCGGACGTGGGGCTGGGCTACATTCACCTGGGCCAGGCGGCCACGACGCTTTCCGGCGGCGAGGCGCAGCGCGTAAAGCTGGCGACGGAGCTCAGCAAGATCGCCACGGGGCAGACCTTCTACATCCTGGACGAGCCGACCACCGGGCTGCACTTCGAGGACGTGCGGATGCTGCTGGAGGTGCTGCACCGGCTGGTGGAGCGCGGCAACACTGTGCTGGTCATCGAGCACAACGTGGACGTCATCAAGACGGCGGACTGGATCATCGACCTGGGGCCGGAGGGCGGCCCCAAGGGCGGCGAGATCGTGGCCGAGGGTCCGCCGGAGGTGGTGGCCGCCAACCCGCGCAGCTTCACCGGCCACTTCCTGGCGCCGATGCTGAACGTCACGCCGGAGCAGGTCCCCGCGCCCGCCCCCGGCCCCAAACCGCGCGGGCGCAAGGCGCGCACGGCGTAGGCTGGGCCGTTGTGGATGGAGTTTCCCCGCGGGGACGTGCCGCGTTTTCCAGCGCGGTTCGCTGTTGCGCATGCCGGGCCCGACGCGGGTTTGCGTCAGCGAACAGAAAGCAGGCCCGGCCGTGGATCGGCCGGGCCTGCTCTGTGTCGGCGGCTGTGTGGGGGGCGTGCCCCCTGGTGTGGCGGAGGGACCGTCAGTCGGCGTAGGCGATCCACCCGAGCTGGAGGTTCTGGGCCCAGCCCTCGGGGTCGCCCCCCTTGATCACGTTGATGAGGTTGTCAACCCGGTAGATGTTCACCGAAAAGCCGGTTTTAGACACGTTGAACACCGAGACGGCGAAAGTGTCGGGGATGTTTGGCCAGGCGGGATCGAGGACGGCGTTCGCGGTGACGAAGGGAATCAGCTGGAGCGGTGGATCGAAGGGGATGTTGATGGTCACGAAGTTGTTGCTGCTCGACCCGACCGGATAGGAACCGCTCTGGGCCTGATAGGAGGCGATAGGGTTGTTCATTGGTTTCGTCCTGGAGTGGGAAATCAATGTGGCGCCGCTGCTGATGAACGGCACGCTTTGAAGGGAACACGCCCCGACTCTTCAGCATAATGTTCCCTCATCTGCTACGCAATGTTGTAGTAGATGGGCGCGGTCGGGGGGCTCCGTGGCATGCGGGACGTACGTGCGACTCCGAGCGGCATCGCGAGCAACGCCGCTCCCGAGCTCAGGTCCGGCGTGATTCGCTTTGGGATCACATGGTAAGCACGATCCGCGAAGATCTGGTGCGCAGCGCTGGCGAAGCGGGGGGCGCGCCGGAAGGGGTGGTGATGGTGCGGTACGATTTCCCGGAGCGAACCGGGCGCATGTGGATGCCAGAGGGCCTGACTCGCGCCGCACCCCTGCTGGCCGCGTATCCCTACTCGCGGCGGGGGAAGGGAGCACGCGGCTCGAGCCATCCCCCGAGGATTCGCTACGCGTGGGGGATTGGGTGACGACCTGCAGCCCGGAAATCCTCAATGAAGCCGAGGTTCGGCAGATGACGATGGAGTTCGCCGTTCATCATCCCATTAGCGGTCGAGGCGCGCCCATGTGCGTGCCTTGGTGTTACGGAACGGGCAGGTGGTGTATACCGAGCTGGCGCGGACCAGTGGCAGTACGGAAGTAGACCTGTTCGCGCAGCAGCTGTTCGGAAGGATGCAGTTCTTGCCCGCCATCCTCAATGGCGCGCCGGTCGACATCTGGGTGGTGCAGCCGGTCGTACTGGAGGCACGGTGACCCGGTAGTGGCTCTCTCGCCCATTCAGCCGGGCTGGATGCTGCCGCCGGAAAAGGAGGGAGTGCCGGAGGAGGGCCGCCCCCTCCCCCGAACCACACCGGCTACTTCACCCGAGGGCAGGTCCTGCGCCCTGCCCGCGTTTCATTCATACCGCGGCCGTGAGGCCGAGTAAAAAGAGGGTGCGCAGAGACTGTCGTCCCCGTACTCTCGGTCTAACTCCGCGTACTCTGCGTGAATTGCCCTTCTCGGAATGCACAGAAAATCCAGAGGCAAAACCTTCAGGTCAGAAATCGCGTATGGCGATTGGCCCCATACGGGTTCCCAGGCGTTCGCCCGTTCTCTTCCTGTCCTTCGATGAGACGTATGCGTTCTCAATTCTTGATTCCGATGGTGCTCTGTCTGGCGGCGGGTGCGCCGGCGTATTCCCAGGCCGCAGGGTCGCTCCCCGTCAACTGCGAGGCTGCGCAGTCCGAGGCGGCGTGGCGGGCGCGGTACAGCCAAGCCCAGCGCGACTCGCAGCAGGCTGTCCGTGACATCCGGGGGGCGCTGGAGAACGATGTGCGGGAGGCGGCGCGCGCGGCGGGGATCGCCCAGCCCGCGGGGGTCGTCCTGGTTCAGCTGCGCGACCGGCGCCTGGAGGAGGGCCGCGTGTGGTCGTTCCGCTCGAACGTGCCGGATGATGTGTCCCGCACCGTGATGGCCCGGAACGCGGAGCTGCTGGCGCGCTGGCCCAGGCGCGACGGCCTGGTCAACCTTCGCCTGGACGCTCGCGAAGCGCCGGACAGCGCCACCGTCGAGTGCACTCCGGTCCTCCTGAACCCGACCGGGTTCATGCGCGATCTGGCCCGCGCCCTCCCAGGCCGGTTTTCCACGCCGGGTGCGGGCACCAGCCGTGTTTCTCTGCACCTGGTCATGCTGGTGACGCGCGACGGCGAGGTCGCGCACGCCGAGTTCAAGCTCCCCGGCACGCACGGCAACGCGGAGAGTGCGATTCTGCGGGTGGCGCGGCGCCTGCGCTTTCGCGCGGCCACGATCGAGAACGTGCCGGTAGACGTGTGGGTGGAGCAGCCGGTGGAACTGGATCTGGCCAACGAGTAAGCCACACTGCCGCAGGCTCCGGGACGAGGGATGAGCCCCGGTGCCGCCAACGCCAGTTCCCGCCGGGATGCGCTGCGGCGCGCGCGTCCCGGCTGTGGCGCCGCATCCCCATACATCCCCAAGTTCCATACCTTCTCGTTATCCCGCATCTTGATTGAAACCAACGATTTGCGTTGATTCTCACTGCGCCGTTCGACCCGGAACACCAGTTGCCATCGGCAGGGTGGGGCTGGTAAACGTGCGGCGTTTTTCATAACTTTCCCGCCGTAGTCCATCCTCCCCGCCAGACGCCATCCAGACCACACGTCCTGGCACACCATACCGAGGCCGCCACGCGCGCGGCCTCTCTTCGCGCAACCTGATTTCGAATTCCGGAGATCCACCCATGGAGAAGTTCGACGCCGTATTCATCGGCAGCGGCCACAACGCGCTGGTGGCCGCCGCGTACCTTGCCCGCGCCGGCCGCAGCGTGCTGGTGCTCGAGCGCAACGACCGCCCCGGCGGCTTCGTCCGCACCGACGAGCTCACCCTCCCCGGCTTCAAGCACGACACCTTTTCGGCCGCGCACCCGCTGTTCCTGACCGGCGCCGCCTACGCCGAGCTGGGGCCGGAGCTGGAAGAGCGCGGGCTGCAGTACCGCAACACGCCGTACCCCACGGGCGTGTCGCTCCCCGACGGCCGCACCGCCGTGTTCTGCCGCGACATGGGCGAGCAGATCGCCGAGTGCGAGCGGCTGGCCCCCGGCGACGGCGCCGCGTTCGGCGCCATGATGCAGGAGTTCGGCGCGCACGCGGGTGACGTGTTCGGCCTGTTCAACCTGGACCTGGCCAGCGGCGAGGCAAAAAAGATCATCCGCCGGCTCATGGTGAACCCCGACGCGCCGGGCTACACCGACTTCGCGGCCGACTTCTTCACCACCGCGCGCGACGTGCTGGAGGGACGCTTCCGGAGCGACGTGTTCCAGGCGATGGTGGCGCCGTGGGTGATGCACCTGGGCCGCACGCCGGACGGCGCCAACGGCGGCTTCTGGGTGCCGCTGACGCTGATGGCGCTGATGGGCGGCGGCATGGCCCTTCCCGTGGGCGGCAGCGAGATGCTGGCCAAGGCGCTGGTGCGGCTGATCGAAGACCGCGGCGGCGTGGTGCGCTCCAGCACGCCGGTGGAGCGCATCATCGTCCGGCAGGGGCGCGCCGTGGGCGTGCGCACGGCCACGGGCGAGGAGATCGGCGCCGACACGGTGGTGGCCTCGGTGGGGCCCGACCAGATGTACCTGAAGCTGCTGGCCGACGCCGCCGTCCCCGCGCCGCTGGTGAAGCGCGCCGCCCAGTACCGCTACGGACGCGGCTGCGTGCAGATTCAGCTGGCGCTGAGCGAGGCGCCGCGCTGGAACGACCCGCGGATGGCGCAGGCGGGGCAGCCGCACCTGGCGCGCTCGCTGGCCGACACAGCCATGCACGTGACGCAGGCGATGAACGGCTGGCTGCCTTCGGAGCCGGCCATCTCCATCGACGTGCCCACCAACCTGGACCCGTCGCGCGCGCCCGAGGGCAGGGCCATCATGCGCATCCAGGTGCTGGAGGTTCCCAACCGCCCGCGCGGCGACGCGGCCGGCACCATCGAGGTGGGCAACGGCACCTGGACGGAAGACCTGAAGCAGCGGTTCGCCGAGCGGCTGATCGGCATCGTGGGGCAGCACCTGCCCAACGTGCCCGGCGCCATCCTGGGGATGCACGTCATCTCGCCCGCCGAGATCGCGGCGTTCAACCCCAACAGCGGCCCGGGCGACCCGTACGGCGGCTCGCACGACGTGTCGCAGAGCTACCTGTTCCGCCCGCTGCCGGGCCAGCCCAGCCACCGCACGGCCGTCCCCAACGTGCACATGCTGGGCGCGGCCACCTGGCCCGGCCACGGCATCAACGGCGGCTCCGGCTACATCGTCGCGCAGGAACTGCTGGGCACGCACAAGCACGCGGAAAAGATGGCCGGCGCGGTCTGATCGAGGCCTTGGAAGGGCTCGCCTCACGCAGAGGCGCAGAGGCGCGGAGAGAAAAAAGGGGCCGGCGGATTCGTCCGCCGGCCCTTCTTTTGTCCGCGCCGAACGTTTGCTTGCGCGGCGGGGTAGGCGGATGCATCGTGCATCCACGGCCCCACCGCGCGTGGCCCGCTCCGCCGGCCCGACCGGACTACCGGTCCCGCGACGCTTCATCCCGCGGCGCCCTGGCAAAGCCCACCGGGCCCGCGCGGTGGGGCCGTCCGCAAGCCCCCGTGATCGCACTTCGTGCGGTCGCGGGGGCTTTTGCCGTGCCTCAGAGGGCGTTGCCAAACCTCCCCGCGTGATTGACTTCCTGAGGGAGGCGCCGCCCCGTAACTCGCTTGTACACTGTACCATGGCGCCGACCGAAGGACCTCGCTGGCACAAACCGAGGGGCTGGTCCCGCGGCATGGAGCCGGCCCCGCCTCGCCGGAGAGCAGGTCCTTCGGTCACGCGCAGGCGGTTGTGTGGAATCGGGTTACACGTGGTGCGCTCCCTCAGGAAGTCATCGCTTCTGTGTGAGTTTGGGGGTTTGGCAACACCCTCTCAGCGGCTGAAGGGTCCACGTTCCATCCCGGTCCCACTGATCCGTAAAAGACTTGCCTCACGCAGAGGCGCGGGGGCGCGGAGAGAGAACGGGAATCCACCTTCTCTTCGCGTCTCCGTCTGTGCCTGAAGCCCCCAATCTATAGAAGATTTAGTAACACTTTGCGACAATCGTGCATTTGGGGCAACAATCTATTTCGGTCTTTTATTTGCGTGTCGTGAAAAGGCATCTGTTTCCCTGCTCCCGCGCGCTGGTCCTGGTGCGCGGAGGAAATTTGCCGAACAGCGTTCGCTCTCCGCCGTCTGCCCTGGCGCCGGTCTGCGTGAACGCACGGACATCAGCGTTCCGGAATCCGCCGATGCTTGCACAAAGCTTCTGCATTCACACGCCCTGTTGCCGCCTTCGCGCATGTGCGCGCGGGGCCTGCGCGTGTTGTTGCGCGGCGGGGCTGGTGCACGTCTGAACAGAGCGGCCGCGCCCCTATGGGGTGCGGCCGTTTTGCGTTGGTGCCGCGGGTGCGGCGCCGGCAATCCACCCCGAACCATGCTGGAGGACACCATGCGGAACAAGCTCAGGCTGGAACTGGAGCAGCTGGCCGTAGAGTCGTTCGACACGGCGAGCCCGGCGGCGCAGCGCGGCACGGTGCTGGGGGAGCAGCAGTGCACCTGCCCCACCAACTGCAGCTGTCCGGGGTGCTACACCTGCGACAACACGTGTCCCAACACGTGCGCGTATACGTGCGACGACGCCTCGTGCGCCAACACGTGCGACGGCACCTGCAACTGGACGTGCTACGAGACCGACTGCGACTGCTCGGTCAACGCCACGCGCTGCGGCAACTACATCTGTCCCTGACGCATTCCGGCCGGTCCCGCGGGCGCGGGCCGGCGATCTCAGCCCACCTGACCCTGGAGGATCCCATGCGCGGCAAGCTCACGCTGAACCTGGACGACCTGTCGGTAGACAGCTTCGACACCACCGCCACCGACAAGCCCAAGGGCACCGTCTTCGGCGAGCAGTGCACCTGCTACACCAACTGCACGTGCCCCGGCTGCCCCACCTGCGCCGCCACGTGCAACTACACCTGCGACGACGCCACCTGTCCCAACTGCCCCACCTGCGCCGCCAGCTGCAACGGCACCTGCAACTGCCCCACGGGCAACTACTCGTGCTACGACACCGACTGCTGCCCCGTCAACGAGACCTGCCTGCAGACCAACTGCGGCAACTATTTCTGCTGCGCGTAACGGTATCGAGGGTGGGGGCCCCGGCGCCCCCGCCCGCCTGAGCGCCCGGCCAGACTGTACGTTGCCGCCTGCCCGGCTCCTGGGGACCGGGCCATTTACCCACCGCCCGCGGAGGCACCATGCGCAGCAAGCTCACGCTGAACCTGGACGACCTGTCGGTCGACAGCTTCGACACGACCGCCACGCAGAAGGCAAAGGGCACCGTCTTTGGCGAGCAGTGCACCTGCTACACCAACTGTACGTGCCCCGGCTGTCCCACCTGCGACGCCACGTGCAACTACACCTGCGACGACGCCACCTGCCCCAACTGCCCCACCTGCGCGGCCAGCTGCAACGGCACCTGCAACTGCCCCACGGGCGGGTACTCGTGCTACGACACCGACTGCTGCCCCATCGAGAACACCTGCGCCTACTCGGCGTGCGGCAGGCAGGTCTGCTGCTGATGCACCACGGGCGGGGGCTTCGGCGCCCCCGCCCGACGACGGTTTGAGCGGCGGGCCCGTCCGGGCCATGCCGTTCGCGGCACGCCCCGCCCCCGCGGTGCAGGCCATCCACCCCACCACACCGGGAGGGCACCATGCGCAGCAAGCTCAGCCTGAACCTCGAAGACCTGTCCGTCGACAGCTTCGACACCACCTCCACGCAGAAGGCCAAGGGCACCGTCTTCGGCGAGCAGTGCACCTGCTACACCAACTGCACGTGTCCCGGCTGCCCCACCTGCTATGCGTCGTGTAACGGCACCTGCGACAACACGTGCGCCAACACCTGCGACGACGCCAGCTGCGTGGGATGCACGGATGCGTACTCGTGCTACTTCACGGACTGTGGCATCCGCTGCGGATCCCAGTACCAGTCCGCGTGCAACGGCGCGGCCTGCCCGTAACGCCCAGCGCCGGTCCCGCACGTCGCGGGGCCGGCACGCTTACCTGGTCTCGTAGAGGATGGCATGCGCGGAAAGCTGACGCTGAACCTGGACGACCTGTCGGTCGACAGCTTCGACACCACCTCGACGCACAAGGCCAGGGGCACCGTCTTCGGTGAGCAGTGCACCTGCTACACGCAGTGCACCTGCCCCGGCTGCCCCACCTGCGACGCCACGTGCAACTACACGTGCGACGACGCCACCTGTCCCAACTGCCCCACCTGCGCGGCCAGCTGTAACGGCACCTGCAACTGCGGAACGGGCGGGTACTCCTGCTACGAGACCAACTGCTGCCCCGTCGAAGAGACGTGCCTGCAGACCGGGTGCGGCCGAGAGGTCTGCTGCCCGTACTAAGATCCGGAGCGGCACGGCCACGGGGCCGTGCCGCCTTTCGCCGGATCGCGAGCGCGACGCCGGCCCCCACCTCGCCACACCCGGGAGAACCCATGCGCGGCAAGCTTTCGCTCAACCTGGAAGACCTGACGGTGGACAGCTTCGACACCACGTCCACGCAGAAGGCCAAGGGCACCGTATTCGGCGAGCAGTGCACCTGCTACACCAACTGCACGTGTCCCGGCTGCCCCACCTGCTACGCCTCGTGTAACGGCACCTGCGACAACACGTGCGCCAACACCTGCGCGTACACCTGTGACGACGCCAGCTGCGTGAACACCTGCAACGGGTGCAACTACAGCGACGTCTGCAACAGCCGGCAGCCCTGCCCGACCGCGCTGTACTCGGCCTGCAACGGCTACGACTGCTACTGATGCCTCGTGGCGGGGGCGCCGCACAGGCGCCCTTCGCCACTGGCCGGAATCGTTCCCTGGCGGCGGTCATTTTCGGCCCCGCCGTTCGCCGGTCCGCCCGGCCGGCGCCATTCACTCCACGCGGGAGGACATCATGCGCGGCAAGCTCACGCTGAACCTGGAAGACCTGTCGGTCGACAGCTTCGACACCACCGCTACACAAAAGCCAAAGGGCACGGTCTTTGGCGAGCAGTGCACCTGCTACACGCAGTGCACGTGTCCCGGCTGCCCCACCTGCGACGCCTCGTGCAACGGCACCTGCGGCGGCACGTGCGAGGCCAGCTGCAACGGCACCTGCGCCGGCGCCAGCTGCGGTGCGAGCTGCTACGGCACCTGTGAATACGTTTCGTGCAACTACGCGGACTGCCGCGGGAACACGGATCCGCTCTACAGCGGCTGCACTCCGTACGCCTGCCTGTGATGGAAACCCGCGGACGCACCCCCCGCAGTCTGCGCGGCACGGCCGTTTGCGTCGGTTCGCGCCCGCGGCCGACATCTCATCCCACACCATGGAGGATGCCATGCAAGCCAAGCTCAAGCTGAACCTGGAAGACCTGACCGTCGAGTCCTTCAACACCACCACCGCAGAAAAGCCCAAGGGCACGGTGTTCGGAGAGCAGTGCACCTGCTACACCAACTGCACCTGCCCCGGCTGCCCCACCTGTGACAACACCTGCGCCTACACGTGCGACGACGCCACCTGCCCGGCCTGCCCCACCTGCGCGGCCAGCTGCAACGGCACGTGCCAGAATTGCGGAACGGACGCGTATTCCTGTTACGACACCAACTGCTGCCCCATCAACGAAACCTGCCAGCAGACGAACTGCGGAATGGAGCTCTGCTGCGGAATCTAGGCATCTGCAGCGGTAGTTCCACCGGCCCGCGAGCGCGGGCCGGCATCCGCTTCACCACACCACGGAGGACATCATGCGCAGCAAGCTGACGCTGAACCTGGAAGACGTCGGTCGACAGCTTCGACACCACGTCCACGCAGAAGGCCAGGGGCACCGTCTTTGGCGAGCAGTGCACCTGCTACACCAACTGCACGTGTCCCGGCTGCCCCACCTGCTACGCCTCGTGTAACGGCACCTGCGACAACACGTGCGCCAACACCTGCGCGTACACCTGCGACGACGCCAGCTGCGTGAACACCTGCAGCGGGTGCAACTACAGCGACGTCTGCAACAGCCGGCAGCCCTGCCCGACCGTGCTGTATTCGGCCTGCAACGGTTACATGTGCGCGTAATCCACCGTGGCGGGGCGCTGCACGGGCGCACCCCCCCACGGGCCGCAATCGTTGGCGATCCTGTCGTGACGTTCGAGGCCGTCCAGCAGTAGCTGAGCGGCCTCCTCACCCCATCATTTCTGGAGGATCACATGCGCACCAAGCTCACGCTGAACCTGGAAGATCTCTCCGTAGACAGCTTCGAAACCACCGTCGTCCAGCAGGAGAAGGGTACCGTCTTCGGTGAGCAGGAGCCGTGCACCTGTCAGACCCAGTGCACCTGCCCCGGGTGCCCGAGCTGCTACGAGTCCTGTGACGGCTCGTGCGATGCGACGTGCGGAGTCGCTGACACTTGCTACGTGTCGTGCCGGCCGAGCAAGTGCGAGACGTGCTACATCACGTGCACGGAGCCCAACACCCTGGACTATTGCTGAGCATGCACCACAGGCGGGGCGCCGCACCGGCGCCTCGCCTGCAAATCAGTACTGTTCCTTGGCGGCGGTCATTTTCATTCACCGGTCCGCTCGGCGGCGCCACTCACTCCACGCTGGAGACATCATGCGCGGCAAGCTCACGCTGAACCTGGAAGACCTGTCGGTCGACAGCTTCGACACCACCGCCACGCAAAAGCCGAGGGGCACGGTGATCGGCGAGCAGTGCACCTGCTACACCCAGTGCACGTGCCCGGGCTGCCCCACGTGCGACCAGACGTGCAATAGCTGCGACTTCACCTGTGCCGGCGCGACCTGCCCCCGCACGTGCGGCTACACATGCGATGACGAAACTTGCCTGGGCTGTGGCACCACCTACGACTCATTCAGGCCCTGCACCACTGCGATGTACACGTACTGCGAGGGACAGATGTGCCTCTGAAGCACATCGGCGGAGGTGCACCGTAGCGCTTCTCCCCACGCATCTTTTCGTTCGAGGACGATGGCGAGGCCCGCCCATCATCCTCCTGCGTCCCCTGTCTCGCGCGCCAGCAGGGTGTGGAAGTGGTGCGTGCCCACCTCGCGGCGCGGCGAGTAGCGGCCGCGGTGGTACAGGCGCGACTTCACGCCCTTCTGCACGGCCTCCACCACCTCCTCGTCCTCCATCTCCACGCGGTGCAGGTCCGCGCCGGCGCCGCCTGAGCGCTTCGACTCGTCCCACACGTACGAGAGAAACGAGACGCGGGTGCGGTCGTGCGCCAGCGGCTGCACCAGGTTCACGGACAGTCCCCACGGATAGAAGTTCAGCATCAGGTTGGGGAACAGCCACCAGTAGTAGGCCGCCACCAGCGTCCCCGCGTCGGGATGCCCGGCGGGAAGGTCGAACGCCTCGTCGCGGTTCTTCGTGGTGCCCAGCTGCAGGTTGCACCAGTCGAAGGTCTCGGTTCGGTAGGTGGCGTAGTCCAGTGTGTCGGCCAGGCCGGCGTGGATGTACGGGATGTGGAACTCCTCCAGGTAGTTGTCCACGTACAGGGCCCAGTTGGCGCGGATCAGGTAGTCGCGCGAAGTCCCCGGATCGAAGACGAACTCGTCCAGCGGCAGAAATCCCACCCGCTCGCGCACCGGCCCGATCCACTGGTCGAAGCCGCAGGCGGGGTCGATGGAGGTGAACGCCAGCGGTCCCCAGCGTTCCAGCGGCAGCCGGGGAAGGTCGTCCGCCGGCGAGGGAAAGTTCTCCACGCCGTCGAACTCGGGCATGTGCGTCATCCTGCCGTCCAGCGCGAACCGCCGGCCGTGGTAGCGGCAGCGCAGGTGCTTTGCGTGCGTCTCGCCCTCGCAGACCACGGTGCCGCGGTGGGTGCACACGTTGCTCAGGCACCGCAGCACGCCGTCGTCGCCGGCACTGAGCACCAGCGGCTCGTCCAGGCACCCCTCCAGCACGGTGAACGGCAGCAGGTGCCCCGGCGCCTTTACCCGCTCCGCGCCGCGCACCATCTGCCAGCTGCGCGCGAACACCCGGTCCTTCTGCAGCGCGTACCACGCAGGCGAGGCGTACATCTCCGCCGGCAGCGTCTGCGCGCGGTGGATCTGCGGGTCGATGGTGAAGGGCTGCATGGGGAGTGCGAAAGTGCGGAAGTGCGAGAGTGCGAAAGTAGATGCTACGAGAGTATGGAACCCGCGGCGGTGGGGGCAAGGCCGCGCCGTGCCTCTCGGGAGCGAGTGAACTCGCGGCAACGACCGCGGAAAGCCCCGCAAACGACGCGGGGCTTCAACGGAACACCGCCGCATGCCGCACGGCACACACCCGTCGGCGAAGGCCGGCGAGGTGGGCGGTGTCCGGTCGGGCCGTGTCGCAACGGGCTCTGGTCTGCGTCCGCGGCGCCCCCTCCGCTCGCTTAGGCTCGCACCTCCCCCAAAACTGCTGGGGGAGGTTGGGATGCCGAGGGTTTCAGGTTCGGCGACGGCGTCTTCTCGTGGGGCGAGTGAGCCCGCCGCTCGCCGCAACAACCGCGGAAAACTTCGTAAACCGCGCGGGGCTTCCACGGCACACCACAACACGCGGCGCGGCACATACCCGTCGGCGAAGGCCGACATCGCGTGGTCCCAGCCGCGAATTCATTCGCCTGGGTGGCGCGGTGGGTGGGCGGTATCCGGTTGGGCCGTGTCGCGACGGGCTGTGGTCTGCGTCCGCGGCGCCCCCTCCGCTCGCTTAGGCTCGCACCTCCCCCAAAACTGCTGGGGGAGGTTGGGAGACCGAGGGTTTTCAGGCTCGGCGACGGCGTCTCGCGGGGCGAGTGAACTTGCTGCTCGCCGCAACGACCGCGGAAAGCCCCGCAAACAGCGCGGGGTTCGGTGCGGCTGGGTCCTCACCAGCAGCCACGTGCAGGACATCGCGGCTACTCCGTCGCCGCCTGTCCGCGAAGGCGGACGTCGTGTGGTTGTTGCTGCGAATTCATTCGCCCTTGCGGCGATGCTGATTGACAATCCCACCGCGCGGCGTCACCCTATGGCAGCCTGCCTGCCGGCTGCAACGGCGCAGTCCCGCCGCGCGGCCCGCCCTCCCGCATCGATCCCGCCGCTCCCCATGCCCATCGACCGCTTCTACGTGATCCTGAACCCCGCCGCCGGGCGAGGCGCCGCCGCGCGCGTCCGCGGCGTCGTCGAGCGCGAGATGGCGAAGGCGGGCGCATCCATCACGCTGGTGGAGACTACGCGGCGGGGGCACGCGGCGCAGCTGGCGGAGGCGGCGGCGCGGGAGGGGTGGCCCGCCGTGGTGGCCGTGGGCGGCGACGGCACGGTGCACGAGGTGGTGAACGGGCTGATGCGCGCGGCCGACGGCGGCGCGTCCGTGCCGCTGGGCATCGTGGGCGTGGGCAGCGGCAACGACTTCGCAAAGCTGGCCGGCGTGCCGCACGACGCGGCGGCGGCGGTGCGGGGGATGACCTCCGCCGAGCCGCGCGCGGTGGACGTGGGGCGCGTGGGCGCGGAGTGGTTCACCAACGGCGTGGGGATCGGGCTGGATGCGCAGGTGGCCATCGAAGTGGACCGGCGCCGCCGCTTTCGCGGGCTGGCCATGTACCTGAACGCCCTGGCCGGCGTGCTGCGCACCTTTCGCCCGCCGCACATGACGGTGGAGATGGACGGACGAAAGGTCTCCGACGGGCCGATGACGCTGGTCACCATCGGCAACGGGGGGCGGCACGGCGGCGGGTTCTGGATCTGCCCGGACGCGCGGATCGACGACGGCGTGCTGGACGTGTGCGCGTGCACCGGGCTGGGGACGCTGGGCATCCTGCGCTTTCTTCCCCAGGTGATGCGCGGCACGCACACCGGCGCCAGCTGCGTGACCATGCTGCGCGGCACCCGCGTCCGCGTCACCAGCCCCGACCCGCTTCCCGTCCACGCCGACGGCGAGATCATCGCCGACGACGCCCACGAGCTGGTGATCGAGCTGTTTCCCGGCCGGCTGCGCGTGCTGGCCTGACGTTCCCGCGCCCAGGCTCCACGCTACGAAACCCGCTTTCAAGACAAACGTTTGGTTTGATGCGCCCGCGCGGGCGGGTAGATTCAGCAGCGACGCAGAGGCTCGCGCTCCCACCGCCCCCTCCCCAGCCGATCCGCCTTCCGATTATGCCGAGACGCTGTACCGCCGCACTGGTCGTGATGGTCCTCTGCGCGGGGTGCACATCGCAGCCGGCGCGCGTGCCTGCGTCCGCGCCTGCGTCCGCTCCGGCGGCCGTGGCCGCGGACCCGTGCGCCTCCCTGCGCTTAGACCTGGTGCGGGGGACGCTGAACGGGGTGGCGCCCACGGCCACGATGGACGAGGTGAAGCGGCGCCTGCCCTGCGCCACCGGCGAATCGGAGGAGACGAGCGAGATGAACTTTGGCGGCGGCGTGTTCTTTCTGAACCACGACTTCTTCTTCTACACCGGCCGCAACTACATCGAGGTGCGCAGGCGCTTCCGCGGCACCGTGACGCCTGACGTGCTGGGACGCCCTATCGGCGATGCACAGCGGGTGCTGGGGCCGCACGCGCGAACGCTGGAGCGGCGCGGCAGCATGCTGTTCCGGGCGCACTTCGGATGCGTGGAGGCGCGGCTTTCCCGCGACGGCACCCGCACGGTGGAGCAGGTCGCCGCCTATGCCATGCTGTGCGAGTTGGTGCCCGATGACGCCTGACCTGCAGCGCCCGATCACGCGAGGAGATTGACGATGCGACACAGGATGGTGGCCGCCGGGGCGCTGCTGGCTCTGGCGGGGTGCGCGACGGGGATGGGCGGCGCGGCCGGCGTGCCGGTGCAGTTCATCGGCACGTGGAACGGCACGGGCTCGCAGAGCGACCGGCCGGGAGAGTGGAGCATCCAGGCCGTCATCGTGGGCGGACCGGTGGAGCAGGTGGGGACGATCTCCTACCCCTCGCTGGAATGCGGGGGCGTGCTGCTGCTCCGTTCGGCGGGCGCCAACTGGCTGGAGGTGGAGGAGGACATCACCTACGGCCCCTGCGAGGACGAGGGGACGATCACCCTGACACCGATGTCCGACGGGCGCCTGCGCTACGAATGGCGGAAGGAAGCGACGGACGTGACCGCGGAGGGGACGCTGACGCGCGGATAGCGGAGTGCAGAAGTGCGAACGGAGCCGGCGGAGGCAATCCTCCGCCGGCTCTGTGCATTCCGCGCGGCCGGGTCAATCTACCCATCTCCATCGCCCCGCCCGCGGCTAGCTTCTCTGCAGCCCACGCGCAGCGAAATCGTCCTGAAATCCCTGCAGAGAGACGAGTGAGGCAGTGATTCGCTCTCGCGGTGGATGGGCACGCCTCGCGGTGTGGCCGGGGCGGGCGGGGGGACCGGGCTGGTCCGTCCTTACGTCGTCGATATCACTCACAAGGAGCCGAACGATGAAGAAGATGTTCACGCTGGCAGCGATTCTGGCCCTGGCGGCGTGCGACAGCGCCACCGCGTCCGACCGCGCCGGTGCGCAGAACGCGCGGCAGCCGCGGGCCCAGGAGACGACCGCCAGCCTGTCCGGCGGGGCCAGCCACCGCGCGGTGATCGTCAGCGTGCGCAAGCGGGTCGCCGGCTCGCCCGGCCTGTACGAGGCGCGCGCCCTGGCGGTGGACGGCGGGGAGGTCACGGTGGAGATCCGCAGCAGCACGACGGCCTTCAACAACCTCACGTCCGGCACCTTCGAGGTCTCGGACACGGACATCGGCGAGGTGAACCAGGCGTTCCAGACCACCGCCGGCACACGCTACCTGATCGTCGCCTATCCCTCGTCCGGCGGCGTGGTGGATGCCGCGCACGCAGCCTACACCGAGGCGGTGCCCTGACGCCTCCCTGCACGGAACGCGGAAGGTGCCGGACACACGAGAGGGCGCGGAGAACCGCCGGGTTCTCCGCGCCCTCCCGCTTTTCCTCCGCGTGATGCTCCTCGATGGACGCGGATCGCGCCCGGTCAGCGCGCCCGCATGGCCCGGGTGAGCACGCGGTCCAGCGAGTTGGCGAACGCCTGCTTGTCGCGGTCGCCGTAGGGGCGCGCGCCGCCGGTCTCCACGCCGCTGCCGCGCAGTCCGTCCATGAAGTCGCGCACGGAAAGCCGCTCGGCCACGTTGTCGGGCGTGTACTCCTCGCCGCGCGGGTCGATGACCAGCACGCGCTTTTCCACCAGCGCCGCGGCCAGCGGAATGTCGGCGGTGACGGCGACGTCGCCGGGCTCGGCGTTGTCGGCGATGTGGCGGTCGGCCACGTCCGGGCCGCCCTCCACGCGCACGGCGCTCACGTACGGGTTGCCGGGCGGCACCGGCAGCCGCTGGTTGGCCACCAGCACCGTCTGCAACTCCAGCCGCTTCGCCGCGCGGTAGACGATCTCCTTTACGTCGCGCGGCGCCGCGTCCGCGTCGATCCACAGCTTCACGTGCGATCCATCTTCAGGAGCGGTTGAAGGACGATTCCACAGGCACGCGCTTCGTGCTCTCATCCCGGCCGGCGGAGCCCGCCATCCGTCCGCATTCACGCCTCGTCTGGATCGATCTCCAGCGGATCGGCCAGGTTGACGATCGGGAAGAAGCCGAGGTCCGCGCCGCCCAGCCAGGTAATCTCGCGGGCACCACGCGCACTCGCCAGATGGATGTCGATCATCTGCAAGCACAGCTGGAGTGCCTGCACGGCATCGATCCCGAATGCCTCGTGCACCGCTTCGTCACCCAGGCCCACGATCTGGAACGGGCAGCGCCAGTCTCCCCCTTCGGCCGGATCCGGCGTCGGTCTTCCGATCCGTACGACGGCACCCGCGGCACCGTCGACCTCCAACTCGCGTTCGGCGATCACGTCGCCAAGAGCGGGTGGATTCATCTTTCTCGCCTCCTCACGCAGAACGAGTCCGCGGCGCCGCGTCCGCATCGATCCACAATCTCATCAGCACGCCCCGGCTTCGCGTTCGGGGGCGGCAAGATAGCCGGCGCGGCGCTTCCGTGCCTCCGCATCTGTTCGCGACGTGCATCTGGCCCTCCGGAAGAGAGCCGTTTATCTTGGGGGAAAGTACCCGAAGTAAACAAGACCTATCGGACGGGGGGACGATGAACGCGAGCGGAAAGACCGAGGGCGCGTGCGCCTATTGCGGCAAGCGGGCCACGCGCGGCGGCATGTCGCGCCACCTTCGCTCGTGCGCCGCGCGCAAGACCGCCATGGACACGGCGGATGCCGGCGCGGGCAAGGACGAGACGCTGATTCACCTGCAGGTGCAGGACGCGCACGGCGGCGAGTTCTGGCTGCACCTGGAGATGCGCGGAACGGCGACGCTCAAGCAGCTGGACGGCTACCTGCGCGCCATCTGGCTGGAGTGCTGCGGCCACCTGAGCGAGTTCAGCCGCGGCGGATGGGGCGGCGAAAAGATGGGGATGACGCGCAAGGCGCAGGACGCGTTTCTCCCCGAAACCGAGCTGACGCACATCTACGACTTCGGCACGGAGTCGGTGACGCTGGTAAAGGCGGTGGGCGCACGCACCGGCAAGCCGCTCAGCCGGCACGCCATCACGCTGATGGCGCGCAACGAGTTGCCGCCGAGCACCTGCCAGGAGTGCGGCCAGCCCGGCACCCACCTGTGCATGGAGTGCATCGAAACCGGAGAGAACCCCGTGCTGTGCGAGGCGCACGCGAACACGCATCCGCACGAGGACTACGGCGATCCCATCGCGCTGGTGAACTCGCCGCGGATGGGCCTTTGCGGCTACGAAGGTCCGGCCGACCCGCCGTACTGAGAATCCTGGCTTCCCCGCGATTGACTTCCTGAGGGAGGCGCCGCTACGCAACCTGCGGGTACGATGGACTTTGGCGCCGACCGAAGGACCTCGCGAGCAGAACGACGGGGCTGGTCCCGCGGCATGGAGCCGGCCCCGCCTGGCCGGAGAGCAGGTCCTTCGGTCGCGCGCAGGCGGTTGTGTGGCTTCTGGTTACGTGTGGTGCGCTCCCTCAGGAAGTCATCGTTTCTTTGTGAGTTTGGTGTTTGGCAACACCCTCTCAGCCTCAGAGTGTGTTTAAGAATCCCCTGCGCACGCGCCGGTCTGTCATTTCGAAGGAGGCGCCGCACCGCACCATCGGCTCGCACGAAATCCGGCGCGCCGACTGAGAAATCTACTGTCTGCTGCTGGTGCCCCGCCGCATCGCTCCGGCACTGGCCCTGTCCGCCCGTGTCGTAGCCGCGAAGCAGGCACGGCTACCGCGTCTGCCCTCCAGCAAATCCGACAG
>NZ_DASWNM010000061.1:0-40119 GCF_036399255.1 Longimicrobium sp.
TTGTATCGTTGCCTACGGCGCGCGCAGCCCGACCCGGAGCGCAGCGGAGGGACACGCCCACATTCGCCGTTCGTCCTTTTGGTTCCGGCTACGCCGGGTTAGGGAATAGGGAATAGGGAATAGGGAATAGGGAATAGGGAACAGGGGACAGGGGACAGGGGACAGGGGACAGGGGACAGGCAGTAGGGAGTAGGGAGTAGGGAGTAGGGAGTAGGGAGTAGGGAGTAGGGAGTAGGGAGTAGGGAGTAGGGAGTAGGGAGTAGGGAGTAGGGAGTAGGGAGTAGGGAGGGCTCGCTGCGGCGAGCTCGTCATCCAGTCCCCATGGCCGTGCTCCGCGGGGGGACGTGGAGTGCGGCGCGCAGGGACGGTTCCATTGGGCGACCCTTGTGCGTTGATGTCGATGGGATTATCTTGATGTCAAGATGATTGATGACGATCGCACGGACCCGGGTCCGCAGAGGGACGAAGACACCGCCGCCGCGCTGAAGCTGTGGGTGGTGCTGAACCGGGCCCACCGGGCCATCGGCGAGCACGCACGCCGCCAGATCGAGCGGCAGGGCCTGCGCCCCACGGAGTTCGGCGTGCTGGAGGCGCTGTACCACAAGGGGCCGCTTACGCTGGGGCAGGTGGGAGAGCGCGTGCTGGTGACCAGCGGCAGCGTGACGCCGGTCGCCGACAAGCTGGAGCAGCGCGGCCTCATCCAGCGGCGCATCTCGTCCGAGGACCGCCGCGTGTGCTACGCGGAGCTGACGGAGGCCGGGCGGGAGCTGGTGGGCGGAATGTTTCCCGACCACGCGGAGGTCATCCGCGGCGCCATGGAAGGCCTGACGGTCGAGGAGAAGCGGATCGCGACGGTCCTGCTCCGGCGCCTGGGCCTTCGTGCGGCGGGGCAGGGCTGATTCGGCTGAGTGGATGTTTTGAAGTCAAGATTCTCAGAACAAAGAAGACCGCGCCGCGCTGGCGCCGCACCGGGGCGATTCCCGGGACGTACTGAAGGAGAACACACCATGTCCGCAACGCTTGCGAATGATCTGCCCGCCGCGCGCCGCACCGGAAACGCCGCGAACGTGGCACTCTGGGTGCTGCAGGTCGCCGCGGCGGCGATGCTGGCGATGGCCGGCTTCGCCAAGCTCGCCGGCGCGCCCGAGATGATCGCGATGTTCGACGTGATCGGGATCGGCCAGTGGTTCCGCTACGCGACCGGCTCGCTGGAGGTGCTGGGCGCCATCCTTCTGCTGGTCCCGGCGCTGGCCGGCGTGGGTGCGCTGCTGCTGGCGGGGGTGATGCTGGGCGCCGTCGCCACGCACCTGTTCGTGATCGGCGGAAGCCCGGTGATGCCGCTGGTGCTGCTGGCGGTGACCGCGTTGATCGCGTTCGCCCGGCGCGAGCGCACGCTGCGCCTGCTGGGCCGCTGAGCCCTGGATGCATCACGCGGGGAGGATCACGGGGATCCTCCCCCGGGCGCATCCTTCTTCTCTGGACGGTGAGCGGGACATGAACACGCATCTTGAGCTGGGACTGGATACTTTCGGCGACGTCACCCGCACGGCGGACGGGCAGGCGGTGCCGCACGCGCAGGTGATCCGCGACGTGATCGCGGAGGCGGTGCTGGCGGACCGGGTGGGGGTCGACTTCATCGGCGTGGGAGAGCACCACCGGGAAGATTTCGCCATCTCGGCGCCCGAGGTGCTGCTGGCGGCCATCGCGGGGCAGACGGAGCGCATCCGACTGGGATCGGCCGTCACCGTGCTCAGCTCGGACGATCCCATCCGCGTATTTCAGCGGTTCTCCACGCTGGACGCGGCGTCCGGGGGCCGGGCGGAGATCATCCTGGGGCGGGGCTCGTTCACCGAGTCGTTTCCGCTCTTCGGGTACGCGCTGGACCAGTACGGCACGCTGTTCGAGGAAAAGCTGGACCTGTTCGCGGCCGTCCTGGAGCAGGACCGCACCGGCCAGCCGCTGACGTGGCGCGGCACCACCCGGGCGCCGCTGGTGGGGCAGCGCGTGTTTCCCGGGACGGGGCACGGGGGGCTCCGGACCTGGATCGGGGTGGGCGGGAGCCCGGAGTCGGTGGTGCGGGCGGCGCGCTACGGGATGCCGCTGGTGCTCGCCATCATCGGCGGCGATCCGCGGCGCTTTGCCCCGTACGTTGACCTGTACCACCGGGCGCTGGAAGAGCTTGGAACGCCGCGCCTGCCCATCGCCGTGCACTCCCCCGGCCACGTGGCGCCGACGGACGCGCAGGCGCGCGAAGAGCTGTGGCTTCCGTACCGCGAGATGCGCGACCGCATCGGCGCCGAGCGCGGGTGGCCGCCGATGGGCCGCGCGGAGTTCGAGCGCGAGATCGAGACGGGCTCGCTGTACGTGGGCTCGCCCGAGACGGTGGCGCGCAAGATCGCGGCGACGGCGGGGGCGCTGGGGATCGCGCGCTTCGACATGAAGTACAGCGCGGGCACCCTGTCGCACGAGATCATGATGCGCAGCATCGAGCTGTACGGCCGCGAGGTCATCCCGCGCGTCCGGGAGCTGATGGCCTCCGGGGGCGATGCGTCATCGGCGAAGGCGGCCTGATCGCAGGTTCCGGCAACAGATGGGTCTCATACCGGATCCTGAAAAAGAATGGTCGTACAGAGGAACAGAGTCAGACAGAGAAAGCGAGTTGAATCATCAGCTTGGTTCCTCTGTCTGACTCTGTTCCTCTGTACCATAAAGGTGTTGTTTTTCTGGATCCGGTATCACGCAGAGGCCGCAGAGGAAACCACTCTGCGGCCTCTGCTTTCTCCGTGATATGAAATCCGCGGAAACACCTGTCATTCTGAGGGAGCGCCCACCCGGACTCTCGGGAAAACCGCGGAGCCAGTGGCGCGACCGAAGAATCTCCCTCCCCTCGCGCGGAGCCCCTCCCCGGGCATCGCCCGGGAGCCCCGCGTGACGGAAAGATCCTGTCGTTTCCGACAAAGATTCTTCGGTCGGCGCCACGCTCCGGGGCATACGGAGAGCACTGTGCGGCGCCTCCCTCAGAATGACAGGTTTGGCGGGACGTGGTACCAACCCATCCCGTTCCCACCATCTACAGCGCGTCGTAGCCAGAACTTGGGTAACAAGGCGGTAACAGGGCCGGGGACGTGACACATCCTCCCCGCGGCATCCGTATTCCGTCACACAGGGCGGACTGGTCCGGCCCGGGATCGGCCGGTAGATTGACGGCAAGCCCGCCGTCGTCCCGCGCCCGCCGCCAGACGCAACGTTTTCAATGCCCCGACGCTACGACGACCTGCAGCCGGAGGAGCTGCCCGAGGTGCTGCGCGAGGCCGTCCGCCTGCAGGAGGTGGACGAGCGCGAGCGCGAGGTGCGGCTGAACCGCGAAAGCTACGCGCAGGCCGCGGAAGAGATGGGGATCTCGCGCGTGGAGCTGGACCGCGCCGCGGCGGAGACGCACGCCGCCACCGTGACGCGCATCCGCCGGGGCAGGCGCATCCGCAACACGGTGGCCGGCGCGGCCGTGGCCGTCCTCGCGGCGGCGGGCGCGTACCGCGTGGCCAACCCGCCGCCGCCGGAGCCCGCCGCGTACACCTTTCAGAATGACGCGCAGGTCTGGTCCGGCGACTTCAACGCGCGCTCCACGGGAAGCGCGCGGCAGGAGGGGGGGCGCGGAGTGATCGTGGTGGAGCGCTTCGTGGCCGAGGACGACGGGCGCTACTGGGCCAACCTCAACACCGCCTCCGTCCCCGCGTCGCTGGAAGGGCACGAGACCGTCACGCTGCGCATTCGCGGCGACGGAGGGCTGGGGGAGGCGCGCGTCTTCATCGAGAACGGACCCACGGAGCGCTGGCGGTCGCCTCCCATCCCGGTGGAGGCGGAGTGGCGCACCATCCAGCTGCGGATGGACCAGTTCGAGCACCAGACCCGCCCCGACTCGCGCGCTCCCTGGCGCTCCACGCGCGGCGGTGATCCGGACGCAGTGACGGGCGTTTCCCTCAAGGTCGGCCACCCCTTCAATCCCACGGATGCCCGAGGCCGCGTCGAGGTGGACGACCTCCGGATCGAGTAGCGGCGCGCCCCGCGCCGCCCCGGAGGATGCACCCGATCCCTTTGGCGCGCGCGCCGAGTACGCGCTGCGCCTGGACGGTCGCACGCACACCGCCGCCGACCCGCGCGCCCTGCGCCGCCTTCTCGGTGCGCCGCGCGGGGTGGACCCGGCCGCGCTGCACGGCTACCTCTGCTTTTCGCACCCCCCCGAGCCACGCACGCTGTTCGCCGGCATCGGCCGCGTCGCCACGCCCGCGCCCTGGCGCGAGCGCCCCGCGCCGACGGACGAGGACTCCGCCGTCCGCGCCCTGCGCGCGCTGCTGTCCGCGTCGGTGGCGCGGATGCTGGGCGCGGAGCGCGACGTGGGTGTCTACCTGTCCGGCGGGCTGGACAGCAGCCTGGTGGCCGCGCTGCTGGCCCGCGCCGGGGCCCGCGTCCACCTGTTCTCGCTGGACTTCGGCGCGCCGTGGGACGTGGAGCTGGAGCACGCGGAGGCGGTGGCCGCGCACCTGGGCCGCCCGCTGCACCGCGTCCGCGCCCGCGCCCGCGACGTCCTCCGCGCGCTGGAGCCGACGGCGGCGGCGCTGCACCAGCCCTTCGGCGATTCCGTCACCGTCCCCCTCTTTCTCCTCGGCCAGGCGGCGCGCGGGGAGGTGTCCACCGTCTTCAACGGGGAAGGCGGCGACCAGCTGTTCGGGGGATGGGCGACGAAGCCGATGATCGCGGCGGAGGCGTACGGGGGCCCGGGATACAGCCGCGAGGCTGCGTATCTTGCGACCTATCACCGCTTTCACGGGGTGGAGGACCAGCTGCTGACGCCGGCGGCGCGGGCGGCGATCGGGGCGGTGGATGCGGGGGCGTGGCTGCGGCCCGCGCTGGACGCCCCCGGCCTCCCCACGCTGCTGCACCGCCTGCGCGCAGCCAACATCCGCCTGAAGGGCGCGCAGAACATCGCCCCGCGGATGACGCAGCTGGCGGCGGCGCACGGGCTGCAGGCACGCGCGCCCTTCATGGACCGAGACCTGGCCGAGTGGACGTTCACCCTGCCGGCGGACTTCTTTCTGCGCGGCGCCAGCGAAAAGCACCTGCTGAAGCGCGCGGCGGAAGGGCTGCTTCCGCCGGCCCTGATCGACCGGCCCAAGCGGGGGATGGGGGTGCCGGCGACGGAGTGGCTGCGCGGCTGGATCAGCCCCCTGCGATGGGAGGCGGCGCGGCGCCTGTCCGCGCGGCGGCTGCGGCGCGACGGGTGGTTTCGCCCGGAGTACGTGGCCGCCCTGCGCCGCGGCGACGACGACCCCGGCGAGACGCGCCGCCGCCGGGGCGGCGAAAAGCTGTGGGCGCTGCTGATGCTGCACCTGTGGATGGACGCGCAGGATCCGCCCCTGGACTGGAGAATCTCGTGAGGGGCATCGTGTCGCGCCCCGCATCCCCAGACCCGGCGGCTGCATGAAGTGCATCCATTGCGGGACGGATTCCAGGCGGCGCGAGCGTTCGGCGGGGCGGTGTCCCCGGTGCGGTCACCCGTTCGCCTTCGACCCGACCCTGGACCGGTACAAGGTCACCGATACCCAGTTCCAGAGCGCCGTCGACCGCGTCTCGGGCGGAGGAAAGGTGCAGTTCACCGAGCTCAGCCTGTGGTACGAGTTCAACCATCGCTGGATGAAGCCCGGCTTCTGGCGCAGCCCGTTCGGCGCGCTTCCGTTCGTGGGGGCCGGTTCCGGCGTGGTGGCCGGGCAGGACATCATGCACAACGCGGCTGCGGTGACGGACGCGATCGTGGGCCTGCTTCCCCCAGTTGCGGCCGGCGCGGCGGCGGGGCTCGCCGTCGGCGCCGTGCTGAGTGGCCTGGCCAACCGCCGCGCGCCGCTTCCGCCGCTTCCGCCGCGCATGACGTTCGAGGCGTTCCAGCGAGACTACCTGCGGCGGTGGCGCCAGGTGCACGGTGACGTGGCCGGGCTGCTCCCCGTGCGCGAGGTGGCGCTCCCCGCCATGCCAACGCAGGTGGCGGCGGACGTGGCCGCGTTTTCGTTCGACCGCGCGGTGGTGACGGACCGGTGGGAGACGGCGCAGATGCTGGTGGCCAACCGCTTTCATTTCGAGCACAACTGCGCCGTGCTCAGCCGCGACGGCTACCCGGACGGCACCGCCGAGACGGTGAAGGCCATGCTGCGCCGCAACCCGGCGCTGACCGTCTTCGCGCTGCACAACGCGTCGGCTGCCGGATGCCTGCTTCCGCTCACCCTGCGGGAGCCGGAGTGGTTTCCCGATCCGCGGGTGCGCATCGTGGACCTGGGGCTGCGCCCGGGAACGGTTCGCCGGCTGCGCGTTCCCACGCTGCGCGGCCCCTTTACGCGGCTCCCGCCGCGCCTGGAGGAGGTTCTTCCGCCGGAGGACGTGGCGTGGCTGAAGGAGCACCGCACGGTGGAGCTGGCCGCCCTGCGGCCCGCGCAGGTGCTGCGCGCCGCCTACCAGGGAATCGTGGCCGCCGGGCCGTACGCCGGCTCGTCGAGCGGGTCGGGCGGCGACGGGGGAGACACGTACTACGGCGGCGGCGTGATCTGGGTGGGGGACCTGAGCCCCGGCGCCGACACGGCCGCGGTGGACGGGTTTGGCTGATCATGCCGCGGCATGCCGGCAGGCGTGTCATTCCGGGCCTGTCCCTGCCTGTCCTTGCCGAGACGCGAAAGGTCGCGGGGGCCCGGGACGCGCTTGCGGCGCGCGCGAGGGCGGTCGGGGTGTCGCGGCGGTTCGCGAGGTCTGGCGAGCGGATTTCCCGGCCGGCGCGCGGGATTTCAGGTGAGTTCCCCACCTGCTGCGCAGACCCTTGCTCACGGAACCTGGGCCAGCGGTTGCGGCATCCGGCCCGCCGTTGCCGGCTATTCCCTGTTCCCTGTTCCCTGTTCCCTGTCAGGGATGACGCGGCTGCGGGCGCCTCCGTTCGAATGACGGTTTGGCGCGGCGGCGGGAAGTTGTCGGCTCGGATGAATTTCAACGGCGTACCGCACCCCCAGGCGACGGGACCCATCGGATGAAGTGCATCTACTGCGGGGCGGATTCACGGCTCCGCGACCGGACGGGGGGACGGTGTCCCCGGTGCCGCCACCGGTTCGCTTTCGAACCCACCACGGACCGGTACAAGGTCACCGATACCCAGTTCGAGAGCGCGGTGGAGCGCGTCTCGGGCGGGGGCAAGGTGCAGTTCACCGGGCGGCAGCTGTGGTACGAGTTCAACCGCAAGTGGATGAAGCCCGGCTCCTGGCGCCGCTCGTACACCGCGCTCGTCGCCGCCGTCGCCGTCGCCACCCCGGCCGTGCTGGGCGCCATGGGCGAGATCCAGCACACGCCGCCGGCGTTTCTCCTGGCGGGGGTGGGGGCGGGGGCCATGGCCGCCGTGGTGCTGCGCATGGTGGGACAGCTGCGCGCGTCGGGGCCGCCCCGCCCGCCCCGCATTCCGCTGGACGTCTTTGGGCGGCAGTACCTGGGGCGCTGGCGCGAGGTGCACGCCGACGTGGGGCTCCCCGGCCTGCTGCCGGTGCGCCAGGCGGCGCTCCCCACCATGCCGCGCGAGGTGCCGGCGGACGTGAGCGCCTTTTCGTTCGACCGCGCGGTGGTGACGGACCGGTGGGAGACGGCGCAGATGCTGGTGGCCAACCGCTTTCACTTCGAGCACAACTGCGCGGTGCTCAGCGTGGACGGCTACCCGGACGGCATCGCCGACACGGTCAAGGAGATGCTGCGCCGCAACCCGCGGCTGACGGTGTTCGCCCTGCACGACGCCAGCGTGGGCGGGTGCATGCTCCCGCTGACGCTGCGGGAGCCGGAGTGGTTCCCGGACCCGGCGATCCGCATCGTGGACCTGGGGCTGCGGCCGGGAACGGCGCGCCGCGCACGGGTTCCCGCGCTGGCCGGCGCGCGCGCGCAGGTGCCGCCGCGGCTGGCGGAGATCCTTCCGGCCGAGGACGTGGCGTGGCTGGGCCGGGGCCACGTGGCGGAGCTGGCCGCCCTGCGCCCCGAGCAGGTGCTGCGCGCCGCCTACCGGGGCATCGTGGCGGCCGGCCCCGGCGGCGGCTCGGATGTCTCGGGTTCGGGCGGGGATTCGGGCGGCGGTGGCGGCGACACGTACTACGGCGGCGGGGTGATCTGGGTGGGCGACATGAGCCCCGGCGCCGACACCGCCGCGGTGGACGGGTTCGGATGAGGGCGGCGGCATGAAGTGCATCCACTGCGGCAAGGTCTCCCTGCAGCGGGAGCGGACGAACAAGCGCTGTCCCGGGTGCGGGCACCGGTTCGCGTTCGACCCGCCGGCCGGCCCCCGGGGCGTCACCGACGTCGCGTTCCAGGACGCCATCGACCGCGTGTCCGGCGGCGGACGGCTGCGGTTCACGGCCCGCCACCTGTGGCACGCGGTCAACGGGCCGTTGAGGATGCCGCCCCCGCCGCCCGGCACCGGGTCCTTCTTCCCGCTGTTCATGCTGGGGGTCGTCCTGCCGGTGGCCGCCATCGCGCTGCTTGCCAGGCTGCCGATCCTGCTGTTCGTGGCCGGCCAGGCCGGTGTGATCGCTGTGCTCGCGAAGGTGGTCGGCGCGGGCGCGGCCCACGACCGGAACATGAAGTACGCCGAGCAGCTTGCGCCGCTCCTTCCGTTCGACCTGTTTCTTTCCCACCAGCTGCAGCTATGGCGCGAGGCGCACGGCGACGTCCCCGGCCTGCTGCCGCCGCGCGAAGCGGGCGCCGCCGCCGAGCCCCCCCAGCTGCCGGCGGACGCGTTGTCGTGGGACCGCGTCGTGGTGACGGACCGGTGGGAGACGGCGCAGATGCTGGTCGCCAACGGCTTTCACCTCGAGTGCGGCTGCGCCGTGCTCAGCGTGGACGGCTACCCGGAGTGCAGCGCGGACACGGTAAAAGAGATGCTGCGCCGCAGTCCGCACCTGACCGTGTTCGCGCTGCACGACGCCAGCGCGGACGGATGCCGGCTTCCGTTGGACGTGCGCGAGCCGGAGTGGTTTCCGGCGCCGTCGGTGCGCGTGGTGGACCTGGGGCTGCGGCCGGAGACGGTGAAGCGCCTGCGGCTGCCGGCAATTCCGGGCCGGCCCTGGCGGTTGCCGGACCTGTCTCCGCGGCTCGACGGGCTGCTTCATGAGGAGGATGTGTGGTGGCTGGGCGCGGGGAACGTCGGCGAGCTCGCCGCGTTCCCCCCCGAGCAGGTGATGCGGGCGGCGCACCAGGCGATGGTGGCCGCGGGACTGGGCGGCGCCTCCGGCGGCGCCCCGGCGTATGACGACGCCGCGTGGAGCGCCCTCGCGGACTGGTTCCGCGCGCTGGGCGCCGACGCGGACGCGGCGGACGGGTCCGGATGAGGGCGGCGGCATGAAGTGCATCCACTGCGGAAGGACCTCCCTGCTGCGGGAGCGGACGCGCGGGCGCTGTCCCGGGTGCGGGCACCGGTTCGCGTTCGACCCGGCGGCCCGGCCGGGAGCCGGCACCGACGCCGAGTTCCAGGAGGCCATCGACCGCGTTTCCGGCGGCGGGCAGCTGTGGTTCACCGCTCGGCAGCTGTGGCTGGCCGTCAACGCGCCGCGGACGATCCCGCCCCCGCCCTCCACCACAGGACCCAGCGTGCTGTTCGCGCTGGGCTTCGCCCTGCCGGGGATGATCCTGGCGCTGTTCGAACCGGGACTGCTGATCATGGCCGTCCTGGGGGGCCTGGCCGGGGCGGCGATCGGCGCGGGCGCGGCCAGGGACGAGACGCTGAAGTACGCGGACCAGCTCACGCCGCGCCTTCCGTTCAACGTCTTTCTGAGCCATCAGCTGACGCCGTGGCAGGAGGTGCACGGCGACATCCCCGGCCTGCTGCCGGTGCGCGGCGGGGAGGTCGCCGGCGAGCCCCGGCAGGTGCCGGCGGACATGGCCGCGCTCTCGGTGGACCGCGTCGTGGTGACGGATCGGTGGCAGACGGCGCGGATGCTGGTCGCCAACCGCTTTCATCTCCAGCACGACTGCGCCGTGCTCAGCCGGGACGGGTACCCGAAGGGCGTTGCGGACACGATCAGGGAGATGCTGCGCCGCACCCCGGGCCTGACGGTGTTCGCGCTGCACGACGCCAGCATCGACGGTTGCCAGCTTCCACTGGGGCTGCGCGAGCCCGAGTGGTTTCCGGACCCGTCGGTGCGCATCGTGGACCTGGGGCTGCGGCCAGAGACGGTCATGCGCCTCAGGCTGCCGCCAATCATCGACAAGGACACGACGTCGTGGTCCGAGCGGCTCGGCGAGCTGCTTCCGTACGAGGATCGGCAGTGGCTGGACGTGGGGAACGTGTACGAGCTTGCGGCGCTGCCCTCTGAGCAGGTGATGCGGGCCGTGTACGAGGGGATGGCGGCCGCGGGACGCGACAACGGCTCCGGCCGCGCCCCGGCGTACGACGGCGCCCACTGGGCCGGCGTCGCGGACGGGTTCCGCCCCTTGGCCGGCGGCGGCGCGGACACGGCGGTGGTGGCCGGGTCCGGATGAGGGCGACGACATGAAGTGCATTCACTGCGGAAGGATCTCCCGGCGGCGCGAGCGGACGGGCGGGCGCTGTCCCGAATGCCGGCACCGGTTCGCCTTCGACCCAGAGGCGCGGCCGGGAGCCGGTACCGACGCCGAATTCCAGGAGGCCATCGGCCGCGTTTCCGGCGGCGGACATCTGCGGTTCACCACCCGCCAGCTGTGGCTGGCCGCCAACGCGCCGCGAAAGATGCCGCCCCCGCCGCGCCCCAGCAAAGGGCCCACCGTGGCGTTCGCGCTGGCTTTCGCCCTGCCGCTGACTGTCCTCGTGCCGCTTGCCGGCATGCCGGGACTGCTGATCATGGCCGTCCTGGGCGGCATGGCCGGGGTGGCAATCGGCCAGGCCGTGGTCAAGGACGAGATGCGGAAGTACGCGGACCGGCTCAGGCCGCGCCTTCCGTTCGACCCCTTTCTGCGCTACCAGCTGACGCCGTGGCTCCAGGTGCACGGCGACATTTCCGGCCTGCTGCCGCCGCGCGGCGCGGACGCCGCCGCCGAGCCCCCGCGGGTGCCGGCGAACGTGGCCGCGTTCGCGGTGGACCGCGTCGTGGTGACGGACCGGTGGGAGACGGCGCAGATGCTGGTCGCCAACCGCTTTCACGTGGGGCACGGCTGCGCCGTCCTGAGCCGCGACGGCTACCCGGACGGCATCGCCGAGACGGTGAAGGAGATGCTGCGCCGCAATCCGCGCCTGACCGTGTTCGCGCTGCACGACGCCAGCCCGGAGGGATGCCAGCTCCCGCTGGACCTGCGCGAGCCGGAGTGGTTTCCGGCCCCGTCGGTGCGCGTGGTTGACCTGGGGCTTCGGCCGGAGACGGTCAGGCGCCTGAACCTGCCGCCGATCCCGGGCCCGCCCGTGCAGTCGTGGACGTTGCCCGCGCGGCTCAGCGAGATGCTTGCGTACGAGGATCGGCAGTGGCTGGCCGCGGGGAACGTGTACGAGCTGGCGGCGTTCACCCCCGAGCAGGTGATGCGCGCCGCGTACAGGGGGATCGTGGCCGCGGGACGCGACGACGGCTCCGGCCGCGACCCGGCGTACGACGGCGTCCACTGGACCCGCGCCGCGCCCTGGGTCGGCGCGCCGGCGAGCGGCGGCGTGGACGCGGCGGAGGTGGCGGCCCGGATGAGCCGCCATCATCGCCCCATGTATCCGGTAGAATGAAGTGCATTCACTGCGGGACCGATTCAAAGCTGCGCGAGCGGGCGGACAGGCGCTGCCCGAAGTGCAAGCACCCGTTCGCCTTCGAGCCCACGGCCGATCCCCACAACGTCACCGACGGTCAGTTCAAGAACGCCGTCGACCGCGTCTCGGGCACCGGCAAGGTGCAGTTCACCGAGCGGGAGCTGTGGTACGAGTTCAACCGGCGGTGGATGCACCCCGGCTTGTGGCGCAGCCCGTTCGGCCTGCTGCCGGTCGTCGGCGCCGCGCCGGGCGTGCTGGCCGTGCTGGACGTCATCCACGTGACGATTTTTCCCGCGGCCCTGATCTGTTTTGGCGTGGCGGCGGGGCTGGGGGCGGGCGCCGGGCTGAGCGCCCTGGCCAACCGGCGCGCGCCCCGACCGCCCCGGCCGCCGCGCATCCCGTTCGACGTGTTCGAGAGGGAGTACCTGCAACGGTGGCGGGAGGTGCACGGTGAGGGCGGCGTGATCGGCCTGCTGCCGGCGCGCCAGGCGGCGCTCCCCGCCATGCCCACGGAGGTGCCGGCGGACGTGGCCGCGTTCTCGTTCGACCGGGCTGTGGTGACGGACCGGTGGGAGACGGCGCAGATGCTGGTGGCCAACCGCTTTCACTTCGAGCACAACTGCGCGGTGCTCAGCCGCGACGGCTACCCGGACGGCATCGCCGGCACGGTGAAGGAGATGCTGCGCCGCAACCCGCGCCTGACGGTGTTCGCCCTGCACGACGCCAGTGCCAGCGGATGCATGCTCCCGCTGACGCTGCGGGAGCCGGAGTGGTTCCCGGACCCGGCCGTGCGCATCGTGGACCTGGGGCTGCGGCCGGAGACGGCGCGGCGGCTGCGCGTTCCCGCGCTGGCCGGGGCGCCCACGCAGGTGCCGCCGCGGCTGGCGGAGATCCTTCCGGCCGAGGACGTGGCGTGGCTGGCGGAGGGGCACACGGCCGAGCTGGCCGCGCTGCGCCCGGAGCAGGTGCTGCGCGCCGCCTACCAGGGGATCGTCGCCGCCGGACCCAACGACGGCTCCTCGTCCGGCGGGGCGGACGGCGGCGGGGACACGTACTACGGTGGCGGGGTGATCTGGGTGGGCGGCATGAGCCCCGGCGCCGACACCGCCGCGGTGGACGGGTTCGGATGAGGGCGACGGCAACGGCGGCGGTGGCCGGATCCGGGCGACGGAGAATCCGCAAAAGAATGGGCCTCACACAGAGTCAGCAGAGTCAGCAGAGTTTTCTCGTGCCGTTTCCTCTGCGCTCACGATCAGAAACACTGATTCGTAGTGAGCGGAGGCATGGCGCGCAGGTCGGCGAGGCACGAGCCGGCGTGGGATGTCGGGAACGGGAGAGGGATGGAAATGCGGCAGGGTGCCATGAGAATTTTTTTGGAGGGGATGCGGTTTTCCCGATCGTCCCCGGAGCGCGGCGGAACAGGCCGACTGGACACCTGATGCGCGATCTTGAGAACCCCGCCGCCAGCTCCAGGGCTGAAGTGGACGCGCGGGATTTCCGGAAGATAGGGCCAGGATGAGCGGATTCGCGGGGGTGCTGGGCGGTCCTGATCCGGCCGCCGCGCTCCGTCGGCTGGGCGCGGAGCCGGCGTGGAGCGGGGGAGAGGCGGCGTTCGCGGGCGCGATCGAGCGGGCGGCGGACGGGGGATGGATCGCGTGCGGCGACGTGGTGGTCGACAACGCGGCGGAGCTGCGGCGAGCGCTGGACCTGCCCGGCGCGTCTCCGCTGGCGCTGCTGGCGGCGCTGGTGCGGGCGCACGGGGCGGACGCCGGCCGCCACGCGCTGGGGATGTACGCCGCCGCGGTATGGATCCCCGCCGAGCGCCGGCTGTGGCTGCTGCGCGACGGCGCGGGCGCGCGGACGCTGTACTGGACGGGGGATGCGTCGCGCGGGTGGAGCTTCGCCTCGTCGCCCCGAGCGCTGCGGCGGGCGGCGGGCGTCTCCGGCGATCTCGATCTGGTGGCGCTGCGCGATTACCTGACGTGCGCGTTCGTTCCCGGCGAGCGGACGATGTGGCGCGGCGTCGCGGAACTGCGCCCGGGGACGGCGATGTCGCTCCCCGACGGAGGGGCGCACGTCTTCTGGGAGCCCGTGGAGCGCATCGAAGACGCGGACGCGCCGCTGGAGGTGCACGCGGCGCGGCTGCGCGAATTGATCGACGATGCGGTGCGGGTGCGGCTCCCCGCGTCCGGCCCGGTGGGCGTGTACCTTTCCGGCGGCGTGGACAGCAGCCTGGTGACGGCGCTGGCGGCGCGGATGGCGCCCGGGCCGGTGCACACCTTCTCCCTGCACTTTGGCGGGGGATACGCCAACGAGCTGGAGTGGTCGTCGCTGGTGGCGCGGCACTGCGGGACCCGGCACCACGTGCTTGAGTTTCCCGCGTCCATCATCCAGAAGCACCTGCCGGAAAGCCTGGCCGCGCTCGACGACCCGATCGGCGATCCGCTCACCACGCCCAACCTGCTCATCGGCCGCGCGGCGGCGGCGGTGACGGGGACGATCCTGAACGGCGAGGGGGGCGACCCCAGCTTTGGCGGGCCCAAGAACACGCCCATGCTGCTGCACGCCCTGTACGGCGGCGCGGACGACCTGACGACGGCGTACCTGCGCTCCTTCGGCAAGTGCTGGGACGACCTGCCGTCGCTGCTGACGGGCGACGTGCGGGCGGCGCTGCACGACGGGCCGCCGGCGGGGTGGTGGTTCGCCCCGCGGCTGGTGGACGGGGGGATGCGGCACTTTCTGAACCGGTTGCTGGACGTGAACGTGCGCTTCAAGGGCGCCGACCACATCCTCACCAAGGTGGCCAACCTGACGTCCGCCAGCGGGCTGGCCGGCCGCTCGCCGCTGGCGGACCGGCGCGTGATCGACGCCAGCTTCGCCACCCCCCCCGAGCACAAGCTGGCCGGCACGGTTGAAAAGGCCGTGCTCAAGGCCGCCGTGTCGGACCTGCTTCCGGCGGAGGTGGTCCACCGCCCCAAGAGCGGAATGCTGGTCCCCGTCCAGGCCTGGTTCCAGGGCGAGATGCGCCCCTACGCCCGCGCCATGCTGCTGGACCGCAACGCGCGCACGCGGCCGTACTTCGATCAGCGGACGGTGAAGGAATGGCTGGATACGCCCAAGGTGCCAAAGCGTGGCGTGAAGCTGTGGCTGCTGCTGACGATGGAAGTGTGGCTGCGGGCCAACGAGTGAGCGGCTGACGATGGGCTCTGGAGAATGGGATGACGATCGATGAATTCGCGGCGGAGATCACGATGAAGGGCCCGCCGCTGCCGCCGGAGAAGATCGACGCCTTCGAGCGCGAGATCGGGCACACGCTCCCGGAGGACTACCGCCGGTTCCTGTCCATCTGCAACGGCGGCTACGCGGGCGGGCGCTTCTGGTTCGAAGATGCGGGGGTGCACCACGTGGGTGGGCTGCGTGCGGAATCCAGTTTCTCGCTTCGCGACAGCCACCGGACCTACCAGGTCGAAGAGCGGTGGATTCCACGCTCGCTGATCTGGATCATGGACGATCCGTTCGGCAACGCGATCTGCCTTGGCGTTGCGGGCATCGAGCGTGGCCGCGTCTTCTTCTGGAACCACGAGGGCATTCCGGATGCCGCGGAATGGGACGGAGAAGCGGTGACGGCCGACAACATCGAGATGCTTGCTGAATCATTTACCGACTTCGTCGAAGGCCTGGAGGAGCCGGGCGATTGAAGATGAGGTTCATTCCCATGCCTATAGCAAGGATATGTTGAGCGACTTCGTTCCCCTGGAGATCCGCGACGGGCTGCTGGTGGACCTGGCAGACGATGCGTATCCCACCCGCGTCTACGGCTGGCGCGCGGATGCGCTGGCGCTGGAGGCGGACGCCACGCACTACGGGATGGCGGTGGAGGATGGCGGCGTGCTGCAGGCGGAGGCCGGGCGCTTCGAGTTGCGCGCGGGGATGTTCTTCGTGGTGCCCGGCGCGGCGACCGTGCGGGGCGGGGCGGGGATGGTGATCTCGCGGCTGGGGTACCGAGGGCTCTTTCAGCTGGGCGGGCCGGTGGAGGCCGCCGGGCGCCTGCGCTACATCGACGGCTGCTCCGACACGCTGCTGGTGTGCCCGCCGGTGCTGAGCGAGCCCTGCCTGAACCACCTGCACATGCCGCCGGGCACCGACCAGACGGCGCACACGCACCCGTCCGAGCGCATTGGCGTGATCGTGCGCGGCACGGGCGAGTGCCGCACGCCCGGCGGCACCTTCACCCTGCGGCCCGGGATGGGGTGGCGCATCCCCACGGGCGTGCTGCACTCGTTCTTTACCCGCGGCGAGGCGCTGGACGTGCTGGCGTGGCACCCGGACAGCGACTTTGGCCCCACGCACGACCATCACCCCATGGTCAACCGCACCATGGTCGACGGCGTCTCCGCCTCCGCCATCGACGAGATCCGCACGACGGAGGTCTGATCAGCAGAGGAAACGGCACGAGAAAACTCTGCTCACTCTGCTGACTCTGTGTGAGGCCTGATCTTTCGCCGGACTGTCACATCGGCGCCAGGCCAGCGCGGCGCGCCAGGCGGTCCGCCATCCCCAGCACGACGGCGACGAGGGCAACGGCGGCGATGGCGTGAAGCCCGGAGCTCTCACCCATCGGCCCCGCCACCCCGGTCAGTGCCCCGCCCAGCGCCGCGATCACGGTGGGAACGGCCATCGCGCACGCCACCAGCATGAGCACGGGGAGCACGTAGCGCTCGAACGGCGACGCGCGCACGGGGGCGGGCATCAGCCGCGCCGCCATGGCGTCGGCGAAGTCCGGGGGCAGGGCAAAGCCTTCGTCCTCGCGCAGCGCGGCGAACACTACCTGGTACGCCGCCTCGTCCGCGTCCGCCGCGGCGCGCGCGCTCCCGCTGTCCAGCGCGGCCTGGATCTCCTCGTCCCGCTCCATCACGTCTCCTCCGGTCCGTAGCTGGCCACCAGCTTCTCCTTCAGCAGCTTGCGCGCGCGGAACAGGTGGCTCTTCACCGTTCCCTCGGGCAGGTCCATCACGGCCGCGATCTCGCCCACGGCCATCTCTTCCAGGTGGTACAGCGTCACCACCGTCCGGTACTGCACCGGCAGCTCGTCCACCCGCGCCCGCACGAAGGCGCGAAGCTGGGCGCCCTCCACCTCGTCCAGCGGCGAGGCACCCGTCCCCGGCAGCTGGTCGACGGCCGTTCCGCCGGCTTCGTCCGGGCGCAGGTCGTCGTACAGCGGAATCCGCCGCCGCTCCAGGTGGTTCAGGCTGAGCCGGTAGGCGATGCGGGCGATCCAGGTGCCCAGCGCCGACTCGTGCGCGAACTGGTCCAGCTTCTGGTACACGCGGATGAAGACGTCCTGGCACACCTCTTCGCGGTCGCGCGGGTCGCGCACGATGCGAAAGACGACGTGGCTCACCAGGCGCTGGTGCGTGTGCACCAGCTCCCGGAAGGCGTCACGGTCGCCCGCCAGCACGCGCGCCACCATCTCCCGATCGCTCATTTCCCGTTGGACAGGGTCACCGCGGGTTCGGTTGCAGGGGAGGGTCGATCAGGATTCGTTGGATGGCGATCGGCCATCGCGCCGCTCACCCCGAAGGTGGACGTGGGGAGGGTTCTCAAGATCGCGCATCAGGTGGTGCAGGCCGCTTGCTCCCGCGCGCCGCGAAGATCATCGGGGCGATCTGCATCCTCCCCTGAAAAAACGCGGATGGCCCCCTGCCGCGCTTCCATCCCTCTTCCGTTCCCGACGTCCCACGCCGGCTCGTGCCTCGTCGACCAGCGCGCCATGCCTCCGCTCACCACGACCCGGTTCGGAGGGTGAGCGCAGGGGAAACGGCCCGAGAAAATGAGCTCCCCACCTGCTGCGCAGACCCTTGCTCAGGGAACTTGGGCCAGCAGTAGCGGCATCCTCCCGCCGTTGCTGGCTATTCCCTATTCCCTGTTCCCTATTCCCTGTCAGGTCGCAAGCGGCTTCACCCGATGCCGGACCTGCGCGTGCAACCGATTTTCGCATCGCCCTGTCCATCCTGAATGAGGCGCGCATCCGGCGCCTCGCGCAACCCCGATGAATGCCCTGGAGGCCATGATGCTGGACGGTCCTACGCTCGTTCTGGTCGGCTTCTTCGCCTTTGTACTGGGCGTCACCAAGGTGCTCTCGGACAACTGGACCAAGCGCACCCTGATCGGCTCGCGGGTGTCGGACGACGTCGTCCGCAGCCTGTTCCGCAAGGAGTCCGATCCCGAGATGTTCGCCGCCCTCAAGTGGGGGATCGTGCTGGTTTCGCTGGGGCTGGGACTGATCGTGTCGCAGCAGCTGCACACCAGCTTCAAGGAGCCGCTGGCCTGGGGCGTGGTGCTGGTGTTCGGGGGCGTGGGGCTGCTGGTCTACTACGCCGTCGCCCGCGCCCTCCTCCGGCGCGACGCCGCCGCGGCGCCCCAGCGGCACCGCGCATCGTTCGACGAGCACGTCTGAGCCGTTCAACCGACAACCGGGTCCCGACAGAGGCGACCTTCAACCAGAGAGATAGATGATGAACCGCATCCTCGCCATCACCGCCGCCGCCCTCCTGGCGGCCGCGCCCGCGCCGGCCCAGCAGCAGCCCGCGCCCGCCGGCCCCGGCGGCCCGCCCGCCCCGGTGCAGATCCCGGACACGCCCACCGGCGCGGCCGCCCGCGCCTTCATGGACGCGATCAATGCGCAGGATTCCGCGGCCCTGCACGCCTTCGTGCAGCGGTACGTGTCGACCACGCCGATGATGGAGTGGACCCCGGCGCGGTACGAGGCCATGTTCGCCCGGCTGGCGCGCCAGAGCGGCGGCGAACTGCGGCCGGGGCGCCTGCGGGACGAGGGCGATCCCAACTACCTGGCCGTGATCTTCCAGGCCCGCTCCGGCGGACGCGTGGGCGTGGAGTTCGTCGCCGACCCCGCCGACCCCGCGCGGATGAAGCTGATCGAGCTGCATCCCATGGCCGCGCCGGGCCCGCGCCCGGAGCTGCCGCGCGAAAAGGCGGACGAGGCCACCGTCGCCGCGGCGGTCGCCCGCCACGTGGGCGCGGCGGCGGAGGCCGACCGGTTCAGCGGCGTGGTGCTGCTGGCCCGGGACGGGCGCATCGTCCACCACCAGGCGTACGGGATGGCCGATCGTGACGCGGGGCGCGCCAACACGCTCGACACCCGCATCGGCACGGGCTCGGTGCCCAAGATGATCACCGCCGTGGCCGTGGCCCAGCTGGTGGAGCAGGGAAGGCTCAAGTTCACCGACACGCTGGGCGCGGTGCTCCCCGACTATCCCAACGAGGACGCGCGGCGCCACGTGACCATCCACCACCTGCTCACGCACACCTCCGGCGTCCGCGACCCGTTTGCGGCGCCCGGCTACGTGCGGGGCACCCGGTACGCCACCCCGGGGGAGTGGATGGCGCTCTTTGCCGACCAGCCGCTGGAGATTCGTCCCGGCGAGCGGATGCAGTACAGCAACGGCGGATACGCGGTGCTGGCGGCCGTGGTGGAGCGGGTGAGCGGCCAGCCGTTCGCCGAGTACGTGCGCGACCACGTCTTTCGCCCGGCGGGGATGGCCGCGGCCGACATGGACGCGTACCGCCGGCTGCCGTGGTCCCGCGGCTACTCGCGGCCCCCGGAGATGGACCCCATGGGCCTGGAGCCGCGCCGGAGCAACGAGTGGATGGTGGGCTCCAATGGGCCTTCGACGGACCTGAGCGGCTTCGGCGGCATCGGTCTGACGGCGGAAGACCTGTATCTCTTCACCCAGGCGCTTCGGGAGCACCGGCTGCTGGGGGCGGAGATGACGGAGACGGTGCTGGCGGGCAAGGTGCCGCTGGGTCCCGATCCGGCGGTGCAGTACGGGTACGGGTTCTTCGTGGCGCGGTTCCCGGAGGATGAGCACGCGACCATCGGCCACAGCGGCGGCGGCAGCGCATCCGGCATCGGCGCCGACGTGGAGATGGTGGGTCCCTGGACGCTGGTGGTGCTGGGCAACTACGACCTGGAGCAGGACATCCGCCCCATGGCCGGCCCGCTGCTGGGTTTCCTGGCGCGGCAGTAAGGGTGGATGCGGGCCGTCGTCTGCACGGCCGGCGCTGTCCGAGGAACATGGAGGGTCGCCGCTCAGCGGCGGCCCTCTCGTTCGTTCATGGCGGCGTGCTCCCCGGAATCGAGTCCAGCCGCCTCACAGGGTGCGGCCAAACCTCCCAGCGTGATTGACTTCCTGAGGGAGGCGCCGCCCGTAACTCGCTTGTCCACTGCACTTTGGCGCCGACCGAAGGACCTCGCCAGCAGAACGGCGGGGCGGGTCCCGTGCCCTGATCTGGCCTCTGCGCCACCGGGACGAGGTCCTTCGGTCGCGCGCAACCTGTAGCGTGACTTCTGGTTGGACGTGATGCGCTCCCTCAGGAAGTCACCACTTCTTTGTTCGTTCGGGGGTTTGGCAACACCCTCTCAGAGCGTGTTTAAGAATCCGACGCTGCGCATCCAGGCAGATCTACCAGCGCTGTCATTCCGAGGCCCGGCCACGCCGTAGCCTGCTTTCACACCAGAGGTTGCAGGGCCGAGGAATCTCCTGTCGGATTGCTGGAGGGCAGACGCGGCAGCCCGTGCTTACCTTGCGGCTACGACAGGGGCGGACAGGGCCAGTGCCGGAGCGGTGCGGCGGGGCACCAGCAGCAGACAGTAGATTTCTCAGTCGGCGCGCAGGATTTCGTGCGAGCCGATGGTGCGGTGTGGCGCCTCCTTCGAAATGACATACGAGCGCGAGCGCAGGGATTCTTAAACACCCTCTCAGGCCACGGCGGAGCAGTGCCGTCACCCCGGTCTGTCATTCCGAGGGAGCGCACACCCGGCACCTTGCCCGGCCAAGGAACCCGGCGCGCGACCGAGGAATCTACTTTCTGGTCCTCGTGGCGTGTCGCGAGTCCCGGACCGGCCCCGTCAGGCGGTTTCGCGGCCGAAACGATTGCGCGGGCTGCCGCGTCCGCCTTCGAGCACGCCGACGGCAGATTCCTCGGCCCTGCAACCCGCGGCGTGATCGTCCGGCGGCGGCGTGGCCGGGCCTCGGAATGACAGACCCTGCGCATTCAGCGGGGTTGGGGACGGTGACACGGCTGGCCGCGGGTTTGCGCGGCCAGCCGTCTGCGTCTAACCTGTCGTCACGCGTTCGTGACGAACTCCGTGCAAACCGGAACCGGACACCATGCCTGCCCCCGACCTGACGGCCGCGCGTGCATCGTACACGTAAAGAGGTGGTGATCGGCGCCGCGCGCGGACTGGCGCGCGCGCTGGTCCGCTTTGTCCGCGCGCGCTGGAAGCCCCTGCTCCTGCTCTTTTTTGGCGTGGGCCTTCCGCTGGTCGCGTTCGGCGACCTGGCCGAGGACGTGTGGAGCCGCGGCGGCATTGGCTGGGACGAGCCGATCCTGCGCTACGTACACCAGCACGAGACGCCGGGCCGCACCGCGGTGATGAAGTTCATCAGCGCCATTGGCTACGCGTACGGCGTGGTGCCGCTGGCGATTTTGATCGGCCTGGGCCTGCTGGTGGTGCGCCGCCGCGGAAACGCGCTGTTCTGGGCCGTGGCGATGGGGGGCGCGGGGGTGCTGAACCAGAGCGCCAAGCTGTCGTTTCGCCGCGCCCGGCCCGAGCTGTGGCAGTCGCCCGCGCCCGAGCACACCTACAGCTTTCCCAGCGGGCACGCCATGGGCTCCATGGCCCTGGTGGCCGCCCTGGCGGTGCTGGCGTGGCCCACGCGGTGGCGCTGGTGGGCCATCGCCCTGGGCGGCGTGTTCACCCTGCTGGTGGGATTCTCGCGCGTGTACCTGGGCGTGCACTTTCCATCGGACGTGGTGGCCGGGTGGTCCGCGTCGCTGGCGTGGGTCCTGGGGGTGAGCCAGGTGGCGTATGGCCGCCTGGTCAAGCCGCGCCCCCGCGCCACCCCCGCCGCCGCCGGCCCCGACCCGGCCCCGGAGCCGTCCGCCGGGACCTGATCGCGATCTCATGGACGAACATGCGAAACGCCGCCGCTCGGGAGAGCGGCGGCGTTTCGTCTTCCGCGCCGTGCCCGGCCGGCCGGTCTCTCCACGGGAAATTCACGAGCGGCCGCGGATGGCGTCCAGAATCGATGCTACGGCACGACAGGGGCGCAGCAACGTGCGCGGAAACCGATCCAACAACGTACCCGAGTACGGCAAAACGTGCGTTTTTGTCGCCGTGAACGACCGCGATTCCGTACGCTGCATCGGCTTCCGTTTGCGTTTCCGTGTAAACGTTTATGCACCGTCCCCGCGACGGGTGCGGGGCTGCGGAGCACGCGGCGAAAACTTGCCGATTCGACCGTTGACGCACGGGTGGGGGCGGATTAGTCTATGCGGCGGTGTTGCTGCATGAATGTGCGTATAAGGAATGCACAACGCGGCACGGATGCGTGCCCGCGCATCGCGGGACGGCATGCCGCACGTCGTCCGCGCGCCCCGCACGTCCGTCACCGGAGCGCTCCGCGGACGCCGCCGCCACGCAGCTCCGGCGACTGCCGCCAATCACGCCGGCCGCGTTCCCGGCGCCCGCCGCGCCCACCGGGCCGGCGAACTCCGTTCATTTTGCCGTTGATGTGCATTTTCGCATGCCGGAGAGCTTCGTCTGGTTTCATCGGTTCGGGACGGACCGGCCGTACCGCGACTTCCTTCCCCTCACCTCGCTGGCGGCGGCGGGGCTGAGCCTGCGCCCGCTGGAACGCGGAGAGCCGGGACGCGCCGGGCTGGTTTTCTTTGACCAGGTGTCGGACCCGCTCTGCGACTTCGTTCGCGACGTGAGCCACGGCGGGCGGCAGCGCGTGCTGGCGGTGGCCACCACCCCCGGCGCGCTGGGCGCGGGCGCGCCGTGGCGGCTGCTGCGCAACGGCACCTGCGACGTGCTTGCGTGGGACCGGTCGCCCGACCCCGCGCGCGAGGTGCTTTCACGGCTGGAGCGGTGGGCCGCGGTGGACCGGCTGGTGGATTCGCCGCTGGTGCGCAACCACCTGGTCGGCGAAAGCCCCGCGTGGACGTCGCTGCTGCGCCAGGTGGTAGAGGTGGCCGCCTTTTCAGACACGGCGATGCTGCTGCTGGGCGAAAGCGGTACGGGAAAGGAGCTGGTCGCGCGGCTCATCCACTCGCTGGACCCGCGGCCGCGCAAGAAGGAGCTGGTGGTGCTGGACTGCACCACCGTGGTTCCCGAGCTGGCGGGGAGCGAGTTCTTTGGCCACGAGCGCGGGGCGTACACCGGCGCGCAGGGGCCGCGCGACGGCGCGTTTTCGCTCGCCGACGGGGGCACGCTGTTCCTGGACGAGGTGGGCGAGCTTCCCCCCGCCCTGCAGGCGCAGCTGCTGCGCGTGGTGCAGGAGAAGACGTACAAGCGGGTGGGCGGCAACAGCTGGAACCGCACCGACTTTCGCCTGGTGTGCGCCACCAACCGGGTGCTGCAGGACGAGGTGGCGCGCCGCGAGTTCCGCGCGGACCTGTACTACCGCATCGCGGCGGTCACCTGCCGCGTCCCTCCGCTGCGCGACCGGCCCGAGGACATTCTCCCGCTCTTTCGCCACTTCTGGACGCAGCTGCGTCCCGGCACCGACCCGCCGGAGCTGGACGACTGCGTCTGCGAGCACCTGCTGCGCCGCCCGTACCCCGGCAACGTGCGCGACCTGCGGCAGCTGGTGGCGCGCATCGCCTGCCGGCACGTGGGGCCGGGCCCGGTGACCCCCGGCGACCTGCCCGAAGACGAGCGTCCCGCCGGCGACGGCCCCGAAGAGTGGTGCGACGGCGACTTCGAGGCCGCCATCCGCCGCGCCCTCGCCCAAGGGGTGACGTTGAAGGAGATCGGTCGCCTGGCCAGCGACGCCGCCATCCGCATGGCGCTGGGCGAGGCGGACGGCAACCTGCAGCGCGCCGCCCGCCGCCTTGGCGTAACCGACCGCGCCCTGCAGATGCGCCGCGCCGCCGAGCGCCGCCCCCCCGGCGAGGCGCCGGAGGCGCGGGGGTGAAGGGATCAGGCGCGTAGACTAGGCGAGTATCGACGCTAGTAAACGGTGCCCGCGGCAACTTGGATCTGGGGTTCGAGGAACCACGGATGAGCTACGCCCTGATCCATGTTGTTCGTGATGTCGATTCCGCCCGGGTCGTTCCCCGCCCCGGGTGAGGCGACCACCTGCTGGGCGGAACTCCGGTTGGTTAACCCTGTCAGCGTCACGTTATGCCCGATGATCTGCTGAACGTTTCCGTTGTTGACATTGTTGTTGAAGAGGGTGCGGTTGTTGAATGCCTCGATCCTCCTGTTGATCGAGCGGATCAGGACGTGCTCGACGTCTCTGCGCATTAGATCTTCCTGGACACCCTGCTGCCCGATGAGTCCGGCCGCTCCGTGAAAATCCAGGTTCTGCGGCGCAGGTCCGACGCTGCCGATCCAAATGGCAAAGGGGGCCTGTGGGTTTCCACCAAGCGCTCGCAGAAGATTCTCCTGCCCTTGCCAGCGTGCCGCGAGTTCAGCCGTCTGTCCCACGTAACGGGGACGATGGAGCAGAATGACGCCGTTCGGTTCCATGAAGTTTCCATCGACCAGGGCGAGAACGTACACGGTGTGCGGAAAGTTGATCGGGTTCTGGACGAAGTCACTGAGCCCCTGCGTGGTCCAGGTAATCGTCACACGCGGTCCCCGATGCCGCCTACCGGCTGCGTCGGAGGCTGCCGCCGCATTGGCATGGTAAATCTCCAATTCCCCCAGCACCGCCGCCGGTCGTACCTCCATGATGTCGAACAGCACGCCGCGCGGGGGCGCCGTCACGATCTCCATTTCCCCCGCGCGGCCGGGGGCGCGAAAGACGTGCAGGGTGCGGCCGCTGGCGGGGTGGGCCACGGTGCCGGCGGGGCGCGCGGCGCGGGCCAGCGCCGCCACGTGCTCGCGGACGGCCGTCTGCGGATCGGCCGCGGCGGGGTGCGCGGGATGCGCCGCCGCGCGGACCTCGGCCGCCAGCGTGGCCAGGCGCTCGGGGGGCAGGCGCAGCACCGCGCCGCCTGGGCTGCGCCACACACCCGGCGCGGCCGCGCCGGGCTCCAGCCGCCGCTCCATGCGGCGGCCGGCGAACCCGGACGGCAGCGCCGATTCGCGCAGGAACGGCCCTGAATCATCGTACATGGATTACCTCGTTTCGATCAGGAAAGTCGTTGGTTTGGGGATGGGAGACGCGGAGGCGGAAGGGGAGCGGGCCCGCACGGCCCGCCCCCCTTTCTTCGCGGCCGCGTTGTCAGGCCACCACCTCGCCCACCTTGGGCGCCGGCAGAATGAGCCCCGGCTGCAGCTGCCGCTCCAGGAGCAGCGCCGGCTGCACGTAGCGCAGGTCGCCCGTGCGCGGATCGGGCTGGTCGCTGGCCAGGTCCACGCCCGTGACCGCCTTGTAGGCGTACAGGTAGCCCTGCACCTCGGGCTTCCAGAAGCGAGCCCAGGTGCGGGCCACCTCCTGGTCCGACTGCCCCATCCAGCTGCCGTAGCGCACCGACAGCAGAATGCGCTCGCCAAAGCGCGCCAGGTCGTTGAAGTGCAGCACGCTCACCTCGCCCCACCGTTCCATGCGGCGCACCGCGTCAACCCGCGACATCCACGTCTCGGGATACGCCACCATCGCCCTGCCGCCCAGGAAGTTCTTGAGCTCCGGCCGCGACATCAGCCACTGCTGCACCAGCATCTCCTGGCGCGCCTGCCAGGGAAGGTCGCGGAACTGGTTGCCCGCGCCCTGCGACAGGATCAGGCTCAGGTCCTTGAGCGCGTTCAGCAGCGGAAAGGCGTCGGCGATGTAGGTGGTGTCGGCGTCTTCCTTGTAGAACGCCGAGCACAGCCGCAGCAGGTTGTGAAACGCGGCCAGGAACGTGGTGCGCGGATCCGCGGGGTGAAGCTCTCCCACCGCCTTGCCCGAGAGCGCCAGCCCGTACTGGTGCGTGTACTCGTACGCCCGCCGTGCGACCGACAGGTGGCGGTACTCGTCGCGAAGCCACCCCCACAGGAAGTTGCTCAGCGGGCGCAGCGGGGTCAGGTCCAGGTTGGCCAGCGGTTCGGTCTCGCCGCGGCGGACGTTCTGAAAGCGCAGCAGGATGGCGTTGAACCCCTGCACCAGCATGGCCTGCTCGATCCAGTACGACCAGATCAGCTCCAGCAGGTAGGGCCCAGACGGGTCCAGGTAGCTGGCGCAGAAGGGCGAGACGCTGACGTCTCCCTCGTTGAAGTTGGCCCGGAGCACCGTCCTGAGGTAGTTGTTGCCGTCGTGCCCCAGGTATTGCTCCAGGCGGTCGTTCAGCACGTCGTACCTGATGTTCTGCCGCTCCAGGCGCAGCACGTCGCGGGACGCCGTGGCATCCGGGGGGAGTACGCGCCCCCTGGCGCCGAAGTGGAGCCTGGGCTCCACCCCTCCCGGCGGCCCCGAAAGCTGCCACACCCCGGCCTGGGTGAGCAGGAACACCTCGGCCGCGCGCATCAGCAGGTCGTACGAGTTGATGTAGGAGTCGTGCAGCTGCTCGCGAAGACGCACCACCACGGTGTCGAAGGAATCCTCCACCGTACCCGGGCTCTGGCACAGCACCCGGTTCACCCAGCTCTCGAACGCGCTGAACGAAACCGCGTCCGTGTGCTGGGCGATGGCCGCCCACAACGCCAGCGAGTCGGTGTCGACCATGCCCGAGCGCTGCAGCTGCACGCTCGCCGGCCCCGCCGCGGGCGAGCCGGGGAGCGGCGGCATCGACTCGATGCGGATGGGCTCGGTAAGGTGCCTGGGCAGGTCCGGCGGCCCGTCCCCGGCGTCCCTGGCGCTCCCGAAGCTACCGGTCCCGCCCCCGCCCGATCCTGACGCGCCGCCTCCTCCCCCGGCGGCGGTGGTGGTCGTCGTGGTCGTCGTGGTCGTGGTGGCTTCCACCGAACCGGCGTCTGACGTACTCCCGGGCAGGTCGCCCTCCGCGCCGTCGATGGGGATCTCTTTCTCTGTGTTCTTCTCGTCTCCGGTGGGCATCGCTAACCTCCTGTGGCAAGGGTCAGAGGCGCGGCCGCGGGCGCCGGCGGCAGGGGCGGCAGTCCGCGGCTGGCGGACGCGTTGATGGTGCGGCGCAGCGCCCAGTAGGTGAGCAGGTGGCGCAGCAGCCGGCTTTCCTCCTCGGGCGCCACAAGCCCCGAGGCCCTGGCCTGCCCGATCATGGCGAACGCGTGCGACGGGCGGACTTCACGCAGCTGCAGGAAGTCGCTTCCGATGGCGCTCCAGTCGGCCAGCAGGCGGGCGGGCTGCCGCTCTGCCAGGGGAAAGATGCCGCCCAGGGTGCGGCCCCCCAGCGACGCCGGACGGTACTCCGCCAGCAGCCGCACGAACTCGGGGGTGGCGGCCAGCAGCCGCGCCAGCAGCGCCCGCGTCTCCGCCGGCTGCCCCTCCTCCGGGTACAGGGCGCGCCACACCTCGGCAAACGCGTTCCACTGCGGGTGCGGGTACAGCGCGTCGCCCATGGCGCAGCTCAGGTGCACCCGCACCCAGGGAATGGGGTGCGGATCGTCCATCCCGCCGCGAAAGACGAACGGCTTGGGAAGCGCCAGCACCGACACCAGCCCCTGCGTGGAGGCGATCCCCACCGTCCCCACGGCCCAGAAGTCGGCCACGACCTCCGAGATCCAGCGCGCCAGCAGCATCCAGGTGCCGCGTTCTTCGCCCGATGCCGACTGGGCGCGGTGTCCCAGGAGCTGGTTGAGCCCCGGGAGCAGGTCCAGCACGGCGGCGGCCTGGTGCCCCACCTCGTGCATGAGCGACGAGGCGATCCCCGCGCCCACCATCCGCTCGCGCGGCATGCGGACGATGGCTACGGGGTTCTCGCCCCCGCCTCCGGGCAGGCGGGTGCGGGCGCGGCGGATGGCGCCGCCCATCCCCTGGTCCACGTAGCACAGCACCGGCGGGGCTTCGGTCACGCCGGGAAGCGCCAGGGCGTCGTCGGCGGCCACGTCCATCCCGGCCAGCCAGGTGCCCAGCTGGGCGTCGCTGCGCTGGCTGAGCGCGTCGGAAAAAAGCTCGAATTGCGTGATCTCGCTGTTGAAGCGCAGGCGCAGAAAGGTGAACCGGCGCTGCATCTCCTCGGGCGTGGCCGCGCGGCCGGGGCCGCGCAGCCATTGCAGGTAGCGCAGCGTCCGTTCGCGCAGCTCGTTGCGGCGGGCGGAGAGGTACCGCTCGATCCCGGTGGAGGCCCCGTCCGAGGGCGCGGCCGCCGGCACCATGGGCTCGGTGAGCGAGAACGAGCGGACCAGCGCCAGCCGCGAGAGCAGTGAGCGGGCCTCCTGGTCCAGAAGGCGTGCGGCTGGGGTGTTCATGGCGTCACACCCCCAGCAGGAGGATGCGGTCGCCCTGACGCACCCAGCGCCCGGTGCGGCGCTCGCCGGGGTTCGCCGTGAACGCCGGTGCGCGGCCGTTGCCGTTGCCGTTGCCGTGGACGGTGGCCGGGGCCTGGCGCAGCAGCCCGGGGGCCACCTCGCGGGCCGCGGCGGCCAGCGCGGTCTGGGCCACGCGCACGGCCTCGGCCTGGGTGGCGGGGGTCATGCCGGCGGCGTGGCGGGCCGCCTGTGCCCCCAGCCGCACCACCCGGCGCGCCACCTCGAACTCCTGGTCGGCCGGGCTCATCCCCTCCAGCTCCAGCCCCAGCGCCCTGCCTGCGCCCTCGCCCAGCGAACGGCTGCCGGTCCCGCCCAGCTCGCCGGGGACGACCGCGTCGAGCAGCGGCCCGGCCACCGGGAAGGCCGTCTTGGCCAGCCCCTTCAGGCCGCCCAGGATCCCCCTGCCCACATCCGAGTTCAGCGCCTTGCCCAGAAAGCCCCCCACCTTCGACAGCAGTCCGCCCAGAAAGAACTCCATCTCCTGGTCCGACTGGGCGCCCAGCAGCTCCGCCGCCAGCTCCATCTCCGTCATCTCGTCGAACACCTCCTGGTTCTGCGTGCGCGTCAGCTCCCGCGCAAAGGGCGCGGGCGCGCCGGCCACCGCCGAGGCCACCTCGCGGGCGAACGGCGACGGCGCCCCCCCCGCGGCGGCGGCCACCTCGTGGGCAAAGGGCGACGGCGCCCCGGTCACCGCCTGCGCCACCTCGCGGGCGAACGGCGAGGGCGCGCCGGCGGCGGTGGCCACCATCTCCCGCGACACGGGCGTGGACGGCGCGCTCCAGAACTCCGAGGCCACCGCGTGCGTGGGGTCCAGCTCCAGGAAGCTGCGGTCGAGGTCGTGCATGATGTCCTCCAGGGAAGAAGAAAAAGGGTTGACCTGCGCCCCCCTGGAAAAGCACCGCGCGTACCGCGCTAAGTCGTTGATTCTACGTACGTCCGGGCGAAGCTCCGTTCGGTGCGCGGCGCCGGGGGCGGCGATCGGCGAAGCCCGCTTCGGCGGGTGCGCGGGGGTGGGGGCGGCGCACCGGTCTGCCCGCGGCGGCACGGCGTGCAGGCGCGCCCGGCTGGATGTTTTGCCTGATCCTGGAGCCGGCGTGTTCCATGGAACGCTGCCTGCACGCAAAACGCCGCCGCTCGGGAGAGCGGCGGCGTTCGTGTGTACGGCTCGGCTGAAGCGGCGGATCAGCCGGCGGTCAGCTGCGGATTGCCGGCGGCGGGCCACCGCGCGTCGCCGGCGATGGGCAGCAGCGGAACACCGGCGGGGGGCAGCCGCGGCGCGGGGGGCGCGCCCAGCAGCGTGCGCGCACGGACGGCCACCGCTTCCATCTGCGCTTCGCGCCGCTGCGCCCATCCCGGCAGGCTGACCGCGTTCCACGCCAGCGAGCCGCCTCCCATCAGCGCGATGAGCATCGGCCCCAGGATCGCCTCGGGGAGGGCGCCGGTCATCGCGAGCACTACCAGGGTGATCAGCGCCATCACCAGGCCGGCGGCGCCCATCCGGTTGCCGGCCATCGCGCTGCCCCTGGTGGTCCCCAGCCGCAGGCGGTAGCCCGTTGCGGTGGGCTCCACGTACGCGTGCAGGTTGCCGTTGGTCCACTCGCGCACGTCGCCGCGCGAGCCCACGCGCCCCCTTGCGCCAAAGGTCTCGCGCAGGTCACCCACCAGCATCTCCCACTCCAGCTCCGTGGGGGCGCGCGGCAGGTCCACCGTGCGGCCCACGGAGACCGGCATCCCCAGGTCCGTGCGGCGCACGGCCCCGCGGCGCAGGTCCACCGCCGCGGCCGCCTGGGCCACGCGCTCGGGCGCCAGCCCCACCTCGCCGCCGATGGACTGCAATTCCGCGAGCGTAAAGCCGGCCGCGGGCGCCAGGGCGGTGGAGCCCGCTTCCTGCCGGGCGGCGGCGGCGGCCTTGAAGATCTCCGCCACCTCCTCTTCCCCGTACGTACGTTCGTCGGGCATCTGCTCATCTTGCGCGGGTGGACGTCGCGGCCGTACCCGGCCGCCGAATCACGGGAATGCGCGCCGGCCGCCTCAAATCCGCGCGCCGGCCCTACGCCGTACGGCGCGGGCGCGCGAGAAGATTCCGTCCGTCCGGGCCGGCCGAGGTGTCGCGGGGTCCAGCGCCTCGGGCGGACTCCCATTGCCGCGATCCCATTGCCGCTGCCTCGCGGCGGCGGTGGACCTCCCGCATCCGGAACGGTCCGACGGGTGGGGGTGGGCGGGTCCATCGTCCTCCGGGTGGGGCGTGTCAAAACGGAGGAGGACGGGCGGGATGACGCCTGTCCCCTTTCGTGAGCAGTCGCCCGCGCCGAATGCCAGACCCCCGGTCGGCACGCGTCACCCCCCCAGGCGCTCATCTACTCTCTGGGGGCCGGTTTTTCGCATTTCCCGATCTTGACGGAACAAAAGTGTATAGATATAGATAATACGATCAAACGCCATTCCGGACCGGGCGTGGCGGGGTCCCTGTACGGACGTATTCCAGATCGATCGAGAGCGGCGTTCAACCATCGCTGCTCTGCCCGCATCCGATTCGTCGTCACGGTCGATCATGGCTGGCCCGGCTTTCCCCGCTTCCGCGCGAACCGCACACGGGAGCATTCGGCGGCGGTGATCCGCTAACCCGAAACGAGAGGTTTGGATAGGTATGCTAAATATCTAGCATAGATCTGTTTAGGTCAAATGAGAAGTACTTATCAAGCTCGGAGGAACGAGTGAACGTGGAACTTCATGTTTGTAACCGGGTGAATGTCTGAAGCGCTCCGCGTGCGTGTCACTCCAGAAGGACCAAGCGTCCCCAAGCGCGGACGGCCGGTGAGGGGCAGCATCCGTTCACAATGTATCTAAATATTTCGTAAATCGTCCCCTTGGAATCGAATAGCGGTTGATGCCGATAAATGGTGAATCCTGGCAGTGGCCTTGCGATCCGTTTGATCCACTTGTTCCGGAATTCCGGTCTCCTCGGGCGAGGGGGGGACAGGCAGGCCCGCGGGACGGTGGCAGCCCCTGGAGAAAAGGAGACGCACCCGTGACGCACACCCGGCGGCCGGGGCGGGCCACGGCCCCCGGCAGGCTGCCAGGCCGGTGGAAAGGACGCACCGGCCGCATCCGCACCCGTGATCCACTGCGCCATTGCAGGCCCGGATCACGTCCACACCCACATCGCCCGGCGGAAGGGATCACAATGACAGCGGTGGCAGAAGAAACGTACGCATGGCCGGGCTGGCCCCTGGAGGCGAACCCGTACGGCGCCGAGTTCGACCTTGCCGCGCGAAAGCGCATGGTGGCGGGGGGAAGGGCGCTGAGCCCGTTCCTGGACCAGTACCGGTCCCGGCTGGGCCGCGTGATCCTGGAGGTGGGGCCGTTCTTCACCCCGCTCGTCGTTCCCGACGAGTTCACGGAATCCATCGTCGTCTACTGGGACAACGACCCGCACGTGCTGAAGTGGCTGGCCGAGCGCCACGACGCCGGCCGCGCCCTTCCCATGCGCTGCAGCTTCGGCGACATCGAGAACCCCGCGGTCGCCTGCACCCTGCGGCGCCACCTGGCCGGGGCGGGCGTCCACTCCCCGGGCGTGGACTCGGCCATCATGTCGCAGGTGCTGAACTACGTGGACTTCCGGTGGTTCCTGACGGCCATCCACGGCTACGTAAAGCCGGGCGGCCACATCTTCGTGAACAACGTGGTGGACTACGGCCTTCCGCCCCACTTCTCCGAAAGGCGCCCCCGCAGCATCCAGCACACGCTGCAGGTGATCGGCGAGACGGGCTACACGGTGGTGGAGCACGCGACCCTCGATACGCCGGACGCACGATACCAGAAGAACGAACGACTGATCGTGGTTGCGACGCGCCCCTGAACAGCTCCTAACCCGCCGTATCGAAGAAACGACATGTACACGAGGGAAGACGAGGGGCGCATGATCGAAGCTTCCTATCCGCTTTCGCCGCTTCAGCAGGGAATGCTGTTCGACTCGCTGTACGCGCCGGGGTCGGGGGTGGACGTGGAGCAGATGGTGATCGGGCTGCGGGAGCGCCTGGACGTTCCCGCGCTTACCCGCGCCTGGCTGCGCGTGGTGGAGCGGCACCCCACCCTGCGGACGGCCTTTCGCTGGGAGGGGACCGACGCGCCGCGGCAGGACGTGCACGCCCGGGTGGAGCTGCCCGTGGAGCCGCGGGACTGGCGGGAGCTTTCGGCCGCGGAGCGGGAGGACCGGTTCGACGCCTTTCTGAAGGCGGACCGCGCGCGGGGGGTGGACCTGGCGTCGCCCCCGCTGATGCGGCTGGCGCTGTTCCGCACGGGCGGCGAGGAGCACCGGCTGGTGTGGACCTTTCACCACGCGCTGCTGGACGGCCGCGCCATGACGCTGGTGCTGCGCGAGGTGTTCGCGTTCTACGAGGCGTTCCGCGACGGGCGGGAGATCGACCTTCCCCTTCCGCCCCCGTACGCGGACTACATCGCCTGGCTGGACGCGCGGGACCCGGCCCCCGACCGGGCGTTCTGGGCCGGGGTGCTGGACGGCTTCACTGTGTCCACGCCCCTGCCGCGCCGCGGGGCCCACGCCGCCCCCGACGGCGGCGAGGCGTACGCCGAGCAGGAAACCGTTCTGCCGGCGGCCACCGCGAGCGCGCTGCGGACGCTGGCGCACGCGCACGGGCTCACCCTCAACGCCATCGTCCAGGGCGCCTGGGCCATCCTCCTTTCGCGCTACAGCGGCGAGCGGGACGTGGTGTTCGGCACGGTGCGGGCCTGCCGCCACGGGTGCGTGGAGGGCGCCGCGGCCATGGTGGGGTTGTTCATCAACACGGTGCCCATGCGCCTGGCCGTGCCGCCGGACGCGCCCGTGCTCGCCCTGCTGGGCCAGGCGCGCGCGCAGGGGGTGGCCGTGCGCCCCCACGAGCACGCGCCCCTGGCCGAGATCCAGGGGTGGAGCGGCATTCCGCAGGGCACCCCCCTGTTCGAGAGCACGCTGAACTTTCAGAGCGCCCCCTTCTACCAGTCGCTGCTGGCGCAGGGCGAAGGGTGGAGCGGGCGGTCGTTCCGCATCCATCGCCAGCCCAGCACCCCCCTGACCCTGGCCGTGTACGGCGAGCCCGTGCTGCTGGCCCGCATCGGGTACGACACGCGTGCCTTCGAGCCTCAGGTGATCGCGGGGATGCTGCGGCACCTGGGCGTGCTGCTGGAGGCCATCGGGGCCGACGCGGCGCGGCCGGCGGCGGCGCTTCCCCTGCTGACGGAGGCGGAGCGCCGGCGGGTGCTGGTGGAGTGGAACGACACGGCGGCGCCGCACCCGGCGGACGCCTGCCTGCACGCGATGTTCACCGGGCAGGCGCGCCGGACGCCGGGGGGGACGGCGCTGGTGCACGACGGCCGGCGGGTGACGTACGCGGAGCTGGACGAGGCGGCGAACCGGCTGGCGCACGCGCTGCGCGCCCGGGGCGTGGGCCCCGAGGCGCGGGTGGGGATCTGCCTGGAGCGCGCGCCGGAGCTGGTGGCCGCCCTGCTGGGGGTGCTCAAGGCGGGCGGCGCCTGCGTGCCGCTGGACCCGGCGTACCCGCGCGAGCGCCTGCTGTACATGCTGCGGGACAGCGGCGCGCGGGTGCTGGTGACGCGCGACGCCCTGCGCGCGGCGCTGGCGGAGAGCGGCGCGGAGGCGCTGTGCCTGGACACGGACGCGGCGGAGCTCCGCGCCGGGAGCGGCGCCCCGCCGCCGGACGGGGCCGCGCCGGCGAACCTGGCGTACGTGATCTACACCTCGGGGTCCACCGGGCGCCCCAAGGGGGTGGCCGTCACCCACGCCAGCGCCGCGGCGCTGGTGCACTGGGCCCACGACGTGTTCGCCCCGCGCGAGCTGGAGGGGGTGCTGGCCTCCACCTCCGTCTGCTTCGACCTGTCCGTCTTCGAGCTCTTCGTCCCGCTGTGCGGCGGCGGGCGCGCGGTGCTGGCGGGGAACGCGCTGGAGCTGCGGGAGATGGCGGACGCGGACGAGGTGCGGCTGCTGAACACGGTGCCCTCGGCGGCGGCGGCGCTGCTGGACGCGGGAGGGCTGCCGCCGGGGGTGGAGACGGTGTGCCTGGCGGGCGAGCCGCTGGCCACGGAACTGGTGGACCGGCTGTACGCGCAGCCCGGGGTGCGCCGCGTGTACGACCTGTACGGTCCGTCCGAGGACACCACCTACAGCACCTTCACCCTGCGCCGCGCCGGGGCCGCGCCCACCATCGGCCGGCCGGTGGCGAACACGCGCGCCTACGTGCTGGGCCCCGATCTGCGGCCGGTGCCCGCGGGGGTCCCCGGCGAGCTGTACCTGGGCGGCGCGGGGCTGGCGCGCGGCTACCTGGGGCGCCCGGGCCTCACGGCCGAGCGGTTCGTCCCCGACCCGTTCGCCGCCGGGCCCGGCGGGCGGCTGTACCGCACGGGCGACCGGGTGCGCTGGACGGCGGACGGCGTGCTGGAGTACCGCGGGCGGCTGGACCACCAGGTCAAGATCCGCGGCTTTCGCGTGGAGCCCGGCGAGGTGGAGGCGGCGCTGCGCCGCGCCCCCGGCGTGGCGCAGGCGGTGGTGGCGGTGCGGGAGGACGGGGGCGAGAAGCGGCTGGCGGCGTACGTGGTGGCCGCGCCGGGGGCGCGGCCGGCCGCGGAGGAGCTGCGCGAGGCGCTGGGGACCGTCCTCCCCGAGCACATGGTGCCCTCGGCCTTCGTGTTCCTGGACGCGCTGCCGCTGACCCCCAACGGCAAGGTGGACCGCGCGGCGCTCCCCGATCCCGGCGGGGCGGGCGCGGGGCGCGGGGCGTACGCCCCGCCGCGCACGCCGGTGGAGGAGGTGGTGGCGGGGATCTGGGCCGAGGTGCTGCGCGAAGAGCGGGTGGGGGTGCACGACCACTTCTTTGCCCTGGGCGGGCACTCGCTGCGCGCGGCGCAGGTGGTTTCGCGGCTGCGGGCGGCGCTGGACGTGGAGGTGCCGCTGCGGACGCTGTTCGCGGCGCCCCGCCTGGAGGAGCTGGCCCGCCAGGTGGAGCGCATCCGCGCCGCGGCGGCGGGCCCCGCCGCCCCGCCCATCCGGCCGCTGCCGCCGGAGCGGAGGGCCGCGGGGGTGCCGCTCTCGTTCGCGCAGCAGCGGCTCTGGTTCCTGCACGAGATGGAGCCGGACGGGTCCACCTACAACATCCTCACCGCCCTGCGGCTGCGTGGCGAGCTGCGGGTGGACGCCCTGGCGCACGCGCTGGGCGAGGTGGTGCGCCGCCACGAGGCGCTGCGCACCCGCTTCGTGGCCCGCGGCGGAACCCCGCTGCAGGCCGTGGCTCCCCCCGCGCCGGCGGCGCTCGTGCCCGAGCCGGTGCCGGCGGACGGGGTGGAGCGGACGGTGGCCGGCGAGGCGCGGCGCGTGTTCGCGCTGGGCGAGGGCCCCCCCTTCGTCGCGCGGCTGCTGCGGGTGGACGCGGACGACCACGTGCTCCTGCTTTCCATGCACCACATCGTGGGCGACGCGTGGAGCCGCGGCATCCTGCTGCGCGAGCTGGCGGCGCACTACGCCGCGTTCGGCGCGGACGCGCCGCCGCCCCTGGCCCAGCCGCCCGTGCAGTACGCCGACTTCGCCGTCTGGCAGCGCGAGTGGCTGCGCGGCGAGGCGCTGGAGCGGCCGCTGGCCTGGTGGACGGCGCGCCTGGCCGGCGCCCCCGCGGTGCTGGAGCTGCCGGCCGACCGCCCCCGCGCCCCCGTGCGGGGCACCCGCGGCGCCCGGCGCACGGCGGTGCTGCCGGCCGGGGCGGCGGCCGGGCTGCGGGCGCTGGGGCGCCGCGAGGGCGCCACGCTGTTCATGGTGCTGCTCTCGGGCTTTCAGCTCCTTCTTTCCCGCTACGCCGGCCAGGACGACCTGGTGGTGGGAACGCCGGTGGCGGGGCGCACCCGGGCCGAGACGGAGGGCTTGATCGGCTGCTTCGTCAACACGCTGGCCATGCGCGCCGACCTGTCGGGCGATCCCCCCTTTCGCGCGCTGCTGGCGCGCACCCGCGAGGCCGCGCTGGAGGCGTACGCGCACCAGGAGCTGCCGTTCGAGCGGCTGGTGGAGGCGCTGGGGGTGGAGCGCAGCCTGGCCCACACCCCGCTCTTCCAGGCCGTCTTCGCCCTGCAGAACACCCCCGCCGGCGAGCACGCCTTTCCCGGGCTGCGGATGTCGGCGATGGAGGTGGGATACGAGACGGCCAAGTTCGACCTGTACCTGGCCGCCGAGGAGCACGGGGGCGAGCTGCGGCTGGCGCTGGAGTACGCCACCGAGCTGTTCGACGCGGCCACGGCCGGGCGGATGCTGGACCACCTGGAGGTGCTGCTGCGGGGGATCGCCGACGATCCCGGGCGGCGGCTGAGCCAGCTCCCGCTGCTGGGCGCGGCCGAGCGGCGGCGGGTGCTGGAGGAGTGGAACGCCACGGCGCGCGACTACCCGGCCGGGGCCTGCGTGCACGAGCTGTTCGAGGCGCAGGCGGCCCGCACCCCGGACGCCGAGGCGCTGCTGTACGGCGGCGGGCGGCTGGCGTACGGGGCGCTCAACGCGCGCGCCAACCGCCTTGCCCACCACCTGCGCGCGCGCGGGGTGGGGCCCGAGGCGCGGGTGGGGATCTGCCTGGAGCGCACCCCGGAGCTGGTGGTGGCGCTGCTGGCCGTGCTCAAGGCGGGCGGCGCCTACGTGCCGCTGGACCCGGCGTACCCGCGGCAGCGCATCGGCTGGATGCTGGAGGACGCGGAGGTGCGGCTGGTGCTGACCCGCGGCGCGCTGGCGGAGCGCCTGCCTCCCGGCGCCGCCGAGGCCCTGTGCCTGGATGCCCTGGACGGCCTGGAGGGGCTCCCGGACGACAATCCCCGGAGCGGCGCGGCGCCCGGCAACCTGTCGCACGTCATCTTCACCTCCGGCTCCACCGGCCGCCCCAAGGGGGTGATGATCCGCCACGCCGCCACCGCCGTGCTGCTGCACTGGATGCGCGAGGCGGTGACGGACGAGGAGCGCGCCCGCGTGCTCTTTTCCACCTCCATCAACTTCGACGTCTCGGTGGCGGAGCTGTTCGGCACGCTGTGCTGGGGCGGCGCGCTGGTGCTGGTGGAGAACGCGCTGGAGCTGGCCCGCCTCCCCGCCGGCGCCGGGATCACCTATGCCAGCATGGTGCCCACCGCGGCGGCGGAGCTGCTGCGCACGGGGGGCATTCCGGCCAGCGTACGGACGCTGGCCCTGGGGGGCGAGGCGCTGCCCCCCGCGCTGGCGCAGGCGCTGTACGCCACGGGGACGGTGCGCCGGGTGGCCAACCTGTACGGGCCCACCGAGGACACCACCTACTCCACCTGCGCGGAGGTGCCCAGGGGGGAGGGCAGGGTGGTGGTGGGGCGGCCGGTGGCCAACACGCGGGCGTACGTGCTGGACCGGGCGCTGAACCCGGTGCCGGTGGGCGTTCCCGGCGAGGTCTACCTGGCCGGCGACGGGCTGGCGCGGGGGTACGCGGGGCGCCCGGGGCTGACGGCCGAGCGCTTTTTGCCCGACCCGTACGGGGCGCCGGGTTCGCGGATGTACCGGGTGTGGGACCGGGTGCGGTGGACCCCTGAAGGGGAGCTGGACTACCTGGGCCGCACGGACTTCCAGGTGAAGGTGCGCGGGTTCCGCATCGAGCCGGGCGAGGTGGAGGCGGCGCTGCTGCGCGAGCCGGAGGTGCGCGAGGCGGTGGTGGTGGCGCGCGGCGAGGAGGGGGAGCGGCGGCTGGTGGCGTACGTCGTCCCCCGCGAGGGGCACGGGGGGGCGGCGCGGGCGCTGCGCGCGCGGCTGGCCGAGCGGGTTCCCGGCTACATGGTGCCGTCGGCGGTGGTGGAGCTGCCGGCGCTGCCGCTGACCCCCAACGGCAAGCTGGACCGCGCGGCGCTCCCCGAGCCGGACGGGGCGCCGGAGGGGGCGCCGGCGTACGCGCCCCCGTGCACGCCCGCGCAGGAGGCGCTGGCGGCGATCTGGGCCGAGGTGCTGGGGCGGGCGCGCGTGGGGATCCACGACAATTTCTTCGACCTGGGCGGGCACTCGCTGCTGGCAGCCCGGGCGCACGCGCGCATCCGCGACGCGCTGGGCCGCGACCTTCCCATCGGCCTGCTGTTTCAGCACCAGACGATCGGCGACCTGGCGGATGCGCTCGAGCGCGTCCCCGATGCCCGCGCCGGGGACGACGCCCCGGGCGGGTGGGACGACACCCTGATCACGCGGCTGTCGGAGGAGGACCTGGACCTCCTGCTGGACACGCTGGCGGAAGGAGCGGCCTTCGATGAGTGAACGTGTGGGAGGGGCGCAGCCGCGCTCCGTGGCCGAGAAGCAGGCGCTGCTGGCGGAGCTGCTGCGGGGAAGGCCGGCCGGGCTGGGCGCCCTGCTCCCCTCCACGGGGCAGGAGCGGCTGTGGCTGGAGGAGGCGCTTTCGCCCGGGTCGCCGCGCAACCACATCCCGCTGGCGTTTCGCCTGGCCGGCCCGCTGCGGCCGGCGCTGCTGGAGCGCGCGGTGAACGGGGTGGTGCGCCGGCACGACGCGCTGCGCACGGCGTTCGTGGAGCGGCGGGGCCGGCCCCTGTGCCGGGTGCACCCCGCGCGCCCCGTCCCCCTGGCGGTGGTGGACCTGCGCGCCACCCCCGAAGCGCGCCGGGCGCGGCGGGTGAGCCGGCTGCTGGTGCGCGAGGCGCGGCGGCCGTTCTCGCTGGCGCGCGACCCCCTGCTGCGCGTGTCGCTGCTGCGGCTGGCGGACGACGACCACGTCCTGGCGCTGGTGTTTCACCACATCGTCAGCGACGGGCCGTCGGTGGAGCTGTTCCTGGACGAGGTGAGCCGGCTGTACGCGGCGTACGCGCGGGGCGAGCCCGACCCCCTGTCGGCGCTTTCCGCACAGTACGCCGACTACGTGGCGCGGGAGCGGCGCGACGCGGCGTCGCCGGCCACCGAGGCAAAGCTGGCTGAGTGGCGCGAGCGGCTGGCCGGCGCCTCGGCCGAGCTGGCGCTCCCCGCCGACCGGCGGCGGCCGGCGCGCCCCGGCCACGGGGGCGGGGTGGTGCCCTTCGAACTTTCGCCCGGGCTGGGCCGGCGGCTGCACGCCCTGGCCCAGGCGCGCGGCGCCACGCCGTTCATGCTGCTGATGAGCGCGTACGCGGCGCTGCTCGCCCGGCTGTCGCAGCAGGACGACTTCGTCATCGCCTTTCCCGCGTCCACCCGCGGGCGCCGCGAGCTCGAGGGGCTGATCGGGTTCTTCGTGAACCCGGTGCCGCTGCGCGTCCGCGCCGGCGCCGAAACCACGTTCGCGGCGCTGCTGGAAAGCGTGCGCGAGCAGGTGGTGCGCGGGATGGCCTGCCGCGACGTGCCGTACGACCGGGTGATGCAGGCGATGGCCTCCTCGCGCGGGGAAGGCCGGGCCCCGGAGGTACGCGCCACCTTCATGCTGGAGACGGTGGGCGGCCAGGCGCTGTCGCTGCCGGACGTCCGGGTGGAGCCGTTCGCCATTCCCTGGCGTGCGGCCAAGCAGGACCTGTCGCTGGTGATGGAGCCGCGGGGCGACGCGCTGCACGGACGCCTGCTGTACGCCCGGGACCTGTTCGACGCCGCCACGGCGGAGCGCATCGCGGAGCACTTCGGCGTGCTGCTGGAGGCGGCCGCGGCCGATCCGGAGCAGCCGGTGGCGGCGCTTCCCCTGCTGGACGAGGCGGCGCGCCGGGAAGTGCTGGAGGAGTGGAACCGCACGGACGAGCCGGTCCCGGCGCACGCCGGCGTGCACGAGCTCTTCCAGGCGCAGGCGGGGCGCGCGCCGGACGCGGTGGCGCTGGTTTCTGGCGGGGAGTCGCTGACGTACGGGGCGCTGAACCGGCGGGCCAACCGGCTGGCGCGCCACCTCCGGTCGCGGGGGGTGGGGCCGGAGACGCGCGTGGGGGTGTGCGTGGAGCGGGGGGTGGAGATGGTGGAGGCGCTGCTGGGG
>NZ_DASWNM010000062.1:0-11372 GCF_036399255.1 Longimicrobium sp.
GAGCATGAAGGCCAGGCGCTCGGCCGGATAGGCGGGGTCCAGCGGGAGGTAGGCCCCCCCGGCGCGGAGGATGCCGAGCACCCCCGCCACCAGGTCCGGACCGGGCTCGGCGAGGATGCCCACGCGCACCTCGGGGCCCACCCCCAGGCCGCGCAGGTGGTTGGCCAGGCGGCTGGCGCGGGCGTCCAGCTCCGCGTACGTCACCCGCTGGTCTTCGAAGACGACCGCGACGGCGTCCGGCGTGGCCGCCGCCTGCCGCGCGATGATCTCGTGGATGCACTCGTCGCCGGGGCAGGCGTGCGCGGTGTCGTTCCACGCGGCCAGCCGCGCCTTCTCGTCCGCCGTCATCACCGGCAGGCGGCTGAGGGGCGCGTCCGGATCGGCCGCGATCCCCTCCAGCAGCGTGCGAAAGCGGTCGGCGAAGCGCGCCGCCGTGGCCGCGTCAAAGAGGTCGGCGTTATACTCCAGCATGGCCCGCAGCCCCTGCGGGCGGTCCCACGCGTACAGGCCCAGGTCAAAGATGGAGGTGCCGGGATCGGCCTCCACCGGCTCGCACGCCAGCCCCGGGAGCGCAAAGGTGCCCTGCGGCCGGTGCAGCATCAGCATGGTCTGGAACAGCGGCTGCCGGCTCAGGTCGCGGGGTATGCGCAGCGCCTCCACCAGCGTCTCGAAGGGCAGGTCCTGCCGCGCGTACGCGTCCAGCGCCGTGCGCCGCGCCCGCTCCACCAGCTGGCGGAACGAGGGGTCGCCGGACAGGTCCGTGCGCAGCGCCAGCGTGTTGACGAAAAAGCCGATGAGCCCCTCGGTTTCCGCGCGGCCGCGCCCCGCGATGGGGGAGCCCACGACCATGTCTTCGCGGCCGGTGTGGCGGGCCAGCAGCGTCTGCCAGGCGGCCAGCAGCACCATGAACAGCGTGGCGCCGTGCTCGCCGCCAATCGTCCGCAGCCGGTCCGTGAGCTCCGTGGACAAATCCAGGCGGTGGCGGCCGCCGCGGAACTTCTGCACGGCGGGGCGGGGGCGGTCGGCGGGAAGCTCCAGCAGGTCCGGCGCGCCCTTCATCCGCTCGGTCCACCAGTCCAGCTGCGGCTGCAGCGCCTCCGCCGTGCCGTGCTGGCGCTGCCAGGCGGCGTAGTCGGCGTACTGGATGGGCAGCGGCTCCAGCGGCGACGGCCGGCCCTCGGCAAAGGCGCCGTACAGCGCGCCCAGCTCGCGGAACAGCACGCCGAACGACCACGCGTCGCCCACCACGTGGTGCAGGGTCACGATCAGCGCGTGGTCATCAGCGCCGAGCCGGAACAGGCGGGCGCGGAAGGGCGGCCCCCCGGCCAGGTCGAACGGGCGGCGCGCCTCGGCCGCCAGGGCCGCGCGCAGGGCGTCGTCGTTCGCGTCGGAGAGGACGTCGACCGGAAGGACGAAGGGGGGCGGGGAGAGCGGCGCCTGCACCGGCTCGCCCGCCACCTCGCGGAACACGCTGCGCAGCACGGCGTGGCGGGCCACGATCTCGCCCAGGGCACGCTCCAGCGCGGGCACGTCCAGCGCGCCGCGCAGCCGCAGGGCGGAGGGAACGTTGTAGAAGGCGTTCCCCGGCTCCATGCGGTCCAGGAACCACAGGCGCCGCTGGGAGAACGAGAGCGGCGCCGGCTCCTCGCCGCGCGCGGGGATGGCGCCGGGGGCCGCGGCGGGGGCGGCACCGGACTGCTGCGCCCGCCGCAGCTCCAGCAGCCGGCGCTGGGCCGGGGTGAGCCTCGCCAGGCGATCGGCCAGCTCAGTCATGGCCGCCCTCCCCCGCGCCCGTCGCCAGCAGCGCCTCGATCTCCTCGTCGCTCAGGTCCTCCACGCCCGCCAGCAGCGCGTCCAGCTCGTCGTCCGCGGCCGCGGGGCCGTCCACCACTGCCGCCAGCGCGGCCACGGTGGGTGCCTCGAACACGGCGCGCACGCCGATCTCCGCGCCCAGCCCGGTGCGGATTCGGGCCACCAGCTGCGTGGCCATCAGAGAGTCGCCGCCCTGGCCAAAGAAGTCGTCGTGCAGCCCCGGCGCGGCGCCGAACAGCGCCTCCCAGATGCGCCCGATGGCGCGCTCCGTCGCCGACCACCCCTTCCGCGGGTCGTCGGCCGCCGCCTCCGCTTCGTCCGCCACGGCGACCGTGGCCGGGGCCACGAAGCCGGGCTGCGGCGAGCGGTCGATCCAGAACCGCTTGCGCTCGAAGGGATAGGTGGGCAGGGGAACGCGGCGGCGAGCCTCGCCGCCGTGCACGGCGCGCCAGTCGATCTCCGTTCCCGCGGTCCAGGCGCGGCCCAGCGCGCTCAGCAGCGCCTCCACGTCGTCGTCGGCGCCGTCGGGGTGGTGGATGGAGTGGATGGCGGTCGATCCCGGTACCTGCCGTTTGACCAGGGACGAGAGCGTGCGCCCGGGCCCGCATTCGATGAAGACGCGCTCGCGCCCCTCCGCCGCCAGCGTGGCTACGCAGTCGGCAAAGCGTACGGCCTGGCGCAGGTGGCTGGTCCAGTAGGCGGGATCGACGGCCTCCGCGGGCGTGATCCACGTCCCTGTGAGGTTCGACACCCAGCGCAGCGCCGGCGCGTTGCGGGCGGTGCCGGCCACGCGGGCGGTGAAGGCGTCCAGGATCGGGTCCATCATCGGCGAATGGAAGGCGTGCGACGTCTCCACCCGCTTCGCCTCGATCCCGTGGCCGGCCAGCTCCGCCTGCAGCCGCGCCACCTCGTCCGCGCGGCCGGAGACCACGCAGCGGTCCGGCGCGTTGATCGTCGCGACGGACACCGATCCGCCCAGCATCGGCTCCACCTCCGCCGCCCGGAGCGGGACGGCGAGCATCGATCCGGACGGGAGCGACTGCATCAGCCGCCCGCGCTCCGCGACCAGCGCCAGCGCGTCCTCCAGGGAAAAGACGCCGGCCAGGCAGGCGGCCACGTACTCGCCCACGCTGTGGCCCAGCATCGACTCCGGCGCGATCCCCCAGCTCATCCACTGCTTCGCGACGGCGTACTCCACCGCGAAGAGCGCGGGCTGGGTGAGGGCCGTCTGCTTCAGGCGATCCGTATCCTCCGAGAAGACGACGTCGCGCAGGTCCAGCCCCAGGTGCGGGCGCAGGATCTTCGCGCAGGCATCCAGCTCCGCCCGGAAGACGGGTTCGCGCTCGTACAGCCCGCGCGCCATCCCCGCGTACTGCGCGCCTTGGCCGGGGAACAGGAACACGGCGTCGGGCGCCTCGCTCCCGGCCTGGCCCGTCACGCCGCGCGCCGGGTCGGCCAGCGCCTGCGCGGCCTCGGCATGGGTGCGCGCTACGACCGCGCGGCGGTGGGCGAACCCGCGGCGCCCCTGCTGGAGCGTCCAGGCCACGTCCGCCAGCGGCTGCCCGGGATGCTGCTGCAGGTGCGCCCGCAGCCGCTTCGCCGCGGCATCCAGCCCCGTCTCCGTCCGCGCGGAGAGCACCAGCAGCTGCTCCGCGCGCGCCGGGGCGGCGGACGGAGCGACGGCGGGTGCCTGCTGCATCACCACGTGCGCGTTGGTGCCGCCGACGCCGAACGACGAGACGCCGGCGCGCCGCGGTACCCCGGCGGGCGGCGTCCACTTCGCCAGGGTGGTGTTGACGAAGAACGGGCTGGAGGCGAAGTCGATCTGCGGGTTGGGACGGTTGAAGTGCAGCGAGGGCGGGATCTCGCCGTCGCGCAGCGCCAGCGCGGTCTTGATGAGGCCCGTGATCCCCGCCGCCACGTCCAGGTGGCCGAGGTTGGTCTTGGCCGAGCCGATGGCGCAGAAGCCCGCGCGGTCCGTCCCGGCGCGGAAGGCCCGGGTGAGCGCCTCGATCTCGATGGGGTCGCCCAGCTCCGTTCCCGTGCCGTGCGCCTCCACGTAGGTGATGGTGGCGGGGGCCACGTCCGCGGCGGCGTGCGCGGCGCGGATGGCGGCGGCCTGCCCCTCTACCCGGGGCGCGGTGAAGCCGATCTTGGCGGAGCCGTCGTTGTTGATGGCCGACGCCAGGATCACCGCGTGCACGGTGTCGCCGTCGGCCAGCGCGTCCTCCAGCCGCTTGAGCGCCGCCACGGCCACGCCGCTGCCGCCGACGGTTCCCCGCGCGTCCGCGTCGAAGGCCCGGCAGTGCCCGTCCGGCGAAAGGATGTTCCCCTGCTGGTACAGGTAGCCGGTCTGCTGGTGCCCCGTGACCGACGAGCCGCCGACCAGGGCCATGTCGCAGTCGCCGCCCAGGAGCGCCTGGCAGGCCAGGTGCACCGCGACCAGCGAGGTGCTGCACGCCGTCTGCACCACGACCGCCGGGCCTTCAAGCCCCATCTTGAACGCGGCGCGGGTGGCCAGGAAGTCCTTGTCGTTCCCCATGCGCACGGCCATGTCGCCGGCCGCGGCGGCCACGTCGGGGCGCGAGAGCAGGTTCAGGTAGTAGCTGCTCATGCTGACGCCCGCGTACACGCCCACGCGGCCGGGGACGCGCGCGGCGTCGTAGCCGGCGTTCTCCAGCGCCTCCCACGCCACCTCCAGGAACAGGCGCTGCTGGGGATCGGTGACCTCCGCCTCGCGCGGGGTGAACCCGAAGAAGGCGGCGTCGAAGCGGTCCACCTCCGCCAGCGCGCCCCGCGCGGGGACGTAGGCGGGGTCGGTGCGCAGCGGCTCCGGCACCCCCGCGGCGATCAGCTCCTCGTCGCTGAAGCGGCGGATGGATTCGACCCCCGCGCGCAGGTTGGCCCACAGGGCGTCCACGCCCGGCGCGCCGGGAAAGCGCCCCGCCATTCCCACCACCGCGATCTCCAGCCCGGTGGGCTCGTTGCTCTGGCTCATCTATGGTTCGGCAAGTCGTTGTTGCTAAAAGAAGGGAATAGGGAATAGGGGACAGCCTGCTCGCCCGTTCACCCGTCACCCGTTCACCCCGTCACCCCAGCCCGTGCCCTCGCCCGCAGCCGCTGCCGCCCGTCCCGCACCCGCTCCTCGTCGGCCGAGGGAGCGGGCGGCTCGGGGGCGGGGGCCTCCAGCGCCGCGGCCAGGGCGCTCACCGTCAGGTAGCGGAACAGGTGCGTGATGGGCACCGGCACCCCGAACGCTTCGCGCAGCCGCCCCTGCACCTTCACCAGCAGCAGCGAGTGGCCGCCCAGGTCGAAGAAGCCGTCGTGCGCACCCACCGCCTCCACGCCCAGCACCTCGGTCCACACCGCGGCCACCTTGCGCTCCGCCTCGGTGCGCGGCGGCACGGCGGCCGACGTCGCGGCGCGCACGCTCTCCGGCGCGGGAAGGGTGCGCCGGTCCACCTTTCCGCTGGAGCTCAGCGGGAACGCCTCCACCACACACCAGGCGGCGGGGACCATGTACTCCGGCAGCCGCTGGCGCAGCCAGCCGCGCAGGGCCGCCGGGTCCGGCGCCGCGCCCCCGGCGGGGATCATGTAGCCGGCCAGCCGCTTCTCTCCACCGTCCGTGCACACGATGACCAGCGCGTCGCGCACCTCCGGATGCTCGCGCAGGGCGGATTCGATCTCGCCCAACTCGATGCGGAATCCGCGGATCTTGACTTGGAAGTCCACGCGCCCCAGGAACTCCAGGGCGCCGTCGGGGCGCCAGCGCACCCGGTCGCCGGTGCGGTACAGCCGCGCGCCAGGCACGCCGCTCCACGCGTCGGGGACGTAGCACTCCGCGGTGAGCGCGGGGCGCGCGTGGTAGCCGCGGGTGACCCCCGCGCCACCCACGAACAGCTCGCCGGGAATGCCCACCGGTACGGGGCGCAGCGCGGAATCCAGCACGTACGCCCGCAGGTTGGCCACGGGCCCACCGATGGGCAGCTCGCCGGTGCCGTCCGGGCCGCCCGTCCACGCCGTGGCGTAGATCGTCGTTTCCGTGGGACCGTACGCGTTCAGGAACCGCCTCCCCCGGGCCCAGCGGGCCGCCACCTCCGGCGGACAGCGGTCGCCGCCCGCGCAGATGGTCCGCACCCCGGGGAGCGCGTCCGCCGGCATCATCTCCAGCACAGCCGGCAGCGCCATCATCTGGGTGATGCCGCGGGCGCGGACCGTCTCCACCAGCTCCGCCGGCGAGGCCATGGTCTCCGGCGGGATGAAACACACCGCCGCGCCACCCGCCAGCGCCACGAAGATTTCCAGCACCGAAAGATCAAAGTTCAGCGACGCCGTCTGCGCCACCCGGTCTCCCGGCCGCACGTCCAGCCGGGAGACGGACTGGACGATCAGCCCGACCGCGCTCCCGTGCGGCACCAGCACGCCCTTGGGCCGTCCGGTGCTCCCGGAGGTGTAGATGACGTACGCCAGCGAGTCAGGGCCGGCACCCGGCGGGGGGGCGGGGCGCCGAGCGGGGCAGGCGCCGATGGCGGGGTCCTCCAGCAGCACCAGCCGACCGTCGTGCTCCGGGAGCCGATCCGCCACCGCCGCCTGAGCCACGATCACGCCGCGCCCGCACTCCTCCAGCATCCAGCGCAGCCGGTCCGCCGGGTACGCGGGGTCGAGGGGCACGTAGGCGCCGCCCGCCTTGAGTATCCCCAGCAGCGCAACCAGCGCGCTCGGGCCGCGTTGCACGCACACGCCCACGCGGCTCTCCGGGCCCACGCCAAGCGCGCGCAGGTGGTGCGCCACGCGATTGGCGCGCGCTTCCAACTCGCCAAACGTGACGGTGTCCTCCGCGTCGATCCCCGCCAGCGCGCCGGGCCAGGCGTCGGCCGCGCCCTCGAACAGGGCGTGCAGCGAGGGGGTGCGGGGCGTGGGTGCGGCCGTGTCGTTGAAGGCGCCCAGCACGCGCTCGCGCTCGGGGCCCACCAGCAGCTCCACCGCGTCCAGGCGCGTGTCGGGGTCCGCCGCCAGCGCCTCCAGCATGATGCGCAGGTGGTCGAGCAGCCGCTCCACCGTGGCCGTGTCGAACAGGGCGGTGGCGTACTCCGCCCCGCCCACGATGCCGCCGTCGTGCTCGCGCAGGCTCAGGCTCAGGTCAAAGCGCGCGCCCGCCGCGTCCGACCGCTGCGGCTCCAGCCGCATCCCCCCGATTTCGCGCGCGTCCCCGGCGTTCTGCAGCGCCAGCATCACCTGGAACAGGGGGTGGTGGCCCAGGCTGCGCTCCGTCTTCAGCAGCTCCACCAGCTTTTCGAACGGCAGCTCCTGGTGCGCGAACGCCTCCAGCGCCGTGGCCCGCACACGCTTCAGCAGCTGGCGCAGCGTGGGGCCGCCCGACAGGTCCGCGCGAATGGCCAGCGTGTTGACGAAGAGGCCGATCATCCCCTCCGTCTCCGCCCGCCCGCGGTTGGCCACCGGGGTGCCGACCACCACCTGGTCCTGACCCGACCAGCGGGAAAGGACGGCGCTGAACGCCGTCATCAGCACCATGAAGAGTGAGGCGCCCTCGCGGCGGGCCAGCGCGTGGAGCTCCGGGACGAGCGCGGCCGGCAGCTCGAAGCGCAGCATTCGCCCGCCAAAGGTGGCCTCCGGGGGGCGGGGGCGGTCCGTGGGAAGCTCCAGCAGCGCGGGGGCACCCTCCATCCGCCGGGTCCAGTACTCCGCCAGCCGGTCCATCCGCTCGCCCCGCAGGTGCTCGCGCTGCCACGCCGCGAAGTCCGCGTACTGCAGCGCCAGCTCCGGCAACGGCGACGGCCTGCCGGCGGCGAACGCCTGGTACAGCGCGGCCAGCTCACGGAACATCACGGAAACCGACCAGCCGTCGGTGACGATGTGGTGCGCGGTCAGCAGCAGCAGGTGATCGTCTGCGGCCAGCCGCACCAGTCTGGCGCGCAGCAGCCCGCCGCGCGCCAGGTCGAAGGGCGTGCACACCTCCCCGTTGGCGATGCGCAGCGACTCGGCGTCGCGCGCTTCGGCCGGGAGGGCGGACAGGTCGTCCAGGGGCAGCTCCAGAGGCGCGGCGGGGGCAGTCACCTGCACCGGCTCGCCCTCTACCTGCGTGTAGCTGCTGCGCAGCACCTCGTGCCGGCGCACCACCTCGTCGAGGGCCCGGCGCAGGGCTCCCTGATCCAGCGCCCCGCGAACCCGTACGGCGGTGGGGACGTTGTAGACGGCGCTCGCCGGGCTCATGCGGTCCAGGAACCACAGGCGCCGCTGGGCAAACGAAAGCGGAAACGCGTTGAACCGGGCCGGCGTTTCGCGAAGGAAGCGCGCCAGCAGCGCGCGCTTTTCCGGCGGCAGGCCGTCGATGCGGCCGGCGATGTCGGTCATGAGCGGGGCTCGTGGGTCTGATGGATGTCCGGGACGAGGCTCACTCCGCCGCTGCCCCGCCGCGCAGGCAGAAGCCCGCCGGCAGGGCGATCACGGGGCCGCTGGGGTGCAGCAGCCGCCCCAGCCGCGCGATGCCGTCGTGGATCTGGTCCGGGGTGGTGCGCGAAAAGTTCAGCCGCAGGGCGTCGCCGCCCCGCTCGCCGCCGCGCGCGCAGAAGGCGCGGCCGGGGATGAAGGCTACGCCGGCCTCCTCGACCGCGCGGCGCAGCAGCGCCGTGGTGTCGGTTCCCGGCGTCTGCGCCCAGACGAACATCCCGGCGCGCGGGCAGCTCCACCGCGCGTCGGCGGGAAAGTGGGCGGCCAGCGCGGCCAGCATGGCGTCGCGGCGGGCGGTGTACGCCCCGCGCAGCCGCGCCAGGTGCGCGCCGACGTCCTCGCGGTCCAGGAACGCGGCCAGGGTGCGCTGCGCGAACGAGCACACGTCCAGGTCGCTTCCCTGCTTGAGAATGGAGAGCCGCTGCACCATTCCGGGGGGCGCCACCACCCACCCCGACCGCAGCGCCGGCGCGGTGATCTTGCTGAACGAGCCCACGTACAGCGTCCACCGGGGCTCCAGGGCCCGCACGGCGGCGGGGGGCTCGCCGTCGTAGCCCAGCAGGCCGTAGGCGTCGTCCTCGATCACCGGCACGCCGTAGCGCGCGGCCAGCTCCGCCAGCCGCCGCCGGTTCGCGGCGGGCATGCTGGTGCCCAGCGGGTTGTGCCCCTCGGGAATGGCGTAGACCAGGGCGGGGCGCTCGCCGCCGGCCAGCAGGGCCTCCAGCGCGTCCAGGTCCATCCCCGTCTCCAGGTCGGAGGGAACGGTCAGCACGCGGGGCTGCAGGGGGCGCAGGGCGTTCAGCATCCCGTCGTACGCCATCTCCTCCACGACCACCGTGGCGCCGGGGGTCACCAGCAGCGTGCCCAGCAGGCTCATGGCGTGCTGCGCCCCGGAGGTCAGGAACACCTCCGCCTCGGTGCACTGCACCCCGCGGCGGGCCATCAGCTCCACGACGTGGGTGCGCAGGCGGCGCAGGGGCAGCCCGTACTGCAGCGCGCCGGGCTCGGTGCGCAGCACGTGCCGCGCGGCGCGGGCGTACGCCCGCACCGGGAACAGCTCCTCCGCGGGCATTCCCAGGGCGAACGAGAGGAGCCCCGGACGGGAGAGCAGCGTGTGGATCTCGCGCAGCGACGACTGCTTGAGGTCCCGCGTCCAGGCGGCCTGCGGGATCTCCTCCGCCGCGGCGGGGGGGAGGGGCGGGGTCACGGACGGTCCTTTCGCAAGGGATGGGGACGCGCGGGGGCGGCGGGGGGCGTCACGCGCCCTCCGCTGCGCCCAGCAGGGCCTCCGCGTCCTGCAGCGAGAGCCCTTCCAGCGCGGCCAGGATGTCTTCCAGCGAGCCGCTTCCGCGGGCCAGCGCCTCCAGGGCGGGCTCCGGGACGGGTGGAGGTGTGGCGGTGGCCGCGGCGGCCAGCGCCTCCAGGGTGGGGTGGTCGAAGAAGGCGCTCAGGGGGAGATCCATCCCGTGCTCCCGGCGCAGCCGCGACACGGCGCGCGCGGCCAGGAGCGAGTGCCCGCCCAGCTCGAAGAAGTGGTCCAACCGCCCCACCGGCCCCACCCCCAGCACCTCCGCCCAGATCTCGGCCAGCGCCGCCTCCACCTCCCCCAGCGGTGCCTCGTAGCTCCGCCGCGCGTACGCATCCCCCTCCGGCGCCGGCAGCGTCTTGCGGTCCAGCTTGCCGTTGGGAGTCAGCGGAAGCCGCTCCAGCGGGACGAAAGCCGCCGGCACCATGTACTCCGGGAGCTCCCGGCGCAGGTGCTCGCGCAGGGCTCCCGCCTCCACGTCGCCCACCACGTACGCCACCAGCCGCTTCTCCCCGGGCACGTCCTCGCGGGCCACGACCACGCAGTCGGCGACGCTCTCGTGGCGCCGCAGGACGGCCTCGATCTCCCCCGCCTCGATGCGGAAGCCCCGGATCTTGACCTGCCCGTCCAGGCGGCCCAGGTACTCCAGCACCCCTTCGGGGCGCCACCGCACCCGGTCGCCCGTCCGATAGAGCCGCGCCCCGGGCTCGCCGCCGAAGGGATCGGGAACGAACTTCCCGGCGGTCAGCCCCGGCCGGCCCAGGTAGCCGCGCGCCACCCCCACGCCCCCCACGTACAGCTCGCCGGGGACGCCGACCGGCGCCGGCCGGCCGGCCGCGTCCAGCACGTACACCCGCACGTTCTCCAGCGCCCGGCCGATCGCCGGGGCACGCCCATCCGCCTCGCAGCGGGCGGAGGTCGCGCAGACCGTGGTCTCCGTCGGCCCGTAGGCGTTCACGAAGGCACGGCCCCCGCTCCACCGCTCCACCGTGGCGGCGTCCACCGCCTCCCCCGCGCTCACCACCGTGCGCAGCTTCGGCAGGTCGTCCGGCGCGAGCACGGCCAGCACCGACGGCGGCAGGGTGGCCACGGTGACCCGCCCGCGCCGCAGCGTCTCCAGCAGCCCCGGACCGGGGAGAAGCTCCTCGCCCGGCGCCATCACCAGCGTGGCCCCGGTCAGCAGCGCGTCGAACAGCTCCGCCACCGCCGCGTCGAAGGAAAGCGAGGCGAACTGGAGGACGCGGCTGGTGCCGTCGATGCCGAAGCGCCGGGCCTGCGCGTTCGCCAGGTTGGGGACGCCGCGGTGGGGCACCATCACCCCCTTGGGCGTCCCCGTGCTCCCGGAGGTGTAGATCACGTACGCCAGCTGGTCGGACCGTGCGCCGCGCTCCGGGTTCTCCGCGGACTCCGCCGCGATCCGCTCCTCGTCTCCGTCCACGCTCACCACCGCGACGGGGCCGCCGACGGGGAGCGCCGCGCGCAGCGACTCCTGCGTCACCAGCACGGGCACGGCCGCGTCGGCCAGCACGAACGCCAGCCGCTCCGCGGGATAGGCGGGGTCCAGCGGCACATAGCAGGCGCCGGACTTGAGCACGGCGAGCATCGCGGTGACCAGGTCCGCGGTGCGCTCCACGCTGACCGCCACGCGGACCTCCGGCCCCGCGCCCAGCGCGATCAGGCGGCGGGCCACGCGGTTGGCGCGGCGGTTCAGTTCCGCATACGACAGCCGCTCGTCTCCCGCCACCAGCGCGAGAGCGTCGGGGGTCCGCGCCGCGTGCGCCTCCAC
>NZ_DASWNM010000063.1:0-5089 GCF_036399255.1 Longimicrobium sp.
CGGCGCGCTCACCCCCGGAACGTAGCCATACGCCCTTCCCGGCTCCGGGCTGTTGACGGTGAGGGTGGGCGGGGTGGTGTCGCGGGCCACGCGCAGCGGCGCCGTGCTCCCCCGGTTGCCGGCCGCGTCGTACGCGTGCACCGCCACGCTCGTCCAGGCCGTGTCGACCACCGGCACCTCCAGCGAGAAGGCGGCGGTGGCGCCCGGCGTGATGGCCAGCGCCTGCTCCGCGCCCCCGTCCACTGTGTAGGTGGCCCGCGCCACGCCCACGTCGTCCGTCAGCGTTCCCGTCAGCGTCGCGCGCTCCTCCCGCACGAAAGCGGAATCCCGCGGCGAGGCGATCTGCGCGACCGGCACCACGTTGTCCCGCGCGGCGCCGCAGCCGCCGGGGGTGTCGCAGGTGGCGGGGTTGTCGCCACAGGCGGCGAGCACCGCGGCCGACAGCAGCAGGACGATGCGATTGCCGTACATGGGGGACTCTGAGGCGGGTGAAAGCGGGGCGGGATGCTCCGCCGGTCCCCCGTGAAGGGAGACCGGGGGCACCGGAGAGTATAATACTGTCCCTTATCCGGGGAAAGTGTTTAATGTCCCGCGGGTTGCGCACAGTTCCCCGGTCCCGCGAGTTCCGAGTCGCTGGAACGCAGTGCAGCAGAGAAGCAGAGGAGCGGAATGATGGCTTCCTCTGCTTCTCTGCTTCCCTGCGTGACGCTTTGCTGGATCAGCCCCGCGGGCGAAAGCGGATGGCGGTGGGAAAGCGGCCGTCGATCTGCACGTTGGGGATCTCTACCCACTCGCCGTCGCGGCGAAAGGCGACCACGGGGTCGCGGTCCGGGGCGCGCACCCGCACGGTGCCGCGGCCCGAGCCCTGGGTGCGGATGCGCTGGTTGAAGTCGCGCCGCTGCAGGTGCGTGTAGGTGGAGCGCGGCGTCCAGTCGGGGTTGAAGATGCCCAGCGAGTTGCGCTCGCCCAGCCACAGCGTAAAGCCCATCGCCTTGGTGAACGGGGTGCCGGGCGCCTCGATGTCGTCCAGCGCGTCGCGCCACCACGCCTGCTGCGCGGCGTCGCTCCCCTCGGCGCCGAACTCGGTAAGCCACAGCGGGCGCCCCGGCCGGCCCTCGTGCGCCTCGACCTGCCGGCGAATCGAGGTGCCGATGGCGGCGACGTCGCGGTACGAGTGCACGGCCATGAAGTCGAAGTACGGCGCCGCGCCGGCCTCGTACATCCCCCGCAGGAACTCCCAGCTCACGGCCGGCGCAACGTCGTGGCCGCCGCGGCGGTTGGGCACCATCCGCTCCGTTCCCGTAAGGCCGGCCGTCAGCACCCACGCGCGGGGGTTGGCCTCCTTGATGGCCGGGTACACCGCCCGCAGCGTGGCCGCGTAGCGCCGCCCCTGCTCGCGCCGGGGAAACTGCTGGACGGAGTTGTCCCAGCCCCCCCACATCTGGCCCCAGTACCCGCCGTCCGGCTCGTTCCACACCTGCCAGAACAGCACTTCGGGAAAGGCGCGTGCCGCCTCGGCCATGTACGCGGCCAGCCGCCGGTTGAACCGCGCGTGAAAGTCCGTCCCCTCCTGCAGCCCCGGCGCCCGGGGGCTGCCGTGATTCCAGTGCACCAGCACCAGCGGCGTCACGCCCTGGCGCACGGCGTTCTGCACGGCCCAGCGAAAGCCGTAGAACTTTTCGGTGTAGTGGAAGGGCCGGTCCTCCATGGTGGCGTCCCACGGCAGGTCCATGCGGGCAATGCGGACGCCGGCCGCGCGCATCTTCTGGAACTTGTCCGCGTCGCCCAGAAAGGTGTTCATCCCCAGCTCCGGCAGCGCGCTGTACACCCACAGCGTGCGGTCGTCGCGCCAGTAGGTGTGGTACGGCCCCAGCTGCTGCACCGGCGGCTCCGCCGGCCGCACGGCGGGCGCGGGCGCGGCCTCGGGCTCCCGTCGCGTCGCCGCGGACCCGGCCAGCGCCGCCGACGCCGCCAGCGCCACGCCCGCCGTGCCCATCAACATCCAGCGCATCCCTGCTCCTTGCTTCCTGATCCATTTCGCGGAAAGCCGCCCGGGCGCCCTCGTTCCGACGGGCTCCGGACGGCCGTGCGATCGCCTGTTGCTACCCGCCGGCCCCGCCGCCGGGTCCAGCGCCGCGGTCGGGGAGGTTCATGCCGATCCGCGAAAAGACATGTCTCACACAGAGGAAGCAGAGGAAGCAGAGAAAAGAACCGGCTCCGCGCCCTGTGCGTGAGAATCGTCCGTTGCCCGCCCGGATCAGTAGTACGATTCGATGCCGAAGCCGAACTGCTTGTTCCTGGCCGTCTTGTCGACCAAGTTCCGCAGCCGCGTCTTGAAGTCGTCCGGCCGGTCCTTGCGGGCATCTTCCACGAACGCGACACGGATGCGCTGATACGACGGCGAATAGCGCTGGAAGTTTTCCCACACTACCGGGTTCTCGCGCAGCGCCTGCTCGATGTCCGGCGGAATGCGGAACCCGTCCACCGAAACGTCGGGCAGCTTGGCGCGCACTTCGTCGATCACCTTGCCCTGCGCCAGCATCCGGTGCAGGCGCTCCTTGTTGGGCTGGCTGTAGGCCACCCCCGGCCGGCGCGGCGAGTAGCGCTGCGCCGTGTGGTCGTCGTCCAGCTTTTTCTGCGTGCTGTCGATCCACCCGAAGCAGAGCGCCTCCTCCACCGCGTCGTTGTACGGGATGCGCGGGCGGCCCGTGTGCTTGCGCGGGTAGACCAGCCAGATCTCCTTTTCCGTGGCGTAGTGCCCGGCCAGCCACGCGCGCCAGGCCTGCCGGTCCGCCGCGTAGAGCGTGCGGGTGATCTCCATGGACGGGATGCTGGGCGTGGATCGCGCCGGCCGCGTTCAGACGCGCTCGGCCGGGCTGCTGGTCTCGGCCTGCTGGCGCAGCGTGGCGATGCTCCGCTGCAGGCTCTCCAGGATCTCCTGGTAAGGCGAGTTCGCCCCGTCCTTCATCAGGTCGGCCATGGCGGCCTCGGCCTGCTCGTGCGCGGCGATCGCCTTGCGCAGGGCGAGCTGCTTGTTGTCCTGCGGCTCCATCGGTGCTCTTCCGGTTGTGATTGTGGATTTCGATCCTCCCCCCGGCGTACTCAAGCCGTGTGCCGCGGCCCCGTCCGCCCGGCGGGAGACGAGGACTACGGCGATGACGCGCGGTGCAGGATGCGCGGCACCTCCCCCGGGATCTCGCGGGCGAGGAAGCCGACGGCGCCGTGGCGGCGGGCGAGCGCGTTGCCGGCCTCGCCGTGCAGGAACACGCCCCACGCCGCCGCGCGCAGCGGGTCCGCGCCGCGCGCCAGCAGCCCCACGACGAGGCCGGCCAGCACGTCGCCCGAGCCGGAGGTTCCCAGCCCCACACCGCCGCGCGTGTAGCGGCAGGCCCGTCCGTCCGGCGCCACGATGATCGTCTCCGACCCCTTGAGCGCCACCACCGCACCGAACGCCTCCGCCGCGCGCCTCGCCGCCGCCTCGGGATCGGCCTCCACCTCGTCGCGCTCCATCCCCAGCAGCTGCGCCATCTCTCCCGCGTGCGGCGTGAGCACGGCGCGCCCCTCCAGGTGCGCCAGCGCGCGCGGGTCCCGGCGCAGCGCGGCCAGCCCGCCGGCGTCCAGCACCACCGCGGGCTTCTCGATGCGCTTCAGCACGCCCTGGGCGAGCCGGCCCGCCGCGTCCTCGTCCACCAGCCCCGGGCCGATGAGGAGCGCGTCCACCCGGTCCGCGCGCTCCGCCAGCTTTTTCGCCGCGCCGGGATCCACCCCCTCGGAGCCGGCGGCGGGGAAGGCAAAGACGCGCGCCTCGGGCACGGCGATGGCCACCGCGGCGGCGACGGAATCCGCCGTGGCCAGCTGCAGCTTGCCGGCGCCCGCGCGAATCGCCGCCTCCGCCGCGAGCAGCAGGCCGCCCGGGTTCTCCGTGGAGCCGCCGGCCACCAGCACGCGGCCGCGCGTCTCCTTGTCGCCGGAGTCGTCCAGCGCGGGGAGCGGAAGCCGGCGCAGCTGGGCGGGGGTCAGGTTGACGGGGCGCTTCACTTGACCGCCACCGGCGCGTCGGGTTTGGCCGTCACGGGCGCGCCGGCATCCTCCAGCGGGGCGACGAAATTGAACCGGTCCAGCTCCATCTTCCCCTTGTGCCCCAGCCGCGGATTGAAGACGAAGGAGGTGACGGAGCAGTTCGCCACCTCTTCGGCCGCGTCGACGGCCAGGATCTGCGCCTCGTCCATGCACTCCAGCAGGTAGCGCAGGCACAGCACCACCACCTGGTGGCAGACGATGAGGACGCGGTCGTCGCGGTAGTGCAGCGAAAGCGTGTCCAGCGCGCTGCGCAGCCGCAGGATGACGTCGCACCAGCTTTCGCCGCCGGGCGGGCGGTGGTAGAACTTGCCCAGCAGGCGGCGGAACTCCGCCTGCTCGGGAAAGCGCTCGGCCACGCCGTGCCGCGTAAGGCGGTCCAGGATGCCGAACTCCTTTTCGCGCAGCCGCTCGTCCGCCTCGATGTCGATCCCCGGCCCGGCGAAGCCGCCCGCGTCACGGATGTGCTCCGCGGTGCGCATGGCGCGCAGGTAGGGGGACGAGAGCACGGCGGTGGGCCGCTCGTGCTCCGGCATGGCGGCGAACCAGCGGCCCAGCGCGGCGGCCTGCTGCTCGCCCAGCGGGCTCAGCGGCACGTCCACGTCGCGCAACGCGATGTCGATCATGGGCAGCCCCGCGAGGTGCGCGGCGTCGGACGCCACGTTCCCCGCGCTCTGCCCATGCCGCACGATCCACAGCACCTCCGGCCACCTGCGCGTCGTCATCCCGTCCCTTTCCCCTGGCGTGTGCCGAGGGACGGGGCAGGGAGCGTACCACCGCGCGTCCGGCGGTTCGCTTCGCCCTGTGCGGAATTGACTTTCTGAGAGCGTGTTCAAGAATCCGACGCCGCGCATCCAAGCAGATCTACCAGCGCTGAGTCCGGTCTAAAAAGTCCGGAGCGGCGGCGGATGCCGCGGATTTGGGGGTCCTCCGCAGTATCCCCACGTCGAGATCGTGCGTCTGAGCGCATCCTCCGAAGTCGACTTCTCCACACCTGTGTGGATCAAGCGGC
>NZ_DASWNM010000064.1:0-12074 GCF_036399255.1 Longimicrobium sp.
GTGGCGCTGGACGGGGGGGCGCGGCCCTGGGCGGGGGAGGCGGCGGACGACCTTCCGCGCGCGGTGGAGCCGCGGGGGCTGGCGTACGTCATCTACACCTCCGGGAGCACGGGGACGCCCAAGGGGGTGCAGGTCGAGCACGCCTCCCTGGCCAACCTGGCGGCGTGGCACCGGCACGCGTTCGGGGTGGGCCCCGGCGACCGGTGCACGCAGCTGGCGGGTTTCGGCTTCGACGCCGCCGGGTGGGAGATATGGCCCCCGCTGACGGCCGGGGCCGCCCTGCACGTGGTGCCCGGCGAAGTGCGCGCGGCGCCGGCGCGGCTGCGCGACTGGCTGGTGGAGCACGGGGCCACGGTCTCGTTCGTCCCCACGCCACTGGCGGAGGAACTGCTCCCCCTGCCGTGGCCCGCCGCCGCCCCGCTGCGCACCCTGCTCACCGGGGGCGAGGCGCTGCGCGCGCGGCCCCGCGCGGACCACCCCTTCCGGCTCGTCAACAACTACGGCCCCACCGAGGCCACGGTGGTGTCCAGCTCCGGCCCGGTGCAGCCGGACGACTCCGCCGTCCCCTCCATCGGCCGGCCCGTGGCCAACGCGCCGCTGTACGTGGTCGACGCGCACGGCGAGCCGGTCCCGCCCGGCGTGCCCGGCGAGCTGCGGGTGGGCGGCGCCCAGGTGGCGCGCGGCTACCTGGGGCGGCCGGCGCTCACGGCGCAGCGCTTCGTCCCCGACCCGTTCGGCGCCGAGCCCGGCGCGCGTCTGTACCGCACGGGCGACCGGGTGCGCTGGCGGGCCGACGGCACGCTGGAGTACGTGGGCCGCACCGACTTCCAGGTCAAGGTGCGGGGCTTCCGCATCGAGCCCGGCGAGGTGGAGGCGGCGCTGCTGCGCGAGCCCGAGGTGGCCGAGGCGGTGGTGGTGGCGCGCGGCGAAGAGGCGGACCGGCGGCTGGTGGCGTACGTCGTTCCCCGCGAGGGGCACGGGGGGGCGGCGCGGGCGCTGCGCGCGCGCCTGGCGGAGCGGCTCCCCGGCTACATGGTGCCGGCCGCCGTGGTGGAGCTGCCCGCGCTGCCGCTGACGCCCAACGGAAAGCTGGACCGGGCCGCGCTGCCGGAGCCCGAGGCGCGGCGGCCGGAGCTGGCGGGGGAGTACGTGGCCCCGCGCGGCCCCCTGCAGGAGGCGCTGGCGCGCATCTGGGCCGAGGTGCTGGGGCTGGAGCGCGTGGGCGTGCACGACGGCTTCTTCGACCTGGGCGGCCACTCGCTCTTGGCGGCGCGGGCGCACGCGCGCATGTGCGAGGCGCTGGGCCGCGACGTTCCCATCGTAGAGATGTTCCGCAACGCCACCATCCACCGGCTGGCCGCGCACCTGGCCGCCGGCGGCGACGCGCCCGCGCCCGACGCCCGCATCGACGCCCGCGCGGCGCGGCGGCGCGACGCCGCGCGCGCAAACCATCAGCGAAAGACGACGCGATGAGCATTGAGCAGGCCGTGAACGGCGTGGCCGTCATCGGCATGAGCGGACGGTTTCCGGGGGCCCCCGGCGTGGAGGCGCTGTGGAGCAACCTCGCGGCGGGGGTGGAGTCGATCTCCCGCTTCGACGCCGAGGACCTGCGCGCGTCGGGGGTGGACCCGCGCGTGCTGGACGACCCGCGCTACGTGAGCGCGTGCGGCGCGCTGGAGGGCTTCGACCGCTTCGACCCCGAGTTCTTCGGCTTTACCCAGCGCGAGGCCGAGCTGGCCGACCCCCAGCTGCGCCTGCTGCTGGAGTGCGCCTGGGAGGCGCTGGAGAACGCCGGCTGCGACCCCGCGCGCCACCCGGGGCGCATCGGCGTGTACGCCGGGGCCTCCATGAGCACCTACCTCCTGCGCAACCTGATGTCCGACCGGTCGCTGGAGGACCAGGTGGGGATCATCCAGCTGACGCTGGGCAACAGCCGCGACCACCTGACCACGCAGGTGTCCTACCGGCTGGACCTGACCGGGCCCAGCGTGGCCGTGCAGACGGCGTGCTCCACCTCGCTGGTGGCGGTGCACCTGGCCGCGCAGGCGCTGCTGGCCTACGAGTGCGACGTGGCGCTGGCCGGGGGCGTGTCGGTGCGGGTGCCGCACCGCGCCGGGTACTTCTACCAGGAGGGGGGGATCGGCTCGCGCGACGGGCACTGCCGCGCCTTCGACGCCGGGGCCACGGGGGCGGTGGGGGGCAACGGGGCGGGGATCGTGGTGCTGAAGCGGGCCGGCGAGGCCGCGGCGGACGGCGACCGCGTGCACGCCGTCATCCGCGGCTCGGCCATCAACAACGACGGAGGGCAGAAGATCGGCTACACGGCGCCCAGCGTGGACGGCCAGGCCCAGGTGATCGCCGAGGCGCAGGCGGTGGCCGAGGCGCCGCCCGGCACCATCGGCTACGTGGAGGCGCACGGCACCGGCACGCGGCTGGGCGACCCCATCGAGTTCGCGGCGCTGCGGCGGGTGTTCGAGGCGGGGGGCGCGCCCCCCGGGGGGTGCGGGCTGGGCTCGCTGAAGACCAACCTGGGGCACCTGGACGCCGCGGCCGGGGTGGCCGGGCTCATCAAGGCGGTGCTGGCGCTGCAGCACGGCGCCATCCCCCCCAGCCTGCACTTTCGCGCCCCCAACCCCGAGGTGCCGCTGGCGGGAAGCCCGTTCTACGTGGTCGACGCGCTGCGCCCCTGGCCGGCGTCGGACACGCCCCGCCGCGCGGGGGTCAGCTCGTTCGGGATGGGCGGCACCAACGCGCACGTGGTGCTGGAGGAGGCCCCCCCGCGCCCCGCCCCCGCCCCCGCGGCGGGCCCCCACCTGCTGCTGCTCTCGGCCCGCACGGCCACGGCGCTGGAGGCGGCCACCGACCGTCTGGCGGAGCACCTGCGCGCCCACCCCGACGCGCCGCTGGCCGACGTGGCGTACACGCTGCAGACCGGGCGGCGCGCCTTCGGCCACCGCCGCGCCCTGGCCTGCGGCGACGTGGCCGACGCGCTGGAGGCGCTGGAACGCCGCGACGGCGAGCGCGTCCTGACCGAGGCGCAGGAGCGGCGCGGGCGGCCGGTCGCCTTCCTGTTTCCCGGGCAGGGGGCGCAGTACGCGGGGATGGCGGCGGGGCTCTACGCCTCGGACACCGTCTTTCGCGACGCGGTGGACCGCTGCGCCGAGCTGCTGCGCCCCCACCTGGGCGAGGACGTCCGCGCGCACCTGTTCCCCGCCGGGGACGCCCCGTCCGGCGCGCTGGACCAGACCCGCGTCACGCAGCCGGCGCTGTTCACGGTGGAGTACGCCCTGGCGCGGCGGTGGATGGAGTGGGGGGTGCACCCCGAGGCCCTGGCCGGCCACAGCATCGGCGAGTACGTGGCGGCGTGCCTGGCGGGGGTGTTCTCGCTGGAGGACGCGCTGGCCGTGGTGGCCGCGCGCGGGCGGCTGATGCAGGCCGCTCCCGCCGGGGCCATGCTCGCCGTGTACCTGGGCGAGGACGAGGTGCGGCCGCTGCTGGCCGGCGGCCTTTCGCTGGCCGCCGTGAACGCCCCCCTGCTGAGCGTGGTCTCGGGGCCGGCGGAGCACGTCGAGGCGCTGCAGGCGCGGCTGGAGGCGCAGGGGCAGTCGTCCCGGCGCCTGGCCACCTCGCACGCCTTCCACTCGTCGATGATGGACGGGGTGCTGGACGACTTCCGCGCCGTGGTGGCCGGCTGCACCCTGCGCGCGCCGCGGATCCCCTTCGTTTCCAACGTGACCGGCGGGTGGATCGGGGACGACGAGGCCACCGACCCCGGCTACTGGGTGCGCCACCTGCGCCAGACCGTCCGCTTTGCCGAGGGCGTGGCCACGCTGCTGGCCGAGCCCGACCGGGTGCTGCTGGAGGTGGGGCCGGGAAGCACGCTGGTTGACCTGGCGGCGCAGCACCCCGCCTGCGCGCCGGGGACGGCCCTGGTCAGCACCCTGGGCCACCGCCGCTCGCCCCGCCCCGAGGCGGAGCGGCTGCTGGCCGCCGCCGGCCGGCTGTGGCTGGCGGGGGCCGAGGTGGACTGGGCCCGGCTGCACGCCCCGGGGGCCCGCCGCCCCGTGGCGCTTCCCACCTACCCCTTCGAGCGCCGCCGCTGCTGGATCGACCCGGCGGGGGTGGCCCCGCCCGCCGCGGCGGCGGGGAACGGCCGCCCCGCCGGCGACGGCGCGGCGGTGGCCGTGCAGGCCGCGGAGGCGCCCGCGGCCCCCGTGCAGGTGGAGGACGGGGTCGCCGCCATCTGGCGGGAGCTGTTCGGCGCCCCGGCGGGCGGGGCGGACGACTTCTTCGCCGCGGGGGGCACCTCGCTGGCCGCCGTGCAGCTGCTCACCCGGCTGCGCAGGACCTTTTCGGTGGACCTGACGGTCCGCCACATCTTCGAGCACCCCACCCCCGGCCAGCTTGCCGCCCTCATCCGCGCGATGCGGGAGGACGGCGGCCGGCCGGGCGGCGCGGGCGCGCAACCCGTGATCCTTCAGGCCCAGGGCGCCGCATGCTGAACTCCCTTTCGACGGCCACGCCGCCGCGGCCCGCCGCGCCCGCCGCCGCCCCCCCGGCGGACCCCGCCCCCGGCGCGGAGGGCGGGACCCGCACCGCGCGCCTTTCCTTTGCGCAGGAGCGGCTGTGGTTCCTGGACCGGCTCAGCCCGGGGAGCGCGGCCTACACCATTCCGCTGGCGCTGCGCCTTACCGGCGACCTGAACGAGGGGGCGCTGCGGCGGGCGCTGCGCGAGATCGTGGACCGGCACGAGTCGCTGCGCACCACCTTTGGCGAGGACGGGGGCGAGCCGCGGCAGCGCATCGCGCCGGCGGTGCCCTGCGCCGTTCCCCTGCGCGACCTGTCGCGCCTGGACGTCGGCGAGCGCGACGCGGCGCTGCACGAGGCCATCGCCCGCCAGGCGCGCTCGCCCTTCGACCTGGAGCGGGGCCCGCTCTTTCGCATGGAGCTGCTGCGCACCGCCGCGGACGAGCACGTGCTGCTGGTGACCATTCACCACGTGGTCACCGACGGGTGGTCCATGGGCGTGTTCTTCCGCGAGATGGCGGCGCTGTACGACGCCTTCGTGCGCGGCCGGCCGTCGCCCCTGCCGCCGCTGCCGCTGCAGTACGCCGACTTCGCGGCCTGGCAGCGCGAGCGGCTGGCCGGCCCGCTGCTGGAGCGCGAGACGGCGTACTGGCGCGCGCAGCTGGCCGGGGCGCCCACCCTGCTGGAGCTGCCCACCGACCGCCCGCGCCCCGCCGTGCAGAGCTTCCGGGGGGCCATGCTGCGCTTCGCCGTGCCCCCCGAGCTGGGGCGCGAGCTCCGGGCGCTGGGCCGGCGCGAGGGCGCCACCCTGTTCATGGTGCTGCTGGCCGCCCTCAAGGTGCTGCTTTCCCGCTACGCCGGGCAGGACGACGTGGTGGTGGGCAGCCCCACCGCCGGACGGACGCGGGAAGAGGCGGAGGGGATGATCGGCTTTTTCACCAACACCCTGGCGCTGCGGACGGACCTGTCGGGCGACCCCTCGTTCCGCGCGCTGCTGCACCGGGTGCGCGACACGGCGCTCGAGGCGTACGCGCACCCGGAGCTGCCCTTCGAAAAGCTGGTGGCGGAGCTGGGCATCGAGCGCACCCTGAGCCACAACCCGCTCTTCCAGGCCATCTTCACCGTCCAGGGCGCCTCGTGGAAGCCGGTGCAGCTGGCCGGCCTGCTGGTGGAGTCGATCCCCACCGACCGGGCCAGCACCATCGCCGACCTCTGGCTTTCGGTCACGGAGGACGGGGACCGGCTGGCGGGGATCCTGGAGTACGCCACCGACCTGTGGGAGCCGGCCACGGCGGGGCGGATGCTGGGCCATCTGCGGGTGCTGCTGGAGGCGGTGGCGGCGGACCCGGAGCGGCGCCTTTCGGCGCTGCCCCTGATGCGCGAGGCGGAGCGGCGGGAGGTGGTGGCGGCGTGCAACGACACGCGCCGCGCCTACCCGCCGTACGCCACCGTGCACGAGGCCATCGAGCGGCAGGCGGCGCGCACCCCGGACGCCGTGGCGCTGGTGAGCGGCGGCGCGCGGCTGTCGTACGCCGGGCTGAACCGGCGCGCCAACCGCCTGGCGCACCACCTGCGCGCCCGCGGGGTGGGGCCGGAAACGCGCGTGGGGCTGTGCCTGGAGCGCGGGGTGGAGATGGTGGAGGGGCTGCTGGCCGTGCTCAAGGCCGGCGGCGCCTACCTGCCGCTGGACCCGGAGTACCCGGCGGAGCGCCTGGCCTTCATGCTCCAGGACGCCGGGGTGCGGCTGGTGCTGACGGACGGGCGGGGGGCGGCGGGGCTGGCGCAGCACGGGGTCGAGGCGCTGCGGCTGGACGGCCCGGCGCGGCCGTGGGCCGGCGGCCCGGAAGAGAACCCGCCCGCGGCCGCGGGGCCCCGCGCCCTGGCGTACGTCATCTACACCTCGGGCAGCACGGGGCGGCCCAAGGGCGTGCAGGTGGAGCACGCCTCCATCCACAACCGCATCCAGTGGATGCAGGAGGAGTACGGCCTGGGGGCGGACGACGTGGTGCTGCAGAAGACGCCGTACACCTTCGACGTGTCGGTGTGGGAGTTCCTGTGGCCCCTCTCCGTGGGCGCGCGGCTGGTGATGGCCGAGCCGGACGGCCACCGCAACCCCGCGTACCTGGTGGACGTGATCGAGCGGGAGCGGGTCACCACGCTGCACTTCGTCCCCTCGATGCTGCGGGTGTTCCTGGACGAGCCCGGGCTGCGGCGCACCCGCTCGCTGCGCCGGCTGTTCTCCAGCGGCGAGGCGCTTTCCGCCGGGCTGGTGGCCGGCGTGGCGCAAAAGCTGGCCGGGTGCCGGGCGCACAACCTGTACGGCCCCACCGAGGCGGCGGTGGACGTGAGCTACTGGGACTGCACGGCCGCGCCGGACCGCGACCCCGTTCCCATCGGCCGCCCGGTGGCCAACACGCAGCTGTACGTGCTGGACCCCCGGGGAGAGCCGGTGCCGGCCGGGGTGCCGGGCGAGCTGCTGATCGGGGGCGTGCAGGTGGCGCGGGGGTACCTGGGGCGCCCGGGGCTCACCGCCGAGCGCTTCGTCCCCGACCCGTTCGGCGGCGAGCCCGGCGCGCGGCTGTACCGCACGGGCGACCGCGTGCGCCGGGCCGCGGACGGGACGCTGGAGTACATCGGCCGCACGGACTTCCAGGTCAAGGTGCGCGGCTTTCGCATCGAGCCGGGAGAGATCGAGACCGCGCTGCTGCAGCAGCCCGACGTGGGCGAGGCCGTGGTGGTGGCCCGCCCCGCCGAGGGCGGTGAAAAGCGGCTGGTGGCCTACGTGGTCCCGCGGGCGGCGGAGCACGGGGACGGCGGCGCGGCCGAGGCGGCGCGGGCCGAGCAGGTGCGGCAGTGGCAGTCGGTGTTCAGCGAGGCGTACGTGGCCGCCCCGGCGCAGGCGGACTCCGCGTTCAACACCGCCGGCTGGAACAGCAGCTACACGGGCGAGCCCATCCCCGCGGAGCAGATGCGCGAGTGGACCGACGGGGTGGTGGAGCGCGTCCTGGCCGGGCGCCCCCGCCGCGTGCTGGAGATCGGCTGCGGCACGGGGCTGCTCCTGTTCCGCATCGCCCCGCACTGCGCCGGGTACCACGGCACCGACGTCTCGCCCGTGGGGCTGGAGCAGGTGCGGCGGCAGCTGGACGCGGCGGGGCTCGCGGACCGGGTCACGCTGGGGCACCAGCCCGCGGACGACTTCGCCGGCATTCCCGAGGGCGCGTTCGACGCCGTCGTCATCAACTCCGTGGTGCAGTACTTTCCCGACGCCGGCTACCTGCGGCGGGTGCTGCGGGGGGCGGTGGACCGGCTGGCCCCGGGCGGCTTTCTGTTCGTGGGCGACGTGCGCAGCCTGCCGCTGCTGGAGGCCTTTCACGCCGCTACCGCGCTGGCGCGGGCGGACGCGTCCATGCCCCTGCGCGAGCTGCGCCGCCAGGTGCTGGCCCAGGCCGCGCGCGAGCAGGAGCTGCTGGTGGACCCCCGCCTGTTCGCGGCGTTCTGCCGCGAGCACCCGCGCGTGGGCCGCGCCGAGGTGGCGCTCAAGCAGGGCCGGTTCCACAACGAGATGACGCAGTTTCGCTACGACGTGGTGCTGCGCGCCGGCGCGGCCCCCGCGCCCGCCCCCTTCCCGGAGTGGGTGGACTGGGAGGCGGAGGGGCTGGACTCCGACGCCCTGCGCGCCCTGCTGCTGCGCGGCGCGCCGCGGGCGGTGCGAATCCGCGGCATTCCCAACGCCCGGGTGCGGCCCGCCGTGCGGGCGCTGGGCCTGCTGCGCCAGGCCGGCGAGGCAGGGACCGCCGGCGAGCTTCGCGCGGCGCTGGCCGCGGCCCCGGACGGGGGCGTGGACCCGGAGCAGGTGCGCCAGGCGGCGGAGGCGGCCGGCTACCGGTGCCGCCTGTCGTGGGACGGACCGGGCGCGGAGGACCGCTTTCGCGCGCTGCTCTGGCGCGGGGGGGACGACGGCGGGCCGATGGCGCTGGAGGAGCCGGCGGGCGACGAGCCGTGGGCGGCGTACGCCAACGACCCGCTGGCGAGCAAGCTGAACCACCAGCTCGTCCCCCGCCTGCGCGACGCGCTGCACGGCCGGCTGCCGGAGCACATGGTGCCGCACGCGTTCGTGGTGCTGGACGCGCTGCCCCTGCACCCCAACGGCAAGGTGAACCGGGCGGCGCTCCCCGAGCCGGAGCGCCCGGCGCCGCACCTGCAGGCCGGCTTCGTGGCGCCCCGCACGGCGCTGGAGGCGCGCCTGGCGCGGGTGTGGGCCGAGGTGCTGGGGGTGGAGCAGGTGGGGGTGGACGACAACTTCTTCAAGCTGGGCGGCGACTCCATCGGCAGCATCCAGGTGGTGTCGCGGGCGCGCGAGGCCGGCCTGTTCCTCGCCCCGCGGATGCTGTTCCAGACGCAGACGGTCGCCGAGCTGGCGGCGCTGCCGGGCATCGAGGACGCCCCGTCCGCGGCCCCGTCCGGGGATGCCACGGGCCCCGCGCCCCTTCCCCGCGAGGTGCTGGACGCGCTGGCGCGCGAGGGGGTCGCCGTGGAAGACAGCTACCCGGCCGGCCCACTGCAGGCCGACTGGCTGCGGCGCAAGCTGGCCCGCCCGGAAAAGGGGCTGTACGTCATCCACTGGGCCGCGGCGCTGCGGCGGCCGGGGCTGGACCCGCACCTGCTGCACCGGGCGCTGCAGCGGGTGGTGGACCGCACCCCGGCGCTGCGCACCTCGTTCGTGTGGGAGGGGGTGGAGCGTCCGTACCAGGTGGTGCACGAGCGCGCGGCCGTGCCCCTGGAGCAGCGGGACTGGCGCGGCGTGCCGCCGGGAGAGCGGCCCGCCCGGCTGCGCCGCTACGTGCGCGCCCTGCGCCGCACCGGGTTCGACCTTTCGCGCGCGCCGCACTCGCGCCTGGCCCTGTTCCAGGTGGGCGACGACGAGTACTGGATGGTGTGGGCCAAGAACAACATGCTGCAGGACGGCTGGAGCTTTCCCCTGCTGCTGACGGAGGTGTTCGACACCTACGAGGCGCTGCTGCGCGGCGCCGAGCCCCAGGTGGAGGCGCGCCCGCCCTTTCGCGAGTACGTGGCCTGGGTGGAGCGGCAGGACCGGGCCGCGGCCGAGGCGTTCTGGCGCGGCCTGCTGGCCGGCTTTCGCGCCCCCAACCCGCTCACGCCCCCCGGGCCGCGCGCGCCGCGCGGCGACGAGTACGCCATGCGGGTCAGCTACCTGGAGGCCCCCGCCGCGGCCGCGCTGGCCGGCGCCGCCCGCGCGCACGGCCTTACGCTCAACACGCTGGTGCAGGGTGCCTGGGCGCTGCTGGTGAGCGAGCGGACCGGCCAGCGGGACGTGGTGTTCGGCACCATGGTGTCCGGCCGCCCGCCGGCCATCGAGGGGGTGGAGCGGATGGTGGGGTGCCTCACCAACATCATCCCCGTGCGCGCGCCGGTGGACCCCGGCGCCACCCTGGGCGCCTGGCTGGCGGCGCTGCAGGCCCAGCAGGCGGAGTCGCGCCAGTACGACTACTGCCCCCCCGCGCTGCTGGAGGCGTGGGCCGGCGCGGCGCCGGGGCAGCCGCTGTACCAGAGCTACATCGTCTTCGAGAACTTTCCCTTCGGCGAGCGGGCCCGCGGCTACCTGCGGCAGACCGGCAACATTGAGGGGGCGGGGAGCCTGGCGCAGACGGAGCACCCCCTGCGGGTGATGGTGTGGCCGCAGCAGGGCAGAATGCCGGTGGCCTTCTGCTACTATCCGCACCAGTTCCGCGCCCGCGAGATCGACCGGATGCAGAGACGGCTGTTCGCGCTGCTGCGCCGGCTGTCGGTTTCGCTCGACGCGCCGCTCTGGGCGGTGCTCGGGCCCCGGGCCGGCGGCGCGGCGGGTGCGCCGTGAGCGGGCCGGGAGGGGGGACGGCGGTTCCGTCCCCCGCCGGCGCCGGGGCCGCGAAGGGGGCGGGGATGCGGAGGTTCACCCTGATCTGGACGGGCCAGGTCGCCTCGCTGCTGGGCTCGGGGATGACCTGGTTCGTGCTGGGCGTGTGGATCTACGAGACCACGGGGTCGGCGCTGCTCTTTGCGCTTTCGCTGTTTTCGGCCACGCTTCCGCAGGTGCTGCTGCTTCCCGTGGCGGGGGTGCTGGTGGACCGCTGGGACCGGCGCCGCGTCCTGATCCTGGCCGACGCCGCGGCCGCGGCGCTCTCGGTGGGGCTGGCGCTCCTGTTCCTTCTGGACGTGGTGGCCGTCTGGCACGTGTACCTGGCCAACGCGCTGGGCGCGGCGGTCACTGCGTTCAAGACCCCCGCCTTCGTGGCGGCCACCGGCTCGCTGGTGCCGCGCGAGCAGCTGGCGCGGGCCAGCGGCATGTCGGACTCGGGCCAGGCGGCCTCGCAGATCGCGGCGCCCATGCTGGGGGCGTTTCTGTACACCCTGATCGGGGCCGAGGGCGTGATCCTGGTGGACGTGGGCACCTTCGTCCTTTCGCTGCTGGTGCTGCTGGCCGTTCCCATCCCCCGGCCGCCGCGGGGCGCGCCGGAGGGAAAGCCGTCGTTCCTGCGCGAGGCGCGGTACGGGTGGTCGTTCCTGGCCGGCCGTCCCGGTCTGCCGGGGCTGCTGGCGTACTTCGTGGTCCTGAACTTTTTCCTGAACCTGTCCTGGGTCGCCGTCACGCCGGCGATCCTGGACTTGGCCTCGCCGCGGGTGCTGGGCGCGGTGCTTTCCACCGGCTACGCGGGGATGCTGGCCGGTGGCGTGATGATGGGCGCCTGGGGCGGGCCCGCGCGCCGGGTGGACGGGGTGCTGCTGGGCGGGGCCCTGTTCGGCGGCTCGCTGGTGGCGCTGGGGCTGGCGACGGGGGCGGTGGCGCTGGCGGGCGCCATGTTCGGCCTGCTGTTCAGCGTGCCGCTCATCAACGGCTCGTTTCGCGCGATCTGGCAGGGCGGCGCCCCGCCCGAGGTGCACGGGCGCGTGGCCTCGGCCATCCTGATGGTGGCGCGCTCCTCGGTTCCCGTGGCCTTTCTGGTGGGCGGCCCGCTGGTGGAGTCGGTGTTCGAGCCGTCGCTGCTCCCCGGCGGCCCCCTGGCGGGGTCCGTGGGGCGGCTGCTGGGGGTGGGGCCGGGGCGGGGCGCCGGGCTCATGTTCCTGCTGCTGGGGCTGGCCTTTCTCGCGGTGACGTACGCCTGCCGCGCGTCGCCCGCCATCCGCGGGATCAAGGAGGCGCCGCCCGGTCCGGAGCTGGAGCCGGCGCGCCACTAGCCGGCTGGCGAGCGGGAGGAAAGCCGAGAAGCAGAGGAACGGAATCTTTTCTCTGCTTCCTCTGCTTTCCCTGCGTGATACCAGATCCGGAAAAGCAACACCTTCAGGGTACAGAGGAACAGAGTCAAACAGAGAAAGCGAGTGGAAGCATGATCTCGTTTCCTCTGTCTGACCCTCGGTCATTCACTAAGCTGTAAACATGCTTCAGCGCGGCCATCTGACGTGCTGGCGCTGATTTGCGGGGATGATTCTCCGGTTTCTCGCATAGGCCCCCTACCCCCGGCATGACGCTGGGGGAGGTCAACGTCCCGAGT
>NZ_DASWNM010000065.1:0-3185 GCF_036399255.1 Longimicrobium sp.
GTGGCGCTGGACGGGGGGGCGCGGCCCTGGGCGGGGGAGGCGGCGGACGACCTTCCGCGCGCGGTGGAGCCGCGGGGGCTGGCGTACGTCATCTACACCTCCGGGAGCACGGGGACGCCCAAGGGGGTGCAGGTCGAGCACCGGGGCGCCGTGAACCTGGTGCACGCCCTGGTGGGCCGGTCCTTTCGCGTGGGGCCCGGCGACCGCCTGCTGCAGTTCGCCTCCCCCAGCTTCGACGCCTCCATCGCCGAGACGCTGATCGCGCTGTGCTCGGGGGCGGCGCTGGTGCTTCCGGAGGGGCGGCCGGTGGGCGAGGCGCTGCTGCGGGTGCTGCGGGAGGAGCGGGTCACCTGCACCATCCTGGCGGCCTCCATCCTGGCCACCCTGCCGCCGGACGCCGCGCTTCCCGACCTGCACACGCTGGTAGCGGTGGGCGAGGCGCTCCCCCCGTCGCTGGTGGAAGGCTGGGACGGCCGGGTGCCGGTGCTGCTGAACGCCTACGGCCCCACGGAGGGAACCGTCTGCGTGGCCATCAGCCACCCGCTGCGCGCGGCCGACGTGCGGCACGGCCCGCCCACCATCGGCGGGCCCACGGCCAACACCCGGCTGTACGTGCTGGACGCGCGCGGCGGTCCGGTCCCCGCCGGGGTGGCGGGCGAGCTGTACATCGGCGGGGTGCAGGTGGCGCGCGGCTACCTGGGGCGGCCGGCGCTCACGGCCGAGCGCTTCGTCCCCGACGCCTTCGGGGCGCGGGGGGGCGCGCGGCTGTACCGCACGGGCGACCGCGTGCGCTGGCGGGCCGACGGCACCCTGGAGTTCATCGGGCGGGTGGACCACCAGGTCAAGGTGCACGGGGTGCGCATCGAGCCGGGGGAGGTCGAGGCCGCCCTGCTGCGGGAGGAGGGGGTGCGCGAGGCGGCGGTGGTGGCGCGCGCGGGGGACGACGGCGACAGGCGGCTGGTGGCGTACGTGGTCCCCGCGCCCGGCCAGGCGGGGATCGGCTGGGGGCTGCGCGAGCGGCTGGCGGCGCGGCTGCCGGAGCACCTGGTGCCGGGGGCGGTGGTGGAACTGGACGCGCTGCCGCTGACCCCCAACGGAAAGCTGGACCGGGCGGCGCTTCCGGCGCCCGAGGCGTCGCGGCCGGAGGGGGCGGGGGCGTACGTGGCGCCCCGCGGGCCGGTGGAAGAGGCGCTGGCGCGCATCTGGGCCGAGGTGCTGGGGGTGGAGCGGGTGGGGGTGGAGGACGACTTCTTCGCCCTGGGCGGGCACTCGCTGCTGGTGACGCGCATCGCGGCGCGGGTGCGGGCCGAGCTGGGGGCGGAGCTCCCCGCGCGCACCCTGTTCGACCGCCCCACCATCGCGCTCACGGCCGCGGCCCTGCGTCCCGGCGGGGCGCAGGACGAGGACCGCATCCTCCCCGCGGGCGCGGAGGAGGTCCGGGCGCGGGTGGACGCGCTGTCCGGCGACGAGGTGGACGCACTGCTGCGGCGGCTGGGTGCCGGCGGGGGGCACCCGTGACCGCCGGATCCGCCGCGCTGACCGACGCGGAGAAGCGCGCGCTGCTGGCCCGGCTGCTGGAGGAGGCGCGCCCCGACACCTTTCCGCTCTCGTTCGCGCAGGAGCGGCTGTGGTTCCTGGACCGGCTGAGCCCCGGGACCGCGGCGTACAACGTCCCGCTGTCGCTGCGGCTTTCGGGGCCGCTGGACCCCGCGGCGCTCCGGCGCGCGCTGGGCGAGGTGGCCGCGCGGCACCCGTCGCTGCGGACGACCATCGAGGTGGTGGACGGCGAGCCGCGCCAGCGGGTGGCGCCGGCGGCGGACGTCCTCCTTCCGCTGCGCGACCTGGCGGCGCTGCCGGCCCCGGAGCGGGAGGCGGCGCTGCACGACGCCGTGCACCGGCAGGCGCGCGCCCCCTTTCGCCTGGAGCAGGGCCCGCTCTTTCGCGCGGAGCTGCTGCGGACGGCGCCGGACGAGCACGTGCTGCTGCTCGTCCTGCATCACGTGATCACGGACGGGTGGTCCACGGGGGTGCTGCTCCGCGAGCTGGCGGCGCTGTACGGGGCGTTCGTCCGCGGCCGGCCCTCGCCGCTGCCGCCGCTGCCGCTGCAGTACGGGGACTACGCCGTCTGGCAGCGCGAGCGGCTTCGCGGGGCGGTACTGGAGCGCGAGCTGGAGTGGTGGCGCGCGCGGCTGGCCGGCGCGCCCACGCTGCTGGAGCTGCCCACCGACCGGCCGCGTCCCGCCGTGCAGAGCCTTCGGGGGGGCGTGTGCCGCGCCACCCTGCCGCCGGAGCTGGCGCGCGCGCTCGAGGCGCTGGGGCGGCGCGAGGGGGCCACGCTGTTCATGGTGCTGCTGGCCGCGCTCAAGGCGCTGCTCTCCCGCTACGCCGGGCAGGACGACGTGGTGGTGGGAAGCGCGGTGGCGGGGCGCACGCGGGCCGAGACGGAGCCGCTGATCGGCCTGTTCGCCAACACGCTGGCGCTGCGGACGGACCTGTCGGGCGACCCCTCGTTCCGCGCGCTGCTGCGCCGGGTGCGCGACACGGCGCTCGAGGCGTACGCGCATCCGGACCTTCCCTTCGAAAAGCTGGTGGCGGAGCTGGGGATCGAGCGCAGCCTGAGCCACACCCCGCTGCTGCAGGTGGTGGTGACCGCCGCGGCCCAGGCGGAGGGCGTGCCGCGCGAGATGGGCGGATGCCGCGTGGCCGCCGCCGCCGTGGACAGCGGCGCCACCAAGTTCGACCTGGCGCTGGGGATCGCCCATACCGAGGCCGGGGTGGAGCTGGGGGCCGCCTACGCCGCGGAGCTGTTCGACGCCGCCACGGTGGAGCGGATGCTGGGGCACCTGCGCGTGCTGCTGGAGGCGGCCGCGGCCGATCCCGGCCGGCGCCTGAGCCGGCTGCCGCTGATGCCGGAGGCCGAGCGGCGGCGGGTGCTGGGGGCGTGGAGCGCCGCCCCCCCGCTCCCCGTTCCCTCCGCCGGCGTGCACGAGCTCTTCCAGGCGCAGGCGGGGCGCGCGCCGGACGCGGTGGCGCTGGTTTCTGGTGGGGAGTCGCTGACGTACGGGGCGCTGAACCGGCGGGCCAACCGGCTGGCGCGCCACCTCCGGTCGCGGGGGGTGGGGCCGGAGACGCGCGTGGGGGTGTGCGTGGAGCGGGGGGTGGAGATGGTGGAGGCGCTGCTGGGG
>NZ_DASWNM010000066.1:0-62861 GCF_036399255.1 Longimicrobium sp.
GCGTGAAGCCGGGCGCCTCTGCGGCGTCTGTCCCGCTCGGGAAGATCGACGAGGGGCTGGTCCCGCGGCATGGAGCCGGCGCCGCCTCGCCGGAGAGCAGGTCCTTCGGTCGCGCGCAGGCGATTGTGTGGAATCGGGTTACACGTGGTGCGCTCCCTCAGGAAGTCATCGCTTTTTCGTGAGTTTGGGGGGTTGGCAACACCCCTGAGAGGGTGTTGCTAAACCTCGCCCTGCGATTGACTTCCTGAGGGAGGCGCCGCCCCGCAGCTCGCTTGTACACTGCACCATGACGCCGACCGAAGGACCTCGCCGGCACAAACCGAGGGGCTGGTCGCGCGGCATGGAGCCGGCCCCGCCTCGCCGGAGAGCAGGTCCTTCGGTCGCGCACAGGCGGTTGTGTGGAATCGGGTTACACGTGGTGCGCTCCCTCAGGAAGTCATCGCTTCTTCGTGAGTTTGGAGGTTGGCAACATCCTCTGCGGCGCGGGAGCCCGCAAGGTGCGCTGCACGGCGGAGCGCGAGGCAAGGGGGGCGCGGCGGCCCCGGGCTGCCACGACCCCATCTCTCGATCCTCTACGCCGCCTCCAGTCTGTCCTCCATCATCTGGGTGACCAGCGCGATGAAGCTCGCGCGATTCGGCACGTCGAATCCCCTTTTCATCAGTGACAGCCCCAGCAGGACGTGGGCGTATTCACCCACCAGCGGATCAGCGGGATCGGCATCGAAGCGCCGGCGCAGCCGCTGGACCAGCGGGTGGCCGGCGTTCAGCCGCAGAACACCCCCGCGGTTGGGCCAGTGGGGGTCCTTTCTTCCGCCCACCAGCACCGCCGGGCCGCCACCGTCGTCCATCGAAAGCTGCACCTGGCTTACCGCGCGTCCAAGCAGCCCCTTCAGGCGGGCCAGGAACACCGCATCGCCTTCGGGCGCGTTCCCCTGATCCACACCCAGGCGCCCCAGCGAAAGCGCCACCCTCTCGGCAGAACGCAGGGGCTTCCCCTCGAACTCCACGAGGGCCTCCACCATCCGCTCATCCAGCGGATCGGTAAAGTACAGCACTTCCAGCCCCTGGTCGCGAAATCCCTTCAGCGCAGGAGATTCCTCGATCTCCGGGCGACTCCCCCCGGCAAGGTACCATATCTCGCGTTGATCCTCCCGCATCCGTTCCACGTACTCCCCGAGGGTGGTCAATGAATCCGCCCCCCGCGACGAGCTGAACAGCAGCAGGCCAAGGCGAGCCTCGCGATTCGTGTCGTCTCCCTCCAGGACCCCCTCCTTCACCGCCTGCCCCACCTGGCGCCAGAGGAGCTCGTACCGTGCGCGATCCCGTTTCTGCATCCGCCCCAGGGAGTCGATCACCTGCGACGTCAGCGAGCGGCGGATCAGGCGAAGATGGCGTTCCCGGTGCGCGCGGGTCCGCAGGGTCTCGTCAGGAAGGTTGGATGAATGCACGGCACCGTGCACCCACCGCAGCCAGCGAGGCAGCATCTCACCGGCACTCTCGTCCACCAGCGTCTGGTTCAGGTAGAGCCGAAAGCTGGGTGCGAACCCGGATTCGTACAGGTTGGGGGCGGCGCGACCGGGGATGAAGAGCACGGCCTGGTGCCGGGTCAGGACGCTGTCGTCGCGGTGGATCGTTTCGAGCGGCTCAGGCCAGCCGTCCGAGATCTGCCGGTACGCGTCGGCGTAGTCGGCGACGGGCACCTGCTCCGGGGAGAGGTGCAGAACGCGGAGAATGGCGTCCGACCCGAATGGATCATGTCCACTGCTGTCCGTTCCAGACATCATGCACTCCGCCAGGTGGTCATCAAGGAGACATACGCTTCAAAAGGATAACCCAATTATGCCTGCAGAGGGAGGTGCCTGCCGCACAGTATGTCACGGTAGGGACGCAGGGGTGATCGGAGCACCGGGCAGGCTGCCGACGCGCAGGCGGATCAGCGTTACCGCAAAAGCCGGGGCCTGCTCTCCTGGAGCCCCGGGGTGAGCTCCGCCGGCGAATCGATCGGGACTCCGACGTGCGCTCGCGCAGCGACGTCCCGCCGAAGAAGAGCTGCTTTCCTGTAGACAAGCGCTGTAGGGACGAGCCGGTCCGGGAATGCCATCGGAACGGCGCCGGCCTCCTCCCTGGCAGGGACGAGGGGGGAGAGGTAGCCAACGGAGCCTCCTCGGCCGGGGCGGGATGCTGACTGGATCCAGGTCCCAACGGTCAGCGGTGGCGGCCCGGGGCGCAAGGATCTCATGCGGCCGTCAGTCGCCGATGTCGCCCCCGGCGCCGGAGTCCGCCGCGCCCGCTTCCGGGCCCCCGCCGCCCTCCGGATCCGCACCGCCGTCCCGCGGAAGGCGCTCCATGCGGATGGCGTAGTCGCCGAAGCCCACCGAGCGCCAGAACTGGTGCCCGCCCTGGTTGCTGGCCAGCACGTCCAGCGTGGTCCGGAACCCGGGCGGGATCACCTGCGAAAAGAGCGTGTCGATGGCGCGCCGGCCCACGCCGCGGCCGCGGTGCTCCTTGATCACGAAGAAGTGGCGGATGAACGCCGAGTCCTCGTCCAGGCTTACGAGCGAGTAGGCGACGGTGGCACCGTCTTCCAGGAACAGCACCGCGCGGTACTCGTCGTCCGCGATCCACCGGCGCATGCGGGCTTCCAGGCGCTCCAGCGACATCCCTCCCCCGCCCCACTCGTCCTCGATCAGCTGCCGGTTGATGTCGGCCAGGAAGGGCGCGTCGCCCTCGGTTGCATAGCGGATTTCCATTGATCCTTCCCGTGGATGATGCGGCGAATACGGCACCGGCGGGTGCAAGCGCGGGTCCGCGGGCGTTGCAGGCGGCGCTGTTACATGCGCAGGTATGGGCGGTGCGCCATTGGGTGGGCACGAAAAGCAGTTCGCATCGCCCTTCGTCGCGGATCGCCATCCATGGAAGCGCAGAATCAGGACCACCGCCCGCCCGCAACGCCCGGGGAGCCGTACGCCCGCGCCCTTCGCACCTTCGCGCGCCGCATCGATTGCGCGCCGCAGCCGCGCCGGCCGCGTGCGGCCCAGCACGGACGCGGGCCCGACCACGCGCGGGGCGAGTCCGCGGACTGAAGACGCAGCGGCCCGCCCGCGCGGTGGACGCGCGGCGGTAACATCTGAGCGGTGAATGGAGGGGGGGGATGGGAGGGCTCGACGCAGAGAAGATTCGCCAGGACTTTCCCGTGCTGCAGCGGCAGGTGCACGGAAAGCCCCTAGTGTACCTGGACAATGCGGCGACCAGCCAGAAGCCGCAAGTGATGATCGACCGGCTCGCCGAGATCTACACGCACGAGTACGCCCGCGCCGAAGAGGGGCACCAGCTCAGCAGGGAAGCCACCAAGGCGTTCGAGGGCGCGCGCAAGAAGGTGGCAAAGCTGATCAACGGCGCCGAGGCGCGCGAGGTCATCTTTTGCCGCGGCGCCACCGAGGGGCTGAACCTGGTGGCCAACGCCTTTGGCGACGGCGTGCTGCACAAGGGCGACGAGGTGCTGCTGACGGAGCTGGAGCACCACAGCAACATCGTCCCCTGGCTGATGGCCTGCCGCCGCGTGGGCGCCCGCGTCCGTGCCGCGCCGCTGAACGCGGACGGCGACGTGGACCTGGAGCAGCTGGAGAAGATGCTGAACGACAGGGTCAAGCTGGTCGGCATCTCCCACGTGAGCAACGTGACGGGGGGCGTGCAGCCGGTCAAACAGGTCGCGGAGATGGCGCGCGCCCGCGGCATTCCCGTGCTGGTGGACGGTGCCCAGGCGGTGCCTCACCTGCCGGTGGACGTGCGCGACATCGGCTGCGACTTCTACACCGGCTCGGGGCACAAGATGGGCGGCCCGTCCAGCGTGGGCTTTCTGTGGGGCAAGGCCGAGCGGCTGGAGGCGCTGCCGCCGGGTGACGGCGGGTCGATGATGGTGGAAAGCGTGAGCTTCGACGACTTCGAGACCTCGTCGCTGCCGCACAAGTACGAGGCCGGCGAGCCCGCGTTCGGCGAGGTGGAGGCGTGGAGCCCCGCCATCGACTACTGGACGAAGCTGGGGCTGAAGCGCATCGCCGCGTACGAGCGGGACCTGGCGGCGTACGCGGTGGAGCGGCTGGAGGCCATCGACGGCGTGCGCGTGCTGGGGCGCCCGGCGGACCGCATCTCCGTGGTGTCGTTCGTGGTGGAAGGCAAGGAGGCGTCGCAGGTGGAAACGGCGCTGGACAAGCAGGGGATCGCCACGCGCGCCGGCAAGCTGGCCGCCGAACCCATGCTCAAGGCGCTGGGCGTGGACGAGGCCGTGCGCGCGTCGTTCGTGTTCTACAACACGCGCGACGAGGCCGACGTGCTGGCCCGCGCGCTGGAGAAGATCGCGCGCTGATCCCGGGTTCGTAAAAGACTTTGCCTCACGCAGAGGCGCGGAGAGAGGAAGAACGGTTCTCTCCGCGCCTCTGCGTCTCCGCGTGAGGCTTTGTCGTCCGGCGGCTTGCGCCGGCCATCATCCGCAACTGAAGGGACCTGACGATCGGAAAGATTTTCCTGGTCCGCATCGATGATCGACCTCTTCCTGGATCCGCATCACACGCCGTCCCGTTCTGTACGAAGATCGTATCCGCTTACTGATAAATTAGATATGCAATTTCCATAATTTGTCCCTAAGAGAAAGGCATGCGCCTTGCGGCCGGATTCTCCTGCCCCTCCCTGATTCCAGGGCATCTGGATCAGACACATTTTACCCATGCAGGAGGCACCCCATGAAACCCCATCGCTCCCTCGCGCTCCTTCTTCCCCTCACCATGGCCACGGCGGCCTGCTCGGAGGGCCTGACGCCCACCTCGCCCTTCGCGGAGCCCGCGAAGGTGGCCGCGGCCGCCGTGCCTGCCTGCGTGGACTTCGAGCTGCCGCTGCCGGCGGGGACCACCTGGGGCTTTTCGGTGGGGCAGCCGCCGCTCACCCTGGTGCACGTGGAGAACGGCATTCGCGTCTACACCGAGAAGTTCTTCCTGACGGGCGGCGGCACGGCGTACCGTGACGCGCGCATCGGGGTGCCGCCGGTGGCCTTCTCGGCCGGACAGGCCGCGCGGACGCTGCACATCAACCTGATCTTCGACTTTACCGGGCTCAGCTTTACGCCCAGCAGCTACACCTTCGACTACCTGGACGTACCCGGGCCCGGTGCGTACGAGAACCTGCGGGTGAACGCCAGCCCCGTGTTCATCGGCGAGCTCAACGCGCCTCCCCCGGCGCTGGGCGGCGTGCCGATCGGGTTCGCGGCGGGGCCGTTTGCCGTGCCGCCCAGCGGCGACCGCGCCACCCTCAAGCTGGGAGGCGGCGTGGGCCGCCTGACGGTGGGCGGCCAGGACCTGTGGGTCGACCACGTCTGCGCCAATCCGTGAAGCCGGCCCGGCGCGGCGGAACCCCCTCCGCCGCGCCGTCCTTCCCTTCCGTTCCGCGAGGAGTTGCATGATGCGATTCATCCGCCCGCTCTCCCTGGCGCTGTCGCTGGCCCTGGCGGCCGCCGCCTGCTCGTCCGGCGACCTGACGCCCACCACGCCGTGGGAGGACACCGCCGTGCAGGCCGCGGCGGCGCTCCCGCCCCCGCCGCCCGCCGGGACCGTGTGCCTGGAGTTCAACGTCCCGGCGCTGGGGACGGTGTACGGCGCGCCGGTGGGAACGCCGCCGGGGACGCTGGTCTTCGTGGAGAGCGCGATCTCGGTGACCACCCGGCGCTTCTACGACGCGGCGCTCACCCCCTACTACAACTGGACGCGCATCGAGCCCGGGCAGGGGTGGCTGGGGCCCGACCCCAGCGCGCGCCTCAACAACATCTCGCTCCAGTTCGGCTTCGGGGGGCTCACCTTCGTCCCGTCGCGGGTCGACATCGACTACCACGACAAGGGCGGGCACGAGAACCTTACCTTCAACGGCGTGCCGCTGCGCATCGGGCAGCTGGAAACGCTGGGCGGAGGCGGGGCGGCGATCGCGTGGTGGTGGGCGGGGGTCAACAAGGAAGGCCGTGTGAGCATCACCGGCCCCGTGAGCAGCGTCACCATCGGTGGCCAGGAGCTGTGGATCGACACCGTCTGCGCGTATCCGTGACCGCGCCGCGGCCCGGTGGACCGGCCGCTGATCCGCGGTCCTGAACAGATTTGCCTCCGCGTCCCGCGTAATACCGAATCCGGGAAAACAACACCTTTATGGGTACAGAGGAACAGAGTCAGACAGAGGACCAAGATGAGATTTCAGCTCGCTTTCTCTGTCTGACTCTGTTCCTCTGTACGACTATTCTTTTTCAGGATCTAGATCCGGGAGGGCCGCGGCGGCGCATCCTACAGGTCGACCTCGCCCTGGATGCGGGTGATGGCGGGACCGCCCACCCACACCGTGCCGTCCGCGTCCTGCTCGATGCGCGGGCGGCCGGCGCGGCCCAGGCGCGTTCCCTGGCTGGCCACGTACGGCGCCGTGGCGCGGCCGGTGGCCAGCAGCCACTGCGCCAGCGACGCGTTCAGGCTGCCGGTCACGGGATCTTCGCGCATGGCGCCCTGCTCGTCGCTGAACACCGCCCGCACCTCCCACGCGCACTCCGCGCCCGGCGGGTACGCGCCCACGATGCCGATGTTGAGGGCCTCGCCGCCGGAATAGCGGCTGAAGTCCGGCTCCAGCGCCAGCACGGCGTCGGCGTCCCGCAGCAGCACCGCCACCCACCCGGGCCCGTTGTCGGCCCACTGCGCGTCCACGATCTCGCCGCGCGCGATCCCCAGCACCACCGCGAGCTGATCGACGAACGCCTCGTCCACCGGCCCCGCGCGCAGCAGCGGCGGCGCGGCGAAGGCCAGGCCGTGCCCGCCGCGGCGGATGGGCACCAGCCCCGCCCCGCACTCCTGCACGATCCGCCCCGCGTCGCGCGGAACGCCGCCCGCCGCCAGCCACGCGTGGCAGGAGCCCAGCGTGGGGTGCCCGGCAAAGGGAAGCTCCTGCGCCAGGCTGAAGATCCGCACCCGGTAGTCGGCTTCCGCCGAGGCGGGCGGGAGGATGAAGGTGGTCTCGGACAGGTTGGTCCAGCGGGAGAACTGCCGCATCTCCTCCGTGGAAAGTCCGTCGGCGTCCACCACCACCGCCAGCGGGTTGCCGCGGAAGGGGAGGGGCGAAAAGACGTCGACCTGCTGAAAACGCCGGCGCATATGCGTGAGCCCTGGGTCAGGTGACGGATGGAACGTCGCGGTGGAAGACAGGCGCAATCAGCCACCGCCGGTCATCGTGCCGGCTGGATTCGTGCCGTCGAAGGCGTCGCACTGCGCTGGCGGGGGCCCCTCCCCCCCGGCCCCCTCCCCGCTCGTTCCTCGCGGAGAGGGGGAGAATTCGATAGCGCTTCGGCTGGTGCTTGTCGAGGCACCCCGCAGTTGAAGCCCCGCCTGGCGAGCTCCGCGAGCCCTGGGCGGGGCTTCTGGCCCTTCCAGCCGCGGGCTTCAGCCCGTGCTCCCCGTCACGTGTCCCCCGTCGCCGTCGCGGTTCCCGGATCCCGCCGGAGCGTGTAGCGGATTTCGCCGTTCTCCGCGATCCCGTCCTCACGCCAGCCGACGCGGCGGTAAAAGGCGTTGGCGCCGGGCGCATCGGCGCCGGTGGTAAGCCAGATCTCTTGCCAGCCCCGCGCGAACAGCCACGCCGCCGCTTCCGCCAGCAGCGCGCGCCCCATTCCGCGCTCTTCGTATCCGCGCCGCACGAACAGGGCGAAGACGGTGCCGCGCGCCGCATCCGCCATGGCAAAGGCGGCGGGCTGCCCCTCCCACTCCGCCAGCCACGCGCGCGAATCGGTGCGCAGCATCTGCACGATGCTCTCCGGCGTCACGCCGGCGGCGGCCAGCGCGTCGAGGGTCATGTTGTTCTCGCGTACGTCGGTGCGGATGCGGAACAGCGTCTCCACGTCCGCTTCCGTGGCGGTGCGAATGGTCATCCAGCGGACTCGCGTTCGAGGCTGGGGGCGTGGGACCGCTCCATCTCCCGATCGAAGAAGTGCAGGCAGCCGGGGCCGAAGGCAAGTTCCAGCGGCTCGAGGGGAGCGGCTGTGGGAAGCACGTGCTGGATGCGGCACCGGCCCCCGGTGCGGTTGAGCGCGCGCGACACGATCATGCCGAATATGCAAAAGGACTGTTCTCCCGCAAAGGAGCCAGAAGGAGCAGAGAAAACCACTCCGCGTTCTCTGCTCCCTCTGCGTGAGAACGAGTCTTTTGCCAGAGCTCGCACCACCGGTCGATTCTCCTGCGCGGACCGCCGGATTCCAGAGGGACCCCGCCCGGCCCGCACATCGCCACGCCCCCGGAACACCCCGGTTGCAAGTTATGTTTCCGCATCCATCCATCACCATTAGCGACACTCCGTCAAAATGGACGTGTTCGGTGCGGTGGCAGAAAGAGTGAGGTGTTCCCTTTGTCCAAGCCCGGTGTGAACGCGATCGGCGCAGCGCGCGGCGGCGGCCGGAGCGCCCCTATTGTTACAGTCATTGCGAAACGGCAGAGAAAGGTACAGATTGTACCCGTTACGCGCCCGGGTACGCCCGGACCGCGGCCGGGGCCCCCGACCCGGCTACCCGCCCCCTCCCTCCGGGGGCTCCCGCCGCCGCGCGCCTTCACGCACCGGCCCGTATCCGTAGTCGCTCGCAACACCACTCCACCACACCATGACGGAAGATTCAACGCTCGCGGTTCCCGGGCCCAAGGCGCCCACGGGGATCGACGGGTTCGACGAGCTTACCGGCGGCGGCATTCCGCGCGGCCGCATCACCGTGCTGCTGGGCGGGCCGGGGACGGGAAAGACCGTATTCTCGCTGCAGACGCTGGTGCGCGGCGCCCTGGAGGGGCACGAGCCGGGCATCTTCGTGGCCTTCGAGGAAGACACCCGCCGCATCCGCGAGAACGCCCGGTCGTTCGGCTGGGACCTGCCCGGGCTGGAGCGGCAGCACCTGTTCTTCCTGGACGCCTACGTCTCGCCCACCCACGCGCTGTCGGGCGACTTCGACCTGGGGGGCGTGCTGGCGCAGGTGGCCGCCAAGGCGCGGGAGATCGGCGCGCGGCGCATCGTCTTCGACGGGCTGGACGTGCTGCTGGCGCTGCTGGACGGCCCCGCGGCGGCGCGGCGCGAGCTGCACCGGCTGTTCGAGTGGCTGTCGGAGCACGACCTGACCGCGCTGCTCACCGGCAAGGTCGAGGGGCTGGACCCGCTGGCCGGCCCGCAGTACGGCTTTCTTCCCTTCATGGCCGACTGCGTGGTGCTGCTGCAGCACACCCTGCGCGAGCGGGTGAGCGTGCGCGGGGTGCGGGTGCTCAAGTACCGCGGCTCCGGCTTCGCCGAGAACGAGTTCCCCCTCACCATCACCTCCTCGGGGCTCGAGGTGGCCACCTACGGCCGGGCCGACCTGGACCACCCGGTGTCGAACGAGCGCCTGGCCACCGGCATCCCGCGGCTCGACACCATGCTGGGCGGCGGCTACTACCGCGGCAGCAGCATCCTGGTGACCGGCGCCCCCGGCGTGGCCAAGACCACGCTGGCCGGCAGCCTGGCGCAGGAAAGCTGCGTCCGCGGCGAGCGGGTGCTCTTCCTGTCGTTCGACGAGCCCGCCGCGCAGATCGTCCGCAACCTGGCCTCGGTGGGGCTCACCCTGGGGGCGTGGATCGAGGCGGGCGCGCTGGACATCTGGTCGCTGCGCTCCGAGGCGCGCGGCGTGGAGGAGCACCTCATCGAGATCAAGCGCCGCGTGGCCGCCTTCCATCCCACCGTCCTCATCGTCGACCCCCTCTCGGCCCTGGCCAAGTCGGGGGGCGAGGTGGCGGCGGTGGAGGGAAGCCTGCGCCTGCTGGACTTCGTGAAGTCGCGCGGGATCACCGTGCTGTGCACCAGCCTGCAGGAGAGCGCCGACCCGCTGGCCGAGCAGTCGGCGCTGCAGGTGTCCACCATCGCCGACACCTGGTTCCACCTGTCGTACCACATCCGCGGCGGCGAGCGCAACCGGGCGCTCACCATCGTAAAGTCGCGGGGAATGGCCCACAGCAACCAGGTGCGCGAGATGGTGCTTTCGTCGGATGGGGTGACGCTGGCGGACGTGTACGACGCCGGGGGCGAGGTGCTGATGGGGACGGCACGGTGGGAGAAGGAGGAGGAGGTGCGCCGCGAGGCCCGCGCCGCCGCGCGCGCCGCCGCCCGCCGCATCCTGGAGGTGGGGCGCGCCGAGGCCGACCTGCGCGCCCGCCTGGCCGCCCTGCAGAACGAGCTGGACACCTTTGCCGCCGAGCGCGAGCTGCTGGAGTCCGACCACACCGCCGCCGCGTCGGAGCGCGAGCACGAGGTGGGGCGCATCGCCGTGCTGCGCCGCGCCGACGCCGCCGGCTGACCCCGCCATGCACCCCCACGCCCCCGCTTCGCCGCCCGACGCGCGCCCCGAGGTGCACCTGCGCCTGTTCGTCGCGGGAAACGCGCCCAACTCGCTGGCCGCGCTCCGCAGCCTGCGCACTTTGCAGGAGGAGCTGGAGGCGGGGCCCGTACGGGTGTGCGTGGAGGTGGTGGACGTGGCCGTGGACCCCGCGCCCGCGCTGCGCGACGGCGTGGTGGTGACCCCCACCCTGCTGCGGGCCGAGGCGCCCGGGGTGCGGGTGCTGGGCAACCTTTCGGACGCGGCGGCCGTCCGGAACGCGCTCAAGCTGTGATCCGCCCCGCCCCCGGCAGCGGCAGCGGCGCCACCCCGCCCGCGCCCCCGTCCCCGGACCGGCTGAACGAGCTGGTCCGGCAGCTGTCCGCCGTGCAGGCCGAGATCGAGGAGATCACCGGCGGGCAGGTGGACGCGGTGGTGGACCCGTCCTCGTCGCTCACCCTGCTCCTTGGCGGCGCACAGGCGGTGCTGCTGCAGCAGGAGCAGGAGTTTCGCGCGCTGGTGGAGCACTCGCCCGACCTGGTGGCGCGCTTCGATCCCACGCTGCGCGTCCTCTACGCCAACCCCGCCACCCGCCGCCTGCTGGGCGCGGCCACGGAAGAAGAGGCGCGCGGGCGCACCCTGATGGAGATCACGGGCGCGCGCGGCGGGACCGCCGCCTGGCAGGCCGCCATCGGCGACGCCGTCCGCACCGGACGGCCGCGCGAGGGCGAGTTCCTGTTCCAGGGCGCGGGGGGCCCCGTGGCCCTCAGCTCGCGCATCCACCCCCGGCTGGGGGCCGACGGGCAGGTGGAGTCGGTGCTGGTGGTGGCGCGCGACACCACCGAGCGCCACCGCGCCGAGGTCGAGGTGCGCGAGTCGCACGCCTTTCTGCAGTCGGCGCTGGACGCGCTTTCGGCGCACCTGGTGGTGGTGGACCGCAACGGCGAGATCGTGGCGGTGAACCAGGCGTGGCGCCGCTTCGCGGCCGAGAACGGGCACCCCGGCCCCGCCGACACCGGCAACTACCTGCAGGTGTGCAACGCCGCCGGCCCGGCGCTCCCCGAGGCGGCGGCGGCGGCGGAGGGGATCCGCGCCGTGCTGGCGGGGGACGCGCCCTCGTTCGAGATGGAGTACCCCTGCGACGCGCCGCACCAGAAGCGCTGGTTCACCATGCGCGTGACGCCCCTGCGCGCGCGCGGCGGGGCCCACGCCGTGGTGGCGCACGAGGACACCACCGCCCGCCGCGCCGCCCAGGAAGAGCGCGACGGCCTCATCCGCGACCTCGAGGCCGAGCGCGCGCTGCTGCACGAGATCTTTTTGCGCGCGCCCTCGTTCCTGTGCACGCACCGCGGCCCGCACCACGTGGTCGAGACGGCCAACCCGGCGTTCCGCGAGCTGGTGGGGCACCGGGCGCTGGCGGGGCTGCCGCTGGCCGAGGCGCTTCCCGAGCTGGCCAGCCAGGGGCACGTGGGGCGGCTGGACCAGGTGTTCCGCACCGGCGAGCCCCAGACGGTCACCGAGGCGCCCTTTCTGCTGCGGCGCCGGGCGGACGCGCCCCCGGAGCGGCGCTTCCTGACCGTGTCGTACCAGGCGCTGCGCCAGGCGGACGGCACGGTGGGCGGCACCTTCGTGCACGGGGTCGACGTGACGGGGCAGGTGCTGGCCCGCCGCGAGGTGGATCGCCTGGCCGCCGAGCGCGCCGCCGTTCTGCGGCAGATCGGCGAAGGGGTGATGGTGGCCGACCTGGACGGGCGCATCACCTTCTGCAACGCCGAGGCGGAGCGGCTGCTGGGCTTTGCGCAGGCGGGGATGCAGGCCGACGACCCCGCGCGCGCCGCCCGGCTGTTCACCATGGACGGCGAGCCGCTGGCGCCCGCGCTGGTGCCCCTGGTGCAGGCGGTGCGCACCGGCCGCGAGGTGCCCGCGTTCCTGCTGCAGGTGGCGCACCCCGGCGGCGACCGGCGGGTGGTGGAGGGCGCCGCCAACCCCGTGTACGAGGACGGCCGGCGCATCGGCGCCGTGGTCACCGTGCGCGACGTGACCGCCCGGGTGATGGCCGACGCCGAGCGCGAGGAGCTCACCGTCCGCGCGCGCACCGCGCAGCTGGCCGCCGAGGCCGCGCGGGTCCGGGTGACCCGCATCCTGGAGAGCGTCACCGACGCGTTCGTCGCGCTGGACCGCGACTGGCGCTTCACCTACCTGAACCCGCAGGCCGAGCCGCTGCTCTGGCGCACCCGCGACAGCCTGCTGGGGCGGGTGATCTGGGACGAGTTCCCCGACACGGTGGGCTCCGTCTTCGAGCGCGAGTACCGGCGCGTGGCCCACGAACGCGTGACCCGCGTGTTCGAGTCGTACTATCCCCCCCTGAAGGCCTGGTTCGAAGTACGCGCCTACCCGGCCGACGACGGGATCTCCGTCTACTTTCGCAACATCTCGGAGCAGAAGGAGCGCGAGCGCCACGCGACCGCGCTGCTGGAGCGGCTGGGCGCAGAGCGCGGGCTGCTGGAGGCCGTGCTGCGCCAGCTCCCCGTGGGCGTCGTCATCGCCGAGGCGCCGTCGGGGCGGCTGCTCCTGGGGAACGCACGGGTGGACCGCATCTGGCGCCACGGCTACCTGTCATCCGCGTCCGTGGCCCAGTACGGCGACTGGGAGGGGTTCCACCTCGACGGGCGGCGGGTGCAGGCGCACGAGTGGCCGCTGGCCCGCGCCCTTCGCAGCGGCGAGAACGTGTGGGACGAGGAGTACTGCATCGTGCGCAGCGACGGGGTGATGGGCACGGCCCGGCTGAGCGCCACCCCCGTCCGCGACGCGCGGGGCCAGGTGGTGGCCGGGGTGGTGATCATCGCCGACGTCACCGAAGAGACCGCCGCGCGCCGCGCCCTGCACGCAAGCGAAGAGCGCTTCCGGCTGGTCTCGCGCGCCACCAGCGACGTCATCTGGGACTGGGACATCGCCAGCGGGCAGCTGCTCTGGAACGAAGCCGTGACCTCCGTGCTGGGCTACACGCAGGAGGAGACGCGCGGAAGCCTGGAGTGGTGGTACGAGCAGATCCACCCAGACGACCTTCCCGGGGTGGCCGAGCGGCTGGAGGCGGTGCTGCAGGGCACGGAGCTCTCGTGGTCCGACGAGTACCGCTTCCGGCCCGCGGACGGCGGCTGGCTGCGCATCTTCGACCGCGCCTACCTGCTGCGCGACGAGGCGGGGCGCGCCGTGCGGATGATCGGCTCCATGCTGGACCTTACCGAGCGCACGCGGGCCGAGGAGGCCATCCGCTTCCAGGCGCTGCTGCTGGACGCCGTGGAGCAGGCCGTGATCGCCTGGGACGTGGAGGGCGAGCTGATCGCCTGGAACCGCTTCGCCGAGCAGCTGTACGGCCGGCCGGCGGCCGAGGTGCTGGGGCGCCACTGGTCCGAGGTGTTCCCCGACGGCGGGATGGAGCGGGTGATGGTGGAAAGCCTGGGCGCCGCCGTGCGGGGCGAAAGCTGGTCGGGCGAGGTGGAGGTGACGCGCGCGGACGGCGGCCGCATCCTGGTGCACGCCACCCACTCGCCCATCCGCGACGCCGCCGGCGAGACCACGGGGATCGTGGGGGTGACCACCGACATCACCGAGCGCCGCGGCCTCGAAGAGCAGCTGCGGCAGTCGCAGAAGATGGAGGCGGTGGGCAAGCTGGCCGGGGGCGTGGCGCACGACTTCAACAACCTGCTCACCGTCATCCGCGGGCACGCCGACCTGCTGCTGAACCAGCTTCCCGAGGACGGCGGCCAGGTGCGCGACGACGTGGCGCAGATCGGCGCCGCGGCCGAGCGGGCCACGGGGCTCACCCGGCAGCTGCTGGCGTTCAGCCGGCGGCAGGTGCTGCAGCCGCGCCGGCTGGAGCTGAACGCCCTGGTGGCCGGGCTGCTTCCCATGCTGGGCCGCCTGCTGGGCGAGGACGTGCGGCTGGAGCTGCGGGCCGACCCGCGGCCCCTGTACGTCTCGGCGGACCCGGGGCAGCTGGAGCAGGTGCTGCTGAACCTGACCGTCAACGCGCGCGACGCGGTCCCGGCCGGGGGGCGCATCAGCGTGGAGACGGCGGAGGTGGTGTTCGACGAGCCGCAGGCGGCCTGGGACGGCGCCCCGGTCCCCGAGGGGGCGTACGTCATGCTGGCCGTCAGCGACACGGGCGAGGGGATGACGCCCGAGGTGATGAGCCGCGCCTTCGAGCCCTTCTTCACCACCAAGGAGCCGGGCGAGGGCACGGGGCTGGGGCTCTCGACGGTGTACGGCATCATCAAGCAGAGCGGCGGGCACCTGCGGGTGCACTCCGAGGTGGGGGTGGGAACGGTGTTCCGGGCGTACCTGCCCCGGATGGACCACGCCGACCCCGTCCCGCCGCCCCCGCCGCAGGGCGAGGCGCCGGGGGGGATGGAGACGGTGCTGCTGGTGGAGGACGAGGACGCGGTGCGGCGCTTTGCCCGGCGGGTGCTGGTGCGGGCCGGGTACACCGTGGTCGAGGCGGAGGACGGCGAGCAGGCGATCGAGGCCGCGCGCAGCCACGCGGGCCGCATCGCCCTGGTGGTGACGGACGTGGTGATGCCGGCCATGGGTGGCTACGCGGCGGCCCGCGAGCTGGCGTCCATCCTTCCCGGCACGCCGGTGCTGTTCATCTCCGGCTACGCGGGCGAGGACGTGCTGCGCCGCGGCGGCCTGCCCCCCGACGCGCCCTTCCTGCAAAAGCCCTTCACCCCCGCCGACCTGCTGCAGCGGGTGCGGCAGGCCATCGAGGCCGGCGCGCTGGGCGGGTGATCAGCCCCTGGAAAAAGCATCACGCGGAGGAAAAGAGAGAGGGACGCGGATGAAGCCTTCATCCGCGTCCCTCTTTTTTGTTTCCGCACACCTGTCATTCGGAGGAAGGCGCCCCTCGCGATGCCAGATCCGGAAAAACAACACCTTTGGGGTACAGAGGAACAGAGTCAAACAGAGAAAGCGAGTGGAAGCACGATCTCGTTTCCTCTGTCTGACTCTGTTCCTCTGTACGACTATTCTTTTTCAGGATCTGGTATGAGCCATCGGGAACGCACCACAGCCCTGTGGCGCCGACCGAAGGACCTCGCCAGCAGAACGATGGGGCGGGTCCCGTGCCCTGATCTGGCCCCTGCGCCACCGAGACGAGGTCCTTCGGTCGCGCGCGGGCGGTTGTGTGGCTTCTGGGTACCCGTGGTGCGCTCCCTCAGGAAGTCACCGCTTCGTTATGGATTTGAGGTTTAGCAACACCCTCTCAGGAAGTCAGGCGCTTGTGTCTGGAACTCGGAACGTAGACACACTCTCAGACGTCGATCCGCCGGATTGGAATCGGCTCACTCCCGGTGCTCCTCCGTGGAGCGGGGGGCGTGGGGGAGCTGTTCGTCCAGCGACTGGCGGTAGCGGACGCAGCCGCGCATGAACTGCGGCCACGCGGGAACGGTGGGAAGCGGGTCCTGCCGCTCCGGGAGCAGCCCCCAGAGCGCGGGATGGTGCCAGCAGAGCTCCTGCCCGGTGCCGTCGCGGTGCGCGCGGATCCCCTGCCGCAGCGCCCGCGCGTGGGCGATCAATTCCTCGCGCGACATCCCCTCCAGGTCCTCGTCCATCGCTCCTCCCGCGCGGCGGGTCAGGCGGCCGTCTCTTCGCGGGCCTTTTCGGCCAGGCGCTCGCGGATGCGGGCGGCCACCACGTCGATCCCCGCGCGGTTCTGGCCGCCGCGGGGGATGATGACGTCGGCGTAGCGCTTGGTGGGCTCCACGAACTCGAAGTGCATGGGCCGCACGGTGGTCAGGTACTGCTCGATCACGGAATCCATCGTTCGCCCGCGCTCCTCGATGTCGCGCCGCAGCCGGCGGATGAAGCGCACGTCCGCGTCCGTGTCCACGAAGATCTTCAGGTCGAACAGCTCGCGCAGCCGCGGCTCGGCAAAGAGCAGGATGCCGTCCACCAGGATCACGTCGCGCGGCTGCACGGGAATGCTCTGCTCCGCGCGGGTGTGGGCCGAGAAGTCGTAGACGGGCTTGGCGATGGGCCGCCCGGCGATCAGCTCGTGCAGGTGGTGCACGATCAGGTCGTTGTCCAGCGAGTCGGGGTGGTCGAAGTTGATCCCCGCGCGCTCCTCAAGCGACAGGTGCCCCAGCTCCTTGTAGTACGCGTCGTAGTCCAGGAAGACGGCGGAATCCAGGTGCAGCGAGTCGTAGATGCGCCGCGCCACCGTCGTCTTTCCCGACCCCGTGCCCCCCGCGATCCCGATCAGGAACGGCTTCATCTGCCCCCGTCTGCACGTTGATCCCGGCCGTCCCCGCGCCGCCCGGCTGACTTGGGATACACGTCCGGGCGCCGTTCGGCAAGAGAGCGCGGGCTGAAGCCCGCGGCTGGAACCGCCACAAGCCCCGCCCAGGGCTCGCAAAGCTCGCCCGGCGGGGCTTCACCCGCTCACCCGCTCACCCGTTCACCCGCGGCCTTGCGCCCGGGGCTATCTTCCGCGCCGACGACGGACACTCGGACGGACAAGGGACGTGCCGGAACAGGACGACAGACGGGAACGCGCCGCCCGGGAAGCGGCCGCCGCCACGCCGGAGCTTACCGGTGAGGTGGCGGGGATCGAGACCGAGGACGCCGGTCCGGCCACGCCCGCGCGCTTTCCGCTGGGAATGCGGTACATGGCGGCGGGCGCGTTCTTCTTCAGCGTGATGAGCCTGCTGGTGAAGATGGCCGGCCAGCGGCTTCCCAGCCAGGAGGTGGTGATGGTGCGCGCCATCATCACCTTCATCCTGAGCGCCTGGGCGGTGCGCGCGGCCGGCGTGGGGTGGTGGGGCACGCCCGGCCGGCGCAGGCTGCTGGTCCAGCGCGGCGTGTTCGGGTTCCTGGCGCTTTCCGCCTTCTACCACTCCATCGTCCACCTGCCGCTGGCCGACGCCACCGTCATCCAGTACACCAACCCCGTGTTCGCCGGGCTGATCGCGGTGCCGTTCCTGGGCGAGCGGCTGCGGCGGCGCGAGGTGGTCTCGGTGCTGGTGAGCATGGCGGGCGTGGCGCTGGTGATGCGTCCGTCGTTCCTGTTTGGCGAGGGCGCGGCGCTGGACCCGCTGACGGTGGGGATCGGGCTGGCGGGCGCCCTGTGCAGCGCCTGCGCGTACGTCACCGTGCGCAAGCTGGGCGAAACGGAGCACGCGTCCGTCATCGTCTTCTACTTCGCGCTCGTCTCGGTGATCGCCTCGGTTCCCACGGCACTGCCGGGGGCGGTGTGGCCCACGCCGCGGGAGTGGCTGGTGATGCTGGGGATCGGCGTCAGCACGCAGCTGGGGCAGGTGTCCATCACGCACGGCCTGCGTCTGGAGCGCGCCGGCCGCGCCACCGCCACCGGCTACCTGCAGATCGTGTTCGCCGCGCTCTGGGGAATCATCTTCTTTGCCGAGCTTCCCGACTGGGGCACCCTGGCCGGCGCCGCGCTCATCATCGCGAGCACCCTGGCCCTGGCGCGGCGCGCAAAGGCGAAACCGGCGGGGTGAGCGTAACCATCCGCGAACCAGCCGCCACGGGCTGAAGCCCGAGGCTAAAACGGCCAAAAGCCCCGTCTCGGCGCCGCTGACGCGTCGCCGAACGGGGCTTCAACTTCGTGGACGTGCACGGGCGCCGCCCACGCGCGCAGGTGAAGCCCCGCCGGGCGAACTCCGCGAGCCCAGGGCGGGGCTTATGGCAGTTCCAGCCCCCGGGTTTCAACCCGGGGGCCGGGGCGCCGCACCCGCGGATGCGGGCCCAAGCGCCTCCACCGCCTCCGGCAGGGTCAGTCGTGCCCATTCCGCGTACGCGCGGCCGGAGGGATGCAGCCCGTCCGACACCAGGAAGGCCACGTCCGCACCCGCGTCCCGGCTCTGCCCCGTCACGTCTACCCACCGCGCGCCGGCCCGCCGCGCCTCGTCGCGGTTGATGGCGTTGTAGGCGTCGATCTCCGCCGCGATCTGCGCGCGGTCGCGGCCGTCGGCGAAGGGCGTCACGCCCCAGTCGGGGATCGACAGCACCACCACGCGCGACGCCTCCCCGCCCGCGAAGCCGATCGCCCGCCGCAGCAGCTCCGCGAACTCCGCGCGGTACTCCTCCGTGCTCCGCCCGCGGTACTGGTTGTTCACGCCGATCAGCAGCGTCACCAGCGCGTACGGCCCCCGCGGATCGGCCTCGTCGATGGCGGCGGAAAGCTCGTCCGTCGTCCAGCCGGTGCGCGCGATGATCCGCGGATCGCCGATCGCGGCGCCGCGCTCCCGCAGCAGCGCCGCCAGCCGCACCGGCCACCGCTCCGATTCATCGACGCCCTCGCCGATGGTGTACGAATCGCCCAGCGCCAGAAATCGCATCTCCCCCGCCCCTCCGCCGTTCCGCAGGTCGCCCGGCCGCGCGCACGCCGCCAGGATCACGATCAGGACGAATCCCATCATCCGCATCATTTGCCCATGATGCGCGTTGATCCGGTTGAGCGCCAGACGGAGAGCCCCGGCGCGGGAGGATCCGGCCGGGGCTCTGCGTACCGACGTCGAAGCCCCGCCTGGCGAGCTTTGCGAGCCTTGGGCGGGGCTTCTGGCGGTTCCAGCCCCGGGCTTTAGCCCGGGGAGGCGGATCAACCCGGGATGGTCACAAACACCCGGCCGTCGTCCACGCGGGTCTCGAAGGTCTGCAGGGGCTCGGTGGCGGGAAGGCCCGTCGCGCGGCCGGTGCACACGTCGTACGTGGCGCCGTGCCAGTTGCACACCAGCGTGGTGCCGTCCACCTCGCCGCCGTCCAGCGGCAGGTCCTCGTGGCTGCACATCCCCTGCAGCGCGTAGATCTCGCCCTCCACGTTGCACAGCACGATCTCGCGCCCGCCCAGCACGAACTCGCGCGCCTCCCCCTCCGGGACCCCGGACAGCGGCCCGGCCTCGTATTCCGGCATCGATGCTCTCTCGTCTCTTCGTTTGGATGGGCTGAACCGGCCCCAAGATGCGCGCCGCCGCCGCCCCGCGGCAAGCGGACCGCGCCGTCAGCGCTCGCGGCGGCCGCGGACGGCCAGGCGGCGCAGCAGCACGGCCGTCGCCGCGCCGCCCAGGGCCACCAGGACCGCGCCCAGCACCACGTCCCGCCGGCCGACGTGGAACGGCGGCTCCGACTGAAAGCTGCGCGTGTCGCACTTGCCCGTGCGCGCGTCCCACGTGCCGCCGCGCCCCGTGCACGCCTCCACCGTCTGCGTCCGGCGCAGCGACAGCAGGGCCAGCGGCACCAGCGCCACGAGGAGCAGCAGGCGCACCGCGCGCATCCGCGTCACCGCACCCCCGCCAGCGTCAGGACGAAGAGCAGCGCCCACTGCGTGCCCAGGTGGCTGTCGGCCGTGTCGAACCACTCGCCCAGCGAGTGCGCGCCGCCCCCGCGCCCGCCGCCGTCGATGGTGACCGCGGGAATGCCCAGGCCGATGGGGATGTTGGCGTCGGTGCTGCTGGCGATGGCGGGCACGTCGAAGCCCAGCGCCCGCCCCGCGTCCGTCGCCGCGCGGACGATCCGCGCATCCGCGGGCTGGGTGCCGGCGGGGCGAATGCCGATGGTGTCGATCTCCATCGTCAGCCGGTCGCCCTGGCTCCAGCGCGCGTTCTCCTCGTCCAGCGCCTGGCGCAGGGCCGTCTGCAGGCGCGCGTCCAGCGCGTCGAGCGCGCCCGCATCCACCGAGCGCATGTCCACCTGCATGGCCGCGCTCATGGCGATGGAGTTCACCGAGGTGCCGCCCTCGATCACCCCCACGCTGAAGGTGACGCGCGGGTCCGTGGGCACCGAAAAGTCCGAGATCTTCGCGATGGCGCGGCCCAGCGCGTGCACCGGGTTGGGCGCGCCGAAGTCGCCGTAGCTGTGGCCGCCGGGGCCGCGGTAGGTGACGGTGTAGCGGTGGCTCCCCACCGCGTCCTTGGTCAGCCCCAGCCCCGTACCGTCCACGGAGATGAAGTAGTCCACCCGGTCCCGCAGCTCGCGGGCGAACAGGTGTCGCACGCCGCGCAGGTTCCCCGCCCCCTCCTCGCCCACCGTCCCCACGAAGACGATGGTGCCGCGCGTGCGCACCTGTGCCTGGTCCAGCGCCCGCGCGATCCCCAGCAGGATCGCCAGCCCCCGGCAGTCGTCGCCGATGCCCGGGGCGCGCAGCGTGGTCCCCTCGCGGCGCACCGTAACGTCCGTCCCCTCGGGAAACACCGTGTCCAGGTGCCCGGAGATGACCACGACGGGCTCCCCCGGCTCGCCCGGCCGCTCGGCGATTACGTTGCCCACCGAGTCGATGCGCACGTTGCGCAGCCCCAGCGCCTCCAGTCGGCGGCGGTAGTCCTCGGCGCGGCGCTGCTCCTTGAAGGGCGGCGCCTCGATCTGGCAGATGGCGATCTGGTCTTCGATGGTCTGCGCCTCGCCGGCGCGCGCGGCCTCCAGCGCCTGGCGCACGCGCGGGTCGCGGTCGGGCACGCGAAGCTGCTGCGCCTGCGCGGCGGATGCGATCAGCAGCGCCGGAAGCGCCGCCGCGGCAATGCGGACGGGGTGCTGCATGGGTGTTCTCGGTCGGTGCGGGGATGCGACGGTTCCGCCGCGAATGTAGGCCGGCGCGCGGCACGGCGCCACGGCGGGGCCACGGCAGGTGCGACGACAGGCATTGGGCTGCGTCGGCCGGGCGCCCCCTCCGGGCTCGCATTACTCGCCCACCTCCCCCAAAACTGCTGGGGGAGGTTGGTGCAGGGCTGGCGGCGTTCCGCTCCGGATGATCACGTGCGGGGTGGTGGGCGGCCCCCCTCTCCCGGCCTCTCCCCCGCAAACTGCGCGGGGGAGAGGTGACGCGCCCGACAGACTGTCCGGAGCGGGATCGAATTCTCCCCTCTTCGTGAGGAACGAACGGGGAGGGGCCGGGGGAGGGGCACCCAGCGGACGCAGCCCAATCCCCTTCGCCGCACCCCCGATCCCTCGGCCTCCCCAACCTCCCCCAGCATTGGGGGAGGTGCGAGCCTAAGCGAGCGGAGGGGGCGCCCGGCGGACGCAGCGCATCCTTGGTCGAAGCACCCCATCGCCCCAGACGCCAAAAGCCCTCCGCCCGTCAGACGCCGGGCGGAGGGCCTTCGCAAAGAGAAGGCGGGCCGGTCATGGTGACGGGCCCGCCTTCAGTCCACCAGCGCCAGGTGACGCGCGGGCTCGTGCCCGTGCGGTTGACTGTGCGCGTGGTCTTCGTCGGAATGCTTCAGCAGCGCGGCCAGCACTTCCTCGCCGTAGAACATCGCAATGTACTTGGCCTGCACGTGCGTCACGCGGCGCACGGCCCACACCAGCTCCACATAGTTGGGCTCCTTGGGCCGGTGCAGCAGGTGCATCCCGATCTCCTCGGGCAGGTGGCTGGCCTTGCGGTTGTTGCAGCCGCTGCACGCCGTGGCGACGTTGTCCCAGGTGTTCAGGCCGCCGCGGGAGAGGGGAAGAACGTGGTCGCGGGTCAGGAACTCGCGTCCCCGCAGCTGGCCCTTGTGCCGGCCGCAGTACTGGCAGCGGTACCCGTCGCGCGCGAACAGAAAGGTGTTGGTAACCTGCCGCCGGAACCTGCGCGGCACGTGGACGAAGCGCTTCAGGCGGATTACCAGCGGCGCCGCCACCCGCTCCTTCGCGGAGCGGTAGATGCGCGCCTCATCCTCCTCCAGCACTTCGGCCTTGCGGTCGAACACCAGCCGCAGGGCTCTTTCCACCGGCAGAATGGTCAGCGGTTCGTACGATGCGTTCAGCGCCAGACACCCCATTTGCCTTGCTCCCTCCTTTCTCTGTTTCCCCGAGGGCGTTTACCTGTCTTCTATGCTTCTATGCGCCGGCCTGGCTGTTGTGGGTTGATTGCAAGAATCCGTGCGAAACCTGGCGCCCGTCTCCCCGCGCGGGGACCTCGTTGCGGTAACGAGCCCGGCACGTGTGCGATACGATCCGGAAACGATGCCGCGGGAGGGGAGCGCCGCCGCACGTACGGACTGACGGCTAAGCTGAAGGATGCCACAGGTTGGGCGTTTCGTCAACCTGCTGCACCACATCTTGTGGCCCGCCTCTTCTCCGGCGCCTGGGGACGGTTCCACCGCACCCGTGCGCCATCGCGCGCAAACGTTTGTGGCTGCTTGATTTGTGCCACCGCACCGGCAGTACGCGCCATCGGACAAAATCCGGCGTCGTGCCTGCGAAAACGCCCCGCCTGCACTCGATCGCACGTGTGGCGGGGCTGATCTACACCCGTGCTCCAGGCCGATGCTGTCCGCGCATGCGGACACCTCCAGCGGCGCTCGCACCGTGCCAGATGAAAACGAGACTGTCATTCCGAGGCCCGGCCACGCTGCCCTCCGACGCTCGCGTCCACAGGTTGCAGGGCCGAGGAATCTACTGTCGGCCTGCTCGAAATCGGACGCGGCAGCCCGCGCAGTCCCCGCGGCGCCGCAACAGCCAGACGGGGCCAGTGTGGGGTATCGCGGCAGGCCACGAGGAGGCGGGCAGATTCCTCAGTCGCGCGCCGGGTTCTGTGGTCGGGCAAGTGCCGGGTGTGCGCTCCCTCGGAATGACAGAATGGTTGGGGCCAGTGAGTGCTCGTACCCTCTTGTGGATGAGTCCTGGCGCCGACCGAAGGACCTCCCCGGCAGAACCGAGGGGCTGGCTACGTCACCCGAAACCAGCCCCACAGTGGCCGAGAGCAGGTCCTTCGGTCGCGCGCAATCTGTCGTGTAGCTTCTGGTTGCACGTGGTGCGCTCCCTCAGGAAGTCACGTTCTCGTGTGGTTTCAGGGTTGGAAGCACGCCTCGAGGAGTTACGGACACTCATCAGTCGCGACCCGCGGCATCGGCGCCCGCGCTCGCCAGCGCGGACACGGGCGGCGTGGCGGGCGCCACGACGTGCTCATCGACCGCGCGGCCCAGGAGCACGGCCTCCGCCTCCGCCACCATGCGATCCACGCCGAAGCGGTCGCGCACGCGCCGCAGCGCCTCGCCCGTCCGCGCATCGACGGACGCCGGATCGTCTCGCAGCAGCGCAGCGACCTGGCGCAGCGCGGCGGCGAGGGCATCCGCATCCTCCGGAGGCACCATCCAGCCGGCGGGGACGCCGTCCGCATCATCCCCCAGCGCCGTGCGCACGCCGGCGATCTCCGAGGCAATCACCGGTGTGCCCGCGGCCATGGCCTCAAGCATCACGTTGGCCATCCCCTCGTTGCGGCTGCTGAGCACGAACACGCCGCACCCCGCCAGCACCTCCGCCACGTCGTCGCGGTGCCCCAGCCAGTGCACGCGCTCCGCGATCCCCAGCTCGCGCGCGCGCCGCCGCAGGCTCGCCAGCTCCGGCCCGTCGCCCGCGACGACCACGCCCGCGTCGGCGAAACCGGCGCGCGCGAAGGCATCCAGCAGCACGTCGAAGCCCTTGCGGTGCGTCACGTGCCCCGCTGCCCCGATCAGCAGCGTCCCCGCATCCGCCCCCACCTCCTCCCGCAGCCGGGCGGCGGCTCGGTCGCGGTCGACGGAGGCCGGCTGAATGCCGTTGAGCACCAGGTGAATGCGGTCCGCCGGAAACCAGGCGGCTTCGCGGCGCCACGCCTCCACGATCTCGGGCGCGTTGACGATCAGCGCATCCACCCGGTGCCGAAACCAGCGCACCGCATCCCACCGCCGGGGCACGCGGACGATCCCCAGCCGCACCACCACGCGCGGCACCCCGGCCCGCCGCGCCGCCCACGCGCCCCACGCCCCGCCCTTCCACGACGTGAGCAGCACCGCGTCCGGCCGCTCGCGCCGCAGCCAGCGCGCAAAGCCCAGGGCGCGCGGCAGGTCCAGCCCCGCCCCCGGCCGCGCGTCCGCCACCCCGATCCCCGCCGCCGCCATCCGCCGCGCCACGTCCCCGCCCCGCCGGCAGCAGACGACGACCGTGTGCCCACGGCGCACCAGCCCCTGCGCCACCGTCAACATCCACTTCTCGTTGCCGCCCCACACCCGGGCGCCGTTGTGGATCACCAGCTTCATCAGATGCGCGTGTTCGGCAAGGCTGGGCGAGGATGCGGAAACCGATCCACCCAATGTAGGCGGCGACCGCCGTTCTCCGAAGCACTTCGTTTCGATGAAGCGCAACCGCCGCGCAGGCCCTCGCGAATCACATGAAGGTGAAGCCCCGTTCGGTGACGCGTGAGCGTCGCCGAGACGGGGCTTCTCGCTTTCCCAGCAGCGGGTTCACCGCTCATCCAACCCGCCTGCCGAACGACGATGGGGTTCACCTCCTCACCCCTTCACCCCTTCACCCGTTCACCCCTTCACCCAACCCCGCGTCACGGCGTCCCGACGCAATCGATCTCCGTGCACCCCCGCGCCGAGGGACACGCATCCACCGCCGACGCGTCCCGGCACTCGGGCGGGCGCGTGCACCCGCGCGACGTGGGACACTCCAGCGCGGCCGAGGGGCAGTTGTTTCCCTGCGTGGGCCGGCACTCGGCGACCACGCTGCAGCCGCGCGCCGAAGCGCACGCGTCCACCGCCGAGCAGTCCGTGTCGTCGATCCCCGTGTTCCCCTGCTTCTGCCGCCCGTGCACCGTGCCGAAGGGAAGCACGCCATCCTCGTCCGTGGCGAACGACTGCACCTGCAGCGTGTTCAGGTCGAGCGTGAGCTTTTTCATGGCCGGTTTCCATTCCATGCGTGGTGGTGAAAGCGGCCGCACGCCCGCGGCCGCGTCCGGACGGCGTTCCGCCTGGACCTTTCCAATATCTGGAGGGATGCGGAATCTGTCACGCACGCCGTCTGTTTCCCCGCCACGGAAAGGGTCCTGACGAGCAGCAGGGAAACGGGAGCCGTGTTCGGCCGATGCAGCACCGCCTTGATTCCACATCGATCGGCGGCTGCAGTCCCGCCATCATCGAGCATCCTTGTCACGGGCTCACGAATAGACAATACTATCTGTTCCTCCGATTCACCCGCGACCCACCCCTCGCCTGGAGCTGCACATGAAGAAGATGAAGCTGGACGTGTCGGACCTGACGGTGAACTCCTTTCCCACCGTCCAGACCCCGGCCCCGCTCCGCGGCACCGTGCATGGCCATGAGACCGAGACCTGCCCGGCGTACGCCACGTACGAGTTCCCCTCGTGCTACCACACCGACTGCGGGCAGCGCACCTGCGACTGGGCGGCCTGCTGGGGCACCGGTACGGGAGGCACCGCCAACACCAACTGTGGCCAGTACACCTGCCCCAATCCGAACAGCTGCCCGTACTAGGACCAGGACCGCGCGCGGCGCAACGAGCAAGCCCCGCCCCCGGACACGGGGGCGGGGCTTTTGCTCGTGGCGCGGACGGGTCCGCCGCCCTCCCTTTTCGTCCGCGGGAACGCGGAGGAGACGCCGGGAGCCCGGCGGCTACAGCAGCGCCACGGGATCGCGGTCGATGGCGATGCGCAGCTCGGCCTGCTTGCTGCCGCCCGCGTGGTACTTCTCGAAGAAGTAGCGCGCCACCTTGCCCAGCGTCTTTGCGCTGGGCGAGCGCAGGATGAAGTGCCAGCGCCAGCGGTTGCGAATGCGGTCGATGGGGCACGGCGCCGGCCCCACCAGCGCCACGTCGCGCACCGCGCGCGCCGCCAGCAGCCCGCTCACCCAGTCCGCCGCGGCCACGGCGGCCTCCTGCGTCGCCTTTTCCTCCACGCCGCTGATCACCACGTTCACCAGCCGCGAGAACGGGGGATACGACGGCTCGCGGCGCGTCTCCAGCTCGCGGTCGGCGAACCCCACGAAGTCGTGCTCGGTGGCGCGCTCCACCGCGTAGTGGTGCGGAAGCGCCGTCTGGATGAACACCTCGCCTCCCTTGGGCCCGCGCCCCGCCCGCCCCGCCACCTGCGTCAGCAGCTGGAACGTGCGCTCCGTGGCGCGAAAGTCGGGGAGGTTGATCCCCGTGTCGGCGTTGATCACCCCCACCAGCGTCACGTTGGCGAAGTCCAGCCCCTTGGCGATCATCTGCGTGCCCAGGAGGATGTCGACCTCCCCCCGCTCCACCCGCCCCAGGATGGTGTGGTGCGCCCACTTGCCGGCCGTGGTGTCCACGTCCATCCGCGCGATGCGGGCGGATGGAAAGGCCTCCTCGACCGCGCGCTCCACCTGCTCCGTCCCCACCCCCTTGAAGCTCAGGTCGTCCGATCCGCACGCCGAGCAGATTTTGGGCGAGGCCTCCTCGTGCAGGCAGTAGTGGCAGGTGAGCCGCGCCCGCCGGCGATGGAAGGTGAGCGACACGTTGCACTGCGGGCAGTGCCACACCTGCCCGCACTCGCGGCACTGCACGAAGGTGGCGTAGCCGCGGCGGTTCAGCAGCAGGATGGTCTGCTCCTCGCGCTTGATGCGGTCGCGCACCGCCTCGACCAGCACGTCGCTCAGGATGACGGGCGCGGGCTCCTGCAGCGGCCCCGTCGTCTTCTTGACCCGCTTACGCTCCGCGCGCAGGTCCACCACCTTGATGGGCGGCATGGGCTGGCCGCCCACGCGGTCCGGCAGCTCCAGCAGCGCGTACTTTCCCGCCCGCGCGTTGCTCCAGCTTTCCAGCGACGGCGTGGCGCTTCCCAGCACGCAGACGGCGCCCTCGATGGTGGAGCGGACGACGGCCACCTCGCGGGCGTGGTAGCGCGGCGCCTCGGCCTGCTTGTACGAGCCCTCGTGCTCCTCGTCCACGATCACCGCGCCCAGGTTGGCCAACGGCGCAAAGATGGCCGAGCGCGCGCCGACGACGATCTGCTTCTCCCCCGCGCGTAGCGAGCGCCACTCGTCGTACCGCTCGCCCTCGCTGAGCGCGGAGTGCAGCACGGCCACCCGGTCGCCGAACACCGCCTTGAAGCGCCCCACCGTCTGCGGCGTCAGCGCGATCTCGGGGACCAGGACGATGGCCGTCTTTCCCTGCCGCTCCACCACCTCGCGCAGCAGCTCGATGTAGACCAGCGTCTTTCCCGATCCCGTGACGCCGCGGAGGAGGAAGGTGCCCGGCTCCTTCGTGCGGCTGGCCTTCACCAGCTCGCGGATCACGCCGGCCTGCGCGGCAGTCGGATTCAGCCGCGGCGCCTCGGCCACCGGCATCTCGGCGTACGGATCGCGCGACACCACCTCGTCCTCGGCCGCGACGAAGCCCTTCTTGACCAGCTGGCGGATGATGTCGGGTCCAAAGCCCAGCGCGGCGGTCATGTGCGCGGCCTCCGCGCGCCCGCCCAGCGACTCCAGCGTCTCGTACGCCTCGCGCTGCCGCTTCGCCCGCCCGAACGCCTCTTCGCGCGCCAGCAGCGTGGGCAGCTCCTGGACGATGCGGAGGACGCGGCGCGTCTTGACGGCGTGCTCGATGCGCGGCCCCTCCGTCTCCACCCGCACGAAGCCGCGCTCCTCCATCCGCCGGATGACGGGCCACCAGCCGTGGTCGCCCAGCTCGCGGCGCAGGCGCAGGACGGCCTGGGGTCCCTGGGTGTCCGCCAGCCACGCCATCAGCTTCATCTCCAGCGGCGACAGCTCCTGCTCCACCGGCTCGCGGAGCAGGGAGACGTAGTCGGTGGACGAGTCGGTGAGCCCCGCGGGAAGCGCCGTCCGCAGCACCAGCCCCAGCGGCGCCAGGTAGTAGTCCGCGATCCAGCGGCTGAGCTTGAGGATGGTGGGCGTGACGCTGGGGTGCGCGTCCAGCACGGCGGAGACGGGCTTGACGCGGCCCGGCTTGTCCGGCGCCGGCGCCTCGCGGTCGATCCAGCCGATCTTTTCCTTGTTGGCGAACGGAACCAGCACGCGCGCGCCCGGCCGCGCGGCGGCGCGCAGCTCGGGCGGAACGGCGTACGTGAACGTACGCGGCATCGGCAGCGGAAGGGCGACCTGGACGAACAACTGCAGGGAATAGGGAACAGGGAATAGGGAATAGCGGGCGATGCAATCTCGCGCGCGTCGGGCTCCAATCTGTACACCCGGGGTTCCCGGCGCGAGGGGATGGGGCGCGGATGCGCGGGGGATGCCCCGGCGATGAGCGGGTAAACCCGCTGCTGGGAAAGCGACAAGCCCCGTCCCGGCTCGCTTGCGCTCGCCGAACGGGGCTTCAACCGCAACGGGCTCTGAGCCCAGCCGCTCACGGAGGATCATGCGCCCCCCACTCCGGACGCTTCCATCTGTCATTCCGAAGGAGGCGCCGCACGGAGCCGTCCCCTACCCAATCCCCATGGCGCCGACTGAGGAATCTACCGTCTGCCGCGGGTGGCGTGTCTCCGCTCCCCGCACCCGCGGCTACCGGGGAGCGGACGCACCGGTGCGTGGGATGCCGCACACCGCCGGGCCGCCGAGTCCGCGCAGGCGGACTTCGCGATTTTCCCGCGGCGAATTCATTCGCTCCGCGCAGGCGGACATCACGTTGTCCCAGCCGCGATTTCAATCGCCGCGACGGAGCGCGAACGGCCGGAACACGGAAAAACCCGCGAAGGGCGGCGGGCTCCGTACAAGGTCCGGCCAATCTTTTCTCTTGCTCTTCGAAACAGAATCCGCCTAGAATGTCGGACGCCTGCCCGTTGATGCCCCGCCTTTTCCCACGCCGGAGAAGATCCATGTGTACGTCGGCCCCGCACGTTCGCCCGAGACGCGCCATGCTTGGCGCATTCTTCTCGATCCTGGCGAGCATACCCATCCTGTTTCCCACTTCGCTTCTCGCGCAGAACGCCCACGCGGAAGGGCCGCCGCCCCCGGATGCGCACCTGCTTACGCCTGATCCCGCCGTCTACGGACGGTGGCAGACGGTGATCCCGGAAAAAGGCGGTGCCGCCATCGAACGGATCCTGGGGATGCAGACGGTGCACGCCGTGCTGCTGCCCTCGGGCAAGGTGCTGTGGGCCAGCGGCAGCAGCTGGCGAAACCACGCGCCCATCGAGCACTACCCCAACGTCAGGAATCCGGCCCCGGGCAAAGGCGTCTTCAACCGGGAGGGCAACCCGTTCGCGCTGGACAGCCTGGAGAAGTACTACCAGCTCGTGAACAACGTCGCGGTCTACGATCCCGACCGGAACACCTTCTACCGCATCCCGCACCCGATCCCCGTCGCGGACCCGGACAGCGCGGGCCAGTTTGCGCCCAGCGACCTGTTCTGCACCGGGCACCTGCACCTTCCCGACGGCAACGTCCTCTTTACCGGCGGCACCCAGTACTACTATCCCTACCGAACCGGCAACCGGTCCACGTACATCTTCGACTGGAAAAAGGAGCTCGGGATCGACTGGCAGCGCTTCGACTGGCGCCGGATGCCCGAGCCCGTGGACGATCCGTGGATCTTTTCGGGCTTCATGCCGCGCGGACGCTGGTACGCCAGCATCGTCCCGCTGCTGGATGGGCGGATGGCGGTGTTCAGCGGGTTCGTGGGCTTCGACCACGGCTACCCGCCGATGTACGAGTTCGAGATCAACCACACGGTCGACTTCTTCAACCCCACCGGGTTCGACCGGGAGAATCCGGGCGCATCGTGGCGCAGCGTCGACGTGCGCGACACGCCCAACAGCCCGTTTGCCACGGTCATCAATCCCCGCTTCGTCCCCGACGACAGCGTCAGGTGCGACGCGAGGTGCCGCGAGGCCAACCAGCGGGACGCGTTCAAGCTGTATCCCGAGAACTACCTGATGCCCGACGGCCGCATCTACCTTACGCGCGAAGGCGACTGGGTAAGCCTGCGCACGGAAAGCACGGCGTTCATGCGGCGCACCACGCACACCTACTGGGCCACCCTGGGCGGCACCGCCAACAGCCCCACCGTGTCGTTCGAGCGCGGGCCGGAGCGCCCCGACACCATTACGTCGTACGGCACCACCTACCTGGACCCCAACACGGGGAACATCACGCTCCTGGGCGGGCAGCCCACCTCGCCCGGCACGCTGCTGCCGATGAACGTGACGGTGGACGACAACATCACCCCGCCCACGCACTTTGCGGGCGGGCGCGGCAGCCGCAAGCGCCAGGAGTTCATCGTGGACCCCCGCGAGCGGGGCGGCGGCCGCTGGACGCTGGAAGAGAACTTCCTGGGCAGCGAGCCGCAGGACGACCGCACCATGCACTACGCCATCACCCTGCCCACGCGGCAGGTGCTGGTGATCAACGGCGGGAACTACGATTTCTACGGGCCGGTGTTCTATCCGCTGCTGCTGACGCCGCGCTACGAAGGCGGCCGGTTCATCGGGTACCACCGGCAGCGGATGGTCGAGGGGGTGGAGCCGCGGCTGTACCACAACAACGCGCTTCTTCTTCCCGACGGGCGCATCCTGGTTTCCGGCGGCAACTCGGCGCGCGCCACCGTTCGCAGCGACGCCGATCCGGGCCATGCGCACACCAGCACCGGTCAGCCCAAGCCAAACCTGGACAACGTGGACGTGGACATGTACTTCTTTGGCGACGGGCCCATGGCCCGCGGCCAGACGGGGCAGCTCACCACGCCCACCGAAGACTGGGTGGCCGAAATCTACAGCCCGCCGTACCTGTTCATCGACCCGGCCCGGCGCGCGGAGATCCGGTCCATCGCACCCGTCGGCGCTCCCCGCTACCGGCCCGAGGCCGTGATCGGCGGCAAGACGTTCAACCTGCTGCACAGCGGCGAGGAGTACCGGGTGCGGCTGGCCGGCCTTCCCGAGACCTGCTCGGCCGGTGGCCGGGCGTCGCTGTCGCTGATCAAGCTGTCGTCGGCCACGCACGGCTGGCAGAACGGGCAGCAGTTCCACGAGCTGCAGTTCAGGGCTTCGGGCGACAACGAGATCGTGTTCCGCACGCCGGACGCGCGCCAGGCCAACCTGCCGCCCGCGTACTACATGCTGTTTTACGTGGACTGCCGCGGCAAGCCGGCCGTCGCGCGCATGGTGCGCTTCGACGACCAGGCCACGGAGCCCTGAGCGTACGGGCTGGATGAAAACGCAGCGCGCCGGTCCGGGAGGGCCGGCGCGCTTTGTTTGGTGGGGGCGTCGCCGGGAGGAACGGCAACGGCATCGCGCTGCGCGCGGACCCTCACCCCCGGCCCCTCTCCCGCAAACGGCGCGGGAGAGGGGAGAACCCACGCCCGATGCCCCGAAGTATCCACCGCGCCACCACCTGTCATTTCGAAGGAGGCGCCGCGAGGAACCGTCCTTCACCGGATCCTGTGGCGCCGGCTGATACTAAAATCCGGAAAAAGCCTTGTCTCACACAGAGGGCGCAGAGGAACGAAACGACACCGATTGTTTAGCCGGATCCTGTATGAGAACCTACCGTCTACCCGGTAGCGGACGCGCAGGCGCTTTGGACGCCGCATATAGCCGGGCCGCCGAGTCCGCGAAGGCGGACTTTGCGATTTTCCAGCGGCGAATTCATTCGCTCCAGCGGGCGGACGGCATGTTACCGGATTAGAATCGCGACGAGCATCATTCGCTCCCGGCGGTGGACCTCGCATCCACCCGCCCTTGACCGCTCGCATCCCGCCGCGCCACCCGCTCCCCCGGGAGGCCCGAGACCCAGCGCAGGAAGGTCTCCAGCGTCTCGTTGCCGGGAAGCGGAAGGCGCGGGCGAAAGCGCATTCCCTGCATCACCTCCACGTCCTTTTCGATGAAGCGGGTGAAAAGGAAGCGCGCCACCCCCAGCCGCAGCCGGTCCACTCCCGGCACGCCCGCGCGGCGCGTGGTGAACACCGGCGTCACCTCCACCTCGTCACCGACGGGGACAAAGGCCAGCAGCAGCGCGCTGCGGGTGCGCCCCAGGTCGCTCTCCACCGTGACCGTGGTGCCGCCCCAGCAGTTCATGGTGACGCGGATGTGGTCCCTGGAGATGCGCTGCATGATGCGGTCGGCCAGGCCGCGCCCCGTGACCCGCGACAGGTAGCGCATCCGCAGGCGGTGCGGCTCGGGCACCTCGACCTGCGGCCGCTCGCGCAGGGCGCGCCCGTGCACCGTGTTCAGGTGCTGCTCGTCGAAGCCGTTGGCGGCGGGCGCGTGCCACTGGCAGCGCAGCCGCACCGCGCGCCCGTGCGCAAATCGCAGCTCGTCGTCGGCAAAGGTCTCGAACCCCGGCACCGGGGTGGGCGGGCCGGCGCCCATCCACACCCAGATCCCGTCCAGCCGCTCCGCCACGGCGTACCCCGGCTGCCGCGCGGACGACGGCGCGCGCCCGCCCCCCGGCATCCCCGCGCAGGCGCCCTCGCGGTCCCACTCCCAGTGGTGCAGCGGGCACTGCAGCCGCTCGCCCACCACGCAGCCGCCGCCCAGGTGCGCGCCCATGTGCCAGCAGTGCGGCGCCAGCGCGCCCACGGCGCCCGCCTCGGTGCGGAAGAGAACCACCTCCTCGCTTCCCACGCTGCGCGTCAGCACCCGGCCGGGCGGCAGGGCGGATGATGGGGCCAGCAGGTACCAGGCGGCGGGCCGCGATGGCGGATCGAAGACGAAGGGCGCCTCGGCGGGCGGGATCATGGACACGCGGAATCGGGATCTGGCGGGAGAATAATCGTGGCGCGGGATGCGGATCGGCCTCAGAGGGTGGTGCTAAACCTCGAATCCCATAACGAAGCGGTGACTTCCCGGGAGGGTGTTGCACCCCCAAACTCACAAGAAGCGATGACTTCCTGAGGGAGCGCACCACGTGTAACCCGATTCCACACAACCGCCTGCGCGCGACCGAAGGACCTCGTCTCGGTGGCGCAGGGGCCCGATCAGGGCACGAGACCAGCCCGTCGTTCTGCTGGCGAGGTCCTTCGGTCGGTGCCAAGGTGCAGTGTACAAGCGAGTTAGGGGGCGGTGCCTCCCTCAGGAAGTCAATCGCGCTGGGAGGTTTGGCAACACCCTCTCAGGAAGTCACGCGCTTGCGTCAGGAACTCGGAAGATTGAACACCCTCTCAGGGACGCCGCAGCGTCAGCCGCACGGTGTCCACGCGGGAGCGATTGAAGTCGGCAAGGTACAGCGCGCTGTCCGCGGCGAACACGGGCAGCCGCACGCCCACCGGCCAGTCCGTCCGATTGTCGAAGATGGTGGCGGAGATCCACACTGACGCCGTGTCGACGTCCGGGTGGGGCGGGTTGTGCCGCGCCAGGTGCAGCCGGTTCTGTCCCGTGTTCGGACTGGCGCCGTAGTTCCCCTTGAGCCCGGTGCCCTCGCGCGCCGGCACCGCCCCCAGGCTGAAGATGTAGCGCTGGGGCCACGGCCGCGGCGGCGCGTCGATGACCACCACCACGCGCACGCAGCCGTATCGGCTGCCGTACGTCCCGGGACAGTTCCCATTGTCCAGCCCCAGCAGTTCGCACCCCGCACAGGCGAGCAGAAGGGCGAGGCACGGCACGCCGCGCGAAAGCAGCTTCGGCATCAGGGGGGTGGATTGCGGATGTGATGTCGTGAATCGTCGTTGACGCGTCCGGGCGCCATCACGGTCAGTGGTAGCGCCAATGTGCGTGACGGTCGAACCACTCTTCACCCGGGTCATAAAGTGAATACACCGGGGTCAGGTCTGGCTCGATCTCCCGCCTCAGGGTCAGCTTCAACCATGCTCTTTCGAAAACCGAATCCGCCTTGGCCACCCCGTGGTGCACTTGAACGAACTGCTCCTGAGCCGAAGTAACCGGTTGGATGTGGCCGTTGGCAAGAGCCTCCAACCAGAAGCCATAGCGAGACAATAGCTCAGCTTCGTCCTGCGAGAAGATGGCTACGTTAGCCACCCCCAGCGGGTAGAAGCGCTTCGCAAGGTGCACTTTGTGGTCCTCCGGTGCCTTCATGCGATCCTCCGCGCAGGCGAACGATCGATCATGATCTCTCGTTCACGTACATCTCTCGTTGACGTACAACAGTTGACGGCTTCAACCGGCGCGCACGTTCATGCTGCGTCACGAGGCGCGAGGTGACCGCTGGCGCCCAGGTGCAGCAGGATGCGCCGGATGAGCACGGGCGCGTCCGGCGTGCGAAAGTAGTGGTCCGCCCCCCACACCGGATAGACCACACCGCCGTCCGCGATAGCGTCCGTCAGCAGCGTGCTCCCGTCGTTGGGCCCCAGCGCCGCGAGCTGGCGGTGGCGCTTCGTGATCGCCCCCGCGGTGTGGATGGAGAGCGGGCACGCCACCACGTTCACCACGTACACCCCCGCGGGTGCCGTGGCGCGGGGGGACGGCGCGTGCCGCAGCTCGCGGATCAGCCCGAAGTCTGCCCGCCAGCGCGCCAGGAACGCGCGCACCGCCAGCCGCCGCCACCACGCCCCGTCCAGCATCTGGTCCACCAGCGGCGACCCGTGGATAATCCCGCAGACGTTGATCCACGCCCGCACCTTCCGCGCGAGCGCCGGATCCTGCTCCAGCGCCATCCGCACGTCCGCCCCTCCCTTGCTGAGCGAGGCCAGCACCACGGACCCGTCCGCCTCCCTCTCCAGCGCCTCGCGGATGACGCGCGCGTTCTCGCTGACGCTCCCCGTGCTCGGCGTGCGGATCATCTCCACGTCAAGCCCCAGGTCCCGCGCCACCGCCAGCACCGCCGCGCCATCCGCCCCGAACTGCGGGTACTCGCGCCAGAACGCCGCCGGCGCCAGCAGCAGCCGCGCCGAGGTCGGCGGGAGCGCCGCGTCCGCATCCAGCGCCTCCACCGCTTCGATGAACGCCCGGTGCGGCTCCGCGCTTCGCACGCGGTCGTACCACAGCGCCGTCGCGAAGTCCACCCCGTATTCACGCGTCAGGTTTCGCAACACCGCGGGCGTGAGGGCGGCGTAATCGTACTGCGGATAGCTGCTCCGCGCTTGGTCAGTGAGATGCGCCTCGGACCCAGGATAGCTCTCCGGGTTCATTGATCGTCACCGGTCAGGAGAAACAACGAGACCCCCCAAAAGAGGAAGTGGATAAATGACAACTACATACGCTCAAACACGCTCCCACTATTCGGGAGGAATAACCGCTCGTAAATACGCTCGGCAAAATCATCAGTCATTCCAGCAATGTAGTCGCAGAGGATGCGCTCCGCCTCTACGGGGTTGAGCGCATCCTCATACCGTGCACGGGAATCCCCGGGGAGCATCCGACTCGGAGCGGAACTAAAGGCTTGGAAAAGACCGAGTACGACTTGTTGACCCCGGTACTCAAGCGTTTGCACCTCAGAAGAGTCAATAACGGTTTCAAAGATCAATTTGTTCAGAACATCCAGAAAAGCACGGCTATTCGCGTCGAGAACGGCATTATACCGAAAAGAGGAATCTGAAAAGAGTTTTGTTTCTTGAACATTCGCGGATGTAATCAAACGATTCACCAATCCGCCAATAACCCGCTTTCTCTCATGGCTTGTTGCGGAGAATAGGCCGTGTGCGAGTCTCCGTAGGTCCTTACCAATTAGTGATGCCCGGTCGTCTGTCTCTACTTTCTGCTCCCAATCCCTGCGTGTGACCAGACCGAGAGAAACCATATCTTCCAAATCGTGGATTCCATATGCGATATCATCGGCAATCTCCATGATTGAGGTATCAAGCGCTTTGTATCGTGGCTTCGCATGTCCACCTTTGGCCTCCTCCGCCTCGAGAAAAATGGCTCGGTCGTTTTCTGTGAAGGGCGCAAGTATCCACTCCACCAAATCGGCTTCAGTGTCCAAATAGCACTTTGGAGGTTTAGCATCCTTTACGCCAAGCAACCTCAGATCTTGAAGAGTCGTTGGCACCAGCCGCACGACTTGTGAATACGGTAAAGGGTACTTGAGTACACCAAGCAGGGCGCGACGAGAGAGATTAATGCCGTGTTCAGGCGTATGTTTCTCCAAGCGCGCTAATATCCTGAGTGTCTGACCATTGCCTTCGAAGCCGCCTGACTTCCTCATACAATAATTCAAAGCACGCTCCCCGCCGTGCCCGAATGGAGGGTGCCCCAGGTCATGGGAGAGACATATTGTTTCTATTAGTTCAGTAGCGGGTATGGCCTCCCGTGCAGAGTGGCTTCGCACACGGGATTGTAGATGTAGAACGAGGCCACGCCCTATTTGAGCTGCCTCCATCGAATGCGTAAGCCGCGTTCGATGGAAATCGCCCTCTCTGACTCCAATTACCTGCGTCTTTGCCTGCAGGCGGCGAAACGAAGCTGAATGGATGACGCGCGAGCGATCCCGCTCGTAATCGTTTCGTACATCGCGGGGACGTCGTTCTGATCGCTCCCTGCGTTCCATCCATAGATGAGCGTCCATAGCGCGGTAGTCACTTCTGTTGAGGTTAGGTCGCCGACTCTCAATCCAACACTAGAGAAAGATTGTAAGTAGTGGACAAGAAAACGGGAGTTTCTACCAAATTCTCCCGTCTCCACCCTGCCGCACGACGTGGTACCCGTCGCGCGGCAGCCGATGCTCCGTCGTCGCGCCGCCGCACCAGCGGATGCGGACGGGGATCAGTTCCGGCGCGGTGGCGCCGAGGCCGAAGTGCAGGCGAGTGTCGTGCTGCGACGAGAAGCCGTTGGCGGCCTGCACCTCGCGCTGCTGCGGGCGCTCGCGCGGGAAGCATCGCGGTGGCCCAACGCCGCTCGACCGCACGCGTGCAGTCTCAGCGCAATTGCAAGCGACGCTGAAGGTCCAGCACCCTGGATCGCCACGCCTCGCCCTCTTCCGAACCACTCCAGAGTTCAGCAAGCTCGGAATCAGACAAGACGGCATCGATGGCAAGGCGGGCGGCCAACACCAGTTCTGCGCCGGGATCGCCGGGATGAGCCGCGATCCACGTCGCTACGTTCTCCGGCAGTTCCGCGGCCGGATTCCCCCGCAACGCGGCAACGACCTCCGCCGCCGCAATCGCGGCAGAACACGCCGGTGCCTCAAGATACTCATCCGCAAACTCGCGGATGTCCTGAAACGCGAAACCAGCCGCGATCAGCCCCTGGTCCTCCAGTTCAGCGACCCAGTCCAATGCCTCATCGTTCTCGAACGGTCCCACACCCCACGCACCCATCTATCTGCTCCTGAACAACTGATACGGTTTGTCTCTTCGTCTGATCGAACTACGAACAGAGGCTATCGTGAAGCCGCCTGCCGCACGACGTGGTACCCGTCCCGCGGCAGCCGATGCTCCGTCGTGGCGCCGCCGCACCAGCGGATGCGGACCGTCACCAACTCCGGCGCGGCGGGGCCGAGGCCGAAGTGCAGGCGGGTGTCGTGCTGCGACGAGAAGCCGTTCGCGGCCTGCACCTCGCGCTGCTGCGGGCGCTCGCCGGGCAGAAGCACCGTGGCGACGGAGCCGAACGCCTCGCGGCCGCAGGCGCGGCCATCGCCCTCCAGGCGCAGGCCGATCCAGTGCCCGGCGCCGGCCGCGGCGGAGGGGGCGTTGCGCAGCAGCGTGGGGCCGGCGTGCTGGTTGGCGATCACCACGTCCAGGCGGCCGTCGCCGTCCAGGTCCGCCGTGGCCACGCCGCGCGAGTTGTCGCCCGCCGTCAGCCCCACCAGCGGCGCCACGTCGACGAACTGCGGGCGGGCGTCGGCGCCGCGGTTCAGCAGGACGCGGCGCTTTTCATTGGGATAGATGCAGCGGCCGCGGATGTCGCCCCACATGTCGGCGTAGGTGTGCACCTCGCGGCCGGACTGCATCAGCTTGTGGTTCACGTACCAGTAGTCCGGGCAGCCCTCGTATCGGTTGTCCAGCCGGTCGTCCACCATGCCGTTGGCCTGCACCATGTCGGGCCAGCCGTCGTTGTTCAGGTCGCCCACGCCCGCGCCCCACGCAAAGCGGTCCTCGTTCAGCGCGCCGCGGCCGGTGGCCTCGTCGCGCAGGCGGGGGGTGCCGCGGGCGTCGGGGCCGCGGTTCATCCACAGGATGCTGCCCTCCGCCTGCAGTTCCTGGTGCACGTTGCTCACGTACACGTCCGGCCAGCCGTTGCGGTCGAAGTCGGTGATGGACGAGTTCATCCCCTTGTACGTGTCCATCCCCACGTGCCCGAACAGCCGTCCATGGACGCGGCGGAATCCCCTGCCCTGTTGGTTTAGATACAGGTCGTCGCGGCCAAAGTCGCTGGCCAGGTACAGGTCCGTCCACCCGTCGCCGTTCAGGTCGCCGGTGCCGATGGAGATGGTCCAGTGCGTTTCGGGCATCCCCATGGCGTCCATGTCCTGCGCAACGAACCGCCCGCCCACGTTGCGCAGCAGCACGTTGCGCCCGCCGTTGCTGGCGTCGTGCCAGCCATCGTGCATGAAGCGGAACATCCGCCGGTCCCCATCGAACGCCGGCTGGGGAAGCTGAAAGATGTTGAGCCGCGTGGGCCGCTCGTATCCGGCCAGCCACGGGTTCAGCACGTTGCCGATCAGCAGGTCCGGCCGTCCGTCGCGATCGTAGTCCAGCACGTTGGCGGCGACGGAGATGGTGTATTCCGGCATCCCCGCCGCCACCGACACGTCGTCGAACTCCACGCGCCCCGTCTGTCCGAACCGCGAGCGCAGCAGCCGCGTGCGCCCAAACGAAACGGGCACCAGCAGGTCCAGCGCGCCGTCCTCATCGTAATCGAAGAACAATCCGGACGATGCGAAGCCGTGACGCTGCGGCGCGATCCGCAGCGAGTCCAGCGCGGGGAGGGCGACGCGTTCGAAGCGAAAGCCGCCGCGGTTCAGGTACAGCCCGGCGCGGTCCTCCGCGCGGGCCAGCGGATTGGTGAAGAACAGGTCCGGGCGCCCGTCCGCATCCACGTCCCCCGCGGCCACCGAGGCGCCCACGGAAAGCAGCCACTTGGCGATGTGGCGCAGCCGCGGATCGAGCATGTCGTACGTCCCCGGATCCATCGTCACGCCCAGCCCGCTCTGCGCCGCGGGCACCTCGCGCAGCACGAAGCCGGCGTCGTCCAGCGCCACGCGCGGGTGGATGACGGTGGCGTACGCCGTGCCGCCCAACAGCGCCATCACCCCCAGCACGCCCGCGGTCCGCAGCGTCCGCCCATCCCCCAGCGCCTCGCGCAGGCGCGGGACCGGCCCCATCCGCCACATCTCCCGCAGGTGCAGAAAGATGAAGCGCCCCGTGGCGATGGCGAACGCGGCGTAGAAGAAGGTAAAGACGCTCTCCTTCGTGTGCAGGTACAGGTCGACCACGGTGATCCCGAAGGCGAGCGCCACCTGCGCGCGCGGCGACGCGGGTGACGTCTTCGGGTCGGTCAGCATGAAGAAGGTGAAGAGAAAGAAGGGAGGCGTGGTCAGCGTCCCCAGGAACAGCATCTCCGGCGGCAGGTGCGCGCGCATGATGTACGCGCGCAACGCCGTCTGCAGGGCGTAGAACAGGAGAAACGAGACGATCAGCCACCCCCGCCCCACGCGAAAGACGAAGAGCGAGAGCGCCGCCGTCACCATGAACGCCGACATCGCCACGTGGCCGCCCCACTGGTACGCCGGCGCCGTGGTGATCAGCGAGCCGAAGAACAGCAGCGAGATCGCCACCGCCGCCAGCGAGGGGTTGATGGTGTGCTGGCCCCTGAACGTCAGCAGGTACTTGCCGCCGATGGCGATGAACACCGGCAGCAGCAGCAGAAAGTAGTCGTGCGAGTAGTTGAGCAGCAGCGCCAGCGAAAGCCCGCTGATGCACGCGCTGAGCGGAAAGATCCACTCGCGTTTGCGCAGCAGGCGGTGCAGCAGCATGTCCAGCGCGCCCGCGGCGCCCACGATCAGCAGGATCTGCGTGGGTGAGCGGTTGAAGCCCAGCCACGCCACCCCCATCACCGCGTAGAGCGACAGGATGGCGGCGAAGGGCCAGCGCGGATCCCGGCGCGGGGGGATGCTGTCGCGCCAGCTCCGCGGCTTCGCCTGCGGCGGCGGTGCGAGATGCGCGGCGGGCGGGGCCGGCGGCGCGGCCACGGCGGAGGGGGGCGGCGTCATGCGTCGACGCTCCGTCTGGCCCCGAGGGGCGCCCCCTCCGGGCTCGTAAAACTCGCCCACCTCCCCCAAAACTGCTGGGGGAGGTTGTTTGCGGGCCGAGACTTCGCGGCGCCCCACCTGGAATGAGAGATACGATGGACTTGCGGATTTCGCATCATCATACCAGCGCCATCTCGAAGCCGGGGCGGCCCGGCGCCAGGCACTCCGGCGGCGGCTCGGTACCCGGCGGCGTCACCACGAACAGGCGCGCCGGAAGGTCCGTGAACTGAAAGCCTCGAAAGGCGGATTCCATCGGGTCGCCTTCGGGGACGAAGAAGGAAAGGAGCACGTAGCCGCTCTTGCGATGGTCGGCGTAGACGCGCTCCAGCAGCGCGCGCAGCACCGCCGGATCGTCCGAGGGCACGGCCTGGTGCGTGGCGTACAGGTAGCGCAGCTCCTCACCCGGATCGGGGAGCCGGGGAAAGCGCAGCAGCCGCGCCGCGACGTCGTACCCCGCTTTGATCCGCCGCATCTTTCCTCGATACGCCGCCACGACCGTCCGCTTGACTGGCGCGGCGTCCCACATCGCCAGGCATCCCGCCAGCGCGCCGTCACGATCCTCCGCCAGGTAGAACGAATCGATCCGGAGCCCCGGCCACTCCGCCAGCCGGCGCCGCAGCTCCGCCAGCGGCATGGGCGTGCCGAAGGGGCGGCGGCGTGCGTCGGCATCCAGGAACGAGGCCAGCGCCGGCAGGTCCGCCTCCGCCGCGCGCCGCACACGGAACGCGCTGCGCCGGGGGAGTCGCGGCAGCGCAAGGTGCACGTTGCGGATGCGGAAGTCCGTGAGCGGCGTGTAGCGCGGCATCCCGCGCTGCCGCCGGTTCTGTACCGTCAGCGCGCGGAGGGCCCGTTCGTTCGACGCGATCACCGCGCTCAGGCTCGCCACGCACCCGCGCGCCGCGGCCGATTCCGCCAGCGTGGGGCCGTAGACGCGGTTCAGCAGGTGGCGGCCCTGCACGGCCGGCGACAGGCGCAGGTCGCCCAGGTAGCCCACGCGCCGCCGCTCCCCGCCCAGGTATCCGTCGCGAAAAACCAGCGACGCCATCGCCTCCACCCGTCCCGCGTCCTCCGCCACCCAGCACTCCCAGTCGCCGGACTGCAGGCGGAGGAGCGCGGCGAAGTCCGGATCGCGGCGGATGGAAAGCGCCAGCTCCGTCTCCATCGGCACCCGCGCGAACAGCTCGCACATCGCCGCGCCATCGGCGGGCGTGGCGCGGCGGAGCTGAAGCAGGCCGGCGTCGACGGAGGCGGTCACATCCAGAACTCGATCCGGTCCGCGCGCGGCTCCGGCGGCGGGCCGGTTTCGCCGGCGGCGGCGTGGTCGCGCAGGGCCTCAATGGCGCGGTGGATCTCGTCCGCCGCCGTGCCGCTGAAGCGCCGCGCCCCAAAGCGCCGCAGGTTGCCCGTCTGCACCTCCATGATCCGCACGTCCTGCTGGATCACGGTGCGCGTGTACGGCGGCAGCAGCCACCGCGCGAGCGGGTTGAACACGCCGAAGCGAAAGGTGATGGCGGTGTACACCATCGCCCGCTCGGGGGTGATGGGCGTGATCTGCGAGGTGATGACGAAGCCGCGCCGCTCGCCCCACATGTAGTCGACGCGGGTGATGTTGGGCATGAAGAAGCGGTCGGTGTGCGTCATCACCTTGCCGTCGGGGTTCAGCAGCCACTTGCTGAAGCCGATGGAGTCGTCCGGCTGAAAGTACTCCACGTGCACCGCGTCCGCCGTGCGCTCGATGGTGGCCTCGGCGCGCTTTACGTTGGCCGCCTTGCGAAACCAGCCACTGTGCACGAACGCCGTGTGCGGCACGTCCATGAAGTTCTCCACCAGGTCCGTCACGTCCCCGTCGAACGGCGTCAGCATCACGTACGAGCGCCATCCCTCCTCGCCCGCGTGCGGAAAGCGGAACGGCTCCTTTTCCTCCGCGAGCTCCGGCGTGCCCAGGTACACCCACACGAAGCCGTCCTGCTCGCGCACGGGAAAGCGCTCCAGCCGGCGTCCTTCCCTGGCTCGTTTTTCCGGGCTTTCCGAGGGGACGATGACCAGCTCGCCCTCCGCGTTGTACGTCCACCCGTGGTAGGGGCAGCCGATGCAGCCGTCGAACAGATCGCCCTTGCTGAGCGCGGCGTTGCGGTGCAGGCACCGGTCGATGAGCGCCGTCGCCCGCCCGTCCGCGCCGCGAAAGAGCACCAGGGGCTCTTCCATGATGGTGACGGCGTACGGCTTCTTCGCCGTCACCTGCTTCGACAGTGCGGCGACGTACCAGTTCTCGTTCAGCGTCCCGCAGCGAAAGCGCATGATGGGCCGCGCCTCGGGCGCGTCCGTCGGGCGCCCGCCCGGGCAGCCCGCGATGGCGGGGACGGCGATGGAGGTGGGGGTCTGGGGCGAAGTCGGAGCCTGCATGGGGGTGCCTTCGATGTAAGTTCGTGCGTGGGCGGGGGTGGTGCGGTTCGGCAGGGATCAGACTGCGTCGGCGGGGTGCCCCTCCCCCGGCCCCTCCCCGTTCGTTCCTCACGGAGAGGGGAGAATTCGATTGCGCTGCGGACAGATGCGGCGCGAGCGGCGGTCCCGGTTTCGACAGATTTTCGAGCGCGTCCGCCAGCGCCCCCCTCTCCCGCTCAGTTTGCGGGGGAGGGCCGGGGTGGAGGGCGGCTCACCATCCCGCACCGACTTGGCCGAGGCACCCCGGTCCCTGCCTCACACCAACCTCCCCCAGGGTTTTTGGGGGAGGTGGGCCGGTGGTGCCGGCCCGGAGGGGGCGCCGCGGGTCGCTCCGCGGCTGCCGATTCCACCAGGGCTTCTAGGTGGTGGCGGTCGCCGCGTCTGCGGAATCCAGCCGCACCAGGTCCCGCATCACCATCGCCAGCCGGGCGTAGGAGACCACGTCCACGGCGGCGGTCAGGTTGTTGATCCGGCGAAAGTGCGGCTCGTCGTTGGCGAAGTAGATGCCGTCCTGGCCCTGCGTTTTGCCCGCGACCGTACGGTTGAACAGCGTGGCGAAGACCATCTCCGCCACCAGCGTGGCGCGGATGGAGTCCAGGTGCCGCCGTGCAATGCCGTCCACACCCTCCCTGCTCCCGTCGCGGCCGGAGCGCATCATCAAGGAGAGCATCGCAAGGTCGATGGCGTCGTGGCCCACGCCATACGCGCACCGCCAGGAATGCGTGCGGTACAGCATCCACATCTCCGCCGCCCCGCGCGCCGTAAAGCTGAGCAGGTGCGCGCGCAGCACCGCGCGGTTCTCCGGCGACAGCCCTTCCCGGCGCAGCAGCTCGGCGGGGATCACGAACCAGGACAGCAGCGTGTAGTTCAGCCACATCGACTTCGGCAGCGAGATGGCGCCGCCCACGCGCTCGCCGCGGTTCTGCTTGCGCGCGAACCGGTATACGAACGCCGACACGCCCGCGGCCGCCAGCAGCCACACCGGGACCTTTCGCGGCACCTTCATCCGACCTCCGTAGCCTGGGGCACGTCGAACACCCGCGCCCACTCCGTACCCGCATCCAGCGCGGGCGGTTTGATGGATCCCGCCCGCTGCCCGCGCGCCGTGCAGACGCGCTCGTACACGCGCTCGCCGTCCGTCACCGCCACTCCCTCGATCGAGTTCAACTGCCCCAGCGCACGGCAGAGACCGTAATGATGCGCATCCAATAGAATCCGCTCCGCCGCCGCGGCCAGCGCGCGCGCGTCGTCCGGCGACGCTTCGGCGTACAGGCGGTAGCGCGGCGGCTCTCCCCATTCCGGGGCCAACAGGGCGAAGGGGGGATGGATGCCGGTCTCCGCGGCGGCGCGCGCCAGGACGTGCTCCACCAGCTCCGGCGTCAGCTTTTCCCCCGCCAGGTCGCTGGCCCGGTCCGCCCGGCCCACGAAGCGCAGCGTGGGCGTGCGCTCCAGCCGTCCCTCCACCCGCACGCGGTCCTTGAGCCGATAGCGGTAGAGCCCGCCGCCCGTGGTCAGCACCACCTCGTACGTGGCGCCGGGCTCCAGCTCGTGGACGCCGAACGCGGCATCCGCATCCCCATCCGGCAGGAACTCCAGGTAGTGCGACGTGACCGCCGCCACCGGGGCTTCCGCGCGGAAAAGGGGGATGGATACCACGCCTTCCGTCGCCAGCAACCCCTTGCCCTGCACCTCCACCCGCGGAAAGCGGCGCCGCATCCCGTCCAGCGCCCGCGCCGCGTGGCCGTCCGCCCAGCAGGAGATCAGCGCCAGCCGCGGCCACAGCGCGCCCAGGTCCTCCGGCGGGCGCCGTCCGAAACGGCGGCGCAGGCGGGCGGCCGCTTCGGGACGCGCGGGGAGCGCCCGCTCCAGCTCCGTCCGCAACTCGGGAGCGAGCGCGGCGGAAAGGCGGCCGCTTTCCATCTCACTCAGCAGCGCGTCCCACTCCTCGTCCAGCGCGCCGGCAAGGAGGGTGAGGAACGACGGGCTCCACACGGAGATCATCGCCAGGTCCGGCATGGCGAGCAGCGCGCGCAGCGTCACGCGGCGGCAGGCGGCCAGGTCGGGGATGCGCGAGACGGCGCGCGGGACGCCCAGCGAGCGGTCCAGCAGCGCGCGCACCAGCGGCGGAAAGTAGTCGCTGTCGTGCTCCATCCCCACCGGCACGCCCCCCGCCGTCCGCTCGCGCCGCCGCGACGGGGGCGACACGGCCCAGTACGCCTGCCCCCCGCGCAGCGCCGGCCGGCTGCGCAGCATGTCCGCGATCCACGGCATGGTCGCGGCGGAGAACTCGTCCAGCAGCCGCTGCGTGTACGGCACCTCTTTCGACAGCCCCGACGTGCCGCCGCTGGGCTCCACGAAGCGCACCGGCGCGGCGGTCAGCGCGTTCGGCTCGCCATCGCAGGCACGGCCGATCCACCCCTGCAGCTCCGCGAAGTCGCGCACCGGCACGCGGGCGCGAAAGTCCGCCGCCGTGCGCACGTCGCCGAACCCGTGTGCCCGGCCGAACTCCGTGTCGCGGTTCTCGTGGAGGATGCGGCGCAGGATGGCCGCCTGCGCCGCCGCGGGGTCGCGCAGCGCGCGCGTAAAGCGGGCACTCGCGGGCGCCGCGGCGGCGCGGTACAGCGTGCTGGCGATGCGGGCGGCCGCGCTCACCGCGCGCCCGTGGCCGCGAGCCGCTTCCACGCGATCCCCGCCGCCGTGCGGGCGAGGTCGCGCAGCCGGATTTGCGCCAGGCAGGCCAGCTCCTCGCCGCGCGCGTGGCCGGGGTTGCGATCCACGAAAAAGCGAACGTGCGGGTTGGCCAGCAGCGCCGCCTCCACCGGCGCCACGCCGTCACGCACGCGCTCGTGCGGAGTGGCGTAGCGGATGATCCCCGCCGCCGCGTCGTACTCCGCGCCGAAGCGCTCCGTGGCAAGCGCGTCCAGCGCGGCGCGCAGCTCCGGCGGCTCGGCGCGGTCGCAGCGGGGGACGGCCAGCGGAAAGTGGTTGGCCATCAGCAGGTACGTGCGCCACCCCTTGGAGAGCAGGAACCAGTACAGCGGACGGCCCGGGTGCCGGATCCTGAGGCGGAACAGGAGGGTGGCGAAGGCGCTCTGCAGGCACTTTTGCCCCCAGCACGACCGGTCGATCACCGTGTCGCCGCTGAACACCATCGTCGCCGTCCGATTCCCGACACGCACCTCGCGGTGCAGCACCGTGGAGAAACCCCGGAGCGCTCCATTGCTCCGGTCGCGAAGCAGGATCACACGCTGCTTCTCATCCAGGTCCCGCTCGAACCGCTCCCGGTCCGCACCCTCGTAGTGCGCGCGGAACAGCGCGAACGCGGCGTCGCGCGTGCCCGCATCCAGCATGCGCGGTTCGACGACGTACGCGCGGAGCCGTGGCGGCGGTGCCGTATGCGGGATGGCGGTGGAGCGCTCCGCGGCGGGAGGGGCGAGCGGCATGCGACTGCGGGGTGGGAGGCCTGCGGAAATTGCGGGCGGGATGATCGTACAGTCGGCGGGCGCCGTCCGTTCCGGTAATATGGGTCCGGATCGGCGGCGGGGCCAGTCGGACAAGGCATGAAGCAGGCAGCGAACTGCGTCCGCGGGGTGCCCCTCCCCCGGCCCCTCCCCGTTCGTTCCTCACGGAGAGGGGAGAATTCGAGCGCGCTCCGGCAGGCCGCACGTTGGCCGCTTTCCAACGACCCGCTACGCGGCAGGCACTTGCCCCTGCGCCACAGCCGCCAGTCCGCGAAGGCGGCCTTCGTGTGGTTGTTGCAGCGAATTCATTCGCCCTTGCCGACCTCGGGGTGACCCTGGGTCCGAAGCTCGACGGCTGGAATCGAACCGGCGCCCGACGGGGCCCCCTCTCCCCCGGCCCCTCTCCCCCGCTGCGCGGGAGAAAGGGGAGAATTCGATCCCGCTGCGACCAGAGTCGGATCAATCCCCAAACTGTCATTCCGAGGGCGCGCCGCGTCGAACCTTCCCGCACACCACACCCGGCGCGCGACCGAGGAATCTACCGTCGGAATTCTGGGTGGCCGGGGAGATTCCCCTCCCGCTATTCCCTATTACCTATTCCCTATTCCCTGCCGTCCCCGCCTCCGTAACCCCCAGCCCCGGCGCGGTGTTGAAGCGCAGGGTACCGTCCGCCTCGATGCCGGGGCCGCGGAAGGGGTCGCGAGCCAACAGCGCGGCGCCGTCCAGATCAACGTAATCCACCAGCGGCGCCACCTGCACGGCGGCGGCGATGCCCAGCGTCGATTCGATCATGCAGCCCAGCATCACGCTCATCCCGTGGGCGCGCGCGGCGTGGGCAATGCGGACGGCTTCGCGCAGGCTGCCGCACTTGCTGAGCTTGATGTTCACGCCATCCACCACCCCCGCCAGCTTCGCCACGTCCTCCGCCGTCGCGCACGATTCGTCGGCGATGATGGGGAGCGGCGAGTTGTCGCGCACCAGCTTGAGGCCGGCCAGGTCGTGCGCGGGGAGCGGCTGCTCCACGAACTCCACGCCGAAGTCGGCCAGGATGGGCATGGCGGAGATGGCCTGCTTGGCGGTCCAGCCGGTGTTGGCGTCCACGCGGATCGTCTTGTCCGGCGCCTCCTCGCGGATCATGGTGAGGATCTCGAAGTCGTCGGGCGTGCCCACCTTGATCTTGAGGATGGAGTACGCCGCTGCCTCGCGCACCTTCTGCCGCATCACGTCGATGCTGTCGATGCCGATGGTGAACGACGACGGCGCCGCGACGGGATCCAGCCCCCACAGCTTCCACACCGGCAGCCCGAGCTTTTTGCCGACGAGGTCGTGCAGCGCGGCGGAGATGGCCACGCGCGCGGAGCCGTTGTGCGCCAGCGCGTGGTGCAGCACCCCGTCGATGCGCTCCAGCGCGAACGGATCGCCCTCCGCCGCGGCCTCGAGCGCGCGCGCCAGGCGCGGCATCACGGCCATGACGGTGTCCGCCGTCTCGCCGTAGAACGGCTGCGGCGACGCTTCGCCCCAGCCTTCCACGCCGTCCTCGTCGCGCACGCGCACCCACACCAGCCTGCGCGCCGGCGGCCCCGCCTCGCGCGCGATGTTGAACGCGTGCCTGGTGTTCAGCTCGAACGTCTCGAAGGTCAGCTTCATGTCAGACGATTGTGTGGGTCACGCATGGCGTGTGTCGATTCTGGATCGCGTGCCGGCCCCGCCTCCAGGAGCGAATGAATTCGCCGCGGGAAAATCGCAAAATCCGCCTTCGCGGATTGCGGCCGCGGGTATCCGTCATTCCGACGATCCACCAGCAGCAGACAGTAGATTCCTCGGTCGCGCCCGGGCTCCGCGGCACGGCGGGTTCCGCGCGGCGCTCCCTCGGAATGACACTCTTTTGCCACGCAACGGGATCTACGGCATCCTCGTGGCGCCGTCCCGCCGTTTGCGCGGAGCGTCCATGGTGTTGAAGCCCCGCCGGGCGAGCTCCGCGAGCCCAGGGCGGGGCTTGTGGCCGTTCCAGCCCCGGGTTTCAACCCGGGTGGTGAGGCGAGGTCCGGGCGGCCGTAAACGCGCATCGCACGTGCGGCGCCCGCCCTTCACCCCTTCACCCCTTCACCCCTTCACCCCTTCACCCCTTCACCCCTTCACCCCTTCACCCCTTCACCCTCACCCCGCCATCGTCACGAAGTCGTACGGCGGCCACGGGCCCGTCAAATCCAGCCCCAGCGCGCTGTTCAGCCGGGCAAGGACCGCCAGCTTGTCCTGGAACGCGGACGACGCGGTGCGGTCCACCAGGAAGGCGGCGCTCAGAACGCGGCCGCGCAGGTTGGGGAGCGTCACCGCCGCGGCGCTGATGCGGCGCAGCTCGGCGTAGATGTGCGTCGACAGGTCCAGCGCCAGGTCGCGGCTGAAGGCGCTGTCCACCACGTCCACGTGCAGCCGGAACTCCCACCGCCCCGCCACCCGCTCCAGCGCGCCCGTCAGCCCCGCGTGCGACTCCGTGAGAAACGCCCGCACCTGCTCCTGGTCCGCGAACACCACGCCCACGGGCGCGGGGACCACGTCCTCGCGCAGCAGCGCGCGGTGCACCTCCCAGTGCCGGGCCGCCACGTGGTCCGCGTGCCCGTCGCTCCCCTGCGGCGGCGCGGGGGCCACCAGCGCCGCCAGGTCGCCGGCGCGCACCAGCTCCACGCCCAGCGCGGGGTCCGCCGCGTCCCACTCCCCCGCGCCGTCCGCGGGCGCGCGCACCACGCCCAGCAGCGCCCAGCCGTGGGCGGGCCCGGCGCGCGGCAGCGGGATCGGCTCGGCCGACATCAGGCGAAGCGCGGGTCGGAGAGCAGCGCGTACACCGCCGTCTGCGGCTCCGGCGTGGTCACCTCCGGGCCGTCGGGGCCCATGTACACGTCCACCTCGCTGCGGAATCCCACGTCGCCGGCCAGGTAGATGCCGGGCTCGATGGAAAAGCCCACGCCGGGGATCAGCCGCCGCGTATCCTTCGATTCCAGGTTGTCGATGTTGGGCCCGGAGCCGTGCAGCTCGCGGTCGATGGAATGCCCGGTGCGGTGGATGAACTGCTCGCCCCACCCGCGCTCCACGATCACGGCCCGGGATGCGTCGTCCGCCTCCCATCCCGCGATCTCCTCCCCCGCCGCGGACCGGCGGCGGATGAGGTCGATGGCGGCCAGCCGCGCATCCCGCACCGCGGCAAAGATCTCTTCCAGCCGCTGGGGCACCTGCTCGCCCACGTAGCCCATCCACGTCTGGTCGGCGTAGATGGCGCCCTCGTCCTCCTTGCCCCACAGGTCGATGAGCACCAGGTCGCCCTCGGCGATGAGGCTGTGCTGGTCCGCGGACGGCGCGTAGTGGGGATTGGCCGCGTTCTCGTTGACGGCCACGATGGCGTCGGCCCCCACGCGGATGCCGCGGCGCGCGAACTCGCCGGCGATCCACTGGCGCACGTCCCATTCGCCCAGCAGGCGCCCCTCGCGGATCGCGGCGGCGATGCGGCCAAAGGCCTCGTGCGCCACCTCGTACACGTGCCGCGCGGCGCGGCGGTGGCCGGCCAGCCCCTCCTCCGACCAGCGTGCGTAGAAGGCGCTCACCAGGTCGCCGCTGGTCACCGGCTCGGCGCCGGTGGCGCGGATCATCTCGATGACCCCGGCGGGGACGCGGTCCACGTACGGCACTGCGTTCCCGGGGGCGTACTCCATCGCCACGCGCGGGTTGCCGGGAAGCAGCTGCGACAGCCGCGACTCCAGCTCGCGCCACGACGAGTAGGGCCAGTTGTCGCCGATCCACCCCGTCCACGGCTGCTGCTCGATGCGGTGCGTGACGGCGACGGGCGTGCCCTGCACCGGAATCCACACGAAGTAGCGCCGGGTAAGGGCGGGAAGCCCCAGCAGGTTGTTGGCGACCGCGTTGGTGCCCTGGAAGTTGAAGATCAGCCACCCGTCCACGCCCTGCGCGCGCAGCTCGTCCTGGATGCGCGCGACGGTGTCGGGGGTCAGCGATACGGTCTGCTCGGTGACGGCCATCCGGTCCGGTCCCTGGGTTCGGGCCGCGTCACGGCGGGGTGACGGGCCACTTGGTTCCCTTGATCATCGAAAGCCCCAGCACCCGCTCGCGGGTGAGCAGGCGGTGGATTTCCCGCTCGCGCAGCACGGCGCCCTTCACCCCGCCCCACCCCCAGCGGCGCCACGCGCGAAACAGGATGGCGATGCGCTCGCGGAGGGTAAAGATCTCGCTGAAGTCCGGGAACGGCGCGCCGCCGCCCGCCGTGGGGCGAAACGGCGACGGCGCGTCGGACCAGTCCTCCACGGTAAGGTCCACCACGCCCGCGTCGCGCAGCAGCTGCTTCCACTCCACGAGGATCATGGGGCGCGCGCCCAGGTGGCGCACCAGGATCTCGCGGCGGGTGGGGTCCACGTGCCCCGTCCAGATGAGCTGGATGAGCACCACGCACCCGTGCGGCCGCGTCACCCGCGCCAGCTCGGCCACGGCGCGGGCAGGGTCGGCGCTGGCGGCCAGGCCGATCTCGCCGATGGCCACGTCGAAGGTGCCGTCCTTGAACGGCAGGTCGTCGAGCGCGGCGGTCTCGAAGGTGATGCGCCCGTCCATCTCGGCGTCGCGGGCGCGCGAATACGCCTCCTGCACCAGCACGCGGTCCGAATCGACCCCCACGCCCGAGACGCCAAAGGTGCGCGCCAGGTACAGCGTGCTCACCCCGCGCCCGCAGGCGGCGTCCAGCACCTCGTTCTGCGGCGCCAGCTCCGTCAGCTGGGCGATGCGCCGGTACAGGTCCTCGCCGCCGGGGGGAAACACCGTTTCCGCGCTCAGGCGCACCAGGTCCAGCATCGACGGCCCGCCTTCCCGGGGCGGCGGTGGGACGGGCGGGGCGTCGGGGCGCGATGGCATGGGGAGAAAGTATAGAGGCGGGCTGGTGGGGCCGCCAGCCGGGGGGAGTTCGGCCGAGGGATCGGAGATCGGGGATCGGCGAAGGGGATCGGGAGCTGCGTCGGCGGGGTGCCCCTCCCCCGGCCCCTCCCCGCTCGTTCCTCACGGAGAGGGGAGAATTCGATCCCGCTTCGGCTGGGATCGATCTGCGTCCGCGGGCGCCCCCACCGGGCTCGCATTACTCGCCCACCTCCCCCAAAACTGCTGGGGGAGGTTGGGGAGCGGAAGGATCGGGGCTCGACGGACGAAGGGCGAACTGCGCCGGACGGGGGCCCCTCCCCCGGCCCCTCCCCGTTCGTTCCTCACGGAGAGGGGAGAATTCGATCGCGCTTCGACGGCCGGTCGTGCGCGTCACCTCTCCCCCGCGCAGTTTGCGGGGGAGAGGCCGGGAGAGGGGGGCCGCCCACCAACTCGCACTACACTGCCCGAAGCACTCCGCCCCCCGCCCTCCACCCCAACCTCCCCCAGCAGTCTTGGGGGAGGTGGGCGAGTAATGCGAGCCCGGAGGGGGCGCCCGCCACCCGCACGGGATCGTCCGAAGCGGCGCCCCAGCCCGCCGTCACGCCGGCGGCAGGCCGGCGAGCGCGTGCAGGTGCTGGATGACGGCGCGGGCGGTCTCGGCGGCCGCGTAGCCGCCCTCGAGCACGGAGACCAGCCGCCCGCCAGCGTGCGCATCCACCCACTCGCGCAGCAGGAGGGTAATGTCGTACACCTCGTCCGGCTCCACGGCCAGGGAGCCGTGCGAGTCGGCGGCCAGGATGCAGAAACCGGCGGAGAGCAGCACGAAGCCGGGGGATTCGGCCGCGGGGATGGCGTCCAGCGCCTCGCGCAGCGCCGCGGCAAAATCGTCGCCGCCACTGCCTGGGGCAAGCGCGGCGCCGGGGATCGGCGGATCGTCGTCGTCGCTTTCCGGCTGCGGATCGGGAAAGGACTGGGGATGCTGGTGGATGGAGATCAACCGGATCCCATCATCCCCCGCCAGCACCTGGGCCAGCGCCAGCGGCTGAAGCGCCCCCCACGCCACCACCAGCACGCGCTCGATCCCGCGCCGCTCGCGCAGGTGCCGCGCGGCGATGGCGACGTTGTTGAACAGCGAGCACTCGCCCGCCGCATCCGCCGACGCACCGCGCCCCGGCGGCCGCGCCAGCGCGAAGCCGTTGCGCACCTCGCCCGCCAGCACCGCATCCACCGCCGTCAGCGCCGCGCCCGCGCCGGCCAGCGCCGCGTCCCACGACGCGCCCGAGACGGGGACGCCGTCCAGCATCAGCGTCTGCTCCGCGCGCGCCGCGTCCATCGCCAGATCCCGCACCCGCTCCATGTAGTCCGGCGTGTGGATGCGCAGCAGGTCGTCTTCCGTGGCGGGGACGCCCTCCAGCTGGTGGAGCGGCTCCCAGAGGGCCACCATGTCGCGCTGCACGGCGCGCACGATCGCCGGCAGCCGCCCCTGGTGGTCCAGGTGGCTCCAGCCCGTGTCGTGGCGCGAGGAGTCTTCGTGGCTGACGAACGCGGTGACCGGCATGAAGTGCGTGAGTGCGTGAGTGCGTGAGTGCGTGAGTGCGAAAGTGCGAAAGTGCGAAAGTAAGGCCTTGGCACGCTGTCCCCTGTAACCTGTCCCCTCTAACCTATCCTGCTGCCTCCGCTCCGGCGAACGACTTGCATACCTCCGGCCGCCTCACGATCACACAGCGAGCGGAGGAGCACCATGGGTCAGGACGGAAATCCGATCGGCGGCGAGCCGGGCACGGGGATGGGGAGCGGCGCGGCACGCCACGGCGGCGGCGACCTGGGCGGGGGCACGGCCGGGGCCGGCGGAGGCGACCTGGGCGGATACGGCGGCGGCGCCGGCGGCCGCGACCTGGGCGGCCCGCCCGCGGACGACGGCTCCGACCGCGCCGGCGACGACCAGATGGCGGGCGAGCGCGGTGAAGGCGGCGGCTCCGGCGGGTCCGGGAGGATGGATGCACCCCCCGACGACGACCGTCCCAGCGACATGGGTGCGCCGGGCCCCAACACCGAGCGCAGCGGCGGCACCTCCGCCGTCGGCGGCAGCGGCTCCGTCCGCGGCGACGACGGGCCGGACGGGGACGCGGGGATCGCCAGCAACGACATCGGCGGCGGCGGCACCAGCGGGCTGGACCTGGGCTCCGGCGGCGGCCCCACCAGCACCGGTGACCCGCCGGGCCGCATCCGTCGCGACTGATCCCAGTCCCCGGAGAAACGACGGCGGGGCTGCCCAGCATGTGCAGCCCCGATTCAATTCGCTGTGATCGGACCTATTCTGGATGAAGCGGACCAAACAGTCTAAGAAGCAGGTCAGGCATCGTCCCCAACTTCTCGAACCGTCCTTTGGGGAGGACCCGCATGTTTGGACGCTCCTGCTTGACCCCCTGCGCGTTCCCTTTCGTGTGGCGGGCGACTTTCAAGTCACGCACGTCTGGCAGCCGTTCGCCAGGCAACCCGCCGAACCAGAGAAAAGGACCAAGCTCCAGTGTTGACGGATCGAAGATCACCCAAACCACACATCCACTAGACTAGGTTTCTCAAGCAACCTGAGATTGACGCTGACCTGGGCAGTGCTGGAGAAACGGTGTGATGCTTTTAGCTGAATGTGGCGAACAATCCCATTTGCCTCCATCAAGAGATCGTACCCACCATCGTCTACTTGCGGCTTGAGAACCTCCATCCGATGAACGCCGCTGAGCCACAAACTCCGCATGATCTCACCGGCAAGCAGATGCTCCAGCAACGCTTCACGATAAGAAGAGTGGAGGCTATGCTCGTCAGCAGTTGACATTCGTCTGTAATCCTGGTGAACGTGAAGGTCGCCGTCATCGCATTGATGGACGACTCCTACGCGGTCGCGGCGCACGCATCCGGCGCGGGAGGCTCCGCGACCGGCGTGGGAGCAGGTGCGGACTCCGGCGCAGGGGGCGGAGGAACGGGCGAGCCGAGCAGGCGGGGGACCGATGGGGACGATGCGGCTACCGGCGGGCGCGGCGTGCTGCGGCGCGCGGTGGTGCGGCGCGCCATCTCTTCCGCGTAGCCGGGGCCGATGTAGCGCACCTCCGCGCCCGGCGCGCCGTCGCCGACCGAGCGGCGCAGGCGCACCTCCAGCCGCGCGTTCTCCAGCGTCCACACGGCGAGCCCTGACCGGCGGCAGAACGGCGGGCCGTGCACCGCCTCCGCCCGCGCCGAGGCCTGCGTGAACAGGTCGTGCGCGTTCAGCGCCGCGTTCTCGGGATGAAAGTAGACAAGGCCCACCAGGCTGTCGCTCTTGAGGATGGCGACGGCCTGCAGGTGCCGGTTGGGCGAGGCCGCGTGCACCTCGCGGCCGGTGCGCGTCAGCATCACGCGCAGCTCCCTGGCCTCCAGCGCCGCCGACACCGCCGCGGCGTCGATTCCCCAGGGCAGCAGCGCCGGCAGCGAATCACTCGCGAGTACAGGTGCCGGTGCTGCCACCTGCGCGCGAGCAGGTGCATGCAGCGCGATCACGGCCGCGCCCATCGCGGCGAAACGCAGCAGGTGCTTCGTCATTCGGGAGTTGATGTGTGGATCGGGTAGAGTGTGGTGATCAGGGGAATCTCAACGAAGACGTGTTGCCGCGCAAGGCGTCTGCAACGGTAGCAGAGGGACATTCACCCTCTCGCTCAGGCTCGCACCCACTCCCACGAGTGCGAGAGAGTATAAAGGTCGCCACTTTCCTCGGCATGTTCCCGCGGGTGAAGCCTCGCGCAGTTTGCGAGGCTTTCCGCAGTGGTTGCGGCGAGTTTACTCGCTCCCGCTGGCGGAGTCACCCCGCCCTGCGCCGTTCGCACAGCCCCGCGCGGTTTGCGGGGCTTCCCGCTTTTCCAGCCGCGGGTTCACCCGCCCGGGGCTCAGGCCAGCCGGTCTATCGCTACACCTGCCCCCGCATCCGCCGGATCGCCCATTCGGCGGCGGCGGCAAGGAGCAGGGCCCAGAACAGCATCCAGCCAAGCGGGAGCCGTGCGCCATCGTCCGCGCCCTCCGGCGCCAGGCGGCGGATGAGGGGGCGCAGCGAATCCGCGGGGAGCATGCGGCCGCCGGACTGGCTGGCGAGCATGGACAGGCGCGCCCACGCGTCGTCCGCGGGGCCGGCGGCGGCGGTGGCCAGGTAGGCGGCGGAGGGCGCGGCACCGGCGAACGCAAAGGTGTACAGCCCGCTGTCCGCCGGCAGAAAGGCGCCGCGCAGCACGCCGGGACGCGCCGCATCGGCCACGAGGGACACGGTGTCGGCGCGGCGGTTGGGGCGCGTCACCAGCAGCGGCGGCGCGGAGGCGGCGGCGCCGTCCGCGGCGTAGACCACGACCTCGCGGCGCGCGCCGGCCGGGCCGACCGGCTCCGGCACGCGCACCGTCAACGGGCCGCGCGGGGCGGAGGCCAGCCAGTCCACCAGCGCGCGCCAGAACTCGCGGTGCTCCCGCACGCGGCCGGCTTCCATCCGCCACCGCCACGTCTCCGTCAGCCCCAGCGACGCCGCCCGCCCCCGCCCCAGCGGGCGCATGGCCAGCAGCCCCGCGTCGCCGCTCATCGCCGCCATCGACGCACCCGGCCGCGCGCCACCGAAGACGACCGCGCCGGAGCGCACCCGGTCCGCCGGGAGTGGCGCCAGCTCCGGCGGCAGCGCCCAGGTGAGCGACGGTCCGTCCACCGACCGCGCACCCACCCCCTCCACCAGCCCGAACGCGCCAGAGCGCGCCTGCCCGCCCACCAGGAGCACGCCCCCGCCCCGCGCGGCGGCCCAGTCCTGCAGCATCCGCCGGTCGCCGTCGCCGGCGGGGGCGCCATTCAGCAGGATGACGGCGTCCGCGCGCGCCAGCCGCTCGGGCGACAGCCCGGAGCCGCCCTGCACCACGGACTGGCCGCGCCCCAGGTCGAACGCCGTCTCCACCGCCGCGCCGGACTCCTCCAGCGCGCGCACCAGGAACTTCGACTCCCAGTGCGGAAATCCGGCGCGCACCAGCACCCGCGGCGCCCCGGCGGAATCCACCCACGCGCCCGTCCGCGCGCTGGCATCCCCCGCCTGCACAGTCCACTCGCGCCACCCCGGGCGCGGCGGGCGCACGCGAAAGGCGCCCGCGTAGCCGCCGTTGTCGTCCGCCCGCACGCGCAGGCTGTCCAGCACGCCCGTCTCGTCCAAAAGGCGCACCCACACGCTGTCCCCGGGCGCGGCGCGCACGCGAAAGCCGACCGCCGCGGCGCGGCCGGAGAGGGCACGCGCGGGCGCCTGCGCCTCCACCGACGCCGTCCGCGCCGGGAGCACGGCATACAGCGGCGCGCGGCGGGACGCGGCGGCCAGCACCTCCAGCTCCGCCGCGGTCGGCGGCTCGGCGGAGGCGCGGGCGATGGCGGGCGGGGCGCGGCCCACCAGCAGCGAGTCCGTCTGCCGCTCCAGCGCACGGGCGTTCTCGATCCACGCTGGCGCGGCGGGGCCGCCCTTTCCGCGCCAGAGGCCGGGAAGCGCCAGCGCCGCGCCCAGCAGCAGCAGGACCAGCCCGCGAAGGAGGACGGACGCGCTCATCGCGTCAGCGCGTACACGGCCACGTTCACCCCGAACCGCGTGTTGTCGACGGAGTTGAAGCGCTTGTTGCGCGCGTGGTAGTTCCACTCCGACGCGTAGTCCTTGTTGCTGTACAGCACGCCGATGCGGCCGTTGACCTCCACACCGAACAGGTTCTCGTGGATCAGGTTGTCGCCCCAGCCGTTCAGCTCGTGGCTGGTGGTGGGCGGTCCTTCGGGGAACACGAAGAACGAGCGGTACAGCTCGTGGTTGTTGGGGATCTGCTTGAGCGACGACGCGCCGAAGATGCGGCGGATCTCCGCGGTCGCCGTCTTGTGGAATCCCCCGTCCACGTCGTGGTTGTGGTCGTCGATGAAGATGAAGCCGCCGCGCTCCACGTATGCCTTGAGGTTGGCGCTCTCCTGCTGGCTGAAGCGGAGCGGCAGGTGGCCGGTCAGAAAGACGAACGGAAAGCGGAACAGCTCCGGGCTGGCCAGGTCCACCACCGCGCCGGCGGAGGCGACGGGCAGGCCCGTGTACTGCGCCAGCGAGTGCAGGATGTTCGTGGGCACCAGCGGCGCGCTGTTCCAGTCGCCGCTCTCGTACCGCGCCGTGGCGAACACGAACGCGTCCGCCGCCGCGGGCGCGGCCTCCGCCTGCGCCGCCGGCTCCTGCCGCGGCGCGCGGGAGGAGGAGAGGATCGCGGCGGAGGAAAGGAGCGCGACGGATGCGACAGCTACGGACGGTATCCAGCGCGTCCGCCGCGCCCCCTCCGCTCGCTTAGGCTCGCACCTCCCCCAAAACCCCTGGGGGAGGTTGAACTTCGATCGCGCTTCCGCTTGCGCGGGCGCGTCTTCATCACCCCTCCCCCGGGGTTGGGGGAGGGGTCGGCCGCCTTCGCGAGGAACGAGCGAACCGCTGGCCGAGGGAGAGCGCCTCATTGCGGCCTCCCCAGGCGGCGGAAGTACTCGGCCGCGGCGGGATCCGCGGTGGACGGCAGCGGGCGGGCGGCGGCGCCGGCGGGGGGAGCCAGGCGCTCGCGGGCGCGGCGCAGCAGGTCCCTGGCGCGTTCGGTGCGGCCGTTCCCCGCCTCGCCCGCGGCGCGGGAGATGAAGGCGGCGGCGTCGCGGTCCGCCGTGGGCTCACCCAGCACGCGGGCGGCCAGGTTGCTGATCTCCAGCGACGACGCGCGCCCCGCCTTGCGTCCCAGCCCCGCGGCGACGCGATCCAGCTCCGCCAGCAGCGGAAGGAGCGACGCCAGCGCGGCGCCGCCGGAGCGGGCCGCGGGCGCCACGTCATCCATCTTTCCCTGCCCCCGCGCCTCGGAGACGTTGATGGGGTCCACGCGCACGTCGCCGCGCGGATAGGTGCGCTCGGCCTGGTTGAGCGCCTGGATGATCTTGAGCGCCTCGTACTGGTACGGCAGCGCCGTGTCGGGCTTTACCAGGTTCAGCTCCTGCTGGCTGTTCCACATCAGGTTGTGCAGCCGCATCAGGTCGCGGTTCACGTCCAGGATGGCGGATTCGTCGTGCCGGTGCTCGAACTCGCTGATGGCGCCGATCCCGGTGGCCTCCGACGCCTCCTCCAGCACCTGCTCGGGCGTGCGCTCTTCCTCCTCCGCGCCGCCTTCCTCGTGCGCGTGCGTCCCCGCGCTGCCGCCCTGCTCCAGGTAGCTGAAGTCCTGCTCCCCCTGCTGGATGGCGCCTTCCGCCTCGCGCACGTACACCTGCTCGCCCACCACCTCGCGCAGCCGGCTCTGGTGCTGGGCGATCTCGGCGGCGCGCGATTGCAGCTCCTGGCGCGACAGGCGCGGCCGCTCGCGGATCAGCCGCTCCGTCATCAGGATGATCATCCGCTGGCTCATCACCGGGTCCTTGGGCAGCTCCGCCGGAACGCCGATGTCGGTGTTGATCTGGTCCATCTCGTCCGGGCGCGCCACGCGGATGATGCGCGTGCGCGACACGCTTTCGCCCGGCCCCGTGACGTTGTTGCGGTCGCGGGCCACGGCGCGGATGTGCATGATGTCGCCCGGCTGCAGCCGCAGCGTGCCCAGGTCGATGACGAGCTCGCCCGTAGAGGTGCGGCCGTTTCGGGACACGCGCGAAAAGGCCCAGTCGCCCTCCACGAACTCGTACGATTCGCCGCTGCCGCGCGAGTGCGTCCAGTGCAGGTCGAAGCGCCCCACGCCGTAGTCGTCCGCCGCCGTGGCCCGCAGGCCGATGCGCCCCACGCCGGACGCGAGGACGAGGTCCGCCTCCGGCGCCAGCAGCTGCACGTCGGGCGGCTGGTCCGGGAGCGGCGCCAGGGGAACGATGCGCCGGTCCACCACGCCGCCGTCCGCCATGGCCTCCAGCGACAGCCCGCGTGCGTCGGGCGGCATCACGTACTCCACGATCCACTCCCCGCCGTCCCGGCGCACCGGGAGCGACGCGCCACCGATGGCACCCGCCCGCACGCCGTCCCAGCGGTCGGGAAAGCGGCTGCGGATGCGGACGCGGCTCCCCGGGAGCGCGCTGATGGGGTCGTCTCCGCGCCCGTCCTGCGCGGCGATGCCGGCGTACGCGGGGGGCTGCACCGTCCAGCGCAGCTCGTCGAACAGGGGGATGGGCGGCGCCTCCACGTTGGGGAGCGTCTCCGCGCGCACTTCCTGCCACGTGCTGGCGTAGGCGTCCGCCGGGTGCATCCACCGCGTCCACGCCTCCGCTGCCGCACCGGGGAACGCCAGCGCGAACGCCGCCGCCAGCGCCAGCGAACCCCCCAGGATCATCCCCGGGGTCCGCACCCGCGCCGGCGCCACGTCCCGCAGGCCGGTGTCGCGCAGGTGCCGCTCCGCTTCGGCCACGAACGCGCGGCCGACGACGCCGTCCGGCATCGGGTCCGCCAGGTCGAACGCGGTCAGCAGCCGGTTCTGCAGCGCGGGAATGCGTTCCTCCGCCAGCAGCGCGAACCGGCGCGGCGCGGGCGGGCGGACCAGGCGCTGGATGCAGAGCGCCAGCACGCCCCCGCCCAGCGCCACCGGCAGCCAGCGCAGCACCTCGCGCCCCACGGCGCGGATGGGAAGGACGAGGTCGATGAGGACGAGCAGCACGGCGCTCGCGGCAAAGAGCGCGGGCGCCCAGGCCAGCGCGCGCAGCAGCACCGAGCGGCGCCACGCCGCGCGCACGCCGGCGATCAGCCGCTCCGCGGGCGCCTGCAGCGGCCGCCCGGCGATGGGTGGGGATTGGGCGATGGTATTCATGCGGCCGTCCTGCGGCGGCGATAGGCCAGGAACGTTTCGATCAATGCGATGAGGAGCGCGGCGGCCAGCGCCCAGCGGCCCAGCTCGACACCCGCCCCCGCCGCGCCCACGGCGCTCGCCGGGACGGCGGAGGGCCCGCGGCCGCGGAGGATGGCCAGCGCGCCCGGATCCAGCGGCCGGTGCTCCGCCGTCCCCGCGCTGACCTCACAGCCGCGCGTCAATCGCGCCAGCGCCGCGGGGTACTCCGCCTGGAACGGCAGCTCCCCGCCCTCCAGCGCAGTGCCGACGAACACGATGCATCCGCTGCCGAGGCGCCGGGCCGTGGCCGCGGGCCGTCCATCGTCCCACGCGGCGATGGTGCGCGCGCCTTGCGCCGGGCCGCCGGCCTGCACGCGTCCCGCCGCGCCCGCCAGCTCCGTCTCCGCGCCGAACCACATCGTCCCCCCGCCGCGCACCAGGCCGAATCCCCCGCTCCACGGCAGCGCGGCGCGGAGCGGATCGACCGCCGCGCCGGGCGCGACGACCAGCGTGGCGCCGGCGCGGGCGCGCTCCAGCAGCTGGTTCGCGGTGGACGCGGAGGGCGCATCCAGCAGCACGTACACCGAAGCCGGCGCCGCGGGAAGCGCGCCGGACGGGCTCACGCGCGGGCCTTCCATCCCCACCGCCCCCAGCGCCGTAGCGACGAAGCCTCCACCCGGCGCCGCGAGCGTGACCGAGGTCAGCTCCGCCGGGGCCGGCGCGGCGGAATCGGCGGACAGCGCGGCGACGGGAACGCGGGACAGGTCCAGCGTGCCGGGCCAAGCGGCGCGGCGCAGCGGGGCCAGCCCGGGCGTCCACCCCGCATCCGCCAGCGGCGAGATCATCCGCACCCGCACGGAATCCGCCCCGCGCAGCTCCCGCGCGGCGGCGGGAATGGACCGTAGCGCCGCCCCGTAGTCCGCCGTCGCGGCGGAAGGCTCCGCCGCCAGCAGCGAATCGAACAGCCGGGGTGTGATCCGCGCGCGCGCCACCCGGACCGCGGCGGAATCGAACAGCACCAGTTCGCCGTGCGACTCGCCCTCCGCATCCAGCAGCGACCGCCGCGCCTCGCCGACCGCCGCGCGCCAGCCGGCGGCGCCCTGCGCGGAACCCCGGTCCAGCAGCACCACGGTGCTGGTTCCCTCCGGCGCCGGGAGCCAAGCAGGCCGCGCCAGGCCCAGGCCCAGCAGCAGGAGCAGCAGCATCCGCAGCGCCAGCAGCGGCAGGTCCGTCGGCCGGCTGACGCGGACGGCCTTGCGCGGGTCCTCCACCAGGAAGCGCGCGGTGGGCAGGGGCGCGCGGCCGGGCGGACGGCGGCGGATAAGGTGCAGCGCCAGGGGCACCAGCATCGCCAGCGCGCCGGCGATCAGGAAGGCGGGAACGGCCAGGGTCAGCACGCTTACGCCCCCCGCCGCACGTTGGCCCAGGCCACCAGCGCCTCCTCCACCGGCTGCGCCGTCGACAGCGGCACGTACTCCACCCCGCGCTCCCGCAGCCGGTCGGCGATGCTGTCGTAGTACGCGGTCACGCGGCGGACGTAGCCAGCGTCGGACTCGGGCGTGGCGGGCAGCTCGCGGCCGGGCTTCTCCGGATCGAAGAACAATCCCGCGCCGGGCGCCCGCTCGCCGGATTCGGCCGGGGTCAGCACGCGCAGGATGATGACCTCGTCGCCGCGGGCGCGCAGGCGGCCGGCGGAGGCGATCAGCGCGTCGCCGCCGTCGTCCTCCAGCAGGTCGCTGATGAGGATGACGCGCCCGCGCCGCTTCATCGCGCCGCCCACCCGGTCCAGCGCGTCCGCCGCGGCGCCGGTGCCGGCGGGCTTCGCGCGCTCCAGGTGCAGCAGCAGGTCGTGCAGGTGGCCGCGGCGCGAGCGGGGCGGCAGCAGCAGCCGCGGGTCCGCGCCGCTGAGCGCCAGCCCCACCGCGTCTCCCGAGCGCAGCATGAGGTGCGCGAGCGCGGCGGCCAGGAAGGCGGCGTAGCGCGACTTGGTGACGCCGCCCGGCTCGGCGTAGTCCATCGACGCCGACGTGTCGACCACCAGGTACGCCTGCAGGTTGCTGCGCTCCTCGAACTCGCGGACGTGCAGGCGGTCGGTGCGGGCGTAGAGCTTCCAGTCCAGGTAGCGGACGTCGTCGCCCTGCTGGTAGTCGCGGTGCTTGGCGAAGTCTTCACCCGCGCCGCGGTGCGGGGACTTGTGGATGCCGGTCTGATAGCCGCTGACCACCGTCCGCGCGATCAGGTCCAGCCCGCCCAGGCGCTCCAGCAGCTTTGGCGGAAGGAAGTCGGATGCGGCGCTCATCGTCTGGACTCCGGGCGCGTCCGCTGCCTTGTCGCGGAGTGCGTGAGTGCGTGAGTGCGTGAGTGCGGTAGTGGAACTCCAGGACGAGCAATCGTGCGGCCCGCCTCGCCGGGCGAATGAATTCGCGGCAACGACCACACGAAGTCCGCCTTTGCGGACTGGGGGGCCGAGATCGGCACGTTCCGGCGGGCGGTGGCGGCCACCGGACCCGGCGAATGTTCGGCGCCGCGACTGGCAATGGTGCGATCCGCCTTGCCGGGCGAATGAATTCGCGGCAACGACCACACGAAGTCCGCCTTCGTGGACTGGGGGAGCGGGATCGGCACGTTCCCGCGGGCGGTGGCGGCCCCCGGACCCAGGAGCGAATGGATTCGCCGCGGGAAATGCGCGAAACCCGCCTTCGCGGGTTGTGGCCGCGAGTGCCGGGCGCGACGACGAACCACGAGCAGCAGAGAGTAGATTCCTCGGTCGCGCGCGGACGATGGGGTATCGGACAGGGCGGTGCGGCGCTCCCTCGGAATGACAGTGTGGGGCGTGCGGACGCAGAAGCCCCGCGCCGTTTGCGGGGCTTTCCGCTTTTCCAGCCGCGGGTTCACCCGCCCGGGGACAATGCCGGCGGTAACACGGCCGACACCGCGCTCCGTCCGAATGACGCTCGGGTGCGTGCCGACACAGAAGCCCCGCGCAGTTTGCGGGGCTTTCCGCTTTTCCAGCCGTGGGTTCACCCGCCCGGGA